>JANNGD010000002.1:0-7035 GCA_031380515.1 Ferruginibacter sp. | reverse complement strand
GTAAACTAACAGAACTGTATCAATTTTCTAACAAGAATACCATTTATATAAGCGATATTACTTTTGTGCAAGAAAGAATTTCTACTGCAAAAGAAATCGCTGTTTTTTCGGAAAAATTTTAATGCAAAAACTAGCCATCATATCTACTCATCCCATTCAATACAATGCGCCATTGTTTAGAATGTTGGCCAAACGCAACAATATTGAACCAAAAGTTTTTTATACCTGGAGTCAATCTGAAACTGGAATAAAATTTGATCCCGGGTTTGGACAAGAGGTTGAGTGGGATCTACCATTGTTGGAAGGCTATGATTATTGTTTCTCTAAAAACATTGCTGCATCTCCGGGTTCTCATCACTACAAAGGGATAGATAACCCCCATTTGATAAATGAAATTAATGCATGGAGCCCTAATGCCATACTGGTTTATGCTTGGAGTTTTAAAAGCCATTTTAAACTGATGCGATATTACAAAGGAAAAATCCCTGTATTGTTTAGGGGCGATTCTACTTTGTTGGATGAGAAGCCTGGCATAAAAAAAATAATAAGAAGGGTTCTTTTAAATTTTGTGTACCATTACATTGATATTGGCTTATATGCAGGTGTAGCGAATAAAGCCTATTTTATAGCTCATGGGATAAAAGAAGAAGCACTTCTATTTATGCCGCACGCAATAGATAATAAACGCTTTGCTGGATACCTTCATGAGAAAAACCAATCAATATCTTTAAGGAACCAGTTGGGTATTCCTGATAGTGCATTGGTATTTTTATTTGCTGGGAAATTGGAATTAAAAAAGCAACCAGATTTTTTGGCAGAAGCTTTTCTAACATTAGAGAATCCAAACATTTTTTTAATAATTGCTGGTAGTGGGGCTTTGGACAATTCTTTAAAGACTAAATATGGAGTGCAAAAAAACATTAAGTTTGTAGGTTTTCAAAATCAACAGCAAATGCCACTTGTTTATTCTAGTTGTGATGTTTTTGTGTTGCCGTCGCAAGGGCCAGGGGAAACTTGGGGACTATGTATAAACGAAGCGATGGCTGCCGGCAAGGCCATTATAGCAAGCAATGCTTGTGGAGCTACTTATGATTTGGTAGAAAATAATATGAATGGTTTTATATTTGAAAAAAATAATAAAAATGCTTTGCAAAAATGTTTGCAATATTTTATTGACGATAAAAATGCGGCAATAACGATGGGTGAAACCTCCTTACGTAAAATACAATCTTATAGTTATGAAAATGATTGTATCGCTTTGGAAAATAATTTGATAAAAATGGAAAACGAAAAAAATAATTGAGAGCCAAAGTATATTTAGATGAAGGCACCAAGGGTATTTTAATCATGCTTTTAATTAGCCAATTGTTTTTTACCAATGGGCTAATATTGTTTACTGGAATGATTATTTTTTATATTCTTTTTTATAATCTACTGCAACCGCATAAGCCAGCGGTTTTTGTGGTCACACTTATCTATCATTTTATTCAAATTTCTGCAGGGGTATGGCAAAGCAATAACCTTGGGAAAGATATTAATTATAGATCAGATAATACGGAATACGCCATTCTCGCTTCCTTTGTAGGTTTATTATTCCTTTTTCTTCCTATTATTTATTACCAGAATAAAATACCCGCCCTTTCTTTTAACCAGTTAAAAAAACATGCTGATAGCCTTTCCATAGATAAAACATTTAGGGCCTATATAATTGGTTTTTTTGCAATGAATGCTTTAACTGGTATTGCATTCTTGATACCCTCTCTTACCCAAATAATTATTAGCCTGGGTAATATAAAGTGGTTCTTATTTCTTTTATTTGGATTTCAAAGTATTCTTAAAAATAGAAAAAGAAAAGAGTTCTATATATTTTGTGCGTTGGAATTTATTATGGGATTCTATACTTATTTTTCTGAGTTTAAAACTATTATTTTTTATATAAGTGCACTTTATTTGTGTTTTCTTGTTGTAGTTAAATTTAATAAGTTTATCATAGCTATTGTTGTCTTGGTTTTTATTTTTTTTGGAGGTGTTTTTTGGACAGGCATCAAAAGTGAGTATCGTTCATTTTTGAATAAGGGAAGTTCTACCCAATCGATTCAGGTTGAAAAAGCTGATGCGTTTAATAAATTGCTTGAATTATCAGAAAAGCAATCGGATAATACTTTTACCAATTCTTTAGAAAGTTTTCTCGATAGGCTTCAATATACGTATCACCTTGCCAAAACCATGGAAAGGGTTCCTAGTGTGATACCTTATCAAAATGGCAGCAATTGGGGATCTACGCTTGCGTTTGTACTTACACCAAGGGTACTTAATCCAAACAAAGGAGTGTACGATGCTTCAAAAAGAGCTACTAAATATACGGGCATTCGCTATGCTGGTGTAAAAAAAGGGGTATCTGTTAGCTTAGGTTATTTTGCAGATGGTTATATAGATTTTGGTTATGTAGGTATGTTTGTGCCATTGCTCATACTTGGTTTTATTTATGGCAGAAGTTATTTCTACTTTATTAAAAATTCTTCCAATAATTATGTTTTTAATTTTGCTGTAGTAGGGGCTATTTATTTAGAGTTATTTGCATTTGAGTCCGATAGTATATTTTTGTTTGGAAGACTTTACGTTAATCTTCTTGTTTTCTTCCTTCTTAAAATATTTTTCTTCCCTAGACTATTGGCTTATTTACGCATGCCCATAAAACCAATGGAAGAATGATTGTATTCATTTCTATACCCTGGTTTTTGCCCGCGTTTAAAGCGGGAGGTCCTATACAGTCCATCGCCAATTTAGTAAATAGTTTTACACAGGATGTAGAGTATAGGATTTTTTGTAGTAATAAAGATCTAAATAATGAAGCGCTTATTGATATTGTAACTGACCAATGGGTACCATTTAATACCCATACAAAAGTTTGGTATGCATCCGGAAAAAATACAAGAAAAATATTGGTAGAACAAACAAAGCAAATAAAACCTGATGCTATCTTTATCATTGGGTTGTTTTCTTGGCATTTTAATATTGTACCACTGTTGTTTTGTAAAGCAAGTAAGAAGATATTGTCAGTACGTGGGATGCTTCATCCAGGTGCTCTCACACAAAAAAAATGGAAAAAGCGCCTATTTTTACAAGTACTAAAATTGTTTAAAATAAAAAGAAACATTGTTTTTCATGCAACAGATAAGGCAGAAGAAGAATTTATAAAGGCAGCATTTGGCAATGATGCAATAGTAGCAGTAGCAGCTAACTTTCCCCATATTTTAAAGCAGGAACAACCACTCTTTAAGAAAAAAAATTATTTAACACTTACTACTATTGCATTAATAAGCCCAATGAAAAATCATTTGCTTATTTTAAAAGCTTTGGCCAATTGTACTGCCAGCATTACCTATAATATTTATGGGCCAATAAAAGAGGAAGCCTATTGGCAATTATGCCTGCAACAAATAAATAAGTTGCCCAAGCACATTGTGGTAAAATACCATGCAGCACTGGTGCCAACAGATATAGAAAATACGCTTGCACAACAGCACGTTTTTATTATGCCCAGCAAAAGCGAAAATTTTGGACATTCCATTTATGAAGCACTCTCTGCAGGAAAACCAGTAATTACAAGCCTTTATACCCCATGGAACCATCTGATAGAATTAAATGCAGGTATTAATGTAGAAACTGATGTAGATGAAATTTGTAATGCAATCAATTTTTTTGCGAACTTGGATAATGAATCATATTTACAGTTTGTTTATGGCGCAGGAACGTATGCCGAATCTGCTTTTAATAAAAAAGAAAATACAAATGCATATAATAAATTGTTTTTCGATAAATTGTTACAATGAATTTTAATAATAAAAAATTTGTACGATTTTTAATCATCTTTTTTGTAGTATTTGTTATATGTTATTACGGTTTACAATTTATTACTGGATTGGCGGTAGATGGAGGCCTGTACAGTCCTTTTGTAGAAAAGCAGATAAACGTAGGCGCATGGATACGAACTGCAGTTATAAATTCATGTAAATATTTTTTGTCTATTTTCGGTATTGAAACCATACGTACAAATGAATATGTAATACAAATAGTAGGTGGTAGGGGGGTAAGAATTGTATATGGATGTCTCGGCTTCGGTGTTATGAGTTTTTGGATTGCATATGTAATTGCCACCGTGGCCAAAACACAGAAAAAAGTTTCTTGGTTGTTTGCTGGTTTACTATTGCTTTGGTTTATAAATATTGTTCGCATCAGTTTGGTACTGGTATCAACCAACAACGGATGGGATTTCCCTTTTGGTTGGGATCATCATTTATGGTTCAATATCATTGCCTATGCTGCTATTTTTACCATGATGTATTTTTTTGAAAAAAGTATTAAAACCCATAAGTCTATTGAAAGTTGATTTGGCTACATACAATAATAGTTGGTACAAACCAGGCAATAACGTTAAGCGTTTTATTTGGCACTATACCAACCTGATTTTTTTTAAGACAGGTATATTTCCTTTTTATGGTTTAAAAAGGTTTTTGCTAAAATTGTTTGGGGCAAAAGTTGGTAAAAATGTATTAATTAAACCACATGTAAATATTAAATATCCATGGCTGTTACAATTGGGCAATAATATTTGGATAGGGGAAGAAGTGTGGATAGACAACCTGGCTGAAGTAAAAATTGCTGACAATGTTTGTTTGTCGCAAGGAGCCCTCTTGCTTTGTGGTAATCACGATTATACAAAAACAACCTTTGATCTTATGGTAAAGCCCATCATACTAGAAGAGGGCGTTTGGATTGGTGCAAAGTCAATCGTTTGTGGTGGGGTTGTTTGCAGCAATCATTCTATTGTATCAGTAGCTTCTGTTCTTACCTCTCCAACCGAACCATATGGCATTTACAAAGGCAATCCTGCGCAAAAAATAATGCAAAGGGTGATGCAACAATAATCCTTAAAAAATAAATGAAATTTTATGGTTTAAAAAAGTTATTAACAAAGTTGGGATAAAATTATATCCAAAAAATTAAACTTTTAATGTTATTTAGCGTCTTGTAATAGAATTATTTAACTGTTAAACTTTTAGAAAAAAGCAAGGTTAAAAAAAATAATTTGATTCGAACATAATAAAAGCGTAAATATTATGTTATAGTTATGGAATAAGTATTTGATAGCAATTTTTTTATAGTACTTATCTTTGCATTCCAATTATTTGAAGAAAACCAACATTCTTTATGAAAATTTCTTTAATTACTGTAACTTACAACTCCGAAAAATATCTTTCCCATTGTATAGACTCTGTTCAAAAACAGACATATAAAAATATTGAGCATATTATAATTGATGGAAAATCAACAGATAACACTGTTGATATTATTAGAAAATATGAATCCAACCTTGCTGTATGGATTTCTGAGCCCGATAGGGGAATGTATGATGCAATTAATAAAGGAATAAAATTAGCAACGGGCGATATTATAGGCATATTGAATAGTGACGATATGTTGGCTTCCGAAAATGTTATAGAATCAATTGTACAAACATTTGAAGAAGAACAAGTAGATTCTGTTTTTGGAGACCTTCAATATGTAGATAAAGAAATGTCTGGAAGGGTTTTTAGGGTTTGGAAAGGTAAAAAATATTCTCGCAACCTTTTTAAAATGGGTTGGATGCCAGGTCACCCTACTTTTTATATTAAAAGATCATTGATAGAACAATTTGGCGGATACGAAAATCATTATTACACTGCGGCTGATTATGAGTTTATGGCTCGCTATCTATTTAAGCACAAAATATCTTCTCATTATTTGCCTAAGCTTATTGTAAATATGAGAACAGGTGGTGCAAGCAATAAGAATATCAATCAAAGATTTAGAGCCAATAGGCGAGATTACCTTGCCATGAAAGTAAACAGTATCCCAATGCCTTTTATGGTTTCCATATTAAAGCCTCTTATAAAAATGCACCAATTTAATATTGGTACAAACATTGGTATATTTTAATGTTTTCTATCTTTAAGAAAAAAAAACAATTCTATTCATCGGGTTATTTCCCAATAACGACCGATATCCACTCACATATTTTGCCTGGTATTGATGACGGGTCTCCTGATATTGAAACTTCTTTAACACTCATAAATGGACTTATAGCACTTGGTGTAAAAAGCTCCATAGCAACGCCGCATATTATTGGAGATATGTACAGAAACGATGCTCAAACAATAAAATTAGCCCTTCATAATGTACAACAAGCGCTTGCCGAAAAACAAATAAATTTTAAAGTGCATGCCGCAGCAGAATATATGCTGGACGATTATTTTCTAGCGTTACTTAATAATCAAACGCCTTTACTTACCCTAAAAGATAATATAATACTTACAGAATTCTCCTATGTAGAGAAGCCTTATAATATCGAACAAATGTTGTTCTCCATTATTACAGAAGGCTACTTGCCTATTTTAGCTCACCCAGAAAGGTATGCCTATTTTCACAACGATTTCACACAATACCATCGTTTAAAGGAGATTGGTTTTATGCTTCAAGTAAACCTATTATCGCTTACAGGTTACTATGGCAAGCCAGTTGCAAAAGCTGCGGCATACATCATAAAAAAAGACTTGGCTTCTTTTACAGCTACCGATCTTCACCACCAACGCCACATGCAGGCATTACAAGACCCCACAAACAAAGCAATTTTTGAAGAAATTTTTCAAGGAAAGGCTATGAACGAAGAAATGATTTTTTAGATTGGAATTAATCTAATACCTAATCCGTATAAAAAAATAGTCCGAGTACATTTTATGTTTTCAGTGTTGGGACACCCAGTAAAATTATAGGCTCTAAGACTTGATGGAGTAGATTTTTGGCTCACAGATTTTTCAGATTTACGCAGATTTTTTCTGCCTAATCTGTAAAATCTAAGCGCATTTTATTTTTCCTTTTTTCAGCGTTGGGACACCCAGTAAAATTATAGGCTCTAAGACTTTATGGAGTTGATTTTTTGCTCACAGATTTTTCTGATTTACTCAGATTTTTTCTGCCTAATCTGTAAAATCTAAG
>JANNGD010000244.1:0-5494 GCA_031380515.1 Ferruginibacter sp. | reverse complement strand
ATGTAAATTTAAAAAGCCTCCGGACATTAAAACCATGCGTATTTTTCACCCAACCATTAATAGAAAATAAATCGGCTCCTACAAAAAGATATACAACCAATATTACCCAAGCAGTAAGTGCAGCTATGATTAAATTGCCAGATAATAATTTTTTCTTAAAAGTAGTAGAATAAAAAAGCAGGGCAAAAACGCATAAAAAATTAATAGCTGCAATTAACCACTCATGTGTTTTATAACCTACATAAAGGCTGAGCAAAATGCCTACGGCTGATAAAACCAAATGCCAAACAATGGCCCATCTCCGTTTAATATATTTGTTTATGACTATCCTTTCGGGCTTGTTTACAATATCTATTTGAATATCAAAATAATCGTTTATAATATACCCCGCTGCAGCTATAAGCACTGATGCAGTAGTTAAAATAAAAAACAATATAAGGATATGTGTAGACGGTAAATTGATAACCAATGGAAGATAAACGCAATAGTAAAACAACAGTTGTGTAAGGAAAATGAATACCAAGTTTGGCCACCTTATCAACCTAAAAAATGCTGCTATCAGTTTCATGTAGTTTTGTGGCGGTGCTAGTAAAGAATTTATTTACATCGAAGATATAAAATCATCGTCATTCCAATCATCATTTAATTTCATCACTTTTTCTATCACATCTCTCACACAACCATTTCCACCTGCTAAAGGAGAAATATAATGTGCTATTGATTTTATTTCTTGCACAGCATCTGCAGGTGCACAAGCCAAACCTACCATTTGCATGGGTAATACATCAGGTATGTCGTCGCCCATGTACAAAACTTGCGACCATGAGAAATTATGCGCTGATACAAATTTCAATAATGCTTCTTTCTTATTTTTTACTGCAAGCAAAATATTTTTTACAGCAAGTTTTTCTAGCCTGGTTTTTACTGCATTGGAGGAGCCTCCAGAAATAACCAATATTTCGTAGCCTTTTTTTATAGCAAGTTGCAGCGCATAACCATCTTTAATATTCATTGTTCTTGCCATTTCGCCATTGTCTAGCAAAATGAGTGATCCATTGGTAAGAACACCATCTACATCTAGCACAAAGAGTTTTATATCTTTAAAAAGCACAAGTACATTCATATAAATTTACTTTTGGTTATCTCGCCACTCGTATACCCAAGTACTTTGTATCATTTCCAAATGGCCTTCATTGCATTCTTCCTTTTTACCCACAAAGCTTGGAATCTCCAAAACCCAATTGAGTAAATCTGTAAAGCGAAGTCTGTATATTTTGCCTTCGTTAAAATCATCGCCAAAGCGCTCGTATAATTTTATAGCAATGTCTTCGTAGTCGTTCCAATGTATGGGTAATTCAAAACTCATAATGTTTGTGATGTGCAAATATGCAAATGTGCAAATGTGCTAATTTTTTAAAATTGAACTAAATTTTTCTCTTTGCGCAATAAAAATTTTGAAGAAATATCCAAATGCAAAGTAAACATTTTTGCAAATTTGCATATCTACTCATTTGCAAATTGCCCTTATTCTCCCAAAAACTGTGTTTGATCGGGCAGTGTCACTTCCAAGTCGCCCCCTTCCCCTACCAAAACACATTGGCATCCAAGCCTCGAGCTTAACCTAGGATTTATGGCCCTATCAATAAAATCTTCTTCTTTGTCGGTAAGTTCTTCAATCAGTTCTTCCCCTTTATCTACATATAAGTGGCAAGTACTACAAGCACATACACCACCACAATTATGATGAAGATCTATATTATTTTTTAAAGCTACTTCAAGTATTGATTGATCACCCTCTACCCCGGAAATCGTTATTGACACTAGTCCTTTTTGTTCAAATTTAAACGTGATATTGTACATATTTCTATTTTCGAAGTGCAAAAGTACTGCAATTTAGTGCGTAAGTAAAATAAGTTGACATAGATTCTGCATTTAGTAAATAAAAATGCCTACTTTGGTTTACCCAAAATGAAGAAACATGAAAACGAATACTAGTACTTTTTATGCAATATTGTTGTTATTTATTGCACTAGGCTGCAAAGAAAAGAAAGCAGCGCAATCTTCCACGTCTCAAAAAGAAGAAAAATCCCAAAAAACAAAGAGCAAGCCAGTGGTTTCACAAAAAGGCCCCGTCATCAATCTAGCAGATACTTTAGAAACAAAAAAGATGGTTCTGTGTATGAAAGACAGTTCCAAAACCAGAGAAGGGATGAACCAAAAGCTGGCCAATATTTACAATACAAAACTACCCGAAGCCATAAAAGCAAATAAACTCACCATAGTTGGAGATGCAATGGCTTGGCATACAACCCAAAAAAATGGCTTATTTTTTGAAGCAGGCATACCAGTAAATAAAGCTCCAGCAAAAATGGGTAAGGGTATGTACATAAAAAACACAGGTAGTGATAGCGCACTTATTGCTCATTTTTGGGGGCCCAATGAACTCAACAAATCTGCTTACGAAGCCCTTGCCGAAATGCTTAAAGATAAACACAAAACAAAAACGGGTAATGGGTACGAAATTTATATTGGTAACCCGTTTGTAATATCCGAAGAACCGAAAGACCTATATAAATTACAAACCGATATTGTGCTGCCTTATAAATAGAAATAAGAAATATGATTTAAGTTTTAAGATTTTGAACGCAAACATTTGTTGTGTTCTCAGCATTTGTCCCGCTATACGCTTGTAGCCTACGGTCGTTCCTCCCTGCGGGCTACCGCTCCTATCGGGCGTAGGCCGTCAGCAGCAAATCCTCTTCAGCATTTATCTAAGCGAGGATTATAATACAGCTCATATTACTGTCAAATAAATTCATTTACAATCCCTATCTTACTAAAGTTAGCACTCTCAAATACTTTTATAAATTATTTAATTTTTAATTCTAGCTTTTACAAACGACTCTATAAAATTTATTATCTTTTTCTTTTCGTTATTATCACAGGGTAATCCTCCTATCTTTAAAGAATATCCAATTCTTAGCTTAGTTTCATCATCCTCGTCATTCACAATTAATTTAAGATCAATCAGCTTCATTTTATCTATAATATCTAATTTCCTAGAAATAGAAAAGGGTATCTCTCCTGTCTTTCTTATAAATGTCATGCTAGCAGAAACCATTTTACTGTTACCCTTTAATAATTTATATGGCGGAACATAGTTCCTTATCATTGTATCGTTTAGCTTTGTATACTTTGTAGAAGCCAACGTACACATAGAAGGTAAAGTATCAAAAATAGACGCCGAACGAAACCTTTCTCCTATTATTTTACTATAGGAATCCCTTGTCCACGCAGAATCACTTATATTATCAAAAGCTTTCACCCAATTAACATAATTTCTAAGATAATAATTAGAATACAATACCTTGCTAGAAGTATCATAAAGCACATGATAGTAATTTATTTTGCTATAATAGGTTGTTTCCTTTGCCTCTATAGTGTCAAGCAATTCAATATCTTTTGCACTTATATTTACTATGGAAGAATCTGTTTGTATAGGTATTTGGTACAAAACAAAATTCTTGTAATAGTAGATAACATTACTATCGGCGCTACTTACTACTCCTCCTACACCGTCTGGCACTGACATTTGGCTTACATAGTACATTTTTACTACTTCATGATTTTGGGCACAGCTATTAAAAAAAGGTATTAAAAAAAGTAACAAATAAATATTTCTCACCCAAAAAATCCTTAAGTAATCATTATTCATTTACATTGCAAGTTTTATAAGGAAAGTATTCATCGACTTTAGTTGTAGTATGTGACAAACCATTTGGCAGAGTCATTGTTGCAGTAGTATTCACTTTTACGCCAAGACTCATTTTTGCATTGTAGAGTCCAATATCTGTCGCAGCTGCATAGAGTAAATCCAATGACAGAGCATTATTATAAAAAGTTCCAATAATGGATTGCCCTACGTGATCTAATGTTACATAATTCCATCGTAGATCTGGATTGGGATGTGATACTTTTGTAAATGTACCCTTTTCAATACTCCTCACATACCACAAACCATTATTGCTTTGTACACAAATCCATCTAAATATCTTTTCTCTAGTTGTTGAACTTTCTCCCGTAATTTCAGTTTCTTCCAAAACACCTTCCGAAGTAGCACTAGCTTCTCCAATACCACCGCTCCCATTACTTGTGCCATCGCAGTCTGGAACAATTGTAGATACTGTTTGCCCACCTGTATTACATGCGCCACATATTGAGAATGCATAATCCCAAGTTTGGGTTGTTTGTCCGTTTGGATAAACATATGTTGTAACTATGTAATAATAGGAACAATCATCATCTGCATCATTGGAAGTTCCAGAAAAACTATTTTGAATAGACTCCTTAGGAGTACTCCTAGCTTCCAATTTTGTAACCTCAGTAAGTTTGCCATTGCTTATCTTATAGCCAGCTTTAAATGTAGTTCTTATGGTGTTTTCAATTATTTCACCATTAAAATCACTCGTTTCGTTATTTATTATATTCGCTATATTTCTATCAACATATTCAAGTCCCATATTGGTTCTAATTGTATAAATAGAGGCATCAAAAATACCCTCTGCATTTAACTTGAACAGCATTTTATAAGTTATGTTGCTAAAACCAGCCTTATCTTTTATTAGGTAATCTTTGAGTGACGCTATAAAAACTTTATCTCCATAAATATTTTTTGCATGTACAATATTCGTTAAAACTAAATTATCAGATACCGTTTGCAAATCTTTTGCTTTCTTTACTGTCTCTATGGCTATTCTATTAGCAAGAAAAGCAGTCAAATCATTAGTAGAATATGAATCTGGTGAAAGGCTAAGTTCCTTTTTACAAGATTGCAAAAAGAAAAAGGCACAACAACATAGAAGCGAAACAACAAATCGATTTGAATAAATTTTGAAATAATTTCTCATAATAATACTTCTTAAGTGTTTTGGCTTTAATAAAAAAAAACAGTAGCGTATTGCATCAAAGAACGATATTATAAAATAATTTTACAACGGCCAAATATTTTCGCATTATATTAAAGTTAATTAAAAATATTTATTGCGTTATATTCCTGGTTCATTAGTAATACTCATAAAAAAAATACCAATTCCATAAATCTATTAAACAAAGAGTCTTTATCAATCCCTATACCACCACCCATAAAACACCCCAAACCATTTTCGCCAAGCAGCTTCATTGTGGGCTCCGTCCACATCGGTTTGTAATACCGTAACCACTTTATTTTTTTTGTCCATTATTTTTTTAAAACGTTCCAAATCCTTCATCATCGTAAACCCTTCTTTGCCCCCACCATAGAACCAAAACCTACTGCTGCTTTTTTTCTGCTGTTTTGCTTTTGCCATTTTTTCTATATCAGGTGCTATCCAGTATGCTGGCGAAAAAACGCCTACAGTACCAAATACATTAGGATACTTCAAAATACCATAGGTGCTTATCAATGCACCCAAACTACTTCCAGCAATACCAGTATACGTTGCATCGGTTTTTGTCC
>JANNGD010000186.1:0-10677 GCA_031380515.1 Ferruginibacter sp. | reverse complement strand
GATAACTAGCCATAAAAATAGAAATACTGGATTAAACATCCAAGAAATTTACATTACAAATTACCTCTGGCATCTTGTTCTCTTTCCAAAGCTTCAAATAAGGCTTTAAAATTGCCTTTCCCAAAACTCTTGGCACCTTTTCGTTGAATAATTTCGAAAAATAGTGTAGGTCTATCTTGTAATGGTTTGCTAAAAATCTGTAACAAATAGCCTTCTTCATCCCGATCTATCAATATGCCAAGCTTTTGCAAAGGAGCTAGGTCTTCGTCTATCTTACCTACCCTATCCAACACATCTGCATAGTAACTTGCAGGAATATTCAAAAATTCAATACCTCTTTTTTGTAGTTCGGTAACGGTTTCTACAATGTTGTGTGTAGCAATGGCCACATGTTGTACACCTTCTCCATTATAAAAGTCTAAATATTCCTCTACCTGGCTTTTCTTTTTACCTTCAGCTGGTTCATTTATAGGAAATTTTACAAATCCGTTTCCATTGCTCATTACCTTACTCATTAAGGCTGAGTATTCAGTAGATATATCGTTGTCATCAAAACTTAAAATATTTTTAAACCCCATTACCTCTTCATAAAATTTTACCCAAGGGTTCATTTGGTTCCACCCAACATTTCCTACGCAATGATCTACATACAACAATCCGGTAGATACAGGATTGTAAACGCTTTCCATTTTTCTAAACCCAGGCATAAAGACGCCTGTGTAATTTTTCCTTTCTATAAAAAGATGTACGGTTTCCCCATAGGTATGTATGCCACTCATAACCACTTCCCCATTATCGTCAGTCAGCTTTTTGGGTTCCATATAAGTTTTACCGCCACGTTTGGTAGTTTGCTCCCAAGCGTCGGTTGCATCTTGCAGCATGAGCGCAAGTACTTTTACGCCATCACCATGCTTTGCCACATGCTTGGCTATTTCGTGGTCTTCACGCAATGCAGTGGTAAGTACAAATGTGAGTTTATTTTGTCTTACTACATAGCTTACCCTATCCATTGAGCCCGTCTCTGGGCCTGCATAGGCAAGACTTTGAAAGCCAAAAGCCGTTTTATAAAAATGGGCTGCTTGCTTGGCATTGCCTACATAAAATTCTACATAATCGGTGCCTTGCAAGGGCAAAAAATCTGTAGTAGTTGTATTATTTTCCGATAAAATAGTTGATGTTTCCATGATAATATAAAAAATACGTACTGCTTAATTAATTAAAATTTAATATTTATGAACTTCAAGTCCCTCCTATGGAGGGATTTAGGGAGGCTCTTTTATTGTAGCGATTGACGATGCACTATAAAATGCCATCCATAGCAAGCACTTCCATCAATAGGTTGTAGTTGGTGCGCTTGTCGGTAAAAATTTTATGAGCGTAATCAGGAGTCATTGCGTACAAATTTAAAGATAATTCTCTTTATAAAATATTGAATTCCTAAAAGCTGCAACTTATATTTGCCCAAATAATTTTTATGATAAAAGCTGGTATACTCGGCGGCGGACAATTGGGAAGGATGTTATTACAAGCGGCTGCAAACTACCCAGTAGAAACATTTATCATGGAAAATGATGCAGCATGCCCTGCGGCCCATCTTTGCCATCATTTTACCAAGGGAGATATTACCAATTTTGAAGACGTTTATAATTTTGGAAAAAGTTTGGATGTGCTTACCATAGAAATAGAAAACGTGAATGAGGATGCTTTACAAAAACTGGAAGATGAAGGGGTAAAAGTATTTCCTACAGCAGCTGCCTTAAAAATTATTAAAAATAAAATAACCCAAAAAGAATTTTACAAATCCATTGAAGTACCCTCAGGAGATTTTGTAATAACCTATGTAAAAGCTGATTTACAACAACATTTGGCTTTTTTACCTGCGGTACATAAAATTGCCAATGGTGGTTATGATGGCAAAGGTGTAGAAATTCTTAGGATATCTGCTGATGTAGAAAAAGGTTTTGATGCCCCAGCGGTGTTGGAAAAAATGGTAGATATAAAAAAAGAATTGTCCATCATCATTGCCGTAAGCCAAACCGGCGATACCGTTATTTACGACCCGGTAGATATGGTGGTAGACCAAAGGCTCAATTTGTTGAGCTACCAAATAAGCCCTGCAAAAATTATTGATAAAGTAAAATGGAAGGCAGAAGCTGTTGCAATAAAAGTGGTGAAAGAATTAAAGAGCCCGGGCATATTTGCAGTAGAATTATTTGCAGACTATGATGACAATATTTGGGTGAATGAAACTGCCCCACGTGTACACAATAGTGGCCATCACAGCATTGAAGCCTGCTACAGTTCCCAATTTGATATGCTTTGGAGGGTTCTGCTCAATTATCCATTGGGCAATCCCGATCATATTTTACCAGCAGCCATTGTTAATCTTGTAGGCGAAGAAGGCCACACGGGTGATGCGCATTACGAAGGTTTGGAAGAGTTGCTAGGTATGGACAATGTATTTGTACATATTTATGGAAAAAAACAAACCAAGCCAGGCAGAAAAATGGGTCATGTAACCATTTTAAGCAGCGAGCCTCAAGAATTGTTGCACAAGGCAAATCAGATAAAACATTTGTTGAAAGTGCGTACAAAGGAATGAGGAATTAGGAATGAGGAATTAGGAGCGTTAGGCGTAATGCGACCGTCTATGGCAGAAAATTATTGCTTTATTTAGGGCCGCACAGATACGCCACCACACAGGGCTAGGCTGCATATCAGCGCTAGGATTCAAGAGAAAGGTTACTTAGATACCTGCGCTAGGCTAGGGGTTTAGAATTAAAAAATTTTTACTTTAAACAGGGCCGCACAGATACGCCACCGCACAGGGCTAAACTGCATATCAGCGCTAGCGTTCAAGGGATAGGTTGCTTACAAACCTGCACTAGGCTGGGTGCAACATTCTTTAATTAAATGGCAACTCTCATTTAATTACTGATTCACGGCACACTATGCGCCATTAGGGTAAATTGTACAAAGAATCACAAGGATTGTCAGGGATTTTATCCCATCCATGGGTTGGGATATTTTTTAAGGTTAAACATTTTGGAACTTTATTAAATTCAATAAAATGATATTGATTATAATTATCTTTCAATAAATCAATATAGATATAACCATTTTCATTAGTAGTTATAATATTTAATCCGCTTGTTTTCCCTTCAAATGTTTTATCATCTATAAAATACCTGAAATAATAAGTTCTCCCTCTTTTTCCACTTTCATATTTTTCATAAATTACACCTACGGTATAAATTTTCTGCTTAGTAGATAGAAAAAATGAGTTAACTATTCCAAAGACGGCAAGTAATACAAAAACTGTTATTACAATCTTAGGGATTAATTTTTCCAATTTATGATTTTATTACCAACCCAACTGGCGCAGGTAGGTAAGTTAACTAATATTTGAAAACCATCGCGGCATACTTTCAAATTAAAAAAAGTATCTGTGGCAGAAATTAGGCCCAGCTTGTGTGTTAGCTTTCTCTGCCAATGTAAAAGAATAAGCTGTAATGCATTCTACCAACTGTCAACTACCAACCGTCCTCTGCCAACTGCCAACTGCCCCTTGCCACCTGCCAACTGCCCACTCCTACCCTCCCAACCTCTTCAACTCTATCTCCGCAACCTTTGCTGCAAAATTTATATTTACCAACCTAAAGCCAGATTGTTCAAAACTTTGTTGTGCATTTTTCACTTCTACAATGGTGGCTTGTTTTAATTGAAAACGCTGTAAAACCAAGTCCAATAATTGGGCTGTTAATTTGTGATTTTCTTGCTCGGTTTCCAATTGTTTAATACCCGATACATAGGATTGATATAAACTGGCAGCCCTGGCTTGGTAGTCTCTTAATATTATTTGCTTTTGCACGGTTGCATTCTTTACTTCAATATTAGCCACTTGTAATTGTTTGCGAAAAACACCTCCATTAAAAATGGGTATTGCAATAGCAATGCCTGCTGTAGGACCATAGTTTTGATTGAGTAATAACTGCCCTGCTGCTGCCTGGTTTCTATTGAAATTATACCCTGTAACCGCTCGCACTGATGGGTAACGAAGCGACGATGTTTCTTTTACAATTAATTCATTTATTTTAATTTGATCTTCTGATACAACTACATCTGGGTTTTTAGCTATATTTTCTTGAACAGTTGATAAAGCAATATTTTTATCTACAACGATGCTGTCTATTATTTGAATGGCAGAATCGGGCTTAGCGGTAAGTAAACGCAACAAGGCTGTTTTGGCTTGTTGCACGATTAATTGTTGCGATTCTTTGCTTTGCAGCAGCGCATTCAAATCTATTTGTGCCTGAAAAAGATCGGCATTGTTTGCCAAGCCTACGCTTTGCCTTGTTTTTACAATACTGAGTTGTTGGTTAGAGGCTTCAATAGATTTATCGATTGTTTTAATATAATGTTGCTGCCGCACTACATCGTAATAAGCCGTGCTCACATCTGCAATAATATTTTGTACTTGGCTATTGAGCCGATGCTTGCTTTGTGTTTCTAGCTGTTCCAATCTTTTTTTTGTAGCTAACACTCGTTTTCCATTATACAACAATATACTGCCACTTACATTTGCATTAAGATTGTTGGCTGCTGCATTGTTTCGTTGTATGATGGTGCCGGTGTTTAATTTTTGGTTTACACTGGTTAGTTGTTCATTATCGTTAATGGTAGATGTTACAATAGGCAATCCGCCTGCTACGCCATTGCTATTGAGGATGCTAGCCGCTTCGATATTGTTTTGTACAATGGTGATATCTAGGCTATTCTTAAGGGCTAGGTCTATGGCTGTTTGCAACTGCAACGCTTGTTGTGCATGGCAACAAAAAGTAGCCATCAACCCTATTAGTAAAAATATTTTTTTCTGCATTCTAAAAATTTATAAACTTTAATTTTATCGTTTCGCTAAGGTAGATGCTGCCCGCAGGACTCCTTTGGAGAAAAAAGAACTACTGGCCAAAGGATGCCGGATAGAAGCGGAAATATTTTTTGTTTCTGAAAGAACAAAAAATATTGTAGCGTATAGCCGGAACAACTGCCCAACAAAGTGATACTGTTGATAGCCCCCAATTCTTCTAATCCAATATACCCACTTTTGCAGGTTGGTGCTTATTTTTTCCACTCAAAAATGTATACACTGCCGGTATAACAAAGAGTGTAAGTACCAGTGAAAAAATTAGCCCACCTACCACTACAATTCCCAATGGCACTCGGCTAGCGGCAGATGCACCTAAACTCAATGCAATGGGCAGTGCACCAAAAGATGTTGCAAGGCTCGTCATCAATATCGGTCTCAACCGTTGTTTGGATGCTTCTATTACTGCTTGCAGTTTAGACATGCCCTGCTCTCTTTTTTTATTTGCAAACTCTACAATAAGAATACCATTTTTTGTAACAAGTCCAATAAGCATGATCATTCCAATTTCGGAAAAAATATTGAGTGTTTGTCCAAACAACCATAAGCTCAATAAAGCGCCCGCCAATGCCAATGGCACGGTGAGCATGATGGTGAATGGATCTATAAAGCTTTCGAATTGTGCAGCCAACACCAAATAAATAAGTAGGAGTGCCAGTATAAATGCAAATGCAATATTGGAAGAACTTTCCACATAATCTCTAGAGGGGCCAGAGAGCGCCGTTTGGTAACTTTCGTCTAACAATTTCTTGGAAATGGCTTGCATCGCTTTTATACCATCGCCAATTGTTTTACCTTCTGCCAATGATGCGGAAATAGTTGCAGACTTATAGCGATTGTAATGAAACAATGTAGGCGGGCTGCTACTGTCTTCTAATTTTACTACCGCACTCAACGGTATGCTTTGCCCTTTGTTGTTTCGCACATACAATTTAGAAATATCATCGGGCTTATTTCTGTCTGATCTTTCTACTTGTGCAATGACAGAATATTGGTGCCCATCTCTAAGAAAATAAGCCAACCTTCCACCGCTAAAAGCCGCTTGTATGGTACTAGCTACATCTTGCGAAGAGAGTCCCAAATCTTTCACCTTCATTCGATCTACCGTAATATCAACTTCGGGTTTATTAAATTTCAAATTGGCATCTACATTAGAAAAAGTTTTGTCTTTTTTTGCTTCGTCTAAAAACTTGGGGATGATATCCTTCATTTTTTCTATATCCTGATTTTGCAAAATAAATTGTACAGGCAAACTTCCTCTAGAGCCTAAACCCACCGCTATGGTTTGCTCTTGAATGGCAAATACTTTTGCTTCATTAAACCTACCCATTTTTTTGTTGAGGTCAGTAGCTATTTGATCTTGGCTTCTTGTACGATTGCCCGCAGGTACCAGTGCAAGCCTTGGTTGCGAGGAGTTGATGGCGCCTGCAGGTGTACGAGCAAAAACAAAATCTCTTTCGGGTACCGAATCGTATAAATAATTGGAAACATCATCTGCTATTTGTTGCATTTTATAATAGCTTGTTCCTTCTTGTGCCGTTACACTAAAACGTACGCTGCTCCTATCCTCCAGTGGGGCTATTTCACTTTGCAGGGTTCCCATGATGAAGTAAATAATACCTGCACAAATACCAATAATAACCCATGCCATCCATCGTACTTTTAAAAAGGATGACAACAAACGCTTGTATCCATTTTCCATGCCTGCAAAGAAGGGCTCGGTTTTCATGTAAAACTTTCCGTGGCCAGGCTTTTTTCTTCGAAGAACAACATTGAGTACAGGTGTAATGGTAAGCGAAACAAATGCAGAAATAAGAACGGCTGCGGCAAGTGTAATACCAAACTCCCTAAACAATCGTCCTATGAATCCTTCTAAAAATATTACTGGCAAAAATACAATGGCAAGTGTGATGGATGTAGAAATAACCGCAAAGAAAATTTCTTTACTACCTTCCAAAGCGGCCTTTTTTATGGGCAATCCTTCTTCTAATTTTCTAAAAATATTTTCTGTAACTACAATACCATCATCTACCACCAAACCTGTAGCCAACACGATGCCCAGCAATGTGAGAATATTGATAGAAAAACCAGAAATGTACATGATAAAAAAGGTGGCCACCAATGAAATAGGAATATCTATCAAGGGGCGAATGGCGGTAAGCCAATCTCTAAAAAAGAAAAAGATAACCAACACTACAAAACCAAAGGAAATAAACAAAGTCTCTTTTACTTCGTTAATAGACTTACGGATATTGGTTGTGTTATCTAGCAACACATTCATTTCTATATCTGCCTTGTTTAATTTTTGTATAGAAGCTAGTTTCTTGTAAAAATCATTTGCAATTTGAATATTATTTGCACCAGGTTGTGGAATGATAACAAGTCCTACCGCATTTACACCATTGTATCGCCAGCTTTGTTCAAGCGATTCTGGTCCAATTTCTACCCTAGCAACATCCGACAGTCGAATAATACCATTGGCATCTTGCTTTATGAGTAAATCCTTAAATTCTTTTTCGGATGTGAGCCTGCCCAATGTTTTAATGGTAAGCTCGGTATTATCGCCATAAATTTTACCCGGGGGAAGATCTATATTTTCGGAATTTAAGGCCGTTCTAATATCACTAAACGCAATGCCAAATGCGGTCATCTTATCTGGATTGAGCCACAAACGCATCGCATATTTTTTCTGGCCAAAAATATTTACAGAACTTACTTGGTTGATGGTTTGAAATTGCTGCTGCAACACATTTTCCGCATAATCACTTAATTCCAACAAGCCCTTTGTGCGACTTTGAACGGCCAATATTAAAATAAAATCGCTGCTTGCATCGGATTTTGTAACAACAGGTGCTGCATCAATATCTTGGGGTAGGGAACGAGCTGCTTGGCCCACTTTATCCCTTACATCGCTGGCAGCGTCTTCAATATTAATGCCAAGGTCAAATTCTACCGTTATATTGCTGCTGCCCAAAGAGCTGGAAGAGGTAATTGTTTTTATACCAGGGATCCCATTTATTTGTTTTTCTAATGGCTCTGTTATTTGGCTTTCTATGATATCCGGATTGGCACCAGTATAAGAAGTACTCACACTCACTACTGCGGGGTCGATGGCTGGGTAATCTCTAACGGCTAAAAAGGTAAAACCAACTATGCCAAATAAGATGATAGCCAGATTTAAAACCGTGGCCATTACTGGTCTTTTGAGTGATATTTCGGAAATATTCATTAATGGATAAACACTTAAATAATGGCTAATTTGTTTTTGTTGTTGCAGGAGATAAATCTGAAAGCTTTTTTATCATACGTACTTTTACTTTACTTTTTGGTCTCGCAAAAAGAACACCTGTAACAACTACCGAATCTCCCACTTCCAACCCACTCAATACCTCTACATTGTTTTCTTGGCGATTGCCTGTTTTGATATTTACAAAGTTTGCTATTCCATTTTTTACAACGATTACCTGGTTGTCTTTATCATTGGGGATAATACAATTTGTGGGAACAAATATGGAGCTTCTACCTTTTCCTGCATTTATAAATACTTTTACAAAAGCGCCTGGATTTATATTGGTTTCGGCAAGCAAGGCCCTTACTTTCAAATTTCTAGTATCAGTATTTGCGCCTGGTTCTGTTGCGATAATACGTGCGCTACCCATTGTTTGTGTTGTTGCATCTAATTCTACTTTTATAGCATCCCCTTTCTTTATGGCATTGCTATAATTTTGTGGGAGCGTAAAGTCTATTTTTAATTTGGAGGTTTGCTGTATGGTTGTTAAAATAGTGGCAGGGGTAATATAAGCACCTGGACTCACCTGTCTTAATCCAGTAACACCACTAAAAGGAGCTTTGATAATTGTTTTGTCTATCAAAGTTTGGGTATAGGCTATATCGGCTTTATAACCATTTACCTGATTGAGGGCTATATCATATTCGCTTTGGTTTATACCATTTACATCTAATAATTTTTTATAGCGTTCCGTCGTTTTTTCTGCCAGCACAAGCTGGACTTTTGTTTTGGCAATTTGTGCTTTAAGGTCGGCATCATTTATTCTTGCAATAATAGTTCCTTGGGTAATAAAACTGCCTTCTTTTATATTCAAATAAATCAACCTGCCACTCACTTCGGGATGAATTTCCCCATATTCATTTGGTAAAACAGATCCATTGGCTTCTATAATATCGGAGGTTGACAACCTATCTGCAATCATTACATCTACTAAAACGGGGGGTACTATTTTTGGTTTGTTGCTATCACTATTTTTGCTTTTGCACCCATTTATTGTGCAAAGTATAACTGTAGAAAAGAAAATATTTTTAATGAGAGTCAAATTAAATTGCATTCTTTTAATATTAGATTTAATTATTTGTAAAGATAACTTGATTTGAATCTGCTAACCCAACAAAAATTTGCATTATTATCAAGTTACTTGCAAAATTTAAAGGAAAACGGTAATAGCTAAATAAAATTAATACAATGATATAAAACTTCACCGCCATATCTTTACCTTAGCATTAAAGTAAATTTACAAAATGGCAGTAAGTGTAGCAATTATAATGGGCAGCAGCAGCGATTTACCAGTAATGCAAGCCGCAGCAGATATATTAAAAGTTTTTGGCGTAGAATATGACCTCACCGTAGTATCTGCACATCGCACACCCGACCGCATGCGTACCTATGCAATGGATGCAAAATCCAGGGGTTTAAAAGTAATAATTGCGGGGGCCGGAGGTGCAGCACATTTACCAGGTATGGTGGCAGCTTATACAACATTACCTGTAATAGGCGTTCCTGTAAAATCTTCAAATTCTATTGATGGGTGGGATTCTATACTTTCTATTTTGCAAATGCCCAATGGAGTGCCAGTGGCAACAGTGGCATTGAATGCGGCAAAAAATGCAGGAATACTGGCGCTACAAATACTGGCAACCAGTGATGAAAACCTTGCTACTAAATTAGAAGCATATAAATTAAAAATGGTAGAAGATGTACTAAAAATGGTAGATGATATAAAACCATAATGATTTTAATTTATTAATTTTAAATGATACATAGCCAAAGGTGCTACTTAAATCTGTATCATTGGCTTTCAAATAAATGGAATGGATGTACAAATAAACGATACTTGGAAGGCTGTTTTAAAAGATGAATTTACCAAACCATACTTTCAAGAAATTGTTTCCTTTTTAAAAACAGAAAGACAAGCAGGCAAAACAATTTACCCCCCAGGAACACTGATTTTTAATGCCTTTAATCAAACACCCTTCGATAAATTAAAAGTAGTTATTTTAGGACAAGACCCCTATCATGGCAAGGGGCAAGCCCATGGCCTAAGTTTTTCTGTACAACCGGGCATTAAGCCTCCGCCATCGCTTGTAAATATTTTTAAAGAATTAAAAGCCGATATAGGTATTGACATGCCAAACAATTTTGGCGATCTTACTGCTTGGGCTAAGCAAGGCGTATTATTGCTAAATGCAGCGCTTACGGTAAGGGATGGGGAGCCTTTTAGCCATGCAAAATTTGGATGGGCACAATTTACAGACGCTGTTATAGAAAAAATATCTGACGAAAAAGAAAATATTATTTTTATACTCTGGGGCAAATTTGCACAAGACAAAAAAGTGCTTATAGATGAAGGGAAACATTTTATTTTGCAATCTGCTCACCCCTCACCTTTCTCGGCACACAAAGGCTTTTTGGGCTCTAAACATTTTTCTACAACAAACAATATATTGGTAAAACTAAAACA
>JANNGD010000173.1:0-4301 GCA_031380515.1 Ferruginibacter sp. | reverse complement strand
ATAGGAGATAGTACATTGCGTTATTTTAACAACAACGAATTTAAAGATTATAAATACAAGATTCAGTTGTTAGGAGAAATTTCAGGCACTACTTTTCCTGAAGATAGCTTGCCAGTATTTGTAAAGTATAGACTATCTGATGGATTGAGAGAGGGCCACGTACCAATCAAAATTTGCAATGGGTATCTTTTAGAACAATATCAATTTGTTTCAAGTAATGTTGGAGAATGGATTTGGAGAAAACTATAAACTTAATGAAAATGAAAAAAATCAGCTTATTTTTAATAATGATATTGTTTGTTGCAATTTCATATTGTCAAAGTGTGTGCCCTACATCTTTAGATTTAACATTAATGCAGCAACAAGACCCAGCACGATACGCAAGATTTATGAATCTAGAAAATTTCATTGCAACAACAATCGTTAATCAAGGAACAACAAGTCAAAGATTACTTAATGCAAACGGTATAATTACGATTCCTGTAGTTGTTCATGTTTTGCATAGAGGTGAAAATGTTGGAACAGGAAGAAATATTAGCAATGCCCAAATACAATCTCAAATTGATGTGCTTAATGAAGATTTTAGAAGGCTCAATCCAAACAGTGCAAATACTCCAGCAGGTTTTTTACCTGTTGCTGCAGATTTTGGTTTTGAGTTTAGATTAGCTTGTACTGATCCAAATGGATTTAGTACAGATGGTATTATTAGGAAACACTCAAGCATTGGTAATTTTGAATATACTAGGACTAGCGGTAACCCAAACTTGCCCGACGAAGGAGCTATGGGTATTAAAGTCGGAGAATCAGGAAGCTTACCATGGCCAACAGATAGATATTTGAATATTTGGGTTTGTTGTTTTGGAGACGGAACATTAGGTTACGCTACATTCCCAGCTGATTTTGCTACAAGAGCAAACTTTGATGGCGTAGTAATTCACACAACTGCTATGGGCAGAGTTGGAAATGTTGAAGCCCCTCATAATGGCGGCGGAACCGCAACCCACGAAGTTGGCCATTGGTTAGACCTTCGTCACATTTGGGGTGATGCAAATTGTGGGGGTGATTTTATACCAGATACACCTCCACAACAATCTCCAAGTAGTAATTGTCCGAATTTTCCACAACAAACAGCTTGCAATACTACAGCAAACGGTGAAATGTTTATGAATTATATGGATTATACAGATGATGTTTGTAAGAATATTTATACAAACGGGCAAAGGCTAAGAAGCAGGGCAAATTTTGCAGTAGGTGGGCCTAGGTTTGCATTTCTAGATAATTATTTTAGATTAGAAGCGAGAACTTCTACTTTGTATTGTAATGGCAAAATTAAATTGAGTAATCCAAACTGCTTACCTGTAACTTGGTCTGTACTTACAGGTCCTGCATCAATAACAGCAAGCAATAATTTAGATGCAACAATTAGTTCTACAGCTTCAGGTTCAATTACAATTAGAGCGACAGCAGGTAATTATGTATCAGACCAGAATTTTGTCGTTTCACAACAAGCACCTCATCTAGGAGGAAGTTACAATAATGGTTTAGGTAGCGGTAATCCTCTATTATGGTACGACCCTATTAATCCAACTTCATCTGTTAACGGCGTTTGCATTGGATACGGATTTCCCAATAATTATATTGATGGCAGCCCGTTTGGTTCTAGTGAGAATTCAGTAATTTGGAGTACAAATAGTTTTCCATACAATAGTGGCTTTACTCTTTTTCAACAAACAGGTAATAGAGGATATTTCTCATTCAATTATTTTAATCCACCAACAGGATATGTACAGGGTACAGTGGTTGGCTGTGGAACATATACACAAACATTTGCATTTAAGCATGTAAATTGTAACCCTACAGGTGGCGACCCATGTGGTACAGCAAAAGAAGTGAATTATTTTACAATTTCACCTAATCCTGCTAGTGATTATATTAAAATTGGCATTGGTAATAAACCGCCTCCAATAAGTTGTAATAGTTTAAAAGCATTAAACACTTCGAATGGTATTATTTTTTCCGCAGTTAATGTTTATGATAATGTTGGGAATTTAGTAAAATCATACAAAACTAATGATGCAAAAACTGCAACTATCCAAATTGAAAATTTAATTGCGGGGTCTTATTTAGTTGAAATTATACAAGCAGATTATATTGAGAAGCAACAAATAATTGTGCAATAACAAAATCATAAAAGGGTTGCAATTGCAGCCCTTTTATGATTTAAAACTCTCATGCAGTCGGGTAGCTTATTACAAAACAGAATTCTAGAACTCCCTACCCGACAGTATATTTTCCAATACAGATTTTACCCTTTTACACCCCGACAGGTAATATTCCCTTACGGGTTAAGAATATTATCGTACACGAACAATGTTAGCAACCAGACTGACAAAACTCCTTAGTCTCCGTTGGTCGCCCGCTCCCATCCCACCCACCCGTGAGAGCGTGGTCCGACCAGCCGACGAAATTTTTATAAACTATTTACAAAAAATAAAAGTATCTAATACCGCACTGGCTGGTCACAGCAAATAACTCGGTCTGTTTGACCCATTTATTATTTAAATACAACCATGCTTTATCTTCAAGTTAGTAAAAAAGATCTCCTTAAAATCATAAGCCGATTAGACGATTTCGAATCAAAGTAAGTTGTATTGCCGCTATTGCAATACATCCGCAGTTTTCTTCGTAAAACAATAAAAATAAAGTATTTAAAAAAATTGTTGCAACAAAAAAGTAGATTATATTAGCGTAAATACTGAGGTTAGCGCTCAGCTTAAACGACACCTTACACGACATTGAAGAAAAACAAACTAATAATAACGACAATTATTTTCTTCGTGTTGGTTAACACGACTTACTATTGGGAAGGAAAACTTGGACTTTTTGCGTTTCCAGCATTTTTATTATTAGTCGTAATTTATTTAGGACTTGGAATTGCACTTGCTAGACAAATATATTTTCTTATCAAAGAAAAGTTTGTCGACTATAAAAGATTTTTAAAGGTTGGACTTTTGACAATTGTATTAGTATTGACATTTTATAACCCATTCGGCTTTATTGACTTTGACAAACTTGAAGGTGCCGACATTTTAATTGCAGAAAGAGAAGGTTCTGCTAATTGTATGACAACATTAAAACTAAAAGATGACTTCACATTTAGAGAAAGAAATGTTTGCTTTGGTATGACAGAAATTAAGGGGAATTATCATTTACAAAATGACACAATTTATTTTGACAACGTAAACGTAGGTCGACACGAAAACGAATTTTATGAATTTGCTGTTATAAAGCCATCAAAGTTTGACAACTCAAAATTTTTTGGCGACTTAATCAGATATAAGGATTTGTTAGACACAACAGGTCACGAACTTTGGATAACAAAAAATGATTTAAAAAAGTTGAAGGATAAAAAAACGAACCGCTAACAATGGGTTTTGCACAAGTGTGGCTCGAGGTTGTAGCAATCAACAGTTGCACATAGCCGAGCGGTGGTTCGGGCAAACGAAAAAAGCTGAGCATTTAGTTCTTAATATTTATCTTTAACAAAAAGCCAAGCGGCGGTTACGAGCGGACTGGAATTCTAATTCCACACCTGCACAAAGCGCTACCGCTATCAGAAAGTATTTGAAACTATCCGTTTTTTTTATAGCATTTTTTTTGTGCTCTTGTGTGAATTATTCCACATATAACTTAGCACAACTCGACAAAAGTGATTTAAAGATTTTTGATAATGTGATATCTAAGTATGGTTTAAATGATGGGGATACACTTTTAGATGTGGGAAGTGGTTATGGTTACCATAGCGCACGCATATTTCGCCATTATCCAAATATGTTTTTTGTCCTTGAGGATATCGAAATTAAATATGCGAAAAGAAATAGAGGTTTTGTTGTTGTAAATGGTAAATCAAAATATTTGAAAAATAATAGCAGATATGTAAATGGTACAATAGATTCAATTCCTTTACCCAATTCAACACATAAATTAATTTTGTGTCGCAAGACATTACACGAGTTCACAAATCCCACAGTAATGTTGAAAGAGCTTAGACGGATATTAACTAGTGATGGAATATTAATTATTGAAGAGACAATACCTAAAATAGCAGAAGAAATTGATCCTTATTGTAAAATGAAACACTTGTCAAAAGACGAAATAATGGCTCAGTTTTATTTAATGGGGACTAAAGTTATCTTTGGTTAAAATTTAAACCGATTGGATATAACATTACTATCTCATTTTTTACCTAAAGGATTGCTAGAACATTTTACCATTACTTCTATAAATGATTTAGAAGACAC
>JANNGD010000161.1:0-2144 GCA_031380515.1 Ferruginibacter sp. | reverse complement strand
GCCCCGGGGAGCGTTTAATCCTCGCTTTAAAATAGAGCAACTACAAGAACACCGCACCAACCACATGATTAAAGCCACAGATGTGCGCTTGGTTGGAGAAAACATTGAACCCGGCATCTATTCTCTTTTCGAAGCCACTGGCTTTGCGAAAGAACAAGGTTTAGATTTAGTAGAGATTTCTCCTGGTGCTACACCGCCGGTTTGTAGAATTATTGACTACAATAAATTCCTCTACGAAGAAAAAAAGAAGAAAAAAGAAATGAAGGCTAAGGCCAAAACGAGTGAAGTAAAAGAAATTCGTTTTACGCCCAACACGGATGACCATGATTTTGAATTTAAGGTAAAACATGCCGAAAAATTCTTGGAAGATGGTAATAAAGTAAAAGCTCATGTGCAATTTAAAGGTCGTGCCATCATGTTCAAAGAAAGAGGCGAACTTTTATTGCTAAAATTTGCCGATAGGTTGAAAGATGTAAGTGCACTAGAGGGCCTACCAAAACTAGAAGGTAAGCGGATGCAAGTAATGTTTGCTCCAAGAATTATTAAGAAAAAATCTGGGAATGATCTGGGCAAATTGCATAGAGAAAAACCAGTAGAAGAAGTTGTAGTAGCTCCTGCAGAAGAAACACCAACAGCAGAATAATCTGTTTTAAAATATCAAAAAGGTTGTCAATATTTTGGCAACCTTTTTTTTGTGCATTTAAAAATGTAGCAGTTTGCAAATGGGGTTGTCAACCCTTGGGATGATTGGCAAGCCAATTTTAATGGTCCAACTCTTTTTGATATGTCTACATTTCCTGTTTTCAGCGTTAGAAGATCCTATATTTTTGGCTCCCAGATTTACTCAGATTTACTCAGATTTATTCTGCGTAAATCCGTAAAATCTGAGAGCATTTTATTTTTCCTGTTTTCAGCGTTAGAAGATCCTATATTTTTGGCTCCCAGATTTACTCAGATTTACTCAAATTTATTCTGCGTAAATCCGTAAAATCTGAGAGCATTTTATTTTTCCTGTTTTCAGCGTTAGATGATCCTATATTTTTGGCTCTCAGATTTTCTCAGATTTATTCTGCCGAATCTGTAAAATCTGAGCCCATTTTCTGTTTTCAGCTTTGGAACACCCTAGATTTCTTGCTCAATAATTACTCGAACCTATCGTTTGCTCTATTTTATATTTACCTCTATTATTAGAAATAATTTGTATAGATACGCTTTTGGATTTATTTGATATTTTTTCGCAAAAACATAGCCAAAAATACGGATGGGACACCCATTTCACAAAACACTTTCAGTAAAATAGAGCCTTTCTGAGGATGTTTTTGAAAAGTGCCGAAAACAGGAAAGAGTTGACAACCCTTGCGACGAATAGCAAGCCAATTTTAAAGGTCCAACAATTTTTGATGTGCCATTATTTTTTTTTTAAAATTATATATACCATACTTTTCCCGATTTTTCTGTTACTCTTTTTTGATTATAATAAATTATTTCCATTTATGCCATTTAATTAATATATTCATGTCAGAAATTGTTATATATAGTACCAAATCTTTTATTTCTTTATTTCTCATATCCTATTTTAAATGTAACATTTCAGCCAATTATTTTAAACCCTATTTAAAATATTTTTATTGTTAATCCTTAAAAAAGCAAGTAATTATTATGGAAAAAATATTAAAAATCATTTTATTAGCTTTTGTAGGTATTAGTATAAACAATACAATAAATGCGCAATGTAGCGTTCCGTGTCCTCCATTGTTTACCATTTCTGATAGTATAGGCTGTAATAATGTAGAAGCTAGAAAATTACCGCCAAGTAGCGGATATACTAATTCGTTTTCCCCCATAAGATCCTGCAAGAATACGAGGATGAAATACACAATAGCAGTAGATCCTACTTGCTTTTCTGGTACAACATATTCGTTGATTAGTATCTCTGGTGGAACGCTGATAAATTTTGTAAATAATATGTTTACCGTTCAATGGGGCGCTTCTAATGTTGGAAATGTTTCTATAGAATTCATTACACCGGGAGGAGCGGGTTTACAAGTTTGCAGGGACACTTTAAACCTAACTTTTAATTTACTCAATAAACCAGTTGCGGTTTTTGTGGCAACCCCACAACCAGCATGTTTCAATAATCCTAC
>JANNGD010000125.1:0-12033 GCA_031380515.1 Ferruginibacter sp. | reverse complement strand
AATAAGTTGTGTTGGCCATGCCAACTGGTATGGCTCTAAAAATATCGTTTAACCCATCGCCATTGGGTGTAAATGTATTGGGCACGTAATACGTAGGTCCATTGTACACTTTTACAAATACCGTATCGTATCCTACACAGCCAATGGCATCTTTTACTTCTACATAAAAACTGGCATCGTTGGTTAAAGTTGTTGTGGGATATTGGCTAAATGGATTATTGAGTAAGGCTGTGGGCGATGACCAAGTATAATTTAAACCGCCTGAGCCAAGAAGCTTATGCGGAGCGCCTTTCACCGCTATCGTATCATTGCCGGCAAATGCCCGTACAATGGGTTGCACTATTAATTTCACCGAATCGTATGCAGTAAATACACAACCATAATCTGCCAGTGTTGTTGCCACCGTTAATTTATAGTAGGTAGATTTTGTAGGATATGCCCAAGTTTGTATAAGCGTATCAGTACGTAAACTATCCGTAGGTGTCCATCTATACGTGGATATAGGACCAGTGGTATGCGAAACAACACCTACCAACAAAGCAGAATCTTTTAAACAAATGGCTTGTGGCAAACCTACATCTACCATTGGTTTCCAACGCACATTTACCGTTACTGTGTCTTCTCTTACGCAACCTCCCAATGTGGCTTTTAAAATATAGTCTGCATTATCTACCGGCCTCACGGTAGCATCTAACACAAATCTATTTTGTATCGTACTAAGTGGTACGCCTAATGCACGCCACTCATAACTGGAACCTGTAGGTGTTACAGTTGGCATAAACTTTACGCTATCGCCTTCACAAATGGTTGTATCTATTCCAATATTTACAGCCAATGGATTGTCTACTGTAATAACCAACAATGCTCTTGGGCCTTCGCATGCACCGGTAGATTGGCTCACATAATAATTATAAGTAGCAGGAAATAAAACGGTATTTGGAGTAGGTGCTATAGATGTTCCTACACCGCCAGTAGCATTTGCATACCAAAGTAAATTTGTTCCTACAGCGGTTACAGGTACTGCAACATCGTTGGGGCAATAAATTTTTGGGGTAACAAGCGGTGCTGGTGGAAATGCTACAATATCTACCACAATGGCTGCTCTTGGTCCTTCGCATAATCCTACCGACTGGCTTACATAATAAGTGGTTGTACCAGCAGTTGCAGATGAAATAATAGGAGCAATATTACTACCCACGCCACCTGTAGCTGTTGTGTACCAAAGTAAATTGGTACCTGTTGCCGTAAGTGGACTTGTAGGCGCATTTTCACAATAGGCTATGGGCGATGTTACGATAGGTGCACCTGGTGTGGTAGCCACCGTTACAACTATTGGCAATCTTGGTCCTTCGCAGGTACCTACTATTTGGCTTACATAATAAGAAGTAGAACCTACGGAAGTTGTAGAAGGTATAGGAGCGATTGCATTACCTATACCACCTGTTGCAGCAGTGTACCAAAGTAAATTAGCCGTGCCTGCGCCAGCCGTAGATAAAGCAGGAGCAGCAAAACCTTGACAATATAAATAAGTTGTTGTTGTAAGCGTTGGCGCAGTTGGTATGGCAGTTACAATTACAAGAATAGAAGACCTTGGGCCTTCGCATGTACCTGTACTTGAACTTACATAATACGTAATAGAACTTGCCGCAGCAGTAGAAGGCGTTGGTGCAGTTGCGCTACCTATACCGCCTGTAGGCAATGTGTACCAAAGTAAATTTGTGCCAGTAGCAGTTAGTGCAGTAGCAGTTTGCCCCACACAATAATTTATCGTAGGCCCTACCACTGGTGCTGCGGGAGTTGCATTTATATTTACTACAATGGCGGCTCTTGGTCCTTCGCAGGTACCTGTAGTTTGGCTCACATAAAATGTTGTACTGCCTACAGTAGAAGTAGAAGGTATTGGAGCAACTGCATTTCCCGTTCCACCTGTGGCAGCACTGTACCAGAGTAAATTGCTACCCGTAGCTGTAAGTGCTGTACTTATTGCGTTTTGGCAATAAGTAACTGGCGTGGTCACATTTGGTGCAGGTAATGTTGCAGCAACGTTTACCACAATCAGAGCCCTAGGCCCTTCGCAACTATTGGTTGTTTGGCTCACATAATAATTGGTACTACCAATGGTTGTTGTAGATGGTGTGGGTGCTGTTGCAGAACCAACACCACCTGTAGCTGTTGTGTACCATAATAAAACGGTACCTGTAGCAGTAAGTGGAACAGCAGTGGTATTTTGACAATAACTCACAGGGCTTATTACGGTAGGTGAAGGAGCAAGCGGATTAACAATTACTGTTAGCTGCGTTCTATTGCTTTCGCAAAGGCCTAATGTTTGGCTTACATAATAACTAGTGCTTCCTGCAATTACTGTAGATGGTGTGGGAGCAGTTGCACTACCTACACCGCCTGTAGCTACTGTGTACCAAAGTAAATTGCTGCCAATAGCTGTAAGTGCAGTAGCCGTTTGCCCTAAACAGTAATTTATAGCAGGACTGCCTACAACTGGTGCAGCCGGTGTTGTATTTACATTTACTACAATGGCTGCTCTTGGTCCTTCACAGGTACCGGTAGATTGGCTTACATAATATGTTGTGCTACCTACAACAGCGGTAGAAGGTATCGGGGCTATAGCGGTACCTGTGCCACCCGTTGCAACTGTGTACCAAAGTAGATTGGAACCAGTAGCGGTAAGTGCCGTGGATAAGGCATTTTGGCAATAGGCTATTGGTGAAATTACTGTGGGAGCGAGCGGCGTTGTGCCTACATTTACCACTATCAATGCCCTTGGTCCTACACAGTTATTGGTCGTTTGGCTTACATAATAATTGGTGCTACCAATAGTTGTTGTGACAGGTGTGGGAGCTGTTGCGGTACCTACACCACCTGTAGCTGTTGTGTACCATAATAAATTTGTACCCGTGGCTGTCAATGGAACAGCCGTAGCATTTTGGCAATAGCTTACCGGGCTTGTTACTGTAGGTAAAGCAGCGGGCGGGTTTACAACCACTGTTAGTGGAATTCTATTGCCTTCGCAAGTGCCCAATGTTTGGCTTACATAATAATTGGTGCTGCCCACAGTGGCGGTAGAAGGTGTAGGAGCGGTAGCACTGCCCACACCACCAGTTGCATTGGCAAACCATAAGATGCCAGAACCTGTTGCGGTAAGCTGGGTAGCTGTAGCTCCTTGGCAATAGGTTACAGGGGTGGTTATAACTGGGTCTCCGGGTACGGGATTTACAGTAACGGTTATAGATGCCCTAGGGCTTTCGCAACCGCCGATGGTTTGACTCACATAATATGTTGTAACACCTAATGTTGTTGTTAATGGAGTAGGTGCTGTTGTGCTACCTGTGCCTCCTGTTGCAGTTGTGTACCAAAGTAAATTTGTACCTGTAGCGGTTAGTTGGTTTGCAGTAGTACCTTGACATAGACTTATTGCTACAGAGGGGACTGTTGGAGCAACAGGCTGAGGAGCAATAGTAAATGGAGTAGGGATACCTGTAGCTACTTGTAAACCGCATACATCAATAAATGTATTCGCATCTGCGCCATTATTGATATTTACAAAGTAGTTACCACCAGTCAATGGATTCTGTAAAACAATGAGGATTGTATCTGTACTAGTAACTGTGCCGCTGCATGCAGATTGTATTGACGCTATTGGATTGCTACCAGGCGTCACTGAAAACTCATAATTAGGCCCTGTGGTGGTAATTGAATTACAGTCTAATTGTTTATTAAATGCTACTTTTATTGTATTTGGAGTACAACCATTAGTTGTAACCGCAGTTACAACTGGTGCAGCTTGGGCATTAATGGTAAATGGAATTGTAAAGCCTAATGGCATAGCAGTGTTACAAACATCCAGTAAAGTGTTATTATCTATAACACCATTGTTTACAATTAAATTATAATTACCAGTGGCTAACGGAGTTTGTAATGTAAGAATAAGTTCCGTTATAGAATTAAACCCAACTGCACAATTAGAAGTAATTCCTGTAATAAGATTTGTGCCATTTGTGATACTAAACTCTGTATTTGCAAATGAACTTATGCTGCCACACAAAATATCTTCACTAAAAGTTACTTTTATTTGTGAAGTGTTGCATCCAACAGTTGTTACACTTGTAATTGTCGGAGGTAAATTATTGGTAAGCACTGCTGTGCCTCCAGTAAACTGAAGGGTAAAGCCTCCCCCTAAACCATTCCAATTTGTAACCATTAGTAAATAATCGCTACCAGCAGTTATAATAGGCATTCTGTTAAAACTTGAATTGCCACTTCCAGGGCAAAAAACATCTGGATCCACTGGACCCAATGGAGCTAATGGCCTACAGCCTGTTGTGGATGTTGTAACTAGGCAATTTAAAGACACCCTTAAATTATTAGTATAAACATCTTGAGGAGGGCGACCAGTAATATTCATAACTTCCCAATCATAATCATCTCCCGGAGTACCTGGTGTTATTAAAAAGCCTAATGTGCCAGTTTGATAACAATGAAATTTATACCAAGCAGAATTACTTGATGTTACTGGAAATGGAACTCCACTTCCATCAGGACAAATATTACCATTAGGAATATTCGGGCCTATACAAGGGGACAAATTTGGTTGAAAAAAAAAGCCTGTGCCACATACCGCTGTACTTGTTTGAGCTGTGCTACCTGGACCGGAACAAGGTGGCTGTGCATTAGAGGCAATTGAAAATACTAAAAATATAATTAATAAAAAACGCATACAAAACTATTAGACTATAAAAATAAACAATTTTTTACGATTTATTAAAAACCGCTTAAGTACTTAAAGATAAAAGGAATGTGTTAATGCATTCCTTTTATTATAAAAAGAAGTCTCTATTTTATTGCTTAATAAACTTTGTAATTATTTTTTCTCCTTTGCCATTGGTAATTTCTACATAATAAAATCCTTTTTCTAATCTACTTACATCAATCAAACTGCCAGATATATAACCTCTTTTTACAGTAGTTGTATTTGATATACGATTTTTAAATTGTAGAGTGTAACCCTCATCGCTATTGGTTTTATCTTTTGTTGTAATCGTTATTTTGATGTTATCGCTAGATGGGTTTGGAGAAATAGATGCTTCAAAAGATTGGCTAACTGTTAGTTTAGTAGGAGTTTCAGCAATAGGTAATTGAGTTACTGCACTTCTAGAAAAATCCGTATTCAGATTAAATTTGAAAAGATTCATTTGCAATTTGTTTGGAACTAGTTGGTTAACTTGTACGTTACCAACACTAAATGTGGGTGTAAGATAAGAGTTCACTCCTAAATAAATATTATTCCCATCCAATAAGTAACTAGATGCACTACAATTAACTACATCAATTTTCTTACTACTGTAGTCTATCAGGTCTAATAAATACATTTTACCTAAACCAGGGATTGTAGGTTTTCCAAATAGACATTTATTATCAGTGTAAGGATTATTACTATTAGATAAACTAATATTGCTATTGATAACCCCAGGTATTGTAACCAAATTATAAATGGCATTTGTATTTGCCCCACTATAATCAATTTTATATATTTGTTGATTATTTTGAACAAAAACTTCATCGTTGTTATTTACAATTCCTTCATTATAAAACCCTGCATTGAATGGTTGCAATTGCTTTTCTACATCCAAAGAAATATTATTGTTTGATACACTATAAATCCTTAATATGTAACTGTTATTTATGAAAAGAAAACAAAATAATTTATTTGAAATAGGATTAAACTTAAAATTACTGCTGTAAATGGAATTAATTCCTAAAGGTATTCCGCTTGTACTTCCAGTTGGAGTATTCAAATACAAGTTGTATGTAGCGTCAAGAGTGATATAACCTCCTCCTGTTGTTTCTGCCAAAATCCTATGACCACTCGGTACAATACTTGGACTATTAGCTATCACTCCTGTTAATTTATTATAAAAACTTATATTGGTTATTTCTGGACCGATATCTGGACCGTTAAAACTTCCCATCTGAATGGTTCCATTATTTAAACTAAAAATAGGAAACAAATCATTTTTTAGCCAATTTGTAAGACCAGAAGAAGTATAATGAAAGGAATATTGACGTATGCCTGCAACAGGTGGTGCTCCGGGAAGCTCCCCAGTATGATTTAAATTTGGAGTCATATTCCCTCCATCATTGAACCCGTAATTTGAGGCATAATAAGCAATTAAATTTTGATTATCTAATTTAGTAATGTGACCCATGTCTTTCCCTAAGTACGCTTTCGGCCATTTGGCCGCTGTAGTATGCACCCACTGCGGTAAGCCACCCCAATGCCGAGTTCCACTAACTAGTTGCACTTCAAATGGTACAAAATCGCAAGCTAGGGAAGCTAAATTGGGTTGGCGTATTGCACCTAATCTTGTACTTCCAAATCCTCCAACACAAACATATATTTTTCCATCAATTGCCAATTGAAGCCCCCCTGGAACTTGGGCTGGAATAGGAGTAACAACATTAGGTTCAACTTCATCATCTACAGTATATTCTCCGATTACTTCTGTATAACTATTGCCAATATTATTTTGGAATATTTTTACAGTTTGCGGTTCTGTATTATTCATTGGCCTACCTTGCTGAAAAATTGTTGCTGGCGCAGTTGTGAAATATACCAACTGGCTATTGGGAGAAAATTCTACACCCAATCCAGAAACATTTTCAAACGTTAAATCATTATAGATTGTACTATTGAATAAAGCAAGGCCAGTTTGATTATTGAATTTATACAAATTAACATCAAAGACAGAGGCATCGCATAATCTTGAACCATCTGGAGAAATTTTTACTAAACCTGCTTGATCCTGATTAATCATCGGTGTTATCGTATAATTTATTGTAGGTATGATAGAAGTAGCTGTAGGTTGGGGGCTAACACCATCCATTTCATCATTAATACCAACTGAAGAAATTAAATAACTATAAAGGTATCTTTCTGGAACGCCAGCATTATCAAAACGTAACATGAATGTAGCCCATATTTTATTTCCTGCCTGATTCAATGTAGAAGTTAATTTTACGTTTTTGGCTTGTAGCCCTAAACCAGTGTTGCTATCATAATCGATAGGAATGCCTGCTTGGTTTTTCAATGGTATGTTCTTCAACCCAGAAATAATATCTCCGTTACCGCTATTCAAATCCATATCTACAACCGAATAATAAATTCCATCATGTCCTTCAAGCGAGCTACTAGGTATACCACTACAAGCTGTAAAAACATAATAAAGATTTATGGCGCCCGGTTTGGGTACTATAATTGTATATTGCGAATTAGCTCCCATAATAGACCCTCCAAATAAATGATTGCCATTTGGCATTAAACTATTGTCTTTACCCCAAACTAAATTACCATTTGTATAAAACAATAACTCTCCTGTATTACTGCTTACGCTTGCAATACCTGTTCCTGCACCTGGTGTTGCAGTAATTGAACAACTCGAAGGCGTAGGTATAGTTGTATTGAAATTAAGCTTAGCTTGATTTCCAAAACACCAATTGGCGTTCTGTAACTGAGCCAAAGAAATTGAAGATATTAAGATTGCTAGCAAGCTGTTAATTAATTTTTTCATCTAAAAGGTTTTGCGTTGATTAAATAATCTTAGAAAGCGTATTTTGCATTATTCTCTAAAAATACGCAAAAAATGACAACTCCACCATACCTAAAAAAAGGCGATACCATTGCCATTACTTGTCCAGCGGGTTTTATGCCTGCAAAAAACACCGAAACTTGCGTAAAAGCTTTAGAAAAAGAGGGTTATAATGTAGTTGTGGGCAATACAGTTGCTGGCAATTCCTCTAATTATTTTAGCGGCACGACCGAAGAAAGATTAACAGAAATGCAACAATTTTTAGATGATAAAAAAGTAAAAGCCATTCTTTGCGGGAGGGGTGGGTATGGTACCGTGCACATTATAGACAAACTTAATTTTACAAAATTTGTAAAGAACCCAAAATGGATCATTGGTTTTAGTGATATCACTTTATTGCATTCGCATATTTTTACCAACTATAACATTGCTACGCTACATGCCCCCATGGCGGCTGCATTTGCAAACGAAGCACATAACCCTCAAAATATTGTTTCGCTTTTAGAAGCAATAAAAGGAGAAAAAAATAATTATACAACCAAAGCAAGTTCATTTAACAAAAAAGGAACTGCCAAAGGAAAATTGGTTGGCGGTAATATTGCGTTACTTGCAAATGCGATAGGAACAGCATCGGATATTAATACCAAAGGCAGTATTCTTTTTATAGAAGACATTGGAGAATTATTGTACAGCATAGATAGAATGTTGTACCAACTAAAACGCACTGGCAAGCTGGCCAAACTTGCAGGACTTTTGGTGGGCGAGTTTACTGATATAAAAGATACCGATAGGCCTTTTGGTAAAAACATGTACGAAATCATTCAAGATATTGTTGCCGAGTATGACTATCCTGTTTGTCATGATTTTCCAGTAGGACATGGCAATGAAAATGTGGCACTAAAAGTTGGGGTAAAATATAGCTTGGTGGTGGATAAAGATGGGGGTAGGTTAATGGAAATGTAAATGTAAACACAAAGAACACAAAGTGAAAACCACAAAGTTCTCAAAGTAATTGTATATGTCTGACAGCTATTAAAACTTGTTGTGCAGAAAGGCTTTAATGAAGCTGTCTGGCATATTTACAGAGACTTCAATGTATGTGTCTGACACCTATTAAAACTTCTTGTGTAGGAAGGCTTCAAAATAGGTGTCTGACACATTTACAAAGACTCAAATAAATTTAAATTAAATTCTAGAGACTCCGCTGTGTCTGACACCTGGTTATAACCTATCAATTAGCAAAAAACTTGCAGGTGTCTGACACATTTATAAAAGAGCTAAAAAAATAGTATGACCAAAGTTATTTTTGAATGTGTCAGACACCTATACAAACACCCTGCGTATGCGGAGCTTCATTTTGTAGGTGTCAGACACACGATGCTTTACAGATATTAAAATTTTGTTTTCCGCAAATGCATTTTCTTACGATTTATGTACCCTTCAATTTTTAATGAAGCGGTTGTAGCATTGCCTAATTGAAGTAATACTGGTGAAAGGCTGCGGGATGGGCAGTAGTAGCTGCGGCATATTTATACCTTTCCTTTTTACGGAATTTGATGCGGCACTACTACATACAGCCCGTACAAATGTTCAATAATGGTATATGCCTATAGCCCCAAAAATAAATCTCAAATTTCTATAGTACTGTGCCCGTCATTAGCGATGTACGTGTCTGACAGCTATTAAAACTTGTTGTGCAGAAAGGCTTTAATGGAAATATAAATTAAACACAAAGAGCACAAAGTGAAAATTAGTTATCTCTTCAACAAAGAATCTATCACATCAAAATAAACTTTACTAGCATTTACATTGTGGTGCGTAGCATCTTGTATCGTAAAATATTTATCGGTTGGTTTTAAAACCGATTGCAGTTTTATGGAAGTACGGTAAGGTATCACCCCATCGCTTGTACCATGAAAAATTATAATCGGATATTTTACTTCTTGCAAATATTCGTTGGTCGGTATTTTATAATTGGACATGGTTGTTGTAGGGTAAATAAATGCATAGCCATTGAATAAAGATGGAATGCTAAAATAAGGTGTTTCCAATAACAACATTTTTGCTTTTGAATTGGCTGCCACATAAGCTGCAATGCCCGTACCCAAAGACTTTCCGTAAATAACAATGCTATCGGTACCAAATTTTGCAGATGCCATTTTTTGTACTTGCATTGCTTGGTCGTATAATTTCCTTTCTGTTATTTCGCCGGTACTTTTTCCATAGCCTGGGTAATCTTCCATCCATACTTCGTAGCCTAGTTTGGTAAATGGTTTTGTAAATGCTGCATAGTGGGCTATGTTATTTTTATTACCATGAAAATAAATAACCACTCCCCTACTTATTGAATCTGCTGGAAAAAACTTGATCAAATTCATCGTATCTGTTTCGTTAAAAGGAATATTCATTTCTTCAAAACGCCCATCAAATTTATACTGGTAACTACTATCTAATTTTTGGGGATGAAAAATAAATTTATCTTGCAAATAATAGAGTGCTATTCCTATAGCTGCATACAACAGAATTATAATTTTTAGCCAGCGAATTATTTTTGTCTTATTGATTGTCATTGCGAAGAATTAGTATTGTAAAACATCTCTTAAGAAATTATGGTATTCATTAAAAGAAGGTAGGTTATTGTGACCACCTCCTACAATGCGTAGCAAGGTTATTTTTTTTGGATTAAGTGCCTGTAATTTTTCGCTATTGCTAATGGGTATCAACCAATCTTTGGTGCCATGCAAAATATAGGTATGGCATTTCACCTTATTTATCCATTTATTTGTTTGCAACTTGTAGCGTATGATGTATCGTATAGGCATTATTGGAATAAAGCGCTCCATGGCTTTTGCAAAATTAAAATAAGGTGCATCTAAAATTAGGTACCGAGGGCTGTTATCGCTGGCTATTTTGGCAGCAAAGCCGCTACCAAGGCTACGACCATATACAATCAAATGCTGCTCTTCAAATTTTTTGGTAAGTGTATCATACACAAATTGCATATCGGTAAGCATATCTTCTTCGTTGCGCTTGCCGGTACTTTTGCCAAAGCCCCTATAATCTACCAGCACCACATCATACTTGTATCGCAAAAAATCTTTTGCATATTTAGCCCAGCCCTTTATGCTTCTGGAATTACCATGAAAATAAAGTACCAAGCCTAATGGGCTTTGTACGGTGAAGTGTAAGCCATTTATTCGTACACCAGGCTCCACATCAAAAAACAATTCTTCAAAAGGCGTATCGTATTTATAGGCAAAATTTTGTTTGAGTTTTTCTGGTTTAAAAATAAATCGCTCTTGTATAAAATATACGATTGCCAGTAAAACCAAATAGCCAATAATGATATAGATTAATGTAGTATTCAACAAAAGCAATTGATGGTTACAAAATTATTCGCCCGTAAGCTTTCGCCATGCACCCATACCGCCACTAAGATTTATAAGGTTGGTATACCCATATTTTTCTTCTAAACGCTGAATAACAATAGCACTGCGAATTCCTTTTGCACAATATAACACAACCGTTTTATTTGTAGGTATTTTTTCTATTTGTTCGAATACGGTATTCATGGGTATGAGGGTGCCTCCAATATTGAAATCATCATGCTCGAAGGATTCTCTTACATCTATTAAAACAATACTTTCTGCCAGCTGTAGTTTTTCTTTTAGTTCTGATGCTGATATGGAAAGCATTTGTATTTCAATTTTTATTTAATGAAAATTTATTTCTATACAAATGTTGTTTCTAACCTCCGATGGGCTGGAAAATTTTATTTCTTTTATATTTCTTTTTTAACCGCTTATGGGGCTGAAAGCCGCCATCGAGTTTCTACAAGCTCTATTAAATTGTATAAAGCAACAAAGAGTTGTTTTCTAAAATCTAAAATCTTATATCTTATATCTTATATCTCAAATCTAGTATCTAATACCCTTCCTCCTCATTGTGAAAAACCCTTTTCATTTTTAGTTTACCGATGGGTGCTACTACCAATGGGAATTTCTCTACCATTACATTGCTTTGCTCTAGCCCAAATCCTTTTTCTTCGCTCAATGATAATTCTTTGATCCAGAAATACCCTCTCATTATGAGCTGCTCAAAGAACGGTAACTCATTATCTTGGCTAAGGAATTTTTCCATTACAATAAATTGGAAATCGCCCACAACATTATTTCTTTGTTGGCTATCATATCTGCTGGTAATATTTACTTCACGGTTTGCCACCAAATCTTCAACTACTCTTTTAAACATAAGATTTATCCTAGGTGCAATTCTAAAACCAAGTCTAAATTCTACTCGAATGATATCATTTGGTATGATATGCGTTACGGAGTATTCGCTTGTATAAGGATCATCGAGGGTATCTACATGTACAAACCAGTAAATATCTGCACGCTTTGGCTTACCGCTAAGCATACTGTAAATAATTTTG
>JANNGD010000100.1:0-3134 GCA_031380515.1 Ferruginibacter sp. | reverse complement strand
ATTTATCCAGTCCATTATAGAGTCATAAACTGTTCCTCTAAAAGCCAATACGATCCCATCTTGGTTCATACCAACAGTACAAGCGGCTTCCGAATCATTTTCATCACTGCCAATCATTAAAGGCGGCGTTGAATAACCAGCACCTAAATAGTAAGGTGCAGTTTGCGGAATAGAGCCAGTAGGTGGATACACAAATGGTATTGAATAAGTAAGAGCGCTTGCACAAAGCATTCTTCCTTCAATTGTTGCTGCAGGTGTCATAATTTTTTTTTTGGTTAATATAATTTTTTCTTTTCTACATCAAATTTAAATTATATCGCATTTGTATTTATAGGCTAAAATACCTGAATTAAAAATCAGGTATTATTACTTGTTGTACTGCGAATCCAAGAGAATTAGATATTGTTTTAGTAAAAATGGGATACATGTTCACTAATCTACACGATGATATTAATAGTTAGTAATTTGGTACGCAAATCAAACTTCTAAACCCAACAAACTCGTTATTTGTAGCCAAAGAAAATAGTACTATTTTCTAAACGATTAATAAAAAGATTTTTACGGCTTTTTTTAATAAAAATATTTAATTGATTAACCTATTGCAGTTTTGATTTCTTAAAGTTTGATGCCTTTTTCTTGATATCATATAGCAATATTATCGTTTATTTTCAAATGTTGATTCTTCTACCAACTAGCTATGAAAAAGCTTCACCGTTGGTGGGGAAAGCAATCGAAAAGAGAAAGCTTAAAAAAGTTTCAGTTGGTTTATAACCAATAAGAGACATTTATTTTTAATGCATGTAATTTTTAATTTAATTTAAAACAATTTATACCTTAAACCTGCGTTGTTATTTCATCAGCATATTAAAAATATCATTGCTACTATTTAAGCGTAAATTTACATTCTTAAAAAATCCACCATGAAAAATTTTTGCATCTCAAAAAAGCGCTTATTTGCTTATTTTTTTGTCTCTTTTTTTTGCTTTTTGTTAGGTTGTAAGCAAATAAATTCTTCCAATAAAACAGCATATGATGAGTACGACGGCCCAGAAATGGCTGCCTTACAAGAATTTGAAAAAACAAAAGATCCTTCTACTGGCATTGTACCTAGAGAAAGATTAATGGATGCAATTCAACAGACCATTGATTCAAAAGAAGCTAGCCAATCACTTATTGGTGGTCTTTCTTGGTTGGAAAGAGGGCCAAATGGTGATTTACCCGGCCCATTTGGCAATCCAAGACCACCTGCTACTAACACATCTGGCAGAATAAGGGCCATGATGGTAGATTCATTGGATGCCACAAAAAAAACAGTATGGGTGGGTGGTGTTGATGGGGGTCTGTGGAGAACATCCGATATTACCGCTTCTCCTGCCACATGGGTTTTAGTAAATGATAACCTAAGCAACCTTGCAGTTGCAGATATCACCCAAGACCCAAGGCCAGGCTTTCAGACTATTATGTATTTCTGTACGGGGGAATCTTATTTTAATATTGATGCCGTTCGTGGTAATGGGGTTTTTAAAAGTACTGATGCAGGGGCAACTTGGAGCTTTTTGGCGAATACAAGTACTTTTGTAAACGGCACAAGAATATTATGCGATTACCTCGGTAATGTCTACCTCGCAACAAGAGGTACAGGATTAAGACGTTCGACAGACGGTGGCACAACGTGGACAAATATCACACCCTCCACATTTCCTAATTCGGATATCTGTGATCTGGAGATTAGTTCTACCAGTGCAGCAGGAAGACTTCATGTAGTTTGTGGCATCTTTACCTCACAAGCATACAGGTATGTAGATAACCCAGAAGTAGCAACCTCTGCCAGCTGGACTACCCCTGCAGCTGCTTTTCCTTCTTTTAGCAATAGAGCAGAAATATGTGTAAGTGGTAGTACACTTTACTCTTTGGTTGCCGATGCTAGCAATCAGGTACCCACCATCTATAAATCAATCAATGGAGGAGCAAACTGGGCTGCTACTGGCGGTCAACCATCTGCTGGATGGACCAACGGACAGGCCTGGTATGACCTTAGTTGTGCCATTGACCCAAGTTCTGCAGGGGCCACATGTATCGTAGGTGGATTAGATAATTGGAAAACAATAAATGGAGGAACGAGCTGGGTACAAATATCAGGTTGGGCTACTTCTACCGTGGGGTTTTATGTACATGCTGACCAGCACGATATTCAGTGGTGGGATAATGGTAATAAGCTGATGTTTGGTTGTGACGGCGGCGTACATTATTCAACAAATAAAGGTACCAGCATGGCAGACAAGAATGTGGGGTTAAGAATAAAACAATTTTATTCTTGTGCTTTACATCCAACAAATGCCAATTATTTTTTGGCTGGTGCACAGGATAATGGAGTACATCAGTTCAATAATGTAGGATTGAGCAACACGGTTGAAGTTACAGGAGGTGATGGAGCATTTACAGCCATTGACCAAGATCAACCACTTTTTCAGTTCGGATCTTACGTTTTCAATGATTACCGTAGGAGTACGGATGGAGGCGCCACTTGGTCAAGTATAACGCTAAATGGATCTACTGGACAATTTATCAATCCTTTCGATTATGATAATACAGCTAACATTATGTATTGCGGTGATAATGCATCCAATTACCGGAGATGGACCGATCCCCAGACCGGCAGTACCTCAGCAGCTGTAAATATCACCAGCATCGTTGGTAGTGTTACTGCAGTGAGTGTGTCGCCCTATACTGCCAATAAAGTTTTTTTTGGCACAAGTAGCGGTAGAGTGGTGCAGGTGGATGCAGCCAATACAATCGCTTCGGGTTCTGCCGGTACAGACCGTTCTACTGGCCTGCCCGGAGGAACTGTTTACTGCATCAATTTCGGAACAAATGATCTGAACCTGATGTGTGTTGAATCCAATTACGGTATCAACAATGTGTGGGTTTCTACAAATGGCGGCGCAAACTGGACGGCTATTGACGGCAACTTGCCTGATATGCCAGTACGCTGGTGTATGTTTTATCCGGGTAGTAATACAAAAGCTTATATTGCTACTGAAACAGGTGTATGGGAAACAGACCTTATCAATGGCGCTAGTACAGTATGGAATGCCAATCCAACCTTCCCAACGGTAAGGACCGATATGATCAAA
>JANNGD010000087.1:0-32979 GCA_031380515.1 Ferruginibacter sp. | reverse complement strand
CTGCCTGCCGGTAGCTACCGTTTGGACACAACTTTAGGTCAAATCTCTAGCTAATGCCCATCCTTCATAAATCATTTCAAATTTCTCTAAACCTCTTTTAATTATAATAGGGCCTGCGGACCTTTGTCTGCTGTTTCCCTTCCAGCCACCTAACCTTGCAATTATCCATGATGCCCATGATAATCTTTCAGGTTCAAATGGATTCCTAGTTTTTGGTGTTACTTTCAGTTGTTTTTCTTGTATGCTTTCCAAGCATTTTATTTCATCTTTACTAAACACTTCTTCGGTAGCTTGACTATCCTCTTCACCATAAGCTAAATAGATTTGCATTAACCTTAATATTGTACCAAGCAACATCACTAATAACTTCCTTATCGCCCATCCTGTTTCCAACTGCGTATCTTCTATTTTAAAACCTTGCTTCTTTAACAACCTAAATAACTGTTCAATATACCATCTTAGTTTGTATTTATCTACGATCAATACTGCTTGCTCAAATGTTTCTGTTACATGCGTAGTCAGTATTCTCCAGCAAACTTTATCCTTATGAGTACTATTTTTTTCTTGCACCTCTACTGCATATAATTTCAATTCAGCAGGGAGGTTTTTAGTCTTTGCCGACGTGGGCTTTTTTATTTTTACAGGTATAGCTTTCACCTCTACAGTTGCCGTTCGCTTCACTTTCTCTTTACGTAAATCGCCTTTGATTTCAATTTTATATTCACCTAAAGATTTTGCTTCTTGTAATGCTGTATGTAATTTTTTACCATCACTAAGATTTCTGTCATCTCTACTTCGTATAAGTAAATGTGTCTTTTCATCAGGTATGCTACAAAACTGTTCGTAAATATCGCCTTCTCTATCTTCTATGATGGTAATGCTTTTGGCATTATTCAAAACTTCCTTTGATACATTACTTGCTTTAATCCATTTATACGATTCCTTATTTTCTATTGTTTGCTTTTTATATGCCCTTGTTGTATTGTTAGATTTATCTTCTTTTCTATGCCATAATTGAATATCACTAAAACCAAGCATTGTCCCAATATTGGCATCCATTACCAAACTACAATGCGATAAAAAACCTACACCTTGTTTGTTACCCACAAAACCAACACCACTATCTTCTTTTATGTTTTTACTATTATGATTTAAACCAAATGATGAAGAATCTTGAAGCACAATAACTTCTCGCCCTTCAATATTTTTACTACACCTACTTGTAAGCTCATTAATCAAAATATCTTCAGTTACTTGTTCATTTTTTAAAAATCTATAGAATCCTTTCTGCTCAGCTTCATCCTTAGTAGCCCTATGAACAGATGATGATTTACTTTGAAGCAAAGATTGAGATATTAGACTTGCTCTTTTTTCTAATCGTTTATCCGAAAATAAACCTTTGTAATTGGCACTGTGACTTAATAATTCCATATCTAAAAATACTACTTTTGTGTCCAAACGGTAGCTGCCGGTAGGCAAGTCCGCCGCTGGGCTATACCAAAAGCATCAGCGGGGTAACCGCTTCTACCTGCCGGCAGGCACGGTCGGGGCTATTTTTCAAATTTTGTTTTTCTATCAACAATAATTTGCACGTACATTTATAACATGAAAATAATGGTGAAAGGAAGCAAGGTAAATGAACAATCCCGATGCGAACATTACAATTCCCCACTAGATATAATTGCCATAAAATTTAAATGCTGCAATACGCATTATGCCTGCATACATTGTCACAATGAAAATGAAAAACATGAAGTAGTGGTATGGAATAAAGACGAACAAAATACAAACGCCATTTTATGTGGTAATTGTAATTTTGAAATGACTATTGGTGATTATGTTAGTTGTAATAATGAATGTCCAATTTGCAAAAGTTTATTCAACCCCAAATGCAGCAATCATTATCATTATTATTTTGAGGTTTAAATAAGGAAAGTATAACGAATGAAATGCTTCCGTCTCTACCAGGTTTTCTTACAAATATATTTTGTAGAATAATAGCTATACTTGTGATACCTATGTAATAATGCAACCGTAAATTATACACTTTGCTCTAAAACGCCCATTCGTTTTGTTATAAAATAAGCAACCATTAAATTGGGTACCCAGCAAAGCCATGCAACAATAATATAGGCAGTAATAAAGTCGCCAAAAATAATCCCTAGAATGGGCAACCATATTCTTAGTGTAGCACCAGCAAAACAAGCAGCATAACTATAAATCATCATCTTTTGATGTTGTAAAATCTGTTTATTCCTGATATAGATAAAAGCCATTAGCGTTGTATAAAACCAAATTACTCCCAGACATATAAAACCCATTGAAGTCACTAATCCACCTGTTGCAAAAATACCAATGTAAATACCCGCTATTGAACTTACAAGCGCTGAGACCACGTAAACTTTTCCAGTTATTCTATGTACGGCCATATTTTTATTCCTAAGTTTTGAACTAAATTGTGTCCACCCTATTAATAAAGCCAGGCCTGCAAAAAAGATATGGGTATAAAAGCCAATGTTCCAAATGGGATCTGAGAGCAGTTCATTTGTTTTTGATGCCAATAATCCAAATTTTCTATCTATAAAAAGATAGATGGCGGGGTAAAGACCCACCATTATTGCCAATACAGCTAACAATATCCAGCTAAATTTTTTAATCATTGTATTGTTTATTCTGATAGGGTGTTTCTGGCAACCGCAGTTTGTGTCCAATTAATACCTTTTCACTTAACTGTTTAAATAACTTGTTCTTTCATTCTTTGCCAGGTCTATCACATCAAATCTTTTTGTAGTAGTATAAGAACCCATATCACTATCGCTGTTTATTAATATGGCTCCCATTAATATTACATACTTACAGTTGTATTTTGTAGCGGCTACCAATTCATTTATTCTTTTATCTATAGCTTCATAAATAACTTCGGTGGCTTCTTTTATAGGAATGGTTGAATCGGTAATTCTCTCTTTTTCTGCTAATAGAATTTGTTCAATGGTATTCATTTGATAATCCATCTCTATAACATTTCCCTTTACAATTTGATTGTTTAGCAGTTTTTCTAAAGCTCCTTTTGCCGCACCACAACAACCAGTATTTTTGGATTGCCCCAAGCGATGTATCTCTCCAATTATCCTATTTTTGGTAATACCAATATGTGGACCATAATATATAAATACAGCACCTTCATCGGGTACATGGCTAGCAAATGCGCCCATACCCGTTAAACCTGTAAATGGAAAACCATCCAAGCCGCCCATTTTAAAAGGTCCTAAAAACTCATGCGCCCTAGCAGGATATTGAATACTGTTTACATCATCGCTGCAAATACTATCTGCCAGCATTATCTTGGTGGGTTCAAGGTCAAGTATTTCCTCTACAAAGTCTATGAATTTGTTTACACTGTCTATGGTTGTAACTGCATTGGGATAATGACTCCTTATAATTTCCAGTTTCTCTCTTTTTTTCATGATTAATTAGTATATTTTTTTACAATAAAACATTGTTATAGGGCTCTATTTTTTCTGGAAGATTGGTTTCATCCAACAACTCCAGAATATCAATTTCAATATTGCGGCATATGGTGGAAATGGGTGTATCATTTAAACCATTGTCAAAAGGGTTCTCGCTTGCCTCACCAATTTGTTCCATCGTCATAAACACCCAAGAAATAAGTACTGCAAAAGGGATGGTTAGCCAAAATCCATACTCACCAAACTTACTCATTTCATTTACCAAAGCAAATGGCAGCATAAAAATAAAGAGTTTTACAAATATGCGGCTAAAAAGGCTGTATTGTCTGAATAATGGTGTTGTCTTTATGCGTTCGCAGCCTCCCTGTAGGTTGTACAATTCGGCCAATAGTTTGGTAAGGTCGCTGTGCTCGTATTCATCTAATATCTTATCTCGTTTTAATTTGGTTAATACTTCAAATTGGTATTTTAAAGTATAGTTGGCAATGTTTCCTCTATGTTTCACTTTTTCAAAAATTTCTTTTTTATCAAGCTGTTCAAAAAGTACAGCAATGGCAATATCAAATTCTTTTATTTCTGAAGAATCGGCTACTGTTTTTTTGTGATAATCTTCGTTATTGGTTGCCCAGGGAATGGTTTTGCGAAGTTGCAATCGTACCATGTTGATGTATGCAATATGGCGTAAAAGAAAAGTCTTTTGTTTTTCTTTATCAGCTACAAGCGAAATAAAAGATGCTGCTAACGTTCGGCTTGTATTGGTAAAGCCACCCCACAGACGGCGAGCTTCCCAAAGCCTGTCATATGCTTGGTTATTTTTAAAGCCCACATAAAATGCTACGGCTGTACCAATAGTGGCTACCGGTAAAAAAGGAATAGCAATAAAATCAATTTGTAGAAAATGATACAGCACTACCACAACACTACTTAGTATAAATGTTTTGATGACGTTTTTCCTTGCAAATAGCCACATTACTTTTAGAGTCATTTTTTTTCCTATATACATAAATTTTATTTTTTAGTTTGTTGAAAGCTTGGTTTAAAAATTTCGTAACCCACTGATGGCTTAATCGAAATCACCTGTTAATTTTTGTTTGACATAAAATTAAAACTTTGTGTTTATATAGGTATAAATGAAATTCTTAATCCACTAAATATTCATATCCGTATTCTCCATTCCATCACTAAGCGAATCAGTTCTTTTAGGCAAGGGGGCATGAATATTATCACTCTTTACATTTTTAATTTGCTTTAGCATTTCCACGCAATTGTCTACTATCTCCATGGAAGTGCGTTTTATGTAGTCGCTCTTTTTAAACTGCATCACATTCTTGTCCATGTCTTCGGCCGTCCATCCTCTGCTCCAACCTAAAAAACTAAAGGGCGGGAAAGTAAACCCTAGATCGGTAAAGAAACACATCATCTGCCCTGCTACCTGTTGTATATTATCTTGCCCGCCAGTTATGATAAAAGAGGCCAGTTTATTTTTTACTAAAATTTTATTGCTAATGGTAATTTGGTTTTGCACACAGTTTAACCGCTCGGCCATTTTGTAATACAAGGCAGAAGCATTTCCCCAACGAATAGGTGTAGATACAATCACAATATCTGCCCAAAGAATCATGCTTTCATATACTTCAGTCATACCGTCTTTTGGATCCATTTCGGTAATGCTACAAGGCCAGGTGCAGGCATAGCTGTGTTGCGAATAATATCCTTCACAATTGCGAAACTCCAATTCCCGCAGCTTTACCATTTTGGTTGCAGCACCATATTTTTCCTTTGCATAAGCCAACGATTTTTCCAACGCATCTTCTGATGTAGAAAAACGAGGCAAACCAGCAGACAAATTGGTGGTACTGATGCCGAGAATATTCAAACTGTTTTCGGAAGTTTGGTATTTTAATTTGATAAGGTCTTCCAGCAGAGGATTGCTTTTATGTTCTCGGTGTGCTTTTACAATCGGTTCTTCACTTACCAGAATATATTCACCTTCTACCTTTACTTCATACAATGCCTGCTGGTCTGGAAACCCTGGAGGGGCACTGCCTGTTACAATATTATATTCCCAGCCATGCCAAGGGCAGGTTACATACATACTATCATATTTGGCACTTACTGCACCCAAACCCAATGGGCCTGCCTTATGTAAACAGGCATTGGCCATAGCAGATATTTTATTATTGAAATGAAAAAGGGCTATTTTCTTTTTACCTAGGCTTACTACTTTTTGTGAATTGTTGGGTAACTCATCTTTGGTGCAAACTTTTATGAATTCCATTTTAAAATATTTTTTGAATGTACAATAAAATTGTTCTTCGCTTGTCATACTCTTTATAACAAACAATTTAAAACAATTTTAAATAATAATGACTATCCGCTATTGGGTGAAAAAGAATTTTATGTATGAAATACACAATTTATGATTTTTAAAGGGGTAGATTATAATGATATTTCTTTTTTTTTCTGTGAATCTGTGGCAATATTTTTTTCCACAGATTCACAGAAGAGCTGTTTTGTATATGATCTTTTAACTATTACACAAAAAGATTACAGATAATATGGGTGAATTTGTAGAGGTAAATTCTTTAAATGAAGAATGAATTTTTATACAGTTTATATTTAATTTTCTACAATTTTATTTTCCTTGCACCTAATAGCGGATAGCGATTAAAATAATAAGATAAGTTTTTGGTAATTGACTGCTATTTTGAGTGGTTTGACTTTATTTACCTTTTCTATCTTTCTGATGAAAAGATTGAACCTACTTTATTTCTTAACTCAAGTCAATGAAATTGGGAAACACAACAAATACTTTTGCACTCTAATAAATCAAACACAATAATACGAATGAGAATGAAAGCAATAGTTTATACCAAATACGGATCACCGGAAGTGTTGCAACTTAAAAATGTAGCAAAGCCAATACCCAAAGACAATGAAGTGCTGATAAAAGTTAAAGCCACCGCAGTAAATTCAGGCGATGTGCGGCTGCGTAAGGCCGACCCGTTTGCTGTTCGTTTTATTTTTGGTTTAACAAAGCCTAAAATAAATGTACTGGGTGTAGTTTTTTCGGGAGAAATTGAAAGTGTGGGTAATGATGTAACAGGTTTTAAAATCGGAGAGCAGGTATTTGGTCATACGGATATGCGTTTTGGTGCTTATGCCGAATATATTTGTGTAGATGAAAATGGTTCATTGGCATTAAAGCCGGATAAACTTTCACATGCAGAAGTGGCTGTTATTCCTTTTGGTGCTGTTACGGCTTTGCATTTTATAAAAAAGGCAGCAATAAAACCTGGGCAAAAAGTACTGATTGTAGGGGCATCCGGTGCTGTAGGTAGTGCAGCTGTTCAACTAGCAAAATATTTTGGTGCGCAAGTTACAGCTGTATGCAGCACTGCTAATATTGAGTTGGTAAAATCCCTTGGCGCAAATAAAGTTATTGATTATACGAAGGAGGATTTTATGCACAATGGCGAGATTTACGATGTAATCTTTGATACAGTAAATACAATAGCTGTTTCACAAAGTTTAAAATCCTTAAATAAAAAAGGAATACTAATTTTAAGTGCAGCTGGAATGTCAGAAACTTTTCAAGGATTATTTATTTCTATTACAAGACGTAGAAAAGTATTGTTTGGCGTGATAAGCCATACAGCAGCAGATATAGTTTTTTTGAAAGAATTGATGGAGACCGGTAAATTGAAACCGGTAATTGACAGAACCTATACATTGGAACAAGTGGCGGAAGCGCATGCATATGTGGAGAAAGGGCATAAGAAGGGAAATGTGGCAATTACCGTTTAGAAAATAGTAAGCGAATAATCTATCGGACTATTGCATTAATCTTTTTCTGATTCTACTCAGCGATTCCGGCTTTACTCCAATATAACTGGCTATTTGGTATTGCGGTATTTTTTGAAATAAATCGGGTCTAGATTTTAATAATTTTAAGTACCGCTGTTCGGGTGTGTCGGTAGTGTAGGATGCCATTATTTCCTGTTGTTCTGCAAATACTTTTTCCATCACTTTTCTGGAAACAGATTCTAGGTTCGGAAACCGTTTATAAAGATATTCTTCTTTTTCTCTGTTTCCAACTACAAGGGTGCTGTCTATACAACAAGCCATAAAATGGGTAGAAGGGATTTGCTGGCTAAAACTGTTCATAGAGATCACCCATTGTTCTTCTGAAAAAAAATTATTGGTTTTTTCTTCTCCATCCACTAAAAAATATTGCCGTACACAGCCATCCAATACAAAATATACTTCCGTAGAAATTTGCCCTTCTTTAAGCAATACAGTTCCCTTTTTGAAATGAAGAACAGTCATCGTTTCTGCAATGGCTTCAATCTCCTCTTTGGACAACGGCATGATCCTCGAAAAATATTGTATAAGTTTGTTGTGCAATTTTTAAAATTGTATCATGATAATAAATAAAATTAAAGTTAACTACTAAAAGCCAAATCCGCTTGAGTTGTATTTTACTATTTTAGTAATTGCACAAATACAACGGGCCTTTTCCTTTAACGTTGATTTTTAATTTTACGAAAGCGTAATACTGTATTACAACGCATAGGCAAACTTTATAGCCCCATTTGGGCAAACAAGAAATTTCAAAATTGTATTCAATACTTTCTATACGATTGAGTGTAGTTTTACAAAACAATAAGCGTTTTCATTAATTGTTTTATTGGTCATACATCAGATTTTACTGTTACGGTAAAAACGAAAAAAACAAGTAGCTACACCGTATTCATATCTATAACATACGTTTTTGCAGCATTCGCTTTGGCTACTTTTACCATATCTTCTGTTCCTCCTGCTCCATCACCTCCTTTACCATCCCACAATGCAATCAAGCTCATATTCATTCCTCCATTTACCATTGCGCTGTATAATAGCCAAAGGTTATTACGAACCCAAATATTGTAGTTCTCTTTTTTACTGAGCCATTTTGGTAATTCAATATCATCGGCTAAAACAGGATGAGGAATTTGCGTAAACAATTTATCAAATCTTTCTATCCAATCGCTATCTGCAAATGCAACCGACTCTACAATGAATTGTTCTCTAGGCAAAGCAAGATACATGTGGGTTTTTATTCCAAGTTCGGCACAAACTTCATGAAATAAAATATCACCGCCACAAGCACCACCGGCAATTCCCATTAATGTAACGTTCGCCCCGAGTTTGTTTTTTTCACTTAAAACTTTTTTGGCGATTTCCTCTCTTACATTCTTTTCTTTTGGTGCTGGAAACCTTGGCTCTTTTCTGTCAGCTTTGTCTATCATGTGGCCAGTAAACAACAAATAATGAATACTTACTGGCTGTTTATTTTCTTCAATTGTAATGGCGGCTAATGCAGCTTTTACATTTTCTGATTTTACGTCTAAAGCCTCATAAATTTTAAGTTGCCTTACAGCCGCATCCATATTTAAACCATTGGCCCCAGCAATAACTTTTTTATAAATAGCCGTTACCCGTGCGGGGTTATCTGACGTAAGCAACGCAAAATCTGCCTCTGTAATATAGGCCCAAATTTTTTCTTCTTCTTTTGCATGCATTTTTGCAGATTCTATTGAAAGCTGCAATGCAGTAGTTAGTTGCAGGTGTTTATTTTTATATGCTTCTAATTTTTGGTCTGCTGCTTTTTTATCATCGAAATTTATTTCCCAGATTGTTGGGTTTTTTTCTGCAAGAGAAATAATGGTAGTTAAAAGTCCTAGTGCATTTATACCAGCATAATAATGATTTAAACAAACATAAAAACCTTGTTGATAATAGTCAAAAGCATTTTCTATATCCAATGATTGTATGGCTTTCGAAATAAAATCTTCTCCAGATAATCCGCTCCACGAATTGACCCAACTTGTTTTAAAATTTCTAGCTTTTAATGATAATGCTTCCGCTTTTTCATAACTGGTTAAATCATTGTATTTCATTAATGCATCAATAGCCAAGTTAGATTTTGTAAAATATTTAGTAGCTTCATCTGGATTTATCTTCATTTCCATTTCCGCTAAACGTTGATAAACGGTGCCTAATATTTCATTCGCTTTTTTATCGTCGGGTTTATCATCCTTTATTCTTTCCCAAACTGTTTTTGCGGATGCAAAAGCTTTTATTTTATACAAACTATCGCCAATAAATCTTAAAGCAGGAATTTTCCAAGCAAAACTTTCTGCTTCATAAGCTAATAGGGCGAGTTTGCCTGCAGCTTTGCTATCACTTGCAATAGTAACCTCTTCTATAAATTCTTTGGGTACTATTAAATACTTTTCAGTATCCTGTGCTTTAAGATGTGGCAAAACATTAAACACCGGACTATCTTTTCTATCTGCCTTTAATGTTTCATCAATAGAATTTTTTAGCACTTCCAACGCTTCAGCAGGATTATCTTTTTTATAAGAAACATACCTCAAGCCCATAATATCAAAAGGTGTTTCATCATACCCCGGGCATTTTATTAAAACGGTTCTTTTATCTCTTAGCGCATGTCGTATACCTAATTCATAAAAAACATTTGCATTATAAATAGTTATATCAGCTATTACAATATCGGCTAATAATAATTCCGAAAACATATCTTCCCTGATATCGCCTGCTTCAAAAACTTCTCCTGTTGTTCCTCCCGATAAACCCAATTGTTGCATTGCCGGTTTTATTAAATCGGTTTCTACTTTATCAAAATTGAAATATTCAATTTCAGGTTTGCCCTCTTTGTTTTTTTTTATTACGGGCCTATTATTACCAAAAGCACGTACAATAAATACATCAGACATATGGTTTCAATTTTATTATTTGTACAGCCTAAAGTGGTATCTAAAATTACGGTATCTACTTGCAATTACATTATCTGCAGTTTGCATATCATTAAAAATGTACAAAATGATCCAAGCTTACTTCCTTTGCAGCAGCCCTGCCTACTTCTCTCATTTGAGGCATATATTTTACGGAGTCCATCTGCCGCACATCTTCACTGTCAATATGGAATAAGCCCAACCCGGCAAGTCCTTTATCGCTTAGGTCTGCATTGTAACGAATATAACTAAATAACCGGTTGGTATCTACAGAAGATTCTATTGGGTTATTGCTGGCATCTTTGGGAATTAAATCGCCTATTTCTCTATCAATTGGAGCGCCATAAATACAACGCCCCACCGTACGGCAATTGGTATCTTGGTCTACTTGCATGGCATACATTAAATTATTAGAAAGTTTGGTAACTGTTTCTAAAATATTATCATACGTACCTGGGCTTGGCGCCGAGCCCGTTCCTACCGAAACAATCAAAAGATTTTTTTCGCCGGTTTTCCAGCTTAAACCATATGCATTTTGTGTTGCCATACGGTACATTAAAAATGCGGGATTGTTATAAGGCGTTACGCCCCCATCTACAAATACAAAAGTCTTATCCGGATTTTTTGGATCCCATTGCAATGTTTCTGGTCTAAAATAAGCGGGTGCAGCTGTGCTGGCCCGTACCAATTGATACAACGGAATTCTTAAATTGCAGTCGGGCCTGTCTTGTGCATTGTATTTTGCTGATGGGTTGTTGCTGATGGGCCAAGGCGAATCTGTAGAACGGTTCATGGTAACTGTCAACAGCAAGGATTTAAATTTGTTGGTCATTAAATCAATGTCACCTTCGCCAAAAGTGTTCTTAAGTTCCTGTAAAAGAGGTCCATCATTATAAAAATATTTTACACGCTTTAGTAAAAATGCTTTATCAAACATGGCTTGGCCTTTTTCCTCATAAAAATGCTGTAGTTCCTTTACAGATTTCCCTATAGACAAGCCAGCAGCAATAATTGCCCCTGTGCTGGTGCCTCCTATATAATCAAAGTAATCGCATAACCTAAAATCATCTCCTTTGTTTAATTTTATTTTCAACTGGTTTTCCAGTTCCAGTAAAATTTCTAGCGTAAGAACGCCCCTGATACCCCCACCATCAAGCGAAAGCATTTTACGTGGTTGTTCTGTTTCGTACCTATTGGCTAATGAACCCCATTTAGACATATCGTTGCGTTTTAATTGAATAATTATTTTTTAAAACTTTGTATTGTTGTTGGTGTGTTCAGTTGCCGAAGGGTTAATCGTTTTCATTTTTAGTAACCTTACTTAGCTTACCCACACTTTAAACATATTATAAAAATAAATATTTTATCTATAAAAAGTATAATTATTTTTTATAGATAAAATTTGCAGAAAAGAGAGGGAAATGGGTAGTATTGGATATGGTTTCAGATATGTGAATGTACCGGTTGGTTCATCAAAGCACAATTTGAAAAAATGGTTGATTTATAAAAATATAATTTTACTTAACAATGGGTGTATGTAAGTAGAATGCATAAAGCCATTTAAAAGCAGGTATTATTGCAAGTATGGAATTTAATGTCCTCTAGTATTCAGTTCGCCCCAATTGCCTAAAGCCCTTTGTTGTGCGTTCGCTTTTTATCGTGTCAAAACCTTTTGTATTTCTATTCTATAGTCTTGATTTTCCGTCATTCCATTATGTCCTTGTCCAACGAGTGTTATAAGTGTGTCTTGTTTTTTAAATTCCTTTTGTAGTTTTAATGAAGAACCATAATAAATTACTTCGTCTTGGTCGCCATGAAAAATTACAATTGGCATTTTACAATTTTTAATATAGTCATCTGTCTCAAATTTGTATTTTAAAATAAAAGTTGGAATTATTGGATAAGTATGCTGCATCATATCCGTCAAGCTATAATACGGGGCTTGCAAAATCAATAACCTTGGGTTATTTGTCAATGCGACTTTTGCTGCAAGTCCTGTACCTATTGAGTAACCCAAAACAATAATTTTGTCCTCCGTGTATTTATTCTTCAATACATCATAAGAGGTTTGTATGTCTTGAAAAAATTGCTTTTGCCCATCAATTGAACCCTCGCTTTTTCCATAACCTCTATAGTCCAACATAAAAACATCATAATTCAAGTCTGTGTAAGTTTTTGCACGATTGCCCCAAGAGATTAATGAACCTGCGTTTCCGTGTAAATAAAAAATCAATCCTCTGGAACTGTCTGCTTTAAACAGTATTCCATTTAGTAGTTTGTTGTCTTTTGTCTTGATATTAATTTCTTCAAATTTTTGATCAAAACTAAATTTGTAATCCTTTTCTAATTTTTGCGGAAAGAAAATTAATTTCTCTTGGAAGAGGAATAAAAGTACACATACTATAACGTAAAGTCCTACAACAATTTTCAGTATTCTAATAATGATTTTTTTCATTGAGAGGCTTTAAAGTGACGTATAACGGTAGCGCTTGGTACAGGTGTGGAAATTGAAATTCTTCTGCCCGGATCTATTGCTAAATTTATAATTAAATGTTCATTGTCTATTCCAATGTTCAATTTATAACGTTATGCTGGAACTACTGCACAATGGCGAAACAAAAGTTGATGCTGCAGTCTGTTGCCAGTTTTTTGCAAAACCTCATGTTGGCGGTAGCCTTTTACTCAGATTGTTTTAATACTTGCACCAGAAACTGCCCATAATCGTCTGTCATTTCACTAATTTGTCCAGTGTTAAATGTTACTCCGATTGTCCCGGGTGGTGGTAACGGCCCTCCTCCTAAACGTGTGCCTCCAAAAACCATTAGATATATCGGTGGTTTGTTTTTTTGATACCTTATTTTCGCTCTTGTTCCCGTAAACCCTCCTTTACTCATTTTAAGCGCCTCACCTTCTTTAAGAACAAATTTCAAGTATGCCCCTGTGCTAAATGTTCGTGTTGCATCATTGATTTTCAATGAAAAACTATCACGCCCTGTTTTCTCAGGGCTGAATATATATATAACATTGGTCTCATAGTTTGAAGTGTTAGCCGTTACAACAGCTTCCGATCCATAGTACGCATCTATAACGATATTAGGCCGTTTAATACTATCATAAAAAAAACTCCCAAGCGTAAAGCAATTTGCACCATCTTCCCGTGCCTGCTTTTTTATAAGAAGAAATAAATCTCCAGGTGTTTTAAAACTATCAACCCCTGTCCCCTTATATCTAGCTACGAATTGAAGTTGGCTTGCGTCCGTTTTCGGGTGAATAAACACAGAAGCCCTAGATTTCGCATATGATTTCAATTTGACATTATCCTTGGAAACGACTTCTACTTCTTGGGCAAAGGTCAATATACTCGCTAGTATCAAATATAGAAATGATGATATTTTTTGCATAAAGGTTGTCTTAAGATTGCTGCATAAGATAGCGCTTGGCGATGTGGTGGAATTTGAAATTCTTCCGCCCGGAACCGCTGCTTGGTTTTGTACCAAAGATAAATATAACTTACCAATGTTCAGCCCCTACATTCTTGTAGGGATCAAGCCGAAACAAAAGCCCAATAGCGAACCTGATGCACATTGTTGCTTACTGAAGCCACCATATTGCCAAACGCCTTGTGCGTTCGCCTTATTAGTCATTTAATTCGTTTTTAATTTCCAAATCAAGCAAGTTGAAATGTTTTAAGTTCTCAATGTCTTTTGCTCTAATTTTGTATCTCTTAAAATGTCCACACTTGTACCTTTTTCGATATGGTATAAATAGAAAGTAAGATTTATCGTCTATGTTACCTTTAGTTTTTATTTTCCTTATTCCGTGTGCGAAAACATCTATAGGAATATTCTTTAACTGAATTGTATCGCCTTTGTGCAAAATATTTAAAGTTTGAAAGAATGTGTGTCTGTATAGTTCCGTTATTTTTTTGTTATTAAAAGGGTTTACTTCTTTTGTCGAATCCTTGTTAAAAAAAGGATTCCAAGTATAATATGAATAGGAGAGAATTACTATTTTATTTTTGGCGTAAAGGTCTACATTGTGAGAACATCTATAATCTGTTCCACAGTTTAATATGCCTGGACAATAGATATCAGCAACATAGTAAGCAGAGTCGCCAAGCTTAGTTTTTCTAAATGACAATGTTGTAGATTGGTTTTTATCATTTTTTTTCTGTGAATACCTTTCTGAAACTTTTAGTCCTTGTGCATTATAATGAGGGATAAGCAACTTCATTTTATTTTTAAAACAACTATCTCTGCAAGCCACTACATTAAATTCATAATGAGGTTCATAACTTATATACTTTTTATAATTCTTAAAACCAATATGTTTCTTTAACCAATTTTCTTTGATGTTAAATTTATAGGTAAGTTTTTTTTCAATTCGCAAGCATTGGCGATTTGTTTCCCAATCGCACTTTGACATCGTCAAAACATAGCCACCTTCTATTACGACTGTTGTATCTCCATTACAACTGGCTTCATTTTTTGTTTCAATAACTTTCTCTTGGGGCATTTGCATAAACAACACTACAATTTCAACTCTTCGATTTTTTGCTTTTCCTAAAGGAGTACTATTTGCAACAAGAGGTTGTTCTTCTCCTAAAGCTTGAACTTTTATTAAAGTTTCGTCAATACCTCTCGACACCAAAAATCTTTTTACTTCGTGACTTCGTTTCAATGAAAGCTGCTGGTTATAGCTGCTATCAGCATCACTATCTGTATATCCGTTTACATAAATTATATAGTTTGTCCTCCCTTGGAGAGTATCAGAAATTGTTGATATAGATTGTTTATTTTTATCTGATAGTTCAAATTTGCTATGCTTGTAACTAATTTGATATTTCTGACTTTGCTGCTGTGCATAGTTTTTTATTGGCAAGAAAAAAACAAGTAGAATTAGTAGCTTTCGAATCATAAAGTCAGAAAAAATTAGTATTTCAAATTTTGTAGGGTGTCGAAAGGTGACGCACAACACAAATATATACGCTATCCTACTACTTTCAATGCTATTGATAATCTTTTGCTTTACGATATCAATAATGTATTGCCGAAACGGCAATACAAAAATTTCTTCGATATTAAAATATTTACTTTAAGTCTTAATAAATGTGTCTGACACCTCCAAGTATTTTTTTACAAGTAAGTTTTTGCTATAGGTGTCTGACACTGCAAAGATTTTAATTATTTAAACCAACAACTCGATGATGTGAAATATCAGAAAGCTTTGTAAAGGCTTTCATAAAAAGTTGACTCTTTGAATAACGCAACATAATATTGCTTTGTTAGTCGTTCTCCATTTTTCAGTTCAGGGCTTCGTAATTCAATATTTTTCCCAAATAGATTCATTTTCCATGTCCCTACTCGACCCAGAGATACTTTTTTTAATTTGAAATTATGCTGCGATAGTTTTTAATTATTTTTTGCTTACATACCTGCTCCAGCCAGTGCACTTAGCACCATTAATTATTGTTTCTCACTATTTATAGCAGGTCGGATACCATAGATTAATAAATAACCAATCATCCAAAATTCCCCAACTGTAGCAGGAATCACAAGAATATTTACATAAGAACTTTGAACTCCCAAGCAGTTTATAAAAGTCTGCAATATGTAACCTATTCCACCCATTATTAGTATTCGCCCGAGCCATATGGGCATTCTTCCAGAAGTGATTATAATATGCCCCATCGGAATAAGCCAAAGCCCAAAAAAGAGACCACCGACTGACCAAGCATTTGAAATTATATTAACCAAAAGTTCTATCGATATCACTTTCTCCCGAAATGCGAGGGAAGATGAACTGGCAATCTCAATAGCAGAACTCATTGCAATTGCACTAATCATAATTGCAACAGAATTAACTGTTCCCCAAATTCCAATTGTAGAAGCAGCCCACTTATTTATATCACAAAACAGTTTGTAAAACCATACTGCGGCAAGTGCTTGCGAAAAAATCATAACCAATTCAAATAGAAGTCTTATTCTTGAAATGGACACATGGTTGATCAAATTATTTAAGGTTTTCTGAGGGTCGTCCGAAACAAAAATCTGATTGTGGAAAATCATAAATCCAAAAACACCTGAAATAGCTAAGATCAAATACCATGTGCCTGCAAGTCTTGCCGTCTTAATTAATTGTTTTTGTTCCATTGTTATTTTACTTTTCGGGTACTGTTTTTTTTTGCATTGTTACAACGAGCGAGGCTTTGTGTCAGTTGATTAATGGACCAACTGTCCGCCCCGAACTGAAGCTAAAATTATAACTAAAAGCCGAAGTTGACAAACTGAAGATGATTGCTTCCACGTCGAACCCCAATTGCGCAAAACCTGATTTTAGCGGTAGTACTATTGTTGTTGAAGTAAAATAGGACTGGGCGGTAATTTAAATTTGCTAATGTCAATGACCTCAGCACTTATCTTTGTTGCACTTTCAATGAAAGTGAAATAATTAAACAAATGTTCGCTTTTTAGATAGATTGACTTCTCTTTTCTATCGATTAAATATTCCTCATTTAGTTTGAAATTCTCAAACCAATCGGGATTAGTTCTGATTGAGTCAGCGTTATAATAATGAGTTTCTGAATTGTCTTTGTACTGTATCAATAAACGGTCACAAATAATACCCAATACAGTGTCAGTTTTCGATGAAAATAAAAAGTTTTGAATTTTATCGCCAGTAATGCTGCAGTCATTCCAGAAAATTGTATCGTTATTACGTTTTTTTTGATACAATTTGTTATCTGCTTTAAGGTATAAGTCAAATTCAAGAAGTCCGCCTTCATATTCATGACGATAATTACCCTCCTTAAAATACATAGTAGAACCATTCCCGAATAAAGGACTTAGAAGTTTGTCTGGATTCGGTATTTTATCTGCTTTAAAACTGAATTTATATAAGATTTTACCCTCAAAGTATTTTTGAGTTTGACCAACAGCATACAAACTGATAATTGTGATTAGAGTCAATAAAGAAATCCGTTTAGTCATGGAAGCTGTTTAAGTATTACCGCTTGCACAAATATATACGCTATCCTACTATTTTCAATGCTATTGGTAATCTTTTGCTTAACGAAATCATTAACGTATTGTCGTTGTGGCAATACAAATTTACTATAGCTTATTTTCTTTTGGTATTAGAAGTGTTTGCTTCTTTTGCAGTCTTCACGAATCCTATCACAAAATTTATTGCATATCAAAAACTCCCACTATTGACAAGACAGTTGCCTGCTGGCTTATTTTCGCAAAATTGTAATTCCTCCTGTTACTTGCTCTAAATAATTATTGTTAAGCGAAATTGGTTTTGCAGATGTATAGTCTGGACAGCAAGGTGAAGCGTCTACTATTTGGTAAGCTAAAGTCAGTGTATCTACATCAGAATTACTTAATCTAACAAAAACGGTTTCTTTTTTTCGGTAGTCGAAGTCTACAAATAACAAACTGTCTTGCCCTGGATTTTGATTTGGTCCTGCTCCATAACGATGAAATATTGTGTCTACACCATTTATTGAATAAAATACAATAAGAGATTTATCATAGATTTTCGCAGAACCAAATACGAGGTCATTACCATTTGTCTTGTCAAGGATACGAAATCTTGAGGAATAGTTGTCTTGGTTGCATTTTCGATTTCCTAAACAACAGGAAGCAAGTGTCAATGGCAGAAGAAAATAGAAAAATGTTTTCAAAAATAGCTTATTTGTTTGTCTAAAAAATTATGGTTTGTCAAAAGCTTGCAGGCAACACAAATATATTCGCTATCCTACTATTTTCAATGCTATTAATAATCTTTTGCTTAACGATATCAATAACATATTGTTGTTGTGGTAGTACAAAAATTTCTTCTATATTGGAATATTTACTTTAAGTTTTAATAAATGTGTCTGACTCCTGCAAGTATTTTTTTAAAAGTAAGTTTTTGTAATAGGTGTCTGACACTAGAAAGATTTTAAATATTTGAACCAACAACTAGATGATGTGAAATGTGCATGAATGGTAAATAGTTTCTAGAAAAACCCGCCTTGGATTGGTGACCATTTGATATGGTATTAAATGCTTTTTTTGCCTCGGTTGGTGATAATCGTGAGTATTCCTTCCGCTGTTGGTATGTATAGGAATTTTCCTATTCCAGCGTTCGAAAACCGCAGAGCAGCCGTTGTTGGTATGCAGCGCAATTAAAGAAGCCAAGCGTACCAACAACTCGTGTAGCGTTCCAGAAAAAAGTTATTTTTTTATTTTCATGAAAATGAATTACCCTACAGAGTGGCCTCAGTTTTATACTGCCACAATACTTAACTGGCAACATCTTCTTCAAAAAGACAAATACAAAAATATAATAGTAGAAAGTTTGCTCCATTTCGGGTAAAAGTTTGTATAGTTAATTGTTTTTATTTTGATACAGAAAGGATTTTTACAGCTTATTTTTTTTCCCCTATCCCCACTTTCGGTGATTGACCGTTAAAGACGATACTCTTACTTTCGTGTTTCTAAATTTTAATGTATGAAACAGGTAATTGTCATTATCTCCATATTATTTAATGGATTAATTATTGAAGCTCAGAATGTAGGCATCGGTACCTCATCACCCTTACAAAAATTAGATGTGGTTGGAAATATTAAACTTACTGGTGCTATAATGCCCAATGGAATTGCAGGTACCGCCGGGCAGGTTTTAACAAGTGCTGGTGCAGGTACTGCTGCTACATGGGAAAGTGCCGCCTATACTGGCGCCGGCCGTTTTTGGATTATCCCTACCAATAACTCCAGGTCAACAGGTAGTTCCAGTGGCCGTGGGGGATGGAATTTAGATGGAGCCGCCAATGAAACAATGCAGACAGACTCATTGGATTTTGGTAGTACTAACGAATCCGGAACCGATTTTACCATTAACAACCCGGGGCTTGTAAACAATTATGTTACTGTAAACAGAACAGGGCTTTACCATTTTGAAGGTTCTCTCCGGTATTTTGTAACAAGTACACTTAGTGTAGCGATGTTACCAAGGGCAACATTAGATTTCCTGGCAAACCAGCCATCATCCACTGACCTCAGCCTGATTTTAATAGAAGACCCAATGGATAAAACAGGAGGATCTGAAACCGCTAACTCCGCCAATAACTATAATTATACCGCCAAATTTCAGTTTAATATTCACCTGCAGACCGGGTCTACCATTGCATTCAGAACAGGCTTTAACCTGTTGCGTTTTCCCGGTGCTGCAGATCTGATTGCAATGGGGGTTTCGCAGGGTGGCTATATAAGCGGCCATTTTGTAGCAGAATAATTGTTTTCACCTATATTTTGCAGAACTTTAGATTAATAAAGAAACATGGGCCTTCGTATTGCAATTTTTGATGATAACATAAATATAAGGGGCAGCATCGGTATGCTGCAAAAAACTTCCTTGCCTGCGTTGGTCACCTCGTAGATTCTTGAGCGCCCATCGCCACAATCTGTGCGCCGCCGAGGCATGGTCTTTGACCAGCCGACAAACCTAAGGCGAGCCCAGCAAAGCAAACGTGAACCAAACAATAAATGAAACAACAATACAAACAATAGGGGCCACAATTATTCCTATTTTCCTTAAATCGGATCTTAATTTTTAAATTTAAAATTTTTAGCTAATAGTTTTTTTCTTCGTTAAGGTACTCAATCATTTTTTTGACTTTGTAATAACGAAGTAATAAAAATTATTTGTTTAATATTTCCATATTGCTCCTACGCCGGCATCCCATAATTTTTTATTGAGTGCTGGAATAGCTGCATCCAGTATTTCTAACCCCCTGCTTTTAAGTATTGCCCATTCTCCATTCAGTTCTTTCATCCTATCCAGTGAAGGCTGGCTTACACTCGGAATATCGCTTTCCGTTTGATTGATCAGAAATAAATAATTGGCCGTAAACTTGGCCGGAAAATTATCTGCATCATCATATACTTTTGTTTTTCGCTGTATCATATCTTCATCCCATACCTTCATTTTATTGGTTAATGCCGAGGCTTCTGTTTTTAAAGCAGCATATTTATTATCGGTCATGCTGGCCAGTAATGATTCCAATTGCAACCTTTTTTCATTTATGTTGTTTATCATTTTGTGCATGCTGGTCAGTTCTTTTTCCATGCTACTCATTGTGCTGTTGTATTCCTTGTAGCCATCGGCGGTTGTTGGGTAAGTTGGATTCGCAAGTATTTCTGCATCCGTAAAAACATTTTTATCTCCTCTCTTTAATGTAAGGCTGTATTTACCTGGAATGGCTTTATGCCCTCGATAGCTGCTTTCAATATACACATCGGGCACGCCCGGCATTGTTGCATGCCTCATGTTCCACACAAAACGATTCAGCCCTTTTGTAGATGATAAAACAGGTTCTGCTGGCGGACCACCATCGTATTTTTTGTAAGTGCTGTCTTTTTTTGAACGGAATATATTGACGATATTTCCTGCAGCATCTTTTATTTCCAGTGTCAATTCAATAGAATCTTTTGCATCAGGAATCTGGTAATAAATAACCACGCCAGTTGATGGGTTCACACCACGTGAATTATGTAAACCAGTAAATTCTGCTTTGCTTTCATCTAATTCGCTACCGCCATTTATCAAATATGCTGGGGAAGGATTTAATATTTTAAACGTAGTGTCTTTTTTATATTGAGTAATCAAACCAAGGTCATCTAATATCCAGAACGACCTACCCGAAGTGGAAGCAATCAAATTTCCTTGGTGAGTGCGCAAATCCGTTATGGGAACTACAGGTAGGTTCAACTGAAAGGGCTCCCAGTTTTTTCCACCATTCCATGAAATATAAATACCTGTTTCTGTTCCTGCAAACAATAGATCTTTTCTTGTTGCATCTTCTCTCACAACTCTGGTAAATGCGCCATACGGAATGCCATTGTTTATTTTCACCCAAGTTGCACCATAATCGGTTGTTTTAAATAATCCGGGTGTATGGTCATTAAATTTATACCGAGTGGTGGCAATGTAAGCAGTGGCTTTATCAAATGGAGAAATTTCAATTGCATTGATAAGACATTCTTGCAAGCCTGCAGGTGTTATGTTTTGCCAATGCGCTCCATTGTCTTTTGTTAAAGAAACAACGCCATCATCACTGCCTGTATAGATCACTCCTTTTTCTAATGGCGACTCTATTACGTAAGAAAGTGTTCCATAATTTTCTGCACCCACCGCCTCATTGGTATAGGGCACACCCGGCTTGCCCTGTTTCTCTTTTTCATTTTTTGTAAGGTCAGGGGAAACCTCTTTCCATGTTTTGCCCATATCGGTTGTTCGCAATAAAAATTGCGACCCATGATAAAAAACATTGGGTTCATGTTTACTCCATATTATTGGTGCATTCCAGTTAAACCGGTATTTCATATCCTTTGCATCACGGGTCATGTATTGTATAGGGGCAGCCATAATATTTGTACCCGCTTTTGCTTTTGTGTTTAATACGTCAATGGTTCCTTGGTAGCTTCCTCCTAAAACAAACTGCGGATCATCGGGATTAAATGCAAGAAAAGCACTTTCGCCACCGGCCGAGTAAGTCCAGCTGCTTGTACCAATACCGCCACTGTTTGCTTCCCTGCTGGCTATCTTTATCGAGCTATTATCTTGTTGCCCACCATAAACATTATATGGAAAAAGATTATCGGTATTGATGCGATAAAATTGTGCAGTAGGTTGATTGTTCTGGCTGCTCCAAGTTTTACCCTTGTTAAAGCTGATGGCAGAACCGCCGTCATCCGAAATGATCATATTGTTTGAGTTCGTAGGATTGATCCAAAGGTTGTGATAATCGCCATGCGTAGCAGAAATATCTTCCCATGTTTTACCGCCATCTATGGAACGGAATACTGCTGCACTCAGTACATACAACGTATTTTCATTCATCGGATCGGGAAACATTTCCATGTAATACCAAGCCCGTTGTATTAAATGATTGTCGTCGGAAACTTGGCTCCAGCTTTTACCGGCATCGGTTGACATATACAAACCACCTTCTTCTTTTTCAGAATCGCTTTCAATCAAGGCATATACTTTTTCTGAATTGGATAGGCAAACAGCAACGGACATTTTCCCCATTTCTTTTGGCAACCCTTCTGTCATTTTTTCCCAATGCTCACCGCTATCGGTTGATTTATACAAGCCACTACCAGGCCCGCCGCTCGTTACTTTCCAAGGCTGGCGCCCATGTTCCCACATGGCAGCATACAATATCATCGGGTTGTTCATATCCATAGATATTTCGGAGCAGCCAGTTTTTTCATCTGTGTACAAAACATTTTTCCAGGTTGCCCCGCCATCAATCGATTTATAAATTCCACGTTCCTTTGATTTGCTATACAAAGCACCCTGTGCCGCCACATAAACAATATTTGCATCTTTTGGATTAACAACAATTCTGGCAATATGCTGTGTAAGATCTAGTCCAACCTTTTTCCATGTTTTTCCAGCATCGTTTGATTTATATACGCCATCTCCATGATGGGTCATTACACCACGTATGGCATGTTCGCCCATACCTACATAGATTACATTGGCATCACTTTCTGCCACGGCTACCGCACCTACCGAACCCGTTTTAAAAAATCCGTCAGATACATTGTTCCAGGTTATGCCCATATCATCCGTTTTCCAAAGGCCGCCACCAGTGGTTCCCTGGTAATATACAGCAGGATTGCCCACTACGCCCGTAGCGCAATTGGAGCGCCCACCCCTGAAAGGTCCGATGCATCTCCATTTTACAGGTTTTAGAAAATTATCAAGGTTGTATGCAGCAGTATCTTTTTCTTTTTGAGCTACAGCATTGAAACCAACTGAAAATAAAATGATAAACAACAACATATTTTTTTGCATCTGGGTAGGTATTAGATTGGAAATATAATATTATTTGAGCAGTAATTATTTGCCTTTTTTAATTTCCTTCTGAGAATGAAGCAACCTGCGCTTTATACTAAACAGGCCCCAATGGAATTTGTACCTATAAAATCTTTTTTAAATTATATGACTTTAACGAGACGGCATCAAGACTAGGCAATCAATTTAAAAACGCTGCAATCTTATCCAAAAAAATGATTTAAATACAACATATGTGTTTATTTTTACGTTTGATAAATACCTAAAATGCTTTTATGAAAAAAATATACTTGTTAGTAGGAATATTGTTGGTAACTATCGCATCGTTTGCCCAAACAGATATATATCAACTAATGGAGCGCAGAGATCTGAAATTGAATGAGATTGATTCTATCGCTAAACAATATTTTGTAACAGTAGGTACCGAAAAAGGTTCTGGTTATATTCAATACCAACGCTGGTTGTTTGAGCAAAAATTTCACCTCAATAGTGAAGGCTATATACGACCTCCTGCTGATGAAAATGCAGCTTTTGAAACAGCCATGCAAACCATGCAACGCAATCCAGCTGCAAGCAATTGGGTAGAGCGTGGTCCAACATCTTGGAACAGAACCACTGGCTGGAACCCTGGTGTAGGTCGGATAACCTGTATCGGTATCGCCGCTATAGACACTACTATAATATTTATTGGTTCGCCAGGAGGCGGCATTTGGAAATCGACCAACAGTGGTGGAAGCTGGGTATCGCTTTCAGATAATGCCAGCAACCGTATGAATGTAACAGCAATAGCAGTAGACCCTGCCAATGTGAATACAGTGTATGCTGCCGCTTCGGGTACTTTTAAATCTACCAATGGAGGTAGCACTTGGATAACAATGAGTGGTATTGCTGGCACGGTACGCAAATTTTTGGTACAGCCAAGTAATTCCAATATCGTATTTGCAGCCAGTACCAGTGGCATTTACCGTAGCGCCAATGCTGGCTCTACCTGGACACTTGTGTCTTCCATCTCTACAGAAGATATTGAATTTAACGCCGCAGATGTAAATACAATGTATGCTGCAGGAACAAGTAGCACAGGTCATGTACAACGCTCTACCAATAATGGGGTAAGCTGGACAGCACTTGGTGCAGCAGCTGGTATTACCAACAGCGGGCGTACACTCGTAGCCGTATCTGCGGCCAACCCCAATGTTGTGTATGCAGTGCAGGCAAACGGTAGCCTCTTTGGCAGAATGTACCGTTCTACAGATGCTGGTCTAACTTTTAACACCCAGGTAGTGGGCAACCCAACAAGCGGAACAAATTATTTTGGTTACGAAACAAACGGTACAGGCACTACCGGACAGGCTACGTACGATATGGCCATGTGTGTTTCTCCCACCAATGAAAATGAAGTATATATTGCAGGCGTCATTTGCTTTAAATCTACCAACGGAGGTATAAGTTTTACTGCTATCACGGCATGGAGCTTACCCAATGGTATTGGTTACAACCATGCCGATGTGCATACACTCGACTGGATAAGAAACACTATCTACTCCAGTTCTGATGGTGGAATTTATAAAAGTATTGATGTAGGAGATAACTGGACAGACCTCACTACCGGGCTAGGTATTCGCCAGTTTTACCGCATAGATTGCTCGCAGACCAATGCCGATATGTACGGCGGTGGAGCGCAGGATAACGGCAGCAGTATGCATAAAGCTACTGGTTGGATAGATTGGCTGGGAGCCGATGGAATGGAAATGGAATTCAGCTATACCAATGCCAATATAGTTTATGGCACATCGCAGAATGGCAAGCTTTATCGTAGCATCAATGCTGGATCCAGTTACAGCAACCTTTCTCAACCAAGTACCGGCCAATGGGTAACACCTTTTGCCGTGCATCCCACCAATGATAGTATTGTATTTGTGGGTTGGACCGGTGTGTACAAAACAACGAACCGTGGAAGTACTTGGACAAATATTTCGAGTGGTTCAATCACTACTACCCTTGCTTGCCTCACTGTTTCACTTTCCAATCCAAATTACATTTATACTTCCAATGGCACTTCTTTATATGTTACACAAAATGGAGGTACATCTTGGACAACAAGAACAGCGGCAGGAACCATCACTTCTATTTTTGTACATCCGACTATACCAACTAAAATATGGATAACTACTAGCTCCACAGGTACAGCACGGGTTATGGTATCTACAGATGCGGGTGCTACATTTACTAGCATTGCCGGCACCTTACCTGCTATTGCTGCACGTAGTATTGTTATGGACAAAAACGATCCTAGGGAAACGCTCTACATTGGCATGAATACTGGCGTGTACTACAGAGACAATACCATGAGCGACTGGGTGGCATTTTTAACTGGCTTGCCCCTTGTAGCTATTAATGAACTAGACATACAATTGAATAGCCGCAAAATAAGGGTAGGCACTTATGGCAGGGGCGTGTGGGACAACGACCTCATATATAATGTTGTGCTACCAGTGCGTTGGCTAAGTTTTACAGGTAAAAGAACTACGGCGGGCAACCAGCTAAATTGGAAAGTAGCCGAAAACAATGCTACCGATAAATACGAACTTGAATACAGCAACAACGGCGTAAGATTTACTACCATAAAGACAATTGATGCACTGGCAAAAATTCAAAACAGCAATAGCATAACCGCAGATTATTTGCAAACTGATGCCGCTACAGGCGATGCCTATTACCGGCTAAAACAATATGACAAAAGTGGACGTTCTTTTTATTCCGATATTGTTTTCTTAAAAGATGCCAGCAAGGACCAACTCGTTTTATTTCCCAACCCAGTGCAGGATAAATTCAGCATTAGCATTCCAGGAAATTACAGGAATACAAATGCCATTGTGCAAGTATACAATGTAAACGGCATTATGTTGCTACAGCAAACCGAAAGTAGCAATACCAGCACCATCAATACTGCAAAATTTAGCAGCGGGCAATATATACTTAGGGTTGTAGTGGATGATAAAGTGTATCAGCAGTTGTTTGTAAAAGGGAAATAGGGTGAACAACAACAAAGGCAGGGATAATATTGTATTAACATTAAGCGACAAATCAGCTAAGGAAAAACTATCGTGTATTCAACTTGACTTAGATTATGAAAAATAAAAAATTTTAATAATTATTTTATGTGTTTTTGAACACTGTGAATAATCATAAAAAAAATATAACAAATTATTTCTTAATATTTATTGCCTAATATGGCAAAATCCTCGAATAAAACATGTATTTTACTATCATAATATGATATTTGAGATAAAACATATATGCTTCGGCTTTTCTCTAGAAAAAAAAATCATTAAAGATCTATCATTATCTCTAGAGGAGAAAGAAATTTATGCCTTGATGGGTAGCAACGGGGCAGGGAAAACAACTTTGTTCAATCTCATTTCAGGTTTCATTAAGCCGCAAAGCGGTGAGATTTTTTTCGGAGAAAAAAATCTCACTTACCAACAGCCATACAAAATAAACCGACAAGGCATTGGCAGAACATTTCAGGACTTGCGATTAATTACCAAACTTTCCGTAAAAGAAAATATCATTCTGGCAATGCAGCAAAACCCAACCGACAATTGGCTCAATGCAATGTTGCCTGAAAATTTTCATCGCAACACAAACGAAGCTCTGGATAATAAAGCAAATGGAATTATTGAGCAATTTTTTCTTAGCGATGTTCAACATTCTTTGGCAGCTGAAATTTCTTATGGGCAACAAAAATTGCTCTCACTTGCTTGTTGTGTGGCAAACGGTGCAAGGCTGTTGTTGCTTGATGAAGCAGTAGCAGGCATACAGCCCGAATATCGCAACAAGATTGCAATGCTTATTAAGCAATTGAAAGAGCAAGGCAAAACCATTTTGCTGATTGAACATAACATTGATTTTATTGCCGATGTTGCTGACAAAATTTTCTTTTTACATGATGGAGAAATCTCTACCTTTAAGAATATGGAAACGCTTAGAAAAGATAAACTAGTAATGGAAGCATACATCTGAAAACAAAATGCTGAAAGTAGAAAACATATCAACCGGCTACGGAAAAAAGCAAGTGCTTTTTGATGTTTCATTTGAAGTGAAGCAAGGTGAAATTGTTTTGCTTGCAGGAAGCAACGGCAGTGGAAAATCTACTTTGCTCAAAGCAATTTACGGAATGTTGCCGCAGTGGAACAACGGACAAATAATTTTTGACGGAGAAAATATTACAGGCAAACCAACAGCAGCACTTTTGAAAAAAAGTTTGCTCTACATACCGCAAAAGAATAATTTATTTGAAGACCTGACTGTGAAAGAGAATTTAGAAATGGCTGGCTTAACGCTTGACCAACGAACTTTGGAGCAAAGAATAGAAAATACACTTTCAATTTTCACAGCACTTGTGCCACACTTGCACCGAACAGCAATGAAACTTAGCGGAGGCGAACGCCAATTACTCACTTTGGCAATGGCAACTTTGCACCAACCGAAGATGATTTTAGTGGACGAGCCTTTTACAGGATTGTCCCCACAAAATATTACCTTTATTTCCGAAAATTTGAGAGTGCTAAATCAAAAAAGCAAAATCACTTTATTGATTGTTGAACACCATGTTAAAGAAAGTTCAAGAATTGCAAACAGAGTAATTGGATTAAAAATTGGCAAGATTTTCAGTGAAGAATTAGTGAACGAGAATTTTAACGTCAAAGACTTAGCTTCTGTATTTGTTTAAAATAAAACGACAATGAAAAAATTAAAAAGCATTTTAGTTATTATAGTTATTATTTTTTCTTTAGCAGGTTGTAATTCTTGTAATCAGAAGAAGAATGCTTCAGAAAAGGAAGTTGTTAAAATTGGTGTGATGTTGCCTCTTACTGGTGAAGGAGCGAATTGGGGAAACAATGCTAAGAATGCGATTGAATTAGCTGTAAATGAAATCAACAAAAAGCAAACAAAATACAAATATGAGTTTGTTTATGAAGATTCACATACTGATGCCAAAATTGCAGTAACAGCATTTACAAAATTAGTTGATATCGACAAGATAAAGTATTGCATAGTTGACATGATAAGCAGTAACGTGTTAGCAATTGCTCCAATAGCTAATGAAAAGAAAGTAATCATAATCTCCCCTGGTGCATCCAATCCTAAAATTACAGAGGCCGGTGATTATGTTTTTCGAAATTGGCCCAGTGATGCATTGCAGGGAGAAGTTGATGCTTATGTGGCATCAGATACTTTAAAATGGGAAAAGATTGCAATACTCAAAATAAATAATGACTATGGAAACGGGTTATCAGATGTGTTCATAAAAAACATAAACCCAAAAGCTAAAATTGTTGCCAATGAAAGTTATGAGAAAGGTAGTAAAGATTTCAAAACTCAGATTCTTAAAATAAAAAATGCTAACCCTGACGGGATTTATGTATTATCTTATCCAGAGGAGCTTCCAATAATTTTCAAACAGGCTAAGGAATTAAACCTAAACAAAATATTTCTAGGCACCGAAACATTCGAATCACAACAATTGATAGATGCTGTAGGCAGTATTGCAAATGGGGCTATTTATACTTTTCCCAAAACACCTGATTCTTCAGTTCAGATTGTCGGAAATTTCAGGAGAAATTATTTTGAGAAATTTAAGAAACCCTGGGGTACACCTGGTGATGCAGCTTATGATGCAGTTTTTATGTTTATAGATGCAATTGAAAAATCAGGAAATGATGAAAATAATGTAAAACATTTTTTATATTCTTTAGTCAACTATAATGGTGCTTCAGGAACTATAACAATTGATAAGAATGGTGATGCAATAAAATCTTTTGATATCAAAATTATCCGAAACAATACTTTCACTCTTAAATAATAATTTCGAATGAATCAAGGTGAATTAAAGCAAAAAAAATTCTGGTTTCTTTTTTGGGCTATGGTAGAATGTCTAATTTTTCTATTTACCGAGCATATTATTCATCTTTTTGAAAAGATAAATACAATAAAAACCTTTATAGAAAATAACAAAGATGTAATTGAAATTGTACTTAAACTTGTGCAAGTTTTTGGATTTTTTATTATTTGTAAAATAATTTATGAATTAAATCAGATGTTAGCTGAGCCAATAATTAAAATCTCCGATGAGTATCCAGAATATATCGAACAAAACAAAAGAGTTAGAGAAAAACTTGAAGAACTAGATATAAGCAGCGAAATTGGTGTAATCAAGGAAGTACAAGAGCCTACAATATGGGAATTTTCAAATAAAGTTATTGGCTGGAACCCTAACTGGTCAATTGAACTATCCACTAATCATCCCAATAGCAAAAAACTTCGAGAAATACATACATCTAGGATTGAAGCAAATATTGTCAAAGAAATAGAATATATATTTTTTGAAAACTATAAAATTGATAATAATAATTACGAATGCTTCGGAATAGATTACTTTCTTAAAGCGTTAAAAAAAATTGACGAGGAATATCAACTAACGCATGCTCACAATAAAAATACAATCAGAAAAGGTGTAAGTAAATATAAAATTTGGATAGTTCCTGAAAGCATACATACAAACAAACAATTACCTTATTATGATGAACTTAAGACATTCAAAAATTTCATTTTTATATGTGGTCACAAGCCAACTACTGACAACAATATGATTATTTTTATTAATAAAAAGGGGTTTGTTGTAAGTAACTACCATAAATATTTTATTGAGATTTTTGGTGACAATCAAATTTACTCAGACTTGAATGGACATTTTACTCACGTCACTCAGCTCTTAAGTCAAAATAATTTTCCATCGAAAAAAATAGAATATGACTACGCAACTAATGCCTTCAAAGTTGCTTAAACCAACAAGTTGGAAAAAGCAATTAATAGATTCCATCCATGACTATAGTGAACTTATTGAAAAATGGAAATTACCTTCTTTAGTAAGCAATGAAATAATAAAGTCATTTCCACTACAAATTACACCGCATTATTTAAGCTTAATAAATGATAATGATGTAAATGACCCGTTGAAAAAAATTGTTGCCCCACAAAATGCTGAACTCATAAATTTTGGTGTTGAGGATATAATGGGGGAGCATGAAGATTATAAAGTAAAAGGTTTACAACATCGCTATCCCGAAACTGCATTATTAATTATCAATAATTTTTGTGCAAGTTATTGCCGCTATTGCTTCCGAAAAAGAATTTTCAACCCTCTTAATATTGAGGACGAAAGAATCACAGATATTGAACCGGCTATTGCTTATATATCAAAACACAAAGAAATAAACAATGTTCTTTTTAGTGGTGGCGACCCCTTAGTTAGCTCCGCAAAAAAACTTGCTTCAATATTTAATCTTTTAGCCAACATAAAGCATCTAAAATTTGTAAGAATCGGAACTAAAGTTCCAGCTTTTCTTCCACAAAGAATTTACGAGGATAGCGATTTGCTAGAGATTTTTGAAAAATTCAATTTAGTAAAACCATTATATTTAGTTACTCACTTTGACCATGCAAATGAGATAAGCAAAGAAACGTCTTTTGCAATAAAAGCACTTTTAGATAGGGGAATTGAATCAATGGGACATGTTGTATTATTAAAAGACATTAATGATAATGTTGATACAATGACGGCTCTTTTAAATAAAATGATTGAGTTTAAAATTTCACCCTACTATATTTTTCATGCTATGCCGGTAACTGGAACAGAGCATTTTCAGTTATCTATTAAGCACGGCATTGATGTAATTAAAACTGCCAGCAAAAATTTAGCAGGCATGAATAAACACTTCAAATATATAATGCCTCATTATATAGGAAAAACGGAAGTATTAGGTTACGATAGTAACTATTTCTATTTTCGGCAACATCAGGCGAGAATAAAAGAAAATATAGGGAGGCTTTTCAAAATTAAATTCCAAGAGGATAAAACATGGTTTGAGGAAACAGAAATAATTCCTATTTGATGCAGCTATTTATAAATATCATGCTTTTATTTGTTATAAATTTACTTACTGTAAATTCTTATTCTATAATATACTACCCAACTAAATTTTTTCACATTGCCCATGCAGCAATAATTTCTTTCGGGGCATACTTTGTTTTTCTATTTGCCATAAAGTTTTCAATTTCGTTTTCAGCTTCAATTGCCTTGTCAATTACAACAGCGACTTTAATCGGTGTGGCTTGTGAAGTATTGGTCTATAGTCAAATGCGGAAAAGAAATGTTCCGACATTGGCATATTTAATCGCTTCAATTGGTTTGTATATGGTGCTTCAAAATTGTATTTCATTTTTTTTTGGAAACGACACTAAAATCATTAATACGTCTGCAATAACAGTGGGCAATCAAATTTTCGGTGCATACATAACTACTATTCAAATCATAACCATTTTTGTTTCCATTGCTTTGGTCATTGCCATCAACTTGTTTCTGCGTTACACAGCGACAGGTAAATCCATCCGTGCCGTTGCAAGCAATCCAGAACTTTGTAATATTTACGGCATCTCATCCAACAAAATTATTTTGATTGCTTTTGCTATCGGTTCAGCTTTGGCAGCTACTGTAGGAATACTTTCAGCAATGGACACCAACATGACACCAACATTTGGTTTCAACCTTTTGCTTTATGGAGTTGTGGCGATGATTATAGGAGGCGTTGGCAGCACTAGAGGACTTATTGCAGGTGCGTTGTTGGTAGCCGCCGCACAACATCTTGCAGCATATTACATAGATACAAAATGGATGGATGCAATTACCTACATCATTCTCATTTTATTTTTAATCTGGAAACCGCTTGGCTTTAGTGGCAAGCGGCTTAAAAAAGTGGAGGTGTAACATGGAATATATTTTACACCTTTTCATTCTCATTTGCTTTTACACTTTGCTTTCGCAAAGTTTAAATCTCTCTGCGGGTTTCACTGGTTTGATTTCATTGGCACATGCAGGTTTTTACGGAATAGGTGCTTACACAACCGCTATACTTTCAACACAGTTTGGGCTTTCTTTTTGGTTAAGTATTCCTTTGGCGATGCTTATAAGCGGAGCAATCGCATTTATTGTTTCACTTATTGCATTACGGACAGTAGAAGATTATTTTATCATTTGCACTTTGGGCATTCAGGTAATTCTTTTCTCCATCATGAATAATTGGATGGATTTAACAAGAGGACCTTTAGGCATTCCGGGTATTCCTTCTATTTCACTTTTCGGTTTCAACTTAGTCAGCAAGATTTCATACTTGATGCTTTCACTTTTCTTTGTTGCTATCATTTGGTTTGTATTGCGAAACATTTCTAAATCAGGTTTCGGCAAAACACTGACAGCAATCAGCGAAGACGAAATTTACTCACAGAGCATTGGCAAAAATGTTTATGTCTCGAAGACAGTTTCATTTACATTGAGTGCAATGTTTGCAGCCATTCCTGGGACATTGTATGCTCACTACATCTCTTACATTGACCCAACAAGTTTCACGGTAACAGAATCAATCTTTGTTCTTTCCATTGTAATCATTGGCGGACTTGGCAACCTGACTGGTAGTTTTTTAGCAGCAGCATTTTTAGTTCTCTTACCAGAAGGGCTTCGCTTTGTTGGTATGCCAGATAGCATCGCTGCCAACATGCGACAAATTATTTACGGACTGATTTTAGTTGTTGTGATGATGACAGGAAAAAATGGTGTGAGAGAGTTGTTTGCAACTAAAACTAAAAAGGTTTGATTTAGAATTTATTTTACTCCTTTGCCTTGGTTCGGTGCGCCACGAATGAATAACGTGTAAATGTTTATTCAATGCTGTACAAAAGATGGAGGTAGGCCCTCCGTAAACGCTTTGCAGAAAGGGTTTACAAACCGCCTTATGCTGCTG
>JANNGD010000043.1:0-30750 GCA_031380515.1 Ferruginibacter sp. | reverse complement strand
AAATCATCATAGCTTTGTTGGGAGGTTTTGCTAAGAGGTCAAAAGAGAAAAAGAGGGTTCTTTATGTTTCGCAATCCCCTTTCCTCTTTCGTAGTTTAATATTCTGTCCTTTTTAAATCATCATAGCTTGGTTGGGAGGTTTTGCTAAGAGTTCAAAAGAGAAAAAGAGGGTTCTTTATGTTTCGCACACCCCTTTCCTCTTTCGTAGTTTAATATTGTGTCCTGTTTAAATCATCATAGCTTTGTTGGGAGGTTTTGCTAAGAGTTCAAAAGAGAAAAAGAGGGCCTCTATCAAACTATCTTTTTTTCTTTTTTGTAGTTTTAAGTTTTAAATTCGATTTATATCATCAAATGTATTTTGTAGTTTTTGTTTTCTGCTTGTAATATCCAGTTCGCTCAACAGCGTATTATCATGCACCTGAATTTTATCGTACATAGAAAATGGAGAAAATGTTTTAAAAATTAATGGCAGAATATCTACCAACATAAAAGCAAGCATCAAAAATAATTCTGTAAGGCCAACAATCGGATTTTCTTTTTTTAATTTTTGCAAGGCAATTTCTCTTTTCAAATAATCGAAACTCGTGTTTTTTACAATATTTTGTTGGGTGTTTGTTTTTAATTTAGCTATCTCTTCGTTTCTAGTATTAATCCGATTTCTTTCATTAGTTATTTCTATATCTAATGATTCAATTATTTTCTTTATTTCTTTTGTTCTGGGGAAATTTCCATTTATGTTTGGTATGCCCGAAGAACTACCACAGGGCAATATCAATTTGTTGCCACTTTGTTCAGCTGTTAGTAATTGTTCGTTACAACGTTTGGTTTGCACCAGATCATTCAGTCTTACATTTAAAGTATCATAAGATTGTTGGTAATTGCGCTCCTCTGCTTTTACTAAATTATCTCTATCAGTAATTATCTTTTCTGCAATACTTCCATCAAAATACAACATTACAAAAGGATGCGAAACAATAATACCTAAAACCACAGCAAAAAACAACCTAAGATAAAAAGTAATGTTTTTAAACTCATCAATATTTTTTTGTTGCTTACGGTGAGTGGAAACGATAAAACGATCGAAGGCAAAAACAATAATTCCCCAAATTAATCCGCCAATGATATAGAAAAATGGAGAGCCGCTCAGTTTGTCTATTGTAGATAAGGCATACGACATAGAAATAAAACCGAGTATGGCTGGTATTAAAACCAATGTGCCAATACCCATATGTTTTATGCTCGTTGCATTATCGCATTTATCCAATACATTCTTATCGGAACCTGCACACCAAATAAAAAAATTATTTTTCATTCGTTTTATCTTCTATATTAAAAAGGGTAACTACATTTTCAATTTTTGAAGATATATTTAAACTGCAACGAAGAAATGTTATAAATTATGAGCGGTAAATTTTCGATATGAAAAAATATAAGCACTAAGACCATTGATCATAGTCACACAATATAAAATATGTGAAACTGTAGGACTGTTTTTTTATTTGTTCCATAAAATTAGAGAACCCCTATGGAAATAGGGGTCCTTTTTTCAACGATTGCTTGCTATATGAAAAACTTATAATTAAAATTTATACATTACTGCTACCAACCCACTTGCCGTAGATTTAGTTCCTGCGCCATTAGACTTTTCGTAAATTTCACTTTCCGAAGATTCAAACCTTAATTCTGGTATAATGGTAAGCGGGCCAATTTTATAGGTAAGCGAAACAGTGTTTGCAAAAATATTTTTTGTGCCAAAATAAATGGTTTTGTTATCGGATATGAATTCGCTTCTTAAAGTTATTCCAACTTTTTCTGTAGGATCAAAATTCAAATACAAAGCATTGCCAACCCAACTCCCGCTGCTCCCTAAGGTTGGCTTTCTGTGTTGTATCGTGCCGTTATACCCAATATTGAATTTTTTATTAATAATAGCAGTTACAACTGCGTCTACTTGATGCAATGATTTTAATGCACTAGGGTTTTTTCCAGAATCGGCACCAACAAAACCAGAGTAATTTAAATACGCTTTTATTTTTTCGTTCTTACTTGCATGACTCGCCTGGGCAATAAGATTATTGGTACTTGTGGTAGCTGTAGATTGATCTGTATAATTGGTAATACCTATCATAAGTCCAATTGGACCTGCTACAATATCTGCTTTTAAACCTGTATGAAAAAATGGACCGTTGGTAAACATATAGCTCATGCTGTAGTTTCTATTTAATGGCGCATCCAATAATTCGTAGCCAACATGCGTAGCAAATTTACCCGCTGTAAATTTCACTTTACTTGTAGGTGCATATGTTATGTAGGCTTGTTTTATAAAAGTTAAAGAGGAGAATCCGTTTTTAGAATCGCCATCATTGTACGAAAATTCTTCGGCCCTGCGACCATACCCCAAATCTACGGTGGCGCCTACTTTACCAGATAAAGCCGTTGCATCTGCTCTTACGGACCCCATACCAAGTTCGAAAGAGCTTTGCGAATTGGTAAAACTTGTATAGTTATTGGCTACTCCAGCAAAATTATAGCGATAATAAGCATCTACCGAACCAGAATAAGTAATTGATTTTGTAGAATCTTGTGATTGCGAGGCAAAAAATGATAATGCAGTGGCCGCAGAAAGAAATAATTTTCTTAACATTGTAATAGATTTTAATTATTAAATAAGAGGTACAACCATGAACTTTGTCGAGAAGCTCATAAATAGGTTGTACCTTTTTTATATACCAGTTTAATTTTCTACAAGGGTTTCCGTTATAATACCACCAGTTTGCACCAACAAGGTACCCTGTGTATAATTTTCATTGTGCTGAGATGCATCTAATCCCAATAGTTCATCTTCTTGACTAACACGAATAGGTAAAATAAAATTGATGAATTTGAAAATAGCAAATGACATGCTAAAACTATAAGCAACCACAATGGCCAATCCTTTTAATTGCGTAAAAAAGAAAGCGGTGCCACCATAAAATAAACCATCAGCCCCAGCAGCATTAACAGATTTTGTTGCAAAAACGCCCGTCAATATCATCCCTACAATACCACCAATACCATGGCAAGGAAACACATCCAACGTATCATCTAAGCTAGATTTAGATTTGTAGTAAACGGCTACATTGGAAATAATAGCCGCTACAAAACCTATAAAAATACTTTGTGGAATAGCTACAAAACCTGCGCCAGGCGTAATAGCAACTAGGCCCACAACCGCACCAATACAGAAACCAAGGACTGATGGTTTTTTTCCTTTCAATACATCAAAAAACATCCAACTTAGCCCTGCCGCTGCTGCTGCAGTATTGGTGGTAGCAAATGCAGAAACAGAAAGGGTAGTTGCGCCCAATGCAGAACCCGCATTAAAACCAAACCAACCAAACCACAATAAACCAGTACCTATTAGAACATAAGGAATATTAGCAGGTGGGATTTCTTTATTATCAATATGTGATTGTCTTCTTTTTAAAACCAATGCACCAGCTAGTGCAGCGCAACCCGCAGAAATATGTACTACAGTGCCACCAGCAAAATCCAAAACACCCATTTTAAATAGAAAACCCATTGGATGCCATGTCCAGTGTGCCAATGGGGCGTACACCAATAAACTAAATAATACAATGAATAAAATATATGCAGAAAATTTTATGCGTTCTGCCACTGCACCCACTACCAAGCCTGGGGTAATGATGGCAAACATTAATTGGAACAATGCAAACAATAAAAGTGGAATGGTTAAGGTAGCGCCACCTTGCAAAGCTGGAGCGCCAGAAGCTACCCCTTTGAAAAACAAATGCGTCATTGGATTGCCAATAAAACCACCAATTGTTTCGCCAAAACATAGGCTGTAACCAACCGTTACCCAAAGCACGCTTACCACCCCAGCAGCCACTACACTTTTTATCATGGTACTTATTACATTTTTGCGGTGTACCATGCCGCCGTAGAAAAAGGCCAAACCAGGGGTCATTAAAAATACCAGCGCCGTAGCAACCAAAATCCATGCTATATCTGCTCCATTAAATTTTCCATCATCAAAATTGGGTAAGGAAGGAATAAAAATAGCTGCAACAGCAACAATTGCAAGGATAAAAAAGGGCGCCAAATTTCTAATGCTTAAACTTTTCATAATTTCTACTTTAGTTAAAAAATATATCTATTTGTGCTAAAATAGTAAAATAATAATGAAAAGTAGAAATAAAAGTTAATTATTTTATTGATTGTTGATAAAAAATGGATATTTTCCTTGAAATAATTTATATATTATTATTTATAATGCATAAAGAACTGGCGTAAGAAATTGAAATTAACTTGTATACTTTTTAATGAAGGGGGATTCAAAAAACAAATAATTTGGTCGAAAAATTTACATTTAACACATTTTCAATAATACTCAACAAGAACCAAAACTTACTTTATGAGTATCTAAAATATGATTTAACTTTTCTAAAAATGGCATAAAAGGAATTTCATACAAAGTAGTAACTTGTAAGGAAGGAAACTAATTTTATCCTCTAATTTCAATAAGTATTTTGCCTACCGCCCCCCATCCTTCCCTTCCAATAAACTCTCCCCCATCAAAAACGCATCTACTTTTCTGGCGCACTCACGACCTTCGCTTATGGCCCACACTACCAAGGACTGACCTCTGCGCATATCGCCTGCGGTAAAAATCTTGGCTATATTGGTTTGGTAATCTTTCTCGGTGGCTTTTACATTTCCTCTTTCGTCTAGCTCTATTTCTAGTTGCTTTAATAAGCCCTCTTGCTGTGGATGCACAAATCCCATAGCAAGCAATGCTAGTTCGCAAGGTATTTCTCTTTCAGTATTGGCTATTTCGACAAAGCTTGTGGGCTTACCTTCTTCAGTAATTTTCCACTCAAGGTCCACAATTTTTAGGGCTTTTAAATGTCCTTTTTCATCGGCTACAAATTCTTTGGTGGCAGTTGCCCATTGCCTATTGGCACCTTCTTCGTGAGAAGAGGTTGTTTTTAAAATCATTGGGTATTGCGGCCAAGGCATGTATGCTGTTCTATCTGTTGGTGGCGTGGGCATGAGTTCAAACTGTGTTACGCTTTTTGCTTTTTGCCTATTAGATGTACCCACACAATCGCTGCCAGTATCACCACCACCAATTACTACTATATTTTTATCTGTAGCGAAAATTCCAGCCTCCGCTACACTGGAGGTGGAGAGGCCCAGGTTGAGGCGTTTATTTTGTTGGGTTAAAAATTCCATCGCAAAGTACACTCCTTTTATTTCTCTACCAGTAATATTTAAATCTCTTGGTATAGTGGAGCCTCCTGCTAAAACAATGGAATCGTATTCTCTCAGCAAATCGGTTATATGAACATTTACTCCAACATTTGCATTACAAGTAAATACAATACCTTCTTCTTCCATAAATTTTATTCGCCTGTCTATTACCCATTTTTCCAATTTAAAATCGGGGATGCCATAACGCAATAAGCCACCAGGCAAATTATCTCTTTCAAAAACTACAACAGCATGACCAGCATAATTTAATTGTGCAGCGGCGGCAAGTCCTGCTGGGCCACTGCCTATTACGGCTATTTTTTTTCCCGTACGTTGTATATTCTTTTTAGCTTCTACAAATCCTTTATCAAATGCAATTTCAATTATATGTTTTTCTATTTCTTCTATGGCAATGGCAGGCTGGTTTATGCCTAGCACACAAGCACTCTCGCATGGGGCTGGACATATACGCCCCGTAAACTCTGGGAAATTATTGGTAGCGCTTAATATATCGTACGCATTTTTCCATTCTTTTTTATACACTGCATCGTTAAACTCTGGTATGATATTCCCCAGCGGGCAACCATTGTGGCAAAAGGGCACACCACAATTCATGCACCTGCCTGCTTGTTCATTTAGTTTCTCCTCAGTGTAAGGCAGCACAAATTCTTTGTAATCATTGAGTCGCTCTTCCACATTTCTTTTTTGTGGAAGCTCTCGTGTGTGTTGCAGGAAGCCTGTTGTGTTGCCCATGTTTTATTGTCCATGGGTTGCACCCATGGTTACTAAAAGTCAACCCCTTTGGGGTTGGTTGTGAAAAAATCAAATTATAATAAACTCCAAACCCTGTCGGCGGCTTTATGCGCCGATGGTGGTTGACTAAGGAAGCGAATTATAATTTTTATTAAAAGATTTTTATATAACCGCTATCGGGATTTGCAACCGCCTACAGGGTTTTGAAACTTTTTAATTATTTAAAGAAAAAATTTACACCTTTTCTTTTTTCTTCTTCATCTCCAAAACCTTCTTATAATCCTTCGGAAAAACTTTTACAAAATGTTGCAACTGGTTTTCAAAATCGTTCAACACAAACTTTGCTATGGTGCTTTTTGTATTATTCAGATGTTGTTCAATCATACCTTGCAAAAAACTTGCATCATCAGCTGAAAGAGGGTCTAAATCTACCATTTCCATGTTACAGCTTTTTTTAAATTTCTCTTGCACATCATATATGTATGCAATACCACCGCTCATGCCTGCAGCAAAATTTCTACCAGTTTCACCAAGTATGATAACATTACCACCAGTCATGTATTCACAGCCATGGTCGCCTACCCCTTCTACCACTACATTTGCGCCGCTGTTTCTTACTGCAAAACGTTCGCCTGCTTTTCCTCTTATAAATGCATTACCACTGGTAGCACCATAAAATGCCACGTTGCCAATAATGCTATTTTCCTCTGGCACAAAACCTGCATCGCCTGATGGATACACAATTAATTTTGCACCGCTCAATCCTTTTCCAAAATAATCATTGGCATCTCCTTCCAATTCCAATGTAATGCCATTTGTATTAAATGCGCCAAAACTTTGTCCGGCAGTTCCATTAAACTTAAAATGAATGGTATCTTCTGGCAAGCCATCGGCCTTGTACAATTTTGTTATTTCGTTTGATAATATTGTGCCCACAGTTCGGTTTGTATTTTTAATATGGAAAAATGCTGTTGATTTTTCTTTATTTAATAAAGATGCTGTTGCTGCTTCAATCAATTTCCAATCCAATACATTTTCTAACTCGTGGTCTTGGTTTTCTTGATTGAATAAACCAACCAATACAGACGCTGGTTGTTTGAAAAGTATCGGCGATAAATCTAGTTGTTTGTATTTCCAATGTTCAATATCTGCTTTTTGTTCCAAACAATCTGCTTGCCCCACCATTTCATTGATGGTTTTAAAACCAAGCGCTGCCATTATCTCTCTCAATTCTTCTGTTAAGAATTTAAAGAAATTTACCACATGTTCTGCATCTCCTGTAAAACGTTTTCTCAATTCAGGATCTTGTGTAGCAATGCCAACGGGGCAGGTATTCAAATGGCATTTGCGCATCATAATACAACCCTCTACCACCAATGCCGCTGTGGCCACGCCCCATTCTTCTGCACCAAGTAAAGTTGCAATGGCAATATCTCTACCAGTTTTCATTTGCCCATCGGCTTGTAAAACCACACGGCTGCGCAATTTATTTTTTACCAATGTTTGATTGGCTTCTGCCAAACCAAGCTCCCAAGGCAAACCAGCATGTTTTATAGAACTAATAGGCGATGCACCAGTACCACCATCGTGCCCTGCAATTAAAATTACATCTGCTTTTGCTTTTGCTACACCTGCTGCAATTGTACCTACGCCCGCTTTGCTTACAAGTTTTACATTTATTCTGGCAGCACGATTGGCATTTTTTAAATCGAAAATAAGTTGTGCTAAGTCTTCTATAGAATAAATATCATGGTGCGGTGGTGGTGAAATTAATCCCACACCTGGTGTTGCATGACGCACTTTTCCAATCCATTCATCTACTTTATATCCGGGCAATTGTCCACCCTCGCCAGGCTTTGCACCTTGCGCCATTTTTATTTGCAACTCATCTGCTTCTGTTAAATACAAGCTCGTTACTCCAAATCTTGCCGATGCAATTTGTTTGATAGATGAACGCATGGAATCGCCATTGGGTAATTTTTTATAGCGACTTTCGTCTTCTCCACCCTCGCCAGTATTGCTCTTGCCGCCAAGTTTGTTCATAGCAATAGCCAATGTGGTGTGTGCCTCCCAACTAATGCTACCAAAACTCATGGCACCAGTTGCAAAGCGTTTGTAAATATTTTCTGCTGGTTCTACTTCATTGATAGATATGGAAGGGCGATTGTATTTGAATGCAAATAAACTTCTAAGCGTTGCTGCTCTTTCGCTTTGGTCGTTTACCGCTTTAGAATATTTTTTAAAAGTATTGTAATCGTTCATCCTTGTAGAATACTGTAAGAGATGAATGGTAGTAGGATTAAACAAATGAAATTCTCCTTTACGCTTCCATTGATAAACGCCGCCAACAGATAAACGGTTATTGGGCATCGTTTTTTTACTGAATGCTATACAATGTTTTGCCAATGCTTCTTTTGCAAGCCCATCAAGGTTTACCCCATCTATCCTACTCACTGCCCCTTTGAAATAATTATCTACTAAAGATTTATCTAATCCTACTATTTCGAAAATTTGTGCACCCTGGTAAGATTGTAAGGTAGAAATGCCCATTTTAGAAAACACTTTTAGCAACCCATCGCAAACTGCTTTTATATAATTTTGACGTAACGCTTCCCATTCTAAATTTGTATGTAAGCTACCATTCACTTTCATATTGCGAATAGATGCCATAGCTAAATATGGATTGATAGCAGTTGCCCCAAACCCAATCAAGCAAGCAAAGTGATGCACTTCCCACACATCTCCACCTTCAACAACAATACCTACTTGACCACGCAATCCTTTTCCTATAAGATGATGATGAACGGCCGATGTAGCCAATAATGTTGGAATGGCTGCATGATCGCTATCTACAGCCCGGTCGCTTAATATCAACACTTCAAATCCATCATGTACGGCATCTTCTGCATACCTACACAATCTTTCTAACCCAGCTTTTAAAGACCCCGGCTTTCCATCTGCTCTAAAATATGTTTGCAAGGTTTTGCTTTGAAATTTACCGGTATCAATGCTCCTTAACTTTTCCAATTCCTTACTGGTTAGTATGGGATGTTTCAATGCAACAGTATGACAATCCTCTGGTCTTTCTTCCAATAAATCTCCATTGTTTCCCACAAAAGATACAAGGCTCATTACCAATCGCTCTCTTATTGGATCTATAGGGGGATTGGTAACTTGTGCAAATAATTGTTTAAAATAAGAACTGATGTGTTGTGGAATATCGCTCAACACTGCAAGGGGAGTATCCGTTCCCATAGAGCCAATTGGCTCCTTCCCATCCAAAGCCATAGGTTTTAAAATGGTATCAATATCCTCTGTAGAATAACCAAATGCTTTTTGATATTTTAGGATAGAAGCATCGGATAAATGTGTAAATGCTACACGAGGCTCTTCAATTTCTTCTAAACGAATTTTATATTGGTTTAAATATTTATCGTAAGGCTTTTGACTACAGATATTTTGCTTTAGTTCTTCATCGCTTATGATCCTTCCTTGTTCTAAATCTACAACAAACATTTTACCTGGCTGTAATCTTCCTTTTTCCTTAATCAATTTTTGGTCAATAGGCAATGCGCCCGTTTCACTTGCCATAATTACTCTATCATCGGTAGTTACACAATATCTTGATGGACGCAATCCATTTCTATCCAACGTAGCTCCAATAATTTTTCCATCGGTAAATGAAATAGAAGCTGGACCATCCCAAGGTTCCATGATACTTGCATGAAATTCGTAGAATGCTTTTTTTACTGGATCCATATCCTCATTGCCATCCCAGGCTTCGGGTATGAGCATCATCATCACATGCGGGAGGGTTCTTCCACACAATAATAATAATTCAATCATGTTATCCAAACAGGCTGAATCAGATTGTTGGCCATAGATAATAGGCAATAATAAATCCATTTCTTCTTTACTAAAAAAAGGCGTGGCAAATCTTTGTTGTACTGCTTTAAGCCAATTAAGATTCCCTTGCAACGTATTTATCTCTCCATTGTGCGCTATGTACCTAAATGGTTGTGCCAATTTCCAACTTGGAAAAGTATTGGTTGCAAAACGAGAATGCACCAATCCAAAGGCACTTACCAATTTTTTGTTTGATAAATCTGGAAAATAATTTCGTACCTGTGTGCTCGTTAATTGGCCTTTGTATATAATTGTTTTATAAGAAAGCGATGCGAAGTAAAATCCAATATTATCTTTTTTAATGGCGTTGTTAATGGTATGTGTAGCATAATTGCGTAGAACAAAAAGCTTTCTTTCGAAAGCATCCACCTCTTTTACATGATCTGGGCGTGCAATAAAAACCTGTTCCATTTCTGGCTCTACACTTAAAGCCGTTGGCCCAATATTGTCTGTATTTACGGGCACTTTTCTATAACCAAGTATTTCTATATTTAACTTTTCAGCAGCTTTATTAAACAACGAACGACATTCTTCTCTTACTCGTATTTCTTTTGGAAAAAAAATAACACCCACTGCATATTTTGTAAATGGAGGTAAATGAATGCCCAGTTTTTTGCATTCATCAAAGAAAAATTCGTGCGGCATTTGCAACATAATCCCTGCGCCATCGCCAGAGTTGTTTTCGCAACCACAAGCACCTCTATGCTCCATATTTTCCAATACAGTTAGTGCATCAGAAATATGCTGGTGCGACTTTACACCTTTAATATTGGCAACAAAACCAATACCACAAGCGTCGTGCTCAAAGCGAGGGTCGTAGAGGCCTGTAGAAGCCTCACCCTTCCCGAAGTCTCGGGACAGGCTGGTCTCTCTCCGAGAGAGAGGGAGGCCAAGCTTTAAATCTTTCTGATCATTTGTAATTAAGCATTTCATCATGTAATCTTTTTTAAAAGCCTCTCCCTCCTTCTCCCTCTCCGAAGGAGAGGAAGCGGCACATTAAACATATCCAAACATTTTATCTACCACATCAGCTTCAGATTCTTTTTCAACAAAAATCTGTGGCTTCTAATTATTTCTGTCACATTTTGATTCACAAAACTTTTATTCTACTTTATCTCCAAACTTATCTCCCAATCAATCTCCCCGCAGATAGTTATCGACTCTCAAACTTTTCATATACATTTTTCTTACTCTACTTAATCTTCGCTATTATCTTCGAGATTTCCTTCTCCCCCTCGGGGAGAAGATAGAAGAGGGGCCTTATACCAAATACCCAAAAGCATTATCTCCGCTCTTCAATTCTGTATAGTTAATATGATAGTCTTTTAAATTTTTCAACAACACATCGTAATCATTCTTTGCTTTTAATTCGATACCCACCAAAGCAGGGCCAGTTTCTTTATTGTGCTTTTGCATGTATTCAAATCTGGTTATATCATCGTTATCGCCTAACACATGGTTTACAAATTCTTTTAAAGCCCCTGGTCGTTGTGCAAAACGAATAAGGAAATAATGCTTCAATCCTTCGTATTGCAAACTCCGTTCTTTAATTTCTTGCATACGGTCAATGTCGTTGTTACCACCACCAATAACGCATACAATATTTTTACCTTTTATCTGCTCTGCGTATTCATCCAAAGCAGCAATGCTTAATACAGCAGCTGGCTCTGCAACTATGGCATCTTCGTTGTACAAGCGTAAAATAGTTGTACAAACTTTTCCTTCATCTATTAGTAGCATATCATCTAACACATCTTTACAAATAGAAAAAGTAATATCGCCTACACGTTTTACTGCAGCGCCATCTACAAAACGCTCTATATATTCTAGGGTAACTGGCTGGCCTGCTTTTAGCGCTTCATGCATACTTGGTGCACCTTTTGGCTCTACGCCAATTATTTTTGTATGGGGAGAAAAGGTTTTAAAATAAGAACCTACACCTGCGCTTAGGCCTCCGCCACCAACGGCTAGGAAGATGAAATCAACGGCCCCCACCGAGCCCCCTCTATCTCCCCCGGAGGGGGAGGAAACCTGCGAGATTGAATTAATAGATTGACTGCTGTTTTTATTTTCTATATTATTGAACTGTTCAAATATTTCTACTCCCACAGTTGCCTGCCCTTCAATAATTTTATAATCATCAAATGGTGGAATAAAAGTCATTCCATTTTCTTCTGTATATTTTTTTGCAGCTATGGCGCAATCATCAAACGTATCACCAATCAATTTTACTTCTACAAAATCTTCTCCAAACATCTTGGTTTGCGATATTTTTTGATTGGGCGAAATTACTGGCATAAATACAACTCCTTTTGCACCCAGCTTTTTACAACTGTATGCAAAGCCTTGCGCATGGTTGCCTGCACTTGCACATACAACACCCTTTTGCAATTGCTCGGGCGACAAACTACTCATCATATTATATGCACCACGCAGTTTATACGAACGTACTACTTGCAAATCTTCTCTTTTTAAATACACATTGCATTGGTATTTTTTAGAGAGGTTTTGGTTTAATTGTAACGGCGTTCTATTTACAACATTTTTTAAGCGATCTACAGCATCGCTAAAACTAAATTGATATGTATTTACGGCTTCTAACATTTTTGTTTCACTAGTTCATTTTTTATTATAACTTTAATCTAAATTCTTTCATATGCTTATCAACAACAGTTTATACTTAATATGGATATTATGCATTGTTCAATTTTATTTAGCGCTTCGTTATGCGGTAAAAGCTGTAACCGGGCATATTGATAATTATAGCTTCTTAAAATTAGCCATGGTTTTATTTATTCCAATTGTTGGCTATTTTATTGCAACTAAAGAAGAAACACCCATTGTTTAATTTTAAGCCTTCGTACTTATCGTTTTCATATTAGTCATGGCTTGTCTTAATTGTGCACCAATAATTTCTACTGGATGGCTGCGCAAAGCATGGTTTACTTGTATCAATACTTTGTTATCCACCCCAGCATCTATTCCTTCATTGAAATTTTTTCCAATTACATCTGTATCAATTTTGCTCATAAAATTTGCCAATAAAGGTTTACAAGCATGGTCAAATAAATAACAACCATATTCTGCTGTATCAGAAATAACCCTGTTCATTTCAAATAATTTTTTACGGGCAATGGTATTTGCAATCAATGGTGTTTCGTGTAGCGATTCATAATATGCGGATTCTTCTTTAATACCAGCTTCTACCATTGTCTCAAAAGCTAATTCCACACCAGCCCTTATCATTGCTACAAATAATAATGCATTATCAAAAAACGTTTGCTCTGCTATTTTCATATCGCCAGCGGGCGTTTTTTCAAAAGCTGTTTCGCCGGTAGCTGCTCTCCATGCCAATAAATTTTTATCATCATTTGCCCAATCTTCCATCATGGTTTTACTAAAATGCCCACTCATAATATCATCTTGGTGTTTTTGAAACAATGGACGCATAATTGTTTTCAATTCTTCCGACAATTCAAATGCCTTTATTTTTGCAGGGTTAGATAATCTATCCATCATGGCTGTAACGCCACCTTGCTTTAAAGCTTCCGTAATTACTTCTACACCATACTGTATCAATTTAGATGCATAAGTTTTTTCAATTCCCTTCTCCACCATTTTATCAAAACAAAGTATAGCGCCTGTTTGTAACAAACCGCATAAAATTGTTTGTTCACCCATCAAATCACTTTTCACTTCTGCTACAAAGGAGGATTTCAATACACCTGCTCTATGCCCACCTGTGCCCACTGCATAAGCTTTTGCTTGCCCCAATCCTTTACCTTCTGGGTCATTTTCTGGATGCACTGCTATTAATGTAGGTACACCAAAACCTCTTTTATATTCTTCCCTTACTTCTGTGCCTGGGCATTTTGGCGCTACCATTATTACTGTTAAATCTTTTCTTATTTGCATACCTTCTTCCACAATATTAAAACCATGAGAGTAAGAAAGTGTGGCGCCTTTTTTCATTATAGGCATGATGGCGGTTACTACTGATGTATGTTGTTTGTCTGGTGTAAGATTCAATACTAAATCTGCCGCAGGAATCAATTCTTCATAAGTGCCTACCGTAAAATTATTTTCTATAGCATTTTTCCATGATGCTCTTTTTTCTGTTATAGCTTCGCCTCGCAATGCATACGATACATCTAGTCCAGCATCTCTTAAATTCAAGCCTTGGTTTAAACCTTGAGCGCCGCAACCTATAATCACCATTTTTTTTCCTTTCAGTGCATCCACACCGTTTGTAAATTCGCTGCTGTTCATAAACTCACATACGCCGAGTTGGTTTAGCTGCTCTCTAAGTGGTAAGCTGTTAAAATAATTTGCCATTGTATAAATTGTTAAGGCCCCCTAAATCCCCCACAAGGGGACTTGCGAACTTTGTGATTAATGAGTTACTTTTTATTAATTATGTTTTTAAAATTCAATAAAGGTTGTCTTTATTAGAGACCCATTGCCAACTGCACCCTGCTAACTGCCTACTACTTTACATTGAGAATACTTCCTCATTCTTATTCAAAAATTCATTCTCCGTTATTGCCTCTCCAGGTTCCCTGTATTCAAATTCTTTTAATTTTTTATGAAAGCCTTCACTGTTTTTTATAATTGCTATTCTTGCACTGCGTACAAATTCTATTAAACCAAATGGCTCCAATACTTTAATTAAATTATCCGTTTCTTCTCTGTGTCCTGCTACCTCAAAAACCGTATAATCTTTTCTTATCACTACAACTTTTGCCCCATGTTGGCTTAGCAATCTTTCTACCTTTACTTCTGCTGCAATTATATCTGTAGGCACTTTATACAATGCCAACTCTTGCCAAACGATTTCATCATTGTTGTTGTAATAGGTTTTTAAAACTTCCACTTGTTTTTCAATTTGCCTACAAAGTTTTCTTACCACTTCTTCTGTTTCGTTTATTACAATGGTAAAACGATGTACGCTTTCTATTTCACTTGGCGATGTATTGAGACTATCAATATTTATTTTTCTACGAGAAAAAATAATAGCAATACGAACGAGTAAACCAATTTGGTTTTCGGTATAAACGGTTATAGTGAATTCTTGTTTTTGCATAATATTATTTTTTTTCACACAACGAAGCAACGATTACAAAGGGCACAACGGGTTTTTATTATATCTCGTCTTTACTTAATACTATTTCAGAAACGCCTCTACCTTGTGGCACCATCGGAAATACATTGTTTTCTTTACCTACCATCACTTCTAAAAAATAACTTCCTTTATGATCTAGCATGGTTTGTAAAGCTTCTTTCAATTTATCTCTTTCGCTCACCCGTTGTCCATCTATGTAATATCCTTTTGCTACTTGCACAAAATCTGGACTTGTAATACCCACAAACGAATACCTTTTTTCATGAAACAATTGCTGCCACTGGCGTACCATACCAAGAAACTGATTGTTGAGAATTAATATTTTTACATCTACTTTAAATTGCATAATGGTCCCCAATTCTTGTATCGTCATTTGAATACCTCCATCGCCTGCAATGGCAATGATTGTTTTATTGGGTGCTCCAAATTTTGCACCAATAGCTGTTGGTAATGCAAAGCCCATTGTACCAAGGCCTCCACTTGTAATATTGCTTTTGCTGTTATTGTATTTTGCATATCGGCAAGCTACCATTTGATGCTGCCCCACATCTGTAACAATTACAGCGTCTCCCTTAGTTAGTTCATTCAATACATTTATTACTTCTCCCATGGTTAATTCATCCGTTGTAGGATTCATTTCTGGGATAATACATTTCTCGTCTTCCTTTTTTTGATATTCCTTAAACTTATTGTGCCAAGCATCATGCTTATTTTGTTTTATTAATGCTGTTAACATCGGCAAAGTTTCCCTACAATCTCCCCACACGGGTACAGTTGTTTTTACATTTTTATCAATTTCTGATGGGTCTATATCGAGGTGAATAATTTTTGCTTGCTTGGCATATTTATCCAAACGCCCTGTAACCCTGTCATCGAAACGCATACCAACTGCAACCAATACATCGCATTCATTGGTTAATACATTTGGCCCATAGTTCCCATGCATACCAAGCATACCCACACCCAAAGGATGGTCTGTAGGAATGGCACTCATGCCCATGATGGTCCACGCTGCTGGCAGTCCTGCTTTTTCAATAAATGCAGTAAATTCTTTTTCTGCGTTTCCTAATATAACACCTTGTCCAAAAATTACAAATGGTCTTTCTGCATTGTTTATCAATGTGGCTGCTTCTTCTACATATTCCTTTCTTATAATAGGCTTTGGTCTGTAACTTCTAATGTGATCACATTTTTTATAGCCTTCATATTCGAATTGTTGCAACTGCGCATTTTTAGTAATATCAATTAACACAGGCCCTGGTCTTCCGCTTGCTGCTATGTAAAATGCTTTTGCCAATACTGCAGGTATTTCTGTAGCATCTGTTACTTGATAATTCCATTTGGTAACAGGTGTAGTAATATTAATAACATCTATTTCTTGAAACGCATCTGTGCCTAATAAATGGGCAAACACTTGCCCGGTAATGCAAACAACTGGCGTACTGTCTATCATCGCATCTGCTAGGCCTGTCACTAAATTTGTAGCCCCTGGTCCACTAGTAGCAAACACCACGCCCGTTCTACCACTCACACGTGCATAGCCTTGAGCTGCATGTATAGCACCTTGCTCGTGGCGTACGAGAATATGCTTTACTTTATCTTCATAGTCATAAAGTGCATCGTATATGGGCATAATGGCACCACCGGGATAACCAAAAATAGTATCAACCCCTTCTGAAAGAAAAGCTTCTAAAACTGCTTTACTACCTGTAAGAACAGCCCCCCTAAATCCCCCCGAAGAGGGGACTTGTTGAGCACTCAGCTCTTTCTTTATCTCTTTAATTTTTTCTAGCGTTTGCATAATAAATTATTTTACCTTCTATTATAATTTGTAGAAATCAAACATATCCGTACCCGATACTTTTGTATATCCCACTTGCCTTAAGAGTGTAACAAACTGACCCCGATGAAAAGTGGAATGGTTTAAAACATGTGAAAATATTTGGTAGAAAGCCAATTCATTTTCTTCCCCGTTTAGTCGTTTAAACTTTAGTTTATTTTCTAAATTCCTTTCATCAAAATTTTCTATGTACATTTTTATATCTTCCGATGCTCTTTTCCATATACTAACCAATGTTTCTTTATCTCCTTTAAAATAACTTGCAAGCCAAACAGGTGCTGGGTCTTCATGGAGCCTTTCCAACCAAATTTTTTCTGCAGATGCTACATGTAATACAAGCCCAACAATACTCCCAAAGCTGCTTTCAATCGATTGTTTATATTGAACATCATTTATGTCATTTAACCAAGCAATAATTTTATTGTTTGCCCAAATATTATACTTGGCTAGTTCTAAAAAATATGCTTTGTTCATTACAATTTATTTTTAAGTTTTCATTCAGACCACAATTTATTTTAGACTTCTAAAGTCCCTCCTGTGGAGGGATTTCGGGAGGCTACTCATCCGTCACACAACCCTCGCTCGCATCTTTCACTGTATTGGCATATTTAAACAACACACCTTTTGTTGCTTTCAATAAAGGTTGTTTCCAATTACTTCTTCGCTCTGCAATTATTTCTTCGCTCACTTTCAATGTCATTTTTTTAGTAGCAATATCTATTTCAATAATATCATCATTTTGCACCAACGCAATTAAACCTCCATTAAAAGCCTCGGGTGTAATATGCCCTACAACAAAACCATGACTACCGCCGCTAAACCTTCCGTCGGTAATTAGTGCAACATCTTTACCCAAACCTGCTCCAGTAATGGCACTTGTAGGTTTTAGCATTTCGGGCATACCTGGCGCACCTTTTGGGCCTTCATATCTTATTACCACTACATCTCCTTTTTTTACCCTGCCATTACTTATACCCTCTACCAAATCTTTTTCTCCATCAAACACTCTAGCGGTACCTTCAAAACGTTCACCTTCCTTGCCACTTATTTTTGCCACACTTCCCTTCTCAGCAAGATTGCCATACAAAATCTGTAAATGACCTGTTGCTTTTAAGGGTTGCTCTAATGGGTAAATAATTTTTTGTGCATCAAAATCCAATGACTTGATATCTTGTAAATTTTCTGCTACCGTTTTACCGGTAACAGTTAAGCAATCACCATGCAATAATCCTTTTTCTAATAAATATTTCATTACGCTTGGTACGCCACCATGCGCATGCAATTCTTGCATTAAATATTTTCCACTTGGCTTAAAGTCTGCTAGTACAGGTGTTTTATCGCTTATGGTTTGAAAGTCATCAATGCTCAACTCCACATCTACACTTTTTGCCATGGCAATTAAATGCAACACCGCATTAGTGCTTCCACCAAAAATCATGATGATGGTAATGGCATTTTCAAATGCTTTCAGTGTCATGATATCTTTTGGCTTTATATCTTTCTCCAATAATAATTTTATTGCCTTACCTGCCTCCAAACATTCTTTTTTCTTTTCTTCACTCAATGCCGGATTACTTGAAGAATAAGGTAAACTCATACCCAAAGCTTCTATAGCGCTTGCCATTGTATTGGCTGTGTACATGCCACCGCATGCTCCTGCACCTGGGCAACTGTGTTTTATTACTTCTTTAAAATCTTCTGCTGTGATGGTGCCAGCAATTTTTTTACCCAAAGCTTCAAAAGAAGAAATGATATTTAATTCCTCTCCTTTGTAATTTCCTGCAGCTATCGTTCCGCCATAAACCATTATAGATGGGCGGTTCAGCCTTCCCATTGCCATTATAGAACCTGGCATATTTTTATCACAACCAGGCAGCGCTATCAATCCATCATAATAAAATCCACCGCATACTGCTTCAATACTATCTGCAATAATATCCCTACTTACTAGGCTGTAACGCATTCCATCTGTTCCGTTACTTATGCCATCACTTATGCCAATTGTGTTAAAAATTAATCCCACTAGGTCATTGTCCCACACACCCTGCTTAACCAGCTTTGCTAAATCATTCAAATGCATATTGCAAGTATTGCCATCATAACCCATACTTACTACTCCTACCTGGGCTTTCTTCAAATCATTTTCTGTTAAGCCAATGCCATACAACATAGCTTGCGCTGCAGGTTGCGTTTCGTCTTGCGTTATTGTTTTTGAATATTTATTTAGTTCTGTCATGGGCCTCACCCCAACCCCTCTCCAAAGGAGAGGGAACTGCTCTGGGGTACTTTTAAATTAGAAAATTATTTAATTATTACTATCGCAATGCTTCGTATCTGACGAAACATCTTTATTTTTTATTAAATCAAACCAACTCCATCTTAAACTCCTGCTCCAACACTTTTGCTTTATAAGCCGATTGAATCGTTTTTCCTATTGATGTATCCCACGCTTTTGGAAAAACATATTCATCCAATGATTGCCAACCAATAATTTCTGCTGCGGTACCACAATAAAAAGCACTATCTGCATTCTTTATTTCATTTACTGTAATTATTCTTTCTTCAACAGCTATTCCCAAGGTTGCACAGATTTCTATTACGGTTGCCCTTGTAATACCGGGTAAAATAAAATTGGAAGGTGGCGTAAATAATTTGCCGTCTTTTTCAATAAATAAATTGGCGCCTGGCCCTTCTGCTGCATTGTCATTAATATCCAACAACAAAGCCTCATCAAAACCGTTGTCTTTTGCTTCTTGGCAAGCCATGATAGAGTTTACGTAATGGCCACTAATTTTTGCATGAATTTTAAATCCTTTAGGGTTGGGTCTTTGAAATGAGGAAGTCATTACCCTTATCAAATTATCGCCTAAGTATGCTCCCCAACTCCACGCTGCAATCATTAGAAAAGATTCCTTGGCTTTTTGCAAACTCATATTTGGTGGACAAAATACCAGCGGGCGCAAATAAGCATCTTCCAAATTATTTTTTGATAATACCTCATAAGAAATATCTATCATTTGCTGTGTGCTATAGTTAAGTGGTATACCTACACTGTCACAAGAAAATTTTAATCTTTCAAAATGCTCTACCGGTTTAAAAATTTTTGTTCCGTTTTCAGTTGCATAAGATCGTATGCCCTCAAATACAGCGTAGCCATAATGAAGTGATTGATCAAATAATCCAGTTTTGGCCTCCGTTGCCAATACATACTCATTGTTAAAATAAATAATTGTTTTTTCGTTAAAATACATGCCTTTTTTATTGTTTTTGTTTTAAAATGAAAAACCCTGCTTCTTTGTGGAGGTAGGGTCTTTATCTGTTTGTTAGATAATATTTATCCCTACTTTAGCTTTTTTTAATACCCACTTTTACTTTTGTGATATTGCGTTTCATCCGTTTTTATTTTTTTGTCTACAAGCTGAAGAGTTTCAATTAGGCTTCAGTGGCGACCTGCCTTTGCCGGCAGGCAGGCGCTCCATTCATCAGCATCACTTTATTCAACTTTTATCGATGTTTTATTAAATGCGTTTTATATCACCGTAGATTTTCTTAGTAAAATATTATCCACATTCACATTACCATGTTCCGCACTACTTATATATTCACTAATAATATCTCCAATGGTAGAAGTGAAGTAAAAATTTTCTATGTCAATATCTTTTGTTACATACCCATTTGCAATAGCCCAATTTGTAGCTTCCCTTACCAATGTTGCTTCTTCAAACATTTCAAAATGATCAAGTAACATTGCCGTTGATAATATGGAACCCATTGGATTTGCAATATCCTTACCTGCTGCTTGTGGGTATGATCCATGTATAGGTTCAAACAAAGCATATTTAATTCCCAAGGAAGCAGATGGCAACATACCCAATGAACCGCTTATCACACTTGCCTCATCGCTAATAATATCCCCAAACATATTTTCTGTAAGTATTACATCAAACTGTTTTGGGTTTAGTATTATTTGCATGGCTGCATTGTCTACAAATAAAAAATCTAGTTCTACATCATTGTAATCATTTGCTATTTCTTTTACAATTGCTCTCCAAAGTCTAGATGTTTCTAATACATTGGCCTTGTCAACCAGTGTCAGTTTTTTCCTCCTGGTTTGTGCCGCTTTAAATGCTACATGCGTAATGCGCTCAATTTCTTCTTTGCTATATTTACATTCATCTATGGCAATTGTTTTTTCTTCGTTTGTTTCCTTTTTACCAAAATAAATTCCGCCCGTTAGTTCTCTGTAAATAACTAAATCCACCCCTTCAATATTGCTTGCTTTAAGTGGACTTAAATGCTGTAAAGCAGTATACGCTGTAACCGGCCTTATATTTGCAAACAATTCCAAGACTTTACGTAAACCAAGCAAACCTTGCTCGGGTCTTACTTTTGCACTTGGGTCATTGTCGTATTTTGGGTGCCCTATTGCCCCAAAGAGAATAGCATCGGAAGCCATACAAACATCTATTGTTTTTTGTGGCAAAGGATTTCCAGTTTCATCTATTGCCACAGCACCCATTAATACTTTGTTATATTCAAAAACGTGGTGGAACCGGTGTGCAATAGCATCTAGTACTTTTATTGATTGTGCTACCACTTCTGGTCCAATTCCATCTCCCTCTATTACTACTATATTTTTTACCATAATTAATTTTTTAAGAATTGGCCTGCTGCTAGTTCTTTTTTGCGAATTTTCTATTTATGTGAACTCGCCACAGGCTTGTTCTTGTATTCGAATATTCTATTTATCTGAACTCGCCAAAGGCGAGTTCCTACATTTGTTTTTCAAATTCAATTATCTCACCTTTCATTCCTAATAAATAATCTATATCATCATACCCATTTAGCAAACAGCTTTTTTTATAAGAATTTATTTCAAAAACTTCTACGTCGTTCGTTTCATCAATGGTTATTGTTTGGTTTTCTAAATCAACGGAAAGGGTAGCAACATTATCCTGTAAAAAAACTTTTTCTAAAAATGCATCGCTAACAATAACTGGTAAAAGCCCATTGTTTAATGCATTGTTTTTAAAAATATCTGCAAAAAAACTAGACACCACCACTTTAAAACCTGCATCCACAATTGCCCATGCTGCATGCTCTCTTGATGACCCACAACCAAAGTTTTTACCTGCTACCAATATTTCGCCTTTGTATTGTGGCTGGTTTAAAACAAAATCGGGCTTAGGATTATTTTCATCATCTTTTATATATCGCCAATCTCTAAATAAATTTTTACCAAATCCATCTCTGGTAGTTCCCTTTAAAAAACGAGCAGGTATAATTTGGTCTGTATCTACATTTTCTATTTTTAAAGGAACGAAAAGTCCCCTGACAACACCACAGCCCCCCCACCCCCCGAAGGGGGGATTTGGCGCTTTAATACTTTGTTGATTTGTTATAATTTCCATGCTATTGGTTCTAAATATTTTAAGAGTTCATTTTAATTAAAGAGTTGGCTAGGCCCCTCCTTCGGAGGGGTTTGGGGAGGCCATTTCTCTCACATCTGTCACAAAACCTGTAATGGCTGCTGCAGCTGCTGTTAGCGGACTGGCCAACAGTGTTCTTGCGCCTTCTCCTTGTCTTCCCTCAAAATTTCTATTGCTGGTACTTATGCAATATTTACCCGATGGTATTTTATCTTCATTCATACCCAAGCATGCACTGCAGCCTGGTTGGCGCAATTGAAATCCAGCTTCAATAAATGTTTTATCTATACCTTCTTCAATGGCCTGTTGCTCTACTTGCTTGCTGCCTGGTACAACCCAAACTTCCACATCTGCAGATTTTGTTTTGCCTTTTACAAAATTGGCAACCAACCGTAAATCTTCAATGCGGCTATTGGTACAACTTCCAATAAAAACATAGTCTATTTTTTGCCCTACAATTTTTTTTCCTTCTTGCAACCCCATGTATGCAAGCGATTTTATAAACCCTGCTTTGTCATATTCCCCAATGGACTCAACTGCCGGTATGGCTGCATCAATTGCAATGCCCATTCCAGGATTGGTTCCATATGTAATCATCGGGGAAATATCTGCTGCTTCAATATTAATTTCTTTGTCAAATATTGCATCATCATCGCTGTACAACGTTTTCCATTTTGCCAAAGCAATATCCCAATCGCCATTTGCCGGTGCAAATTGCCTTCCCTTTACATAATTAAATGTTGTTTCATCGGGCGCTATCAATCCGCAGCGTCCACCCATTTCTATGCTCATATTGCAAATGGTCATTCGTGCTTCCATACTTAAATTACGTATGGTAGCGCCTGCAAATTCTACCGCATAGCCTGTAGCACCACTAGCAGATATTTTTGACAGAATATAAAGTACAATATCTTTAGAAGTAACGCCATTTTGCAAATTCCCCTCTATATTTATACGCATCGTTTTTGGTCTGCTTTGCATTACACATTGCGTAGCAAAAACCATTTCTACTTCACTTGTGCCTATACCAAATGCTATACTCCCAAATGCGCCATGGGTAGATGTGTGGCTGTCACCACAAACGATTGTCATGCCGGGTTGTGTTATGCCAAGCTCTGGACCAATCACATGTACAATGCCTTGGTATTTGTGTCCGAGACCGTATAATTCTATCTGGTGATTTTTACAATTCTCTATTAAGGTATCCACTTGTATTCTGCCCAATTCATCTTTTATAGGAAGATGCTGATTAATAGTAGGAACATTATGATCGGCAGTGGCCACAATTTGTTTTGGTCTAAAAACGGGCACTCCTCTTTTTTCAATTCCTTTAAAAGCTTGTGGGCTCGTTACTTCGTGTATCAAATGTTTATCGATATACAATACAGTAATTCCCCCGTCTATTACTTTCACGGTGTGTTTATCCCAAATTTTATCGAATAATGTTTTTGCCATTTTTATTTTACTTTCAAATTCAAACTCTTCCAAATTCAAATACTCATCATTTAATTTTTCTGCCGCTTCGCTGCAAAAAATATGCTTGCCACTAAGGCTCGAAGACACGAAGCAGAAAAAATGCTTAGCATTTTCCCTTAGTGCCTTAGCGACTTTCCCGCACAAGCGGGACAAGTCGTGGCTAAAATTAATTTTTGCAAAAAACGCTTCTTTGTTTTAAATCTTTTAGCCAACCAAACTCTTGCTATATTCTTTTGCCAATTCCTTCAAATCACTATCCACCACTTCTTTTTTTACATCTGCTACCTTTTCAAATGCTTGATACAACGCATCAATATCATCTCTATCAAAAACAAACCCTAAATTTTGAAATCTATATGCCAGTGCACTTCTACCGCTTCTTGCCGTTAAAATAATTTTAGAACCATCTGCGCCTACTTCATCTGGATTTATAATTTCGTATGTCTGTGCATTTTTTAAAAACCCATCTTGATGAATTCCAGAAGAATGAGAAAATGCATTGCTACCTACAATTGCTTTATTTGGCTGAACAGGCATACGCATGGTATCGCTCACTTGCCTACTCATAGGGTTGAGTAGTCTTGCATTTATATCTGTATAAAAATTTAATTCTCTGTGTTGTTTTATTACCATCACTACTTCTTCTAATGAAGTATTGCCTGCTCTTTCTCCCAATCCATTGATAGTACATTCGATTTGCCTAGCACCACTTATTACACCAGCTATACTGTTTGCTGTAGCCAACCCTAAGTCGTTATGACAATGGCAGCTTATAACAGCTTTATCAATATTAGGAACATTGTTTACCAAGTAGGCAATTTTACTGCCATATTCATGTGGCAAACAATAGCCTGTTGTATCAGGAATATTTACGGTAGTTGCTCCCGCATTAATAACGGCTTCAATTATCCTTGCTAGGTATTCATTTTCGGTTCTTCCTGCATCTTCTGCATAAAACTCCACATCGTCCGTAAAATTTCTTGCCCATTTTACACATTGTATTGCCCGAGCTAAAATCTCATCTTGCGTAGCGCTAAATTTAGATTTAATATGGTAGTCAGATGTGCCAATACCGGTATGTATCCTAGGTCGCTTTGCATACTTTAGTGCTGCTGCAGCCGTTTCTATATCTTTTTCCACTGCTCTGCTCAATCCACATACGACCGTATTTTTTAAAATTTTAGCAATAGCTTCTACGCTTTCAAAATCACCAGCAGACGATATTGGAAACCCTGCTTCTATTATATCTACACCCAAATTTTCTAACTCGAGTGCCAATGCCACTTTTTCTTTTGTGTTTAATTTACAACCGGGCACCTGTTCTCCATCCCTTAAGGTTGTATCAAAAATTAAAATTTTGTTGGTATTCATTGTTTTAGATATTTATCAATTATTACGGCTGCTGACATACCATTAGCCCCCATTTTTTCTAAGATAAGATGATAGATTGTTAAAACCCATTCAATAATGGGCTATTTTTACAATAGTAAAAGAGGTTAATAAACACTAAAAAACAAGCCCACAAAGGGTTTTGGCCACATATATATACAATGCCTAATCGCTCAAATAACGCTTTATTTCTATTAATCAAATCGCTGAAAAAATCAGAAAAGCGAAATTTTAAGCTTTTTGCAAATAGAAATACTGAAACGGATAACCTTAAAACCGTCAAGCTTTTTGATGCCTTGGACAAGATGGATGATTACAACGAAACGCAGTTACTTAAAAAAAATGAAGCCATTACCAAGCTTCAATTATCTAACATCAGCGCCAATTTATACAAACAAATTTTAGATAGTCTTCGTTTGATAAAGGATGTAGACAATATAGATTTACAACTGCACGAGCAAATGGACCATGCAAGAATTTTGTACAACAAAGGGTTGTATTTGCAAAGTTTAAACATATTAGACAAAACAAAACGTTTGGCTATTGCCAATAATCAAATTACTTATTTAATACAAGTGCTTTTTTTCGAAAAAAAAATAGAAGCATTGTATTTAACAAGAAGTATAGAAAATAGGGTAGAAGAAATTACCGAGGAATCCAACAATGCTGCAAAAAAAATAAGTAGTATAAACGATCTTTCTAATTTGGCTTTAAAATTATATGGTTGGTATATAAAAAACGGACACGCACGATCAGAAAAAGAAGAAGCCACCATAAAAAAAATATTCAGTGCTGGGCTACCAGAAAATTTTACGACAGCCAATTCCTTCTACGAAAAATTGTATTTGTATCAAAGCTACTGTTGGCGGGCATTTATCTGTCAAGATTTTTTAATGTATTATCGTTATGCACAAAAATGGGTTGATATTTTTTCGGAAGAGCCAGCTATGATTGCTATAGAGACCATACATTATATAAAGGGCATGCACAATTTAATGGGGGCTCATTTTGATTTACATAATGCAAAAAAACTTAAACAAGCTATAAATAAATTTGAAGAATTCAGTGAACAAGAATTGGTACGAAACAATGAAAATCATAAAATTCAAACTTTTATTTACCTGTATACATCAAAAATAAATTTGCATTTCACCGAAGGTACTTTTACCGAAGGCCTTAAAATGATTCCTACTTTGGTAAAACAATTAAATGAATTTGAATTGTATTTAGATAAACATCGTGTACTTATCTTTTATTACAAAATTGCCTCTTTGTATTTTGGCAGTGGAGATAGTAGCACAGCTATTGACTACCTAAATAAAATAATTAACTGGAAAATGGATCTTAGAACAGACCTGCAATGTTATAGCCGTTTACTTCAATTGATTGCACACTACGAACTAGGTAATTATAACCTGATAGAATATCTAATTAAATCTGTTTACCGCTTTATGGCTAAAATGGACAACATGAGTATGGTAGAAGAAGAAATATTTAATTTCCTCCGAAAATCTTTTCATGTAACACCACAAAATATTAAATCCTCGTTGCAAGAATTGATGCAAAAATTAAAAGCACAAGAACAAAACCGTTTCGAAACCAGGGCTTTTGTTTACCTTGATGTTATTTCTTGGATAGAAAGCAAACTCAGCGATGCGCCTGTCGAAAAAATTATTAGAGCAAAATATCTGCAACAAAAATCCAGATAGTTTTAAAATTGATAATAGTCTAGGTTTTCTATTCGTTCTCCCTCCAAAAGTAAATGCGTTTTAAATCCTAATGATTTTGCTGTTTCTATATTATTAATCGAATCATCAATAAACAGTGTTTCTATAATATTAATATTGGCATCCTTCGCTACAAATTCAAAAATTTCTGCATTTGGTTTTCTTAAATGTATTTCGTGAGAGTAATAGGCTTTTGCAAATAGGCTATCAATTTCATTTCTTTTGGTTTCATTTTTAAGACTGCTACTAAAATGTTCATGGTGGATAGCGTTGGTATTGCTCAATAGAAAAATGCTGTATTTGGTATTAATTGTTTCTAAAAAATCCAAACTCTCTACCCGCCAATCCAGTATTATTTCATTCCAAGCATCTTTTATTTGTTCTTTTGTAATTTTATTAGGGCTCAAAGAAATAAGTGCATTATAAAATTCTTCATTACTTATTTTGCCTGTTTCCAGTTTTTCAAAAATAGCATCGGCTGTAAATTGTGAATACATGTCTTCAAAATCTTTAAAACCCAGTTTAACAAACGCCTTTTCTGTTCTTTTATAATCAATATTTATGAGTACAGCCCCCAAATCGAAGATGATATTTTTTAAAAATGCCATTTTTATCTATTTATATTTTTGCAAATATCCGAATTTGCTTACTTTTGCAATCCTTCTTTAAAAATAGATTGTTTTCAAAAATAATTTATTGAAAGAAAGGGCCTATAGCTCAGTTGGTTAGAGCACCTGACTCATAATCAGGTGGTCCCTGGTTCGAGCCCAGGTGGGCCCACACAAAACAGTTCCGATATGCATCGGGACTGTTTTTTTATAATGTTTAACCTTTCGTTAACCCCCGGTGCAAGTATTTTTGCGACCTAAGAAATTAATATGAGAAAATTATCAATGATTCTTTTTGCTGCTTCATTATCTCTTACAGCACTTTCGCAAACAACTACCAAAAAAGGGAAAACAATAACCGATCGTGCTGCAGATCATTTTATGGTTCAACTTGCAACAAATTTTTGGAGCGGCACTGCAGATACTGTAAGCAATTACATTAAGGGATTTAATAGAAGTGCCAATGTTTACATTATGTACGACAAGCAATTTAAAAACAACCCAAAATTTAGTGCTGCTATTGGTCTAGGAATAGGTACCAGTAATATGTATTTTAAAAAAATGGACGTTGGTATCACTTCTACTAAATCTAAGCTTCCTTTTGTACGCAAAGACACCGGAAATAGTTATAAAAAGTATAAGCTAGCTACTGCTTACTTAGAAATACCTGTAGAGTTTAGATTTATTGCTCATCCCGAAAATCCTAATAAGTCTATGAAAGGAGCAATTGGTGTAAAAGTGGGTACTTTATTAAATGCACATACAAAGGGAAAAACCTTGCAAAATTCTGCTGGAAATACGATCAATAAGATTACTGAAAAAGAAAATTCCAAATCTTATTTTAATACTACCAGAATTTCATTAACAGGTAGGGTTGGTTATGGTATTTATTCTTTATTTGGTGCATATAGTGTTACCAATATTTTTAAAGACGGCGTAACCCCAGATACAAAGTTGTTGCAGATAGGCATTGCAATAAGCGGTTTATAGTTTTATTCATTGGTATAATTTTAAAAATCCCTCTATTATGGAGGGATTTTTGTTTGCTGCAAACTAATAAGCTAATTTTGCGCCTTAATTCACAATCACAACAGATTTCTGTAATGAGCGATGCAATAAAACACGAATGCGGCCTAGCTTTCATTCGACTTAGAAAACCCTTTAGCTATTACCAACAGCAACACCAATCTGTATTATATGGTCTTAATAAGCTGTATTTACTCATGGAAAAGCAGCACAATAGAGGCCAAGACGGTGCAGGAATTGCGGCAGTAAAACTTAACACAGAGCCGGGGTATCCATTTCTTTATCGTATACGTAGTTGTGCCCAGCAGCCTATTGCAGATTTATTTCAGCAAATTGGAAAAGAAATAGCAGAGATTGAAAAATACCAACCAGATATAAAGCATCATCCAGGTCTAATGAAAGGCCATATACCTATTTTGGGAGAAGTCTTATTGGGGCATCTCAGATACGGTACGCAAGGCAAAAATGATGTACAATTTTGCCACCCCTTTATTAAAAAACATACCATACCATCTCGCAACCTTACCCTAGCTGGCAATTTCAACTTGGTAAATACCGAAGAATTATTCAAACTGATAAATATTAAGCCAGGCGATTTTGAAAAGCAAAGCGACCTTGCAGCTATGATGGAGGTAATGTACCATTTTTTGGTACTGGCAGATGAAGAAAACCCTGGCAAACCAGATATTGTAAGCATGCTTAGAAAGGCTGTGCCACTGTTTGACGGAGGTTTTCATGTGGCAGGTATTACAGGCAACGGCGATGCTTTTACTGTAAGAGATGCCCATGGTATTCGGCCTTCTTATTATTATGTAAATGATGAAATAATTGTTGCAGCCAGTGAACGTGCTGCTATTCGTACTGCATTTAACTTAGAAGAAAACGAAGTGAAAGAGTTGATGCCCGGTATGGCATTAATTGCAAAAGCAGATGGAAGTTATAGCATTGAAGAAATTGTACCAGCACAAGAAAGAAAAGCTTGCAGTTTTGAGCGTATTTATTTTAGTAGGGGCAGCGATGAAAAAATCTACAGGGAACGTATAGCACTTGGCTATAATTTAAGTCCGATAATTCTAAAAATTGTAAACTACGATTTAAAGAATACCATTTTCTCCTTTATACCCAATACGGCCGAAACTGCTTTTTATGGTTTAATAAAAGGAGCAGAGGATTATTTAAACGAAATAAAAAAAGAACGCATCCTTAGCTGGAACAAAGATTTTGACGAAGCAAAACTTTCTGAAATGATAAACAGAAAAGTGCGCATAGAGAAAATTGCCATTAAGGATGTAAAACTGCGTACGTTTATTACCGAAGACAGCAGCAGGAACGAAATGGTGCAACATGTATATGATATAACCTACGGAACTGTAAGAAAAAATGAAGATACCCTGGTGGTAATTGATGATAGCATTGTACGTGGTACTACACTAAAAGAAAGTATCATTCGCATGCTTAACAGGCTCAAACCAAGAAAGATAATTGTGGTATCCTCCGCTCCACAAATAAGATACCCTGACTGTTATGGCATAGATATGAGTAAGATGGGCGATTTTATTGCATTTAAAGCGGCTGTAGTATTACTTAAAGAGAGAGGGCAAGCGTACTTGTTGGATGAAATTTTAGAAAAATGCAAGATACTAGAAGCAAACAACCAGTTACATACCGAAAATTTGGTAAGGCAGGTTTACAAACCATTTGAACTAAAAGAAATTTCAAACAAAATAGCACAACTTATCACACCAGATGATGTAACTATTCCCGTTCAAGTAATTTATCAAAAAATAGAATCGCTCCACGAAGCTTGCCCCAACAATAAGGGAGACTGGTACTTCACGGGTAATTATCCAACACCCGGAGGTAACAGGGTATGTAATAAAGCTTTTATGAATTATATGGAAGGAAAAGATGTGAGAGGATATTAGAAAATTTCGTTGCTTATAATTATAAATACGAAAGTAAATAACTATTTATTTTCTTGTTATTGCTTATCTTCTGATTGCTTACTAAAAGCAGGGTATTTTTTGCCCCGTTATATAGGCTCACATTAATCTATTGGGGATTAAGCAAAAAGTTTATATAATCTAAAAAGGAAAAACACTGTATCAGTTACGCCTCTTTGATTAGCTCTAAAGAGTTTAATTTTAGAGTTAAAAGACTCTGCATTAGCATTTGTATGCCTGTTTATAAAAAAGTTAAGGATGTTTTCTAGATTATGTTT
>JANNGD010000022.1:0-23640 GCA_031380515.1 Ferruginibacter sp. | reverse complement strand
TTCTGTTTCGCAACTTCTTGTTCCATCATTCTTATCTTCTACTTTCAATCTTATTTGTATGCCTGTATGCGGACTCCATACCCTCACGTTCATTCTTCTTTCTGTTGCTGTAAATGGTATTGCATTTGCAAAACTTGTTTGTACCGTACCAGCTAGTGCAGTTATTGAAGCACCTGCCCATAACTCTGCTGTATTTGATTTTACTACTCTTCCTACTTTATTAGTAGCCAAAGTTGGATCGGTTACAACCGTTGCATCTTCTGCTCCGCCAAAGCCTACCAAGCCGTAGTTTACAGTTGCAATATCGAATGTAACCGGCACGTCCATTTGGGTTTGAGCAGTGGACATGAATGAACTAAGCAAAACGGATAAGAAAAAATATATTTTTTTCATGTTGAAATTTTTATAACAAGGAATATTATTTAGGTCAGGTTATTATTATTTAAATTAAAATTATTGTGGAATCATTTTAAAAACCTTTACATAATCCACTTGCATTGTTGCAGGAAAAATTGTATTATCTACACCTTGCACCCCACCCCAATTACCTCCAACAGCTATGTTAAGAATAAGAAAAAATGGTTTATTAAAAGGCCAAGCTGTATAGCTTGTATTGTTATTTGTGTACTCAAAATATTGCACACCATCTATAAAAGCACGAACCGCAAATGGTGTCCAATCTATTCTATAAATATGAAACGCATCTGTAGCATCTGCTATAAATTTAACTGCAGATTTTTGAGTTCCCCTTTGGCCATTGTAAGCTGACGTATGGATAGTAGCATGTACTTTATTAGGATCATACCCTACATGCTCCATAATATCCATTTCGCCAGAAGCTGGCCAATTGCCATAAGTATTGTTGCTTGATAGTAGCCAAATAGCTGGCCAAGTACCTCTTCCTTTTGGCAACTTTGCTCTCACTTCAAAACGACCATATAACCAATCACCTTTACCTTTTGTTATCATACGAGATGATGTGTAATCCTTACCTTGCAAAGTTTCTTTCTTTGCAGCTATGGTTAAAATACCGCCAGATATGGTTGAGTTTGCACCTGGCGTATAATATTGCAACTCATTGTTTCCCCATCCGTTTCCACCAGTCTCAAATGTCCATTTAGATGGATCTACTGTTGTACCAGCAGTAAAATCATCTTGCCAAACCGGCGTAGTTTCAAATTGCCAGTTCTTCTCTACAATTGGCTCTGCTGCAATCAATGCAACTACATCTTTTTCTTGCGTGCAAGAAAGAAACACCAAAGCGGTGAGGAAAAACAACGTAATATTTTTAATTAAAATTTTCATGAATGTATTTTTTATTGTGTAACTAATTTAAATTGAAATACCGTACTAGAACCGTTGCCTGCTCTGAGGGTCATTTTAGTAGCTGTAATATCGATAATACGATATACATTTTCAGCAGGAACGTCTGTTGTTCCTATAAAAACAGCAGGTGGCGTAGAAGGTAGCTGTATGGTAGCTAAGCCAGCAACACCGCCAGTTGTAGCACCAAAAGTATAAGTTAAGTTATTGTAAGACCTGTCGGAGCCGCAATTAAAATTAGGTGCTATGTTCCCACCATTGAATGTGGAGCCATTAGCATTATACGTAATTTTATCAGCAGCGGTAAATGTGTACAAATCATCTACCTGACAATTTGGTTCTAGTGGCCCGCCAGCAAAATATTGCGAAGGGTTAGATTCTGTTCCTACAACAATAGCATTAGCACCTGGAGTAGGATCCAATTTCCAATTTTTACTAACAGCTCCTGTCAATAAAGCTTTTATTTCTGGAAGTGTAAGTACTTCTACTTTTTTCAACTTTATTTCTATCAGATTTCCACCTGACCCTGAAATGGTAGCTCTTAACGTCATTCTATTTACAGTATAACTTTGAACTGTATAAGAATTATTATCTACGATATCCGTTGTTCCAATAAATGGTTTTCCTGTACCAGCCACTAATGGATCCAAAATTATTTTTGGTAACTGCCCAGGCTTAGCGACAACTTTATATTTTATGGCATTTGGCTTAGGTGCTTGGCAACTAAATCCTGCTTGCGCATCAAAAGTTTGGGTAATTGCATCATATTCAAAAGCACCGCTCGCTTTAAATTTAAACAGATCATCAAGTTGGCAAGGTACTGCTGGGCCACTAAAGAAAACTTGTGTTGCATCTGGTGATAGTACTTTTATGGCATCCGCATCCGTAGTCCATGTCCAAACAAAATTATTGCCACAACCTGTGATTGTATTAAAGAAATCATTTTGGCAAGCATTTATTACAAAAATTCTTTTTGCAATAGTATTGTTTCCGTTTGTACCTACAGAGGTTAATCTTACATTATATTCGCCTCCCACTGCATAAGAGTGTATTGGATTTTTTTCTGAAGACAAAGCAGTATTATCCCCGAAATCCCACTGATATTGTGTAGCTTCTTCGCTTATATTGGTAAACGTTACTTTATAAGCCCAAGGCAACGTATCCTGCATGGGTATTATTTGAAATGTAAAATCGGCTTTTGAAGGAGATCCGTTAAGTTCTAAAATATCTTTTTTGCATTGCACTAACATAAAACTTAGTGTAATTAACAAAAGCGATGTTATCGTTATATTTTTTTTCATAAATAGCATTTAAAGTTTTTATTAATATCCTGTGTTTTGCGTTAGGTTAGGATTTTTATCTCTTTCAGCTTGTGGTATAGGCATGTACCTATGCTTTGCACTTATATTTGTTTTACCAGCTGCCGTCATTACGCTGATAAAATAATTAGGATCTGGATGGCGCAACAAATCATACCAACGGTGCATTTCAAAACCAAGTTCCAATCTTCTTTCCTTGTAAATAGCTGCCAACCACGCAGCATCAGATAACCCAACAGGAAGTGGCGCTAAACCAGCTCTTGCTCTTACTAAATCTGCAGAAGGTTTTCCTAGCGCAGGACCAGCGGCTTCTGCATATATCAATAAAACTTCTGCATAGCGCATGATAGGTACATTCAAAGCACTTCTCCATTGGCCTGCATCTCCCAATGGATCATCCACAGAAATGAAATATTTCCTTGTATTAAGTCCATTTGGTGAACCAACCAAAGAACTTGGTTGTGTATATGAACCATAAGTATCTCCTGGAATCCAGATTGTTCTGTTTCTTCTCTTGTCTATTATGGTATTATATCCAGCACCCGTTTTTTCATATTGGTCTACAAAATTTCTAGTAGGTACTGTAAATCCATAACCACCCTCTGGTACTATATTTTGTGCACGTGGACCATAAAAAGTATTGATACCTGTACCTGCTCCATAAATAGAAAAAGTACCTCCTCCACTACGATACTGCACTTCAAAAACAGATTCTTTACCATTCTCAGTAGATAGTTTAAAATTATCTGCATAATCAGTCCATAAAGCATAACCATACAAAGCAGCATTGTCAATAATTTCTTTTGATTTTGCCGCAGCATTTACTTTATCACCAAGTGTTAAATAAACACTAGCCAACAATCCTTTTGCAGCACCTGCAGTTGCACGTCCTTCGTTAGGATAAGTAACATTATTAGAAGTATAAGGATTATTGTTTGGCAATAATGTTTCTGCACTTTTTAAATCAGTTATAATTTGTGCGTACACTTGCGCTCTTGGTGATCGAGCAATGGTAGAAGATTCTTCAGCCGTAATTGCATTTGTATATAAAGGAACATCACCAAATAATCTTACCAAATGGTAGTAATATAATGCCCTTAAAAATTTTGCTTCGCCAATACTTCTATTCCTTACAGAGGCTGTCATTGTTGTAACGAGTGGGGCTCTTTCGATAACTAAGTTTGCCCTCAATATTCCAAAATAACATTGAGCCCACATTATCGGAATAATGGTATTAAATGATGTTAAGCTAAAATTATCCAATTCTGCAGTTTCAGAACCATCACCACCACCGCCGCCGCCTAAGTCTGCATCATCGCTCATGATATCTCCAAGATGCCATGCACATCCGCTGTAAATAGCAGATAAAGGAGTATATACAGCATTTGTAGCCGTTACAACTTCTGATTCATTTTTATAATAATTATCAACAGTATTAAGCGGAATGGTAGGATCTATTGTAAGTAAACTTTTTTTACACTGGGTAAAAAGAATTGATACAATAAACAAAACACTCAATTTTTTTAAAAATATATTTTTCATACTTATTATTTTTTTTTGTTTAGAAATCAACAGTTACGCCTGCCATAAATGTTCTTGCTTGTGGATAAAATCCTATATCTACACCACCACCAACTTCAGGATCCAATCCAGTATAATTCGTAATGGTTAATAGGTTTTGCGCACTCACATAAAACTGTGCTCTTTTCAGGTTTAAAAGTGTTGACCAGTTTGTAGGAATACTATAAGCAATTCTTAGATTTTTTATCCTCATATAAGATGCATCTTCTACAAATCTATCTGAAACACGGTTGTTTTTATTTGGATCTTCTAGGGTTACACGAGGCATTGTATTGCTCGTTCCTGGGCCAACCCATCTTTCTAAAACTTTATTGGAGTAATTACCATTGCTTACACCGCCCTCAGTGTACCAACGGGTAAAATTCAATACTTTGTTACCTTGTGAACCTTGTATAAAAAGTGTTAATTCAAAGTTTTTATAGTTGATTGTATTGGTTAAACCATAAGTAAACGTCGGATTCGAGTTTCCAATATTGGTACGATCTAAATCATTAATGATTCCATCTCCATTTAAATCTTTAAATTTAAAATCTCCTGGAGCAGTACTGGTAGTTGGGTCACTACCTGCTGTTTGCACTGCATGATCAGCAATTTCTTTGTAAGATTGAAATATTCCTTCTGTAACGAACCCGTAAAAGAAATTAGCAGGTGCATTTTGAATGGTTCTTAAACTACCTCCATTTATTCTGGTAAATCCATTATCCAATGGGGCAGATAGTCCCAAAGAAATAACTTCATTTTTGTAAGAACTCACAACGGCACTTGCAGTCCAATTAAATGATTTACTGGTAACGATTGACCCATTTAGACTAAGGTCAATACCTCTATTTTGTAAGGTACCTGTATTAAAAGGTACGGCTTCAAACGTTCCAGACACCAATGGCGGCGCTACATATAAAATCAAATCCTTTGAGCGACGTTGGTAAAAATCTACAGAAAAACCAAGTTTATTTTTGTAGATACTACCATCAAAACCTATATCAATTTGTTCGTTTTTTTCCCATTTGATGTCTGGATTATAAGACTTACTAAGGCCAGCTCCATTTACAATTCCACCAGAACCAGTAGAGTTTCCAAAAGTGTATTGAAATGATTGATTGATACTTTGTATGTAAGCATTTGCAGCTACATTAGGGTTACCTGTATATCCGAAACTAGCCCTTACTTTTAATTCATCTAACCAATTTACATTCTCCAAAAAGGATTCTTGTGTTAATCTCCAGGCGGCAGAAACGGATGGGAAAATAGCAAATTTATTTTTGGGAGCAAAATTTGAACTACCATCACGTCTGATAGAGAAACCTAAAAAACCTCTATTATCAAAGTCATAACTTAATCTACCAATATATGAAATTAACCTGCTGTTTATTCCATCCTCAGCGTAGTTATCAATTTGAGAAGGGTCTGTTACTGTCAAAATTTGTCCGTTTAATACAGGTATTGGTTGCGCAAAAACACCACTCCTGCTTGCAGACAAGTTGGAATACCTGTTTTCTTGAAAAGTATAACCCGCTACTGCATTTATTTTATGCTTTTTAAACAATGTTTTATCATACGTCAACGTATATTCTGCTAGGTAATCTGGAAACAAACCTTTAAAAACAGAATAAGAGGTTCTATCAAAAGGTCGTCCACCGGTAGACGGCGTAATTGGCCTAAAATTATTATTTTCTTGATAAGTAAAATCCCCGCCAAAAACAGCTTTGAATTTAAGGTCCTTTAATAAATTTATTTCTGCAAAAACATTTCCTGTAATCCTATATTTGGTATTTGTATTTTGAGGAACCTCTAATTGATATACTGGGTTTGGTTCATTAAAACCGTCAACATTACCATTTCCGCCAGCATATGAACCATCTTCGTTTCTAGGTTTTACTGTGGGTGGAGCAGTTAAAGCTAGTAATACAACACTATTAAAAGGATTGTATGTATCCGTACCACGCTCTATAAATTTATTCATAGAAAGCGAGTTGCCTATTTTAATCCTACTATTTACTTTTATATCTCCGTTAAACCGCAGATTGAATCTCTCAAAATCTGTATTGTATATAATTCCATCTTGTTTAAAATATCCTGCAGAAAAAGAGTATTGTGCTTTATCTGAACCTCCAGTAGCGGTTAGGTTTACACTTTGTATAGCAGCTCTTCTAAATATTTCATCTAACCAATTGGTTCCATTTCCATATTCTCTTCCAATGGCATCAAAATCGGCAAGCTTAGGTAAAATTGTTTTACCACTTGCTATATTAGCTTCGCTGTTAATGATGGCATATTCTCTTGCATTGAGCATAGTTGGCAATTGCCAAGCTTGTTGAATACCTCTGTAGACATCAACAGAAAGCGTCGTTCTTCCAGCTTTTCCTCTTTTTGTAGTTATTAGAATTACACCATTAGATGCTCTAACACCATAAATGGAAGCGGCTGCAGCATCCTTTAGTACATCAATAGATTCAATATCACCAGTTCCGAATGAATTTAATACGTTATCTGATTGCTGATCTGGTAATGGATAACCATCTACTACTATCAATGGGTTGTTGGTTCCCGTTAAGGAAGAAATACCCCTTATTTTAATTCCTGTACCTCCTGTTCCTCCTGGAGCACCACTGCCTTGTACAATTGTAACTCCAGATACTCGACCTTGCAATGCTTGTGCAGCATCTGCAACAGGTGCTTTAGCTATATCTTTCGATGAAATGGATGAAATAGAAGTAGATAGATCCCTTCTTTTTTTGGTACCATAACCAATCACAACTACCTCGGTAAGATTTTTGTCTGCCTCTTCCATTTGTATATCAAATGGTGTAGTTGAACTAATCTTGTATTTTAAAGTAGTTAGACCTGTGTAGCTAATAACCAAGTTAGCTCCTATATTGGCTGCAATGGAAAAACTACCCGTTACATCAGTAATAGTTGTTGAGTTTGTTCCCTCTACTGCAATTGTTGCACCCACCAGCGCCTCACCCGAGGTTTTGGATCGTACCTTACCCGTTACGGTAATAATTTGACCAAATGTTTGTTGAATAGTACCTGCAAGAAAAATGCAGACACATAGTAATGTGAATTTTAATTTCATATAGCAAAATTTACGTTATAAAAAAATTTGAGCAATTTTTTCGAAGGTAAAAGTAACAAGATTGTTATCCTAGAACTAATTTTATGGCACGTCAATACTACATCAATGCCTTTAATTCAGCTATAAAATGCCAAAAATCACTACTTCATTACTACATCATCACTACATCAATAAAAATTTCCATACCTTCATAAAACAATTTATGATATGAAATCTTTTGTATTATTTTTACTTTTACCAATACATGTACTGTGTCAAAATACAATTGGATTGCCATCGGTGACTAATTTTTACAAGCAGGCTTACAATGCTGGCTTACAGAATTGGGATATCAAACAGGATAACAATAGTATTATTTATGTAGCCAATAATGAAGGACTGCTTTCTTTTGACGGCAAAAATTGGGATTTATATCCACTACCAAACAAAACAATTGTAAGGTCTGTTGAAATTGGCTTCGATAATAAAGTATATGTGGGAGGACAAGATGAACTAGGGTATTTTTCTCCAAATACCAATGGAGCACTTGTTTATCATTCCCTTACTGAGCTTATACCCGCAAAAAGCAGGGCATTTGGAGATGTTTGGGATATCATTTCATTTAATAAAAGTATATTCTTTAGGTCCAATAGTAAAATCTATAAACTTACACTCGAGTCAATAGTGGTATATGAGGCCCCCTCTGAATGGGCCTTTTTAGGATCCTGTAACGGCAAACTATATGCCCATGACTTTGCAAATGGCTTAATGAAATATGAAAATGGCGAAATTATACCTATGTCATTCAAAAATGAACTTCCAACCAACGACCCAGTTACAGCCATCATGGGATTAGGGAATGATAGTGCATTGGTTACCACATTACAACATGGGCTGTTCAATTTAAACCAGGCCGGTATTTCTACAGTAAAATCAGCTAACAATGAATTTTTTAAGAATGAAAGAATCTATAATGCAACAAATATCAATAACGAAAGGATAGCCATTGCAACAAACAACAGCGCAGTTTACATAACAGACTGTCAAGGTAATATCATACAACATTTTTCAAAAAAAGAAGGATTGCAGAATAACAATGTGCTTAGTATATTTTTAGACAAGCAAAAAAATCTGTGGTTGGGTTTAGACAATGGTATAGACTTAGTTGCTTACAATAGTGCTATAAAACAAATAAATCCATCCTCGCAAGACGGGTCTGGTTATGCCGCCCTCATAAAAGACAATAATTTATATTTAGGTACTACCAATGGATTGTATAGTCTTACACTGGCTAATGAAAAAGATATAAGTTTTGTAAAAGGAGATTTTGAACCAGTAAATAATACAAAAGGCCAAGTATGGGGATTGGCCAATATAAACAATGAATTACTTTTGGGAAAACATGAGGGCGCCTTCATTGTAAAAAATAATACTGCCATTCCCATTTCTTCCAACAAAGGCTATTGGAATTTTTTATCTACTTCCAATACTTTCCCCAATCCACAAATTATAGCAGGTAATTATAAAAATGTAGAAATATTTGATTTCGTTAATGGCCATTTTACGTTCTCAAAAAAAATTGAAGGCCTTGATGAGTCTGCTCGATTTATTGCTATTGATAAAAATAACAATATATGGATATCGCACCCATATCACGGAATCTATAAAATTACAAAAGCGGATGATGGTACTTATAAAACGGCCATTTATACAAATCAAAATGGGCTTCCATCTACACTAAACAACCATGTATACAAAATAAAGAATGAAGTAGTAATAGCAACAGAAAAAGGTATTTACAATTACAATGAGGCTAAAAATATTTTTGAAGCATCTGCTTATTACCAAAAAATAATTGGAAACCAAAGTTTAAGGTATTTGAAAGAAGACCCAATGGGGAATATATGGTTCATTCACGAAAAAGCACTCGGTATTATTGATTATTCCAATAAAGAACCAATTGTAATTAATTTCCCTGAATTAAACAATAAGATGCTCAGTGGCTTTGAATCCATTTATCCATTAAATGAATCAAATATATTTTTAGGCGGCGAAAAAGGATTTTATTTACTTAATTATGAGAAATATAAACAATCACTAACCAATACACAAGTACTTATTAGAAAAGTAAAAATTAGTGGCAATAAAGATGAAATACTTTTTGGTGGATATTTTAATGATATAAACGAAAAACAAATCCAAGATGGTGAAAATATCCCCTCTGTAAAAGATGGATGGAAGACAATTCAATTTCAATTTGCTGCACCTATTTTTGGGAGCATGTCAAATATACAATTCAGTTTCAGGCTAAGAGGTTTTGATGCTACATGGTCTAAATGGTCAGATAAAACAGAAAAGGAATATACCAATCTACCCGCAGGTACCTACCATTTTGAAGTGAAAGTTAAAAATAATTTGGGTAAAGAATCTGAAATATCTGTCTATTCATTTAAAATACTTCCTCCGTGGTATCAAACCATTTGGGCTAAACTATTTTATTTTATATGCTTGGCTATTGTTTTATTCGCATTATTTAAATGGCAAGAAAGAAAATTTATTACACAAAAAATTAAATACGAAGAAGAACAAAAGAAACTTTTATATATACATGAATTGGAAATAAATAAAACAGAAGGCGAACTAGCGGCTCTTAGAAATGAAAAATTAGAGGCGGAAATTAATTTCAAAAATGCTGAGCTAGCCTCATCAGCAATGCACTTGGTGAAAAAAGGTGAGTTACTTTCTAAAAGCAAAACAGAGCTTTCACATGTAATGAAAGGGTTGGACAATCCACAAGCAGTTGTAGAACTTAAGAAGATGATAAAATCACTCAATGAAGACGATAAGATGGACAAGGAATGGGAAAGTTTTTCAAAACATTTTGATACCGTACACAGTCATTTTCTTGTTTCTTTAAAAGAGAAACATCCAAATATTACCGGCAATGAAATGAAATTATGTGCCTACTTAAGAATGAATTTATCTACCAAAGAAATTGCACAATTGATGAACATATCAGTTAGAGGTGTAGAAATAGGAAGATATCGCTTGAGAAAAAAATTACAATTGGAAACAGCAGTGAGTTTGTTTGATTACTTGATAGGGTTGAAGTAGAAGAACGATATCATTCAATTAAAAATATCACATTTCTGTGAGGCTGTTGTGGGAGTTATCCCGAAATTTCGGGATCGAACCTGTGACCCTCCCGACTTACAAGTCGGGATGCGCTAAACCAACTGAGCCTTAAAATTTCTGCACAAAAAAACCTCACATTTCTGTGAGGCTGTTGTGGGAGTTATCCCGAAATTTCGGGATCGAACCTGTGAACCTCCAGATTCATAAGTCGGGATGCGCTAAACTAACTGAGCTTTAAAATTTCGGCATAAAAAAAACCTCACATTTCTGTGAGGCTATTGTGGGAGTTACAGGAGTCGAACCTGTGACCCTCTGCTTGTAAGGCAGATGCTCTAAACCAACTGAGCTAAACTCCCAAAATTTTAAACCTAATTATTTCCTGTGCCACTCCCGACTTTTTAGTCGGGATGCTCTAAACCAACTGAGCTAAACTCCCCTTTTCATTTTCGGATTGCAAAGATAGGGATGTAGCTTTTTATAGACAACTTTTTTATAAAATATTTTATCTAAACTTATTTTTAAGCGCAGCTAGTGCATCATCCATTGTTTCTGGTGCAGCTTTTTTTACTGGTTCTTGGAAAATTGTCTGTTTTGGCTTGTTTGTCCACTGTCTATTACTGGCTTTTTCTTGAGGTTTGTTAGGCATCAATTCTGTCTGTTTAATGGAAAGTGCTATTCTTTTACGAGCTACATCCACTTCCATTACTTTTACTTTTACTTGTTGGTTTAGTTTTAGTACTTCACTGGGATCTTGTATATACTTATGTGCTATCTCAGATACATGTACCAGTCCATCTTGTTTTACACCGATATCTACAAATGCTCCAAAACGAGTTAGGTTTGTTACTATACCTGGCACTTCCATTCCCACATGTACATCATCAATAGAAAATATTTGTGCAAATTCAAAAATTTGCACTTCACTCCTTGGATCCAATCCTGGCTTTTTTAATTCTGCAATAATATCATTGATGGTATGCTCACCAAAATTTTCGTTTATATATTTTTTCCTATCTATGGTTGTAAGCAAACTTTCATTACCTATTAATGTATTCACATCTGCATTAATATCTTTTGCCATTTGTTGTACGAGTGTATATGCCTCCGGGTGTACTGCACTTGCATCTAAGGCATCATCTGCGCCTGGTATGCGTAAGAACCCTGCACATTGCTCATAAGCTTTGCCTCCCAAGCGGGGTACTTTTAACAATTGCTTGCGACTAGTAAATTTTCCCTCCTGCTTTCTGTATGCAATAATATTTTCTGCAATCGTACTACCAATACCGCTTACATAGCTAAGTAAATGTTTGCTTGCTGTATTTAAATTTACACCAACAATATTTACACAACTAACTACAGTTTGATCCAATTTTTCTTTTAGCCTTGGCTGGTTTACATCATGCTGGTATTGCCCCACCCCAATACTTTTTGGGTCTATTTTTACCAACTCAGCCAAAGGATCCATTAACCTACGTCCTATACTTACCGCACCTCTTATGGTAATATCCTGATCGGGAAATTCTTGCCTTGCAATCTCCGATGCCGAGTAAATACTTGCTCCATCTTCATTTACCAAATAAACGGGAATGCTTATATTTAATTTTTTTATAAACTGCTCCGTTTCTCTTCCAGCTGTACCATCTCCAATGGCAAATGCCTGCACCTCATATTCTTTTACCAATGAACGAATAATATGCTCCGCTTCTTCCATTCTATTTTTTTCGTGCACATAAATCAATGCAGTTTTTTGTAGTTCTCCTTTTTCGTCTATACAAACTACTTTACAACCTGTTCTATAACCTGGGTCTATTGCCAGTATTTTTTTGCTGCCCAATGGTGAGCTCAACAACAATTGTCGCAAATTTTCTGCAAATACATTGATGGCTTCTTCATCTGCTGCTGTTTTTAAAGCCGTACGAAATTCTGTCTCCAAACTTGGTTGCAATAAACGGCGATAGCTGTCTTTTATAGCCTTGCGAATTTGATCGCTGCAAGTACTCATACCTTTTATGTATACATCTTCTATTATTTCCAATGCAATTTCTTCAATTGGCTCTATGGCTACTTTTAAAAACCCTTCCAAAAATCCACGCAAAATAGCCAATGTTCTATGCGATGGAATAGTAGAAACTTTTTCCGAAAATGCATAATAATCTTTGTATTTAATTGCTGCTATTTCCTTGTCGGTAATAACAGTGCTTTTTATTAGACCATCCCTTTCAAAAAATTTACGCAATTTTTCTCTTACAACAATATCTTCATTCACTGTTTCGGCAATAATATCTCTTGCACCTTGCAATGCGGCTTCTACAGTTAATACTTTTTCATTTATAAACGCAAGGGCTTCTTTTTCTACATCAATATCCGTTTGCCCTAGTAAAATATCTGCCAAAGGTTGTAAGCCATTCTCTCTAGCTACTACGGCTTTTGTTTTGCGCTTCTGTTTGTAAGGCAAATAAATATCTTCCAGTTGGGTGATGGTAATGGCGGCATCTATTTTTGCTTGCAATTCCTCCGTCATCTTTCCTTGCTCCGTAATCGTTTTTTCAATAAATGTTTTGCGTTCTGCAAATTCATTCATCGATTTATTTTCATCTTGTATTTGTTGTATCTGTACTTCATCTAAAGCGCCAGTACTGTCTTTTCTATACCGTGCAATAAATGGAATGGTACTGCCTTCACTTAGTAATTGCAAAACCGTTTCTACTTGCGAAGGTTTTATAGAAAGTTTTTGTGCTATGAGGTTGTTGAACATGGAGTTTATTGTTTGGTGTTTATTGTTTGGTGTTCGTTATTCGCTTTGATACCTATTAACAAATATTTTTTTGTTTGCAAGCCAATACCCTTGATTGAACTTCAGTGGCGACGCTCCCTTCATCTTCAAATCATAATTGAACATTTTTTTGGATTGCGAAAATAAGGGATGAAAAGGAAAGAAATAAATTAAAAATACCAATGTGGGTAAAGAAATTTAGTAGTAGCTATTTTAAAAAGAACTTTGAATTAAAAGAACCAGTAACCTGCCTTTGCCGGCAGGCAGGCCCGTAACTCCTAACCCGTAACTCATTGAAAAATTACCTTCTTCTCCGGATTCATCTCCACATAATTATAAATACTGTTTCTTATAAAATCATTATCTGTAAATGGCTGTAAGATATCCTTTAATATTTCTACCGATGAGAAATTTGAATCTGAAGGTACAAAACCCATTCCCCAAAAATTTCCTTTCTCTATTAAAAAACAAAGCTTTTCTTTTTCGCTTAACCCATCATCTACCAAAGCAAAAGTAGGCAACTGCTCATTCAGGGTGTTAATCGCATTTTTCACTCTACCATTATAATACAATGGCTCTTCTATAAACTCCATATCTTTTGTAGTAATAGGTTGTTTGTCCACAAAACAAAGTTTTTCATTTAGTTCAAATTCTTCCATCATTTTTCTTAAAAGCACTTGTCCTTCGTGCAATAAATTAAAACAATACACTGCCGGAAAATTTTTCTTTCGTTTATCAATAGCAAGCCGCATGTATCCTCTATTGTCTTCAAAAGAATAGAGTGCATATTTTTGCATGGGTTGCTTTTGTGCATAATTGTATTTTGGCCAAAGTCTTTTTATTTCTGTGCTTTCCAAAATAAGTGCATGCAATTCATTTGCACAATCCTTGTAAGAAACATCTGCCACCAAGCGTACAAAATTTTGTCGCCTACTACCCGCATCATTGTACGTAAAATGGCTACTCACTCTTTTTCTTACATTAATGGCTTTACCTACATAAATAATTTTTCCTTTTATATCATGAAAATAATATACTCCGGCTTTTGTAGGGAGTTGCAGTATTATCTTCTTATCTAAATGCAGAGGCAGCCATTGCTCGCTTGAAGTACGTTTAAGCATTTTATTTATGTGCTCCATACCACCTGCTTGCAATATTTTATTGAATAAGATTACGGTTGCCGCAGCATCACCATCTGCTCTGTGTCTATCATCAATATTTATATTTAAACTCCTACATATTTTCCCTAAACTATAAGAGGGAAACCCAGGCAAAGCCTTGCGTGCAAGGCGCACTGTGCAAAGCTTGCTTACTTTTAGTTCGAACCCACAAAGTTTTAAATGGTGAAAAACAAATGAGTAATCAAAATTTACATTGTGAGCTACAAAAATATTTTCGCTAAGTAATTCAAAAATAGTTGGTGCCATTTCTTTAAAAGTAGGTGCGCTTGCTACCATAGCATTGCTTATCCCAGTAAGTGCCGTTATAAAATCAGGCACACGCCTTTCCGGATTTATAAGCGTAGTAAAATGTTGTACCACCCTTTCTCCATCGTGTATATGAATAGCTATTTCTGTTATGCCGCTATTTGCCGCACTGCCTCCGGTGGTTTCTATATCTACTATTGCGTACAAAGTTATTTGGTTGCGGGTTACGAGTTTTTTTACGATGCAATATACTAATATTTTTAGTGAAGAAAATTAAGTTTGAATAAAATTTATATACACAAATTTATAGAAGCTTTCAATGAATGTAACTTTGGCTAGCCGAGATTTCGTATGTACATGTAGGTGTCTGTGGTTAATACAAACTCCTTTTATTGTTCGCAGCAGAGAAAATTTATGCTAAAAAATCTGCAGCATTTCCATTATAACATTAATAAATAATTCCCTCAGGTGCAGCGCACCTATTTAGCTCTGTTTCCAATCGTTTTCTTTTCACTCTAGTGGAAGTTTGAAACCAAACTCGAATGTGCTGTTTACTCCAAACCGATGTAGTTGTACTTGCAGAATAAAGTTTCAAATGTCCTGCACTTTGCAATATTTGTAGCTGTTATCCTTTAGCGAAGAGAAGGTTATAATATAACCAATGCGTTTTTTACAAAATACAAAAAATCCCATCCCAAATAATTTTATTTTGCTTGTACAAAAAAAAGTAATAACTCCCTTTTGCAAATGTGCTCAAATTTATCTGAGATACATTTCCTTTTCCTACTTTAACCAAGCTCCCCTGCTGGCTATATATTTTATAATTTGTTTGTTCCAAATTTATATTTGTTTTTATAAAAATGATATCGCTCACAGGATTTGGAAATAGCTTTAATGAAACCTTTTCTTCATCCATTTTAACTTTTATGGTTGCAGACAATGTTTTCATTCCATTAATATCTGTTTGTACAAGTTGGTAATACTGAAAGCCTTTTAAGCTGGCATTATGAAGAAACCGGTATTGCCTTTGAATAGATGAATTTCCAACAGCAGAAACTTTTGCGATGGATGAAAAAGACATGGCATCTGTACTATGAAAAATTTCGAAATAATGATTGTTTATTTCTTGTTCTGTTTGCCAAGTTATTTGTACTGCATTGTTTTTTTTGGTAGCAACAAAATAAGAAAGGGTAATAGGTACTATTGTAGAATATGTAACAGATAATGACGGTCTGTTGGCAACGATTACATTTTCTCTAGATGCAAATCGCCTTGCAGTAGCTGCAGTAGTTTCGTTGCACAACAGTATCCATCCAAAATTTGTTGCAGCGTTATTTAACCAATTTTGTACATCCGCTACCATAGCTGCATTACTCCAAGTATAAAAACCTGTATTAGGGATACTTGTAGTTGCTGATGCTGTTGCCATATAATCGCCGCCTGCTGTTGTCCAATTGTTTGTCGGAAAAAAATTAGTGGGCCAAGTTGCATCATTTATTGTAGCGGCAGCTCCGCCCCCATCGCCTGTTGCAGCTGCGTTAGAAGTACCTTCGCCCCAATCTGTAGTGAGCCTATACAACGACACATTATCAGCTATATTCCTACTGATATTACAGTTTAGCGTAAGTGTTACTGCGGTAATTATTGCACCACTTGGCACAACAGAACCTATGTTAAATTTCAACAGTGCACGCCTTGGGCTATTTCCTCCATTATTTCCACTAAAAAAGTTTTGCCCAATTGCATTACTATTACCTGGAAAATTTTGGTAAATGGTATTATCCGCTGATGCGCCCAACACAACTGTTGTTTGCGCATTTGTCATAAAACAGGAAATCATTATAAAAACAAAAGAGAATATCTTAATCATCTTTTATAAATTTTGTGCTTCAACTTCTATTACATCATACTGTACCAAAAACAATTCATCTCTTGTAGCTTCTCCATTTTTAATTTTTTTCGGTGGCAATATAATCAGGTTATTATTTTCTTCGGAATTGTTGTAATAGGCAATACCAAAAATCTTACTGCCGGCAGAAAGTTTAATAGGCAAAGCCATATCATATTTCTTTTTCCAATGAGCATCCCATTGGGGTATTTTCAAAATGTTTATTCTTTCGGCCGTAATACTGTCTATCGCATAAATTTCCCAGCTATAGCATGCATATTGCCCTTGTGGCATTACACTTAATATTTCAATAGGTTCATCAATAGTAGTGGTTGCAAAAAATTTCTTTTTTTCATCCACATCTATTACAAAGGGGCCATTGGTTATATCATTACTGGTAAATAAAATAGAAGAATGAATAAGCTTTGACCCAGCCATATTTTTGGCTGTTTTACATTTTAAATACGACTGGTCTTTTTCTAGTGTATTGGACGCAGCATAGGTAATATGAAACAATATCTTGCTACCCACAGGTATTTTTTTAATGTAAGGCTTTTCAAAGAAAGTAGCGCCCATATCTGCTGTCCATTGATACCATATGTATTGATGCGGCACAAAACCCACACTTGCAAAACTGCCATACCCATATTTTAAATCATTGCTGTCATACCGAGTACCGATAGTCCCTGTATCAATTGAAATGCTACATGCTTTTACAATTTTCCTATTGCCAGGCACAAATTCCAATCCTTCTATATGCATGTCTTCTTTAAGGTTTGACGGGACAACAAAAACCTGCGTTCTATCCGTATAGTCTGCAGCCTGTACAAAAGCTTCTTTCATTTCAAAAACAACATCTGGTTTTTCTATGGATGTTATTGCTGGCGTTTTTTTTTGCTTTTCCTCTTTCAATATATTTCCTTCTTCCATTCCATTAACAACCCAATCTTTTATTAACGCAATTTCCCTTTCGCTTAAATAATTAAAAAATTTCAAATTCGAAAAACCATGATCGGCTTTCCAAGGCGGCATTAATTTATTTCCTGAAACGTATTGTATCATTTTTGCATAGGCACTTACTTCCTTGTAAGTCGTTAGTGGCATAGAACCAACGTTTCCTTTGCTATGACAAGGTATACAATGGCTTTCTATTATTGGTTTAATACTGGATACGTAATTTATTTGCTGGCCATAACCTTCGATGCTTATAAGATTAAAAATAAGTAGAAAATACCTCATTACAGTTATTTTTTAGTATAGGTAATGTAACAGCCGATTGCATTTTTCCAAGGTTTAGGAAATTCTTTTCCTTCGGATATCATTGCAAGCGCATTATTTAAATCGTTGCTCCCAAAGATATGCCTGCGTTTACCCGGTTCTAAATAGGCATCGTTTATCCTTCCCTTATATACTACTTTGTTGTCAGCATCTGTAATAATTACTTCTGGTGTAATAGTGGCACCAAGTTTTTTACTAATGCCTTGGTCTTTATCTAAAATGATATTGTACAACGGCAATTTATTTTTGGCTTTAAATAAATTTGACGTTTTCTTGCTACTTGACTTTAATGGAAACACTAAATTAAAATCTGCTTTACTGCTATAAGATTGGGATATTTCTGACAATGCCCCAGCCATGTAAATTGAGATGGGACATTCCTCAGCCACGAATGCGTACACATGTATCGTTCTTGCTTGCGCAAAAGTAAATTTGGAACAAGCCATTATAATAAGTAATAAAAATATTTTCATACCTATTTTCTATTTTACAGTAACATTTCCAGTGGTTACTTTAAATGTTAGTTTTTTTGTTGTAATCAAATCCGTGGTTAACTCTTCGTGTATGCCATTACTTTTAAAATAAATAGTAGTACCGTCCGTTGCAGCATTTACAGCTTCTCTCATTGTATTGTAAGGAAAAGTTATGGTTCCTAATTCTAAACCCCCATAATTTTTATCTACATATATTCTTCGTGTTACAATAAACTGTTTCATCATGCCTTTGTCTTCATGCTGGGTAATGTGGCAATGATACATATAAGGTACATCACTCCAAAAATCATCGAACTTAGTTATAAACCTTACTGTTTCTTTCGGACCTACATATACCACGTCTTTTCTACCAATTTCGTTAGAAGTAAGGGGAATAATATTGTTGTTAGAGTCTCTTCTATCTAAAATAAAAAATTGTATATCGTGTATGTGAAATGGATGGTACATATTAAACGAACCGTGCAAAGTCCATATTTCAGTAGAGTTTAAAGGAATTACATCATCAATGGTTGTCATGCTAAATGCATTGGCACTGGCTGCATTAGATGTATTGCCAATTTTTACACCGCCGCCATCGCCAGCAAACAACCATTTATTTCTTGTAACGGTAGCAGAGGCTTCTGGTATTGGTGTAACTGTAGCCAAATTAACTGGTATAGATAGAATGGGGTTTGCTGTTTGTGCCACTACTGTAAAACCTAATATATTAAAAGTAGTCCCATTCATGAAATTGGGATTGTAGCCAGGGGGTTCGCTACCATTTGGCCCAGCAATCCATGGATCGGTAGCACCCCATGTACCTGTTGGCAATGCCCCTGCATAACTTACTAATTGCAAATTTGTACCTACAGCATAATTATTAAATGGAACAACTATTTCTCCCCGCTCACCTGGTGCCAATCTTAATCTACTCACCACAGTTCGAGTAGCCTTTAGTCCTCCATCAGTAGCTATATGATAAAAAGTAAATCCATTGGATAATCCTAGATTAAAAACACGCTGTACAGAAGCGTTTAAAATTCTAAATCGCACAAATTGTTGTGGTACATCAAGCCTTGGGCTGGGAGTAGCATTTACCATCAATTTGGTATCTGCGTTTGCATTTACGTTTGAGTATTTTATTACACCAGCAGCATCAATAGCTTTTGTTTGTATTATTAAAGGAAAATCATCTACCCCATAAGTACGTGGTAGTGAAAGTGCAGCCTCCTCAGCATCTTTTACAATAATCATTCCTGCCAAACCTTTTGCAACATGCTTGGTGGTAGAGTCGTGCAAGTGTGGGTGGTACCAATATGTACCAGCTTTATCTAATATTTCAAAAGAAGGTGTCCAAGTTGTGTTGGGTTCAATAACCGTATGTGGCCCGCCATCGTTTTCTGGAGCTACATGAAAGCCATGCCAGTGAACTGTACTGGGTTCACCAATACTATTGGTCACATTCATTGATACTTGTTGGCCTGCTTGCATAATAAGTGTAGGCCCAAGTACATTTCCATTAAAGCCCATGCTAGCACTGTTTACAAGAAAACTAAATTGATGTGTGCCGTGCTGCATATTCAAATTATAGACAGGCCCAGATAATGTAGGTGGTATATACAACGGAAAGAATTGTGCGTTTGCAAAATTGTGCAAACTAATACAAATGCAAAAAAGCATGTAGCTACGAATATTCATTTGTTAAATATTTTGAATGGATGAATATTTGATTATTGTAAATTGATAAGTACCAAAACATATCCATTTTTTGGATTTACTTTACCCATGGCCTTACCAATTATTGCACCTTGGTTTTTATTTATATTGGTAACTTTTTTTGCATAGCCTTTTTTACTGGAGGATGTTAAAAAATCTCCTGCTTTTATTTCCCCCGCTTCATTGGTAGCCAACACATACACTCTACCAACTAAGGCTACAGGATATTTTCCAAAAGCAATGGTACCTTCTTGCCCCATAAGCATGCCTGGTTTTATACCGTTTGCACCGCTAATTACACCTACAATTTTCGTATCACTTTCTTTGTTGGTTAGGCACAGTTTACCTTCGGTTTTTGTATCAATAGAAACCAACATGCCCGGTTTGGCTTCTGCTTCTTCAGCTATATCAATATCAAAATGTTCTGCTAAATCGGAGCCCCCTTTTATTTGTAATTCGCTGGTAATAACCCTGCCATCACCATCGCCGAAATCTGCATCTAACTCAATGGTAGCAACACCTGCGGCATTGTACAATAAAATTTCTGAACCATCCACACCGGTTTCAGATGGTTTTATTTCTATAGTTGGTGTTCCGCCGGTTGATTTTTCAATATAGATTGGTCCGTTGGTGGTAGTACCTCCTTCTGCATAAAAATACATTGCCCTATTACTGGTTGTTGTACCAGCACCTATAATAGTTAAAGCAGTTTTCCCAAAAGCATTGTATCCCATTTTTCCAGCGTTAGTTTCCTTACCAACAATACCTGCTCCTATTTCAAAAATATTGCTACCCAATACTTGCGATGTACCATCTGTAGCAATGCTAAATTTTGGTGATGCTTGTATGGTAAAATTTAATTTACCTGTAGTGTTTCCGTTGCCTGTTCCAAAATCAACATCGGTGGCAGCACCAGAAAAAGAACCTAAATAACCTCGGTAAGTAGCATTTTCATACAAGCCGATGAACATACCTGTTCTACCATCAAAGTTGGCTATATTGCTTGAATTACCGGATGCTACATTTAATTTTGAGGTAGGACTTATATCACCAATACCTACATTGCCCAAAGAATCCAAAACCATTTGAGTAACATTATTTCTAGTTCTAAATTGAAATCCCTTGGGCGTTGCGCCATCATTGTACACTACACTTCCACTATTATTATTACTCCCCAAACCAAATATCATCCCCGATTCATTAGCACTAGGTGTAAGCAAGCTCAAAAAAGTATTGCCATTATTTTCTGCGGTAATGGTAGAAAAAAATGGCAGCACGCCTCCTGCACCAGTACCCCCAACTACATGCAAAGGACTATTAGGTGCAATTTTACCAACTCCCAAATAGCCAAGGTCACTTACTGTAACTTTAGGGCTTGCACCAATCGTAAAATGTATTTTACCTGTAGTATTTCCCGCACCTGTACCAAAGTCCATATCTTCTGGATTACCCGAAAACGAGCCTAAATATCCCCTATATAGATTGTTTTCTCTAAACTCCATCCATGTAGATGCGCCACCACTAAACCTTGCTATTGCACCGCTTGAGCCTGATGCCACATCTAACTTGGTACCTGGGTTGTTTGTCCCTACACCAACAAATCCTAGGTTGTTGTTATAAATATGATCAGCATTTTTTGACCATACATTGTCATCCTTTACAGACATCTCTTTCCAAAAACCATCATAATACAAAAAGCTTTTTGTATCCGTATTGTACAGCATTAAACCTTGTGCAGGTGCAACGATTAGTCCCATTTGCACGGTTGTCATTCTTGGCACTAATACCCCCTTGGAGGTAGACCTCACTTCCAACTGAGCGCTTGGATCAGGCGTTATCGCTGTGTTACTGATACCCACATTTTGGCTAAAGCATATTGTAACGTACATGCTTACAATAAAAAGCAGTGTTGTTTTCTTCATAAAAGCAATTTTTTACATTTCATAACGACATAAGGTAATTTAATAACTATATAAACCTGTAGTTAGAATACTTATTTAACGGTATATATCAAAGAGTATTCGGTATAAATATATCCTACAAGTTATAAGGCTATTGGACAAACTTTCTTATAAATTATATGATACCATGAAGCCAATTCATAACTGCTACATTAAAAATCTCATTATGATGTTAAAAAAATAAAGAAATTCTACTCATAGTCCATCAGCAAAAAAAAGCGACTCCCTTTAGAAGGAATCGCAGCGATCCGCCTAATGGTGGATTGTGAGGAACGAACAAAAAAGACCTGCCTTTGCCGGCAGGCAGGTTGCAGCGAATAGCCCTAATACAAATGCTCATTAAAATTTTGAATGCCCATGTTCCTCATCATAGTTTAAACCTATAGTTACATAAAATTTATTTCTAAAAATTATTATGAAGATTATTGTAAATTCGTCGTCTCAAACAATAAAAAATAATACAATGGAAAATAATTCAAACAGTGGCGGTAAATGCCCATTTACTAGTGGCATGATAAAACAAAGTGCAGGTACAGGTCCTATAAACCGAGACTGGTGGCCAAATCAATTAAAACTAAATATTCTTCGCCAGTTTTCTTCTTTATCCAATCCAATGGGCGACGCATTTAATTATGTAGAGAAATTTAAGACACTAGATTTAGCAGCATTGAAAAAAGATATATATGATTTGATGACCACTTCGCAAGATTGGTGGCCGGCCGATTATGGTCATTACGGCCCTTTCTTTATACGCATGGCTTGGCATAGCGCAGGAACGTACCGTATTGCAGACGGACGTGGTGGTGCAGGTGCAGGACAACAACGTTTTGAACCTTTAAACAGTTGGCCCGATAATGTAAATTTAGACAAGGCTCGTTTACTTCTTTGGCCATTAAAAAAGAAATATGGCAAAAAAATATCTTGGGCAGATTTAATGGTACTAGCAGGTAACTGCGCATTGGAATCTATGGAGTTTAAAACTTTTGGTTTTGCTGGCGGGCGTGAGGATGTATGGGAGCCGCAAGAAGATGTGTATTGGGGTTCCGAAAAGAAATGGTTGGACGATAACCGTTACACCGGCGATCGTGAATTGGAAAATCCATTGGGCGCTGTGCAAATGGGATTGATATACGTAAACCCACAAGGTCCAAACGGAAACCCTGACCCCTTGGCATCTGCAAGAGATATTCGGGAAACTTTTGGCCGCATGGCAATGAACGATGAAGAAACAGTAGCACTTGTAGCAGGTGGACACACATTTGGCAAAATGCATGGTGCCGCATCTGAAGATTATAAAGGCCCTGAGCCTGCTGCTGCTAGCATTGAAGAGCAAAGCCAAGGTTGGACAAGCAGTTTTGGTTCAGGTAAAGGTGAAGATACCATTTCTAGTGGGCTCGAAGGTGCTTGGACAACCACACCTACAAAATGGAGCAATAATTATTTTGAAAATTTGTTCGGCTACGAGTGGGAATTAACGAAAAGCCCCGCAGGTGCACACCAATGGAAACCAAAAAATGGCGGTGGCGAGGGTACAGTGCCAGATGCACACAACCCTGCAAAAAGACATGCGCCAGTAATGACCACGGCTGACCTTGCACTAAGAGTAGATCCGGTATATGAAAAAATTTCAAGAAGATATTTTGAAAACCCTGCTGAGTTTGCAGATGCATTTTCTAGAGCTTGGTTTAAATTGACACATAGAGATATGGGG
>JANNGD010000015.1:0-116286 GCA_031380515.1 Ferruginibacter sp. | reverse complement strand
TCGGCTCGGGCATCTAAACGTTTGTCTCCAGTCATACCTTTAAAATTTGCCATAAAACTTAATGGCGATATATTAACTTCCATTTTTTTTCAAATATCCTATTTTAAAACTAAATAACTTGTGTGTACAGGGTAGCTACCGACAGGCAGGCCCGACGCAGGAAGTAGCCGAAATAATTATAAACTCATACTCCGCATAAAACAGCGTTGATTTTGCTTTGTAATGGTTTAAGCGCTGCGCATACGTCGGGGTTTCGCAGCAAAAGCTTTTTATAATTTGTAAATCCAGATTGCGAAAACCCCGCCGAGACAGCAGTTAGGCGTTTTCATTTTTAGAGAATAATGCATTCTTTTGCTGTTGTAAATTTCTACAGATTGTATTATCATTTTCTTTGCATTTTTTGTCGGGCTTTGTGTGTTAGCCAAAAATGCAAATGTGCTGCCAAAAGCGTTGGCTTTACATTTTGCTGATTAATTCTTTTGCTTTGTCTAATGTGTATGCTCCCTTGATTTCCTTTTTGTCAAATACCATAAAGTATGAAAAGTCTTGTCCTGCTTGTCGTTCCCACTCGTTGCCTAATCTGCATTTTGCTTCGCTGTCCGAACCGTCTAAATGGTCGCCTTTGGTTTCAAGAATAATTGTCTTACCCGATTTTGTTTTTATAATAAAGTCAGGGTAGTGGTTTGATTTAAAACCATTAATGTAAAAACCTTTACCTCTTTCAAGGTTTCTATGCCAAAATGCAATATTAGAAGATGTTCCAATTTCCATTGCAACTTTTTCTTCAAAATTATTCATAATGCCTTCTTTTTCATACAAAGAATTTCCTATTGCAGAACCTATTTTTCCTGGTACAATTTCGTTGCCTAATTTCCAATGTTTTTTGGTAATTATTTTTTTAGATTTTATGAAGTCTAAAAATTTACTCTCGGCATAGTTGTCTGCTAAAAATCTAATTTTCTCTTTTATTTTATCTGTATAACTCCATTTCCTTACTAAAATTTCTCGAAGATGTTCAGCTGTCATACTCGATAAAATTCTGCCAATGTATTTTTTAATTTCTTGGTCGGGAATTGGGTACATATTTCCAATAATTTGCATCATTTGAAATGTGATGTCAACTATTTGATTCTCTTTTGGTTTTGCTAAAATATACTCTGTGATAGGTTCGCTAACCATTGAATCCTCAATTTTTGTGAATGAAGGACTGTATTCGTTTTTCTTCGATTCTTCTAAATCAATTTTGTACAAATCAGACGAAAGTTTGTCGAAATCTATTTTTATATCTTCATCAGAAAGTTTGAAATCTTTTAATAAAGATTCTCTGTTTAGCAATTCTTCTTCTGTGCCAAAAATGTCACTAGCTGTTACTTTTATAAAAAATTGAGGAAACTCAATATTTGCAATTTCGTCTTTGTGTGCTTCTCTTACTTTATAGCGTTTTACTTTTGTACCCATTTCTTGAAATATATTTTCATCAACTGGTTGTTGTTCTTGTTCTTTTATTTGCTCTTCCAATTGTCGGTTTTGTTCTTCTGCAAGTGTTTCAATTTCTGTAATTACAGAAGTTGTTTCAGTTTCTTCTTCATTTGCATTTGGGTCAAAAGTAACTCTAGTTTTATCAATATTATCTTCGTCTTGCTCTGCTTGTTGTTCAGGAAATAAGAAAGCTTCTATTGGGTCTGTCGTAACTGTTTTCTTTTCTTCTTCAGTCATTTTATCAACTTTGCGATAATCTTTTTCGCTAAAGCCTGATTCTTGCAAACCCTTTACAATGCTCTGTAAAGTTTCATTGAATTTTGCCGATGCCGTTAAAACATAAGATAAGTTTAACTGAAACGCTTTATGTTTTTGTACATAAGGCTGACGCAATACACGACCCAAAATTTGTTCAACATCTACTGCACTTGATTTGTCGGCTAAAGATGCTAAAATGTAAGCAAACGGACAATCCCAACCTTCTTTCAAAGCGTTGATTGTAATAATGTAACGAACCTCGCATTCATTACTCATTAAATCAATGCCTTTCAGTTCGTCAATGTTGGCTGTTTTGATTTTAATATGACTTTCAGAAATGCCCAAGCCCAACAATTGTTCTTTTAGTTTCTCAAAAGTTGTATTGTCGTCTTTAGTTTTTGGTTGTGCTTGAAACAACACAATTGGTCTGATGTATCTGCCGCCTTCGGCTTCTTGTTTTTTAGCAAGTATTTCCAATTTTCTCTGCAAGTGCAAAGCGTTGTTAATTACTTCCGTTTTGTCGTGGTTGTTATATACGATTACTGGAAGTTTTACCATATGTTCCTTTTTTAATTCAATGGCAGGAACAAGGCTTACAATATTGCTGTTGTCTTTTGGTGTTGCCGTTAGGTCTAATATAAATGATGGGTTTAAGTTTTTGAGCATATCAACACTCAAATCACTTTCTGCATTATGACTTTCGTCCACCACCAAAACAGGATTTAATGACCTTAACACATTGATTAATGCGGTATCGTCCACACCGCTTAATATGTGTTCGTTGTTTTTGTATTGCGAAACAAACGCTTCTAATTGTCCGTTTTCTTGAAATACTTTACGGTCTTCTTTGTTGTTGGCTCGAAGACTTGAAAAACTCATTACAAAAATACTCAACTGGTCTTTTACAACTGTTGGATTAAAATTTGAGCCTTGCAACAAATCTGCTTTTTGATAAATAGCAACTCGGTTATTAAAAAGCGAATTTAGTTTTTGACGGTATGGATGTTCGGGGTTGGAAAGTGTATTTACAGTTTGTTGCAATAAATTACTCCAAGGCACTAACCAAATTACAGCTTTTGGTTTTGCGGAATCGTAAGCCGAAAAAATAGAATGCAAAGCATTTACAGCAATAAAGGTTTTACCGCCTGCTGTTGGTACTTTTACACATACGTGGGCTGCATTTGGAATGTTGTTTTTGTATGGTTCCATTCCTGTGCCGTCCAATGGGTTGTAAGAACCAATTTTGTCTTCCCAATATTGGTTGAAAGCTTTGGGTAAACTTTTGTGTTCTTGAACATAGCCCAGGTATTCTTCAAGATTCTCAATTACTTTTCGCTGATAACTTTTTAATTCCATAATTTAAAATCTTGTAATGTCTCTTGGTATTTTTTTGAAAATGATATTTTTCTTTGCCATAAATTCTTTGGGAAGCAAACAGTTGTCGGCATAAATTACATATTGCTCACATTTGGTTTTTATAAGTTCCAAAGCATCAAAATCTAAAGTTGTAAGTCTGTCTTTCTCATAAATAAAGTAATAAGCCGATTCATCTTTTTTGCCTAAAAAGTAGGTTTCTGCTTTGGGTTCATTAAACGATGTTCGGGTTTCTGAAAACCAAATATATTCTCTAATTTTCTCCAAGCCTACTTGCTCGTTCAGGTTTTGATTTTCGTCAAAAAGTGGTAAACCCAATTCGTAAAAATCGAATGCACCTCCTGTGCCTTTGGTGACTTTTGCACCTGTACCATAGCCTTTTGCAACTCGCTTTACTCTTTCGGCTGTAATATTGTTTGCATATTCTTCCATTTCAACTAAAATGAATTTTCTAACTCCATTGTCTTGTTTATTTAAATTCAAAACTGCTTGTGCAGTAGTTCCTGAACCTGCAAATGAATCTAGTATAATTGAATTCTTGTCAGAACCAATTCTCAATAAAAATTCTATTAAGGAATATGGTTTTGGATAATTAAAAATATCCTTTCCAAAAATTTCTAGTAATACTTTTTTAGCACCCTCATTTGTATCAACGTTATCTTCTATTTTATTAATTGTTGTATTTAAATATTTTTCTTTAAATAAATTAGTTGGTGCTTTAAATGACTTATCAGTCCTTAAAAATCTTATTGAAAATAATTCACTTTTAATAATAAATTCAGTTCCTTTTTCAATTTCTGAATCAACTGTTGTTTGCACCCATTTAAATTCTGCTGATAACTCAAAGTCTATATTTGAGTAACCGTCCTCAATTACAATTTCATTATGTAAATATGCTTTTTCATACTGACCTACTTTATATGTGCCATCTGGGATTTTGAAGAATACTTTCTCTTTGGGAAATAGAATTTTAGCCAAAGGATTACCTGAATTTAGTAATGGTGCATCTCCACCGTCAGAAAGTTCTGCATTGTATTTTAAATTATCTTTTTGCTTTTCATAACAAATTACATATTCAACAGTTTTTCTAGATTTGTTTGCTAAACTGGGTGGTGTTGAAGTTTTAGTCCAACAGAAAATTTCAATAAAATTATTTTTACCAAATATCTCATCTAATATTAGTTTCAAATGTGCAAGTTCGTGGTCATCAATTGAAATAAAAATTATACCATTTTCAGAAAGTAGTTTATGTAATAATTTTAACCTTGGATACATCATACACAACCATTTGTCGTGTCTAGTTAAGTCGTCCACACCAATACTTGCATCTTTGTTATCTTCTTTTGCTTTTAAAGTTTCATCCAACCATTTTTTTATTTTTGGGTGGTTTACGTTGTCATTATACGACCAACCTTCATTGCCTGTATTGTATGGTGGGTCTATATAAATGCACTTCACCTTGCCTTCATATTCAGGAAGTAAGCTTTTTAATGCCTCTAAGTTATCACCGTGTATTATTTTGTTTCCACTTTTTGTGGGTTCGATTTGTTCGCTATTGTCCGATGTAAAACCATATTTATGTTCTAATACTTTATATGGTACATCTTGGTGATGGCTTATTACTTTATCTTTTCCTATCCAATTTAATGTCGGCATCTATCTATTTTTCTTTTCGTTTTTATAAGTCGTAAAGGTAAGTTTTAAAACTCTGTTTGACACTATTGTTGGTTTCAAATCCTCTTTGTCCGCCTTGTGGGGTGGTGGGTAGGCTTGGGTGCGGTCGGACAAAATTAAATGTGCTGCAAATTGTGTGTCGGCATTTGTGCGTTGGCTTTGCAGCTCTTTTAATTTTGCGAAGCGTGGGCTGTACTTTGTATTTTGTCTGAATGTTGAAGTTAGCAGGATGTTCGTCTAGGGTGACGCACAACAAAAGACAAAGTGCTGAAAGTTTATAAAAATTTAGGCATCTATATACGTTTTGGGACAATTTTATTGTATATCATACCCAATTATGATTCTATGTAATTTTTTAAATGTGAACGAATTTTGATCGTAGCCGCACCATCTTTGCTTTCATGCCTTTGAAATGCTCAAGTGTTTCCTTTGTTGATGATATTTTCTCGTAAACAAAATAATCAATAGACTGAAGTATTAGATATAGAGATACCAAATAACATCAATTAAATAGTGCAGTGAAATTACTGTATATTTAAAATGTAAAAGAAATTTTTGTAATGATTTCTATATATATGATGTAGAAGTTTTTCTACAATGTGTTAAATAAATTAGTAATTTTTAGCAATCTTTAGCAATTTATACTAAAGAAATAGATAGAAGGCTCGTATAAATTAGTTGTCAATCTTAAAAATTTTAATGTTATTTAAAAATTTTAAAAACCGCTTGTTTATTGTTTAATTAGTTATTATATTTGATTAATCAACAAAAAACCTAACCTGCTCAATTTTTACTATTACCAACTTTTGTGACTCCACCGAAAGTTTTTGTTATTAAACTGTAACAGGTATAATTGACATAGACTATTTACTGCTAATGAATGTATTTTACAGAAGATTGTTTTTGTATGTCGTACCTGCAATTTTAATTTTCTTAGGGTACGACAAACTTGGCCTAGTTAAATTTGAAAACGAAGAAACTAATACACTTGTCAAGTTGTCATTATTCTGTTCGGGATTTTTTGTGATAAATTTAATAGTGCCAATTTTAAATGAAAAAGATAAAAAAAGGATTTCTGATTTAACAGATTCTCTAGAAAAAGCTTCAGGCAATATAAGAAAAATAGTGTCTGGTGAACTTGGGGCATTATTTAAGGAAAAAGGGAATCCAATAGTTAATATAACTGACTTACAATTAAATATAAGAATATACGTTCCAGAGAAAAGGAATTTATATGACAGAATATTTAATTGTAAAAGTTTGTATTTCCAATATGTAAATTATGATAGTTTACATGTTAAAGATATCGGGGATGATTTAAGATTTCAAGTATTACCCAAAGAAAAGGCACAAGGTTTAATTGGCAAGGTTTATGACTGCAAGTCTATAAAGTATGATTTTCAATTAAATGAAAATATTGAGAAGAAGGGATATAATTTAACAGAGAGCCAAAAGGATATTACGGGTTATTCTAAATTCGCAATTGTGACACCGATATTTAAGAAAAGGACTGATAAAATAATAGCAATTGTTACTTTAGATAGTGAAATTGAGGTTATACAGCCAGCGGGACAAAAATGGCGGGATGTAATTATAACCCATTGCAAAATCATACATAAAAATCATACGTTATTAAATTCAAAATAGAAGATAATGGCAACAGCAAAAATGAAACATACACAAACACAATCTCTTTTAGAGAACTTACTGCAATTGTTTACTAACGGACAATCGAAAGAAGATGAACTTGAGTTGAAGAGGTATGACAATATTCGATTTGATGATGTAAATAAAGAAATTTCTGAAGCAGCTAACGAAAAGAAAAGATTAGAATTAGAGAAGAAATAATAAGATATAATCGCTTGATATGCGTTATTTGACAGGCTATGTTTATTAACATTATGTGAAATACTTATGTCATTGATATGAATATTTTATATGTATATTTAATTTAAATATTTATATTTTCTGCAATTAATGGGAAATTAATAGTACTTTTGCACACCATAACCAAAAACAACCACTAAAAATGGAAAAACGCCTAGAACTTTTAGAAGGCAATTTAGTTCAACTTACCAAGGAAATTGGAGATTTAAAAGATTTGATTGGTAGCGGTTTCTTAAAAGTTACTAATAACTTTGATACAGTTAAAAAAGAAATTGATTCTTTGCACAAAAAAGTTGATTTTCTACATAAAAAAGTTGATGCACTCGAGGGAAGTACTACGGATGGTTTTGATGGTGTTGGGGTGAAGTTAGATAGCCTTTCAGATGAAATATCAAAAATTGGTATTATCACTAAGTATACCGAAGAATATAATAATTTAAAGGGACTTAATTAGCAATTTAAAATATTTGAACTTTGCATCAAATGGCTATATAATAGCACCATTTTAAATGTCTTTTTTTAACCAGTCTAGTCCCAACTCTTATATATTCACCAAAATTTAAATTGTCTATTATTCTTTACAATTTATACAACTGCTTTTTTATTAGCTTATAGTTTGCAAACACACATAAAAAGAATAACAAAACTGCTAGCCCAACAACATACACATGCAAGTAAGGCGATAATGCATCTTGCCCTGCAATAAAATTTTTCTGAAACATATATTGAAAAAGAAGTGTTGCCGTTACTGCTATTAAAATGATTACAGCATAAACAGGTATCCATTTTTTAGCAACCGTTTTGCTTAGCCACAATGGCGAATAACCGAGTGTGAGTAGAAGTTGTAAGTTATCTTTACTCTTACTTATCATTAGTTGCAAATAAAAAGAAAACAATAATACGGAAAGCAGCACAACCAATATTGCTAAACCGCCCAAGCCGGCAATAATAGCTTGTAGCGTACTTTTTATCCTGCCAAATTTTGTTTTATCCTTATTTACATGGTAATTTTTTTGTTGTAAATACGTTTGCAAAGCAGCACTGTTTGCATCTGCTGTTTTTATATAAACCCTCGCTGCAGGTTGCTGGGGTTGTACACTATACATTTTATTGCCCCACTCTAAAAAAGTTTTAGGCACAATCACAGAATTTATCCTGTCGCTTACTGCTACAATATGGCCCCTAAAGTTTTTGGTGGTTCCATCGGGTGCTATACACTCTAATACAATATTTACTGCGCCAATACTGCTTTCCGATAATTGTGGAAGACCCTGTGCTGGGGCAAATACATTGTACATTTCTAAAAAATCGGCCGAAAAAATAATAGGTACATCTTCTTGCCCCGGTTGCCAAGTAAAAGATGGGGGCAAAGTATCTATAAAATTATTTTGTATAGATTCTAAAAACAAGTCTGTGCTAAAAGGTATTATATCTCCTGCACTAGCTTTGGCTCTAAACTGGTTGCTTATAAGCGGTGCAGCATCTGTAATAAATGGTTGTTTTTTAAATTCTTCTACCTCTGCGTCAGAAAAGCGATTATCCTTACCCATGTTTTCGTTGGTAATGGTTTTGGTTACAGAAATAAAGTCAAAACCATTTTTTCTTGGATTTTTTTCTTTTAATAATTGGTTTAAATTTATATACATCTGTACACAACAAAGCAAAAGCATTACCCCCACAGCCAATCCTGCATAGCCAAATAGTCGGGAGGTTTTATTGCCCGTATTTAAAAAAGAGGCAATCGTTTTAAAAGAAATTGTATGATTGTTAAGCGCCATATTTTATAAATGTAGGGTTCTTGTAGCTTCAAAAAATGGTATAGGATGCAGGTCTGCCAATATGATACCAGCGCCTCTTTGTGCAGCTTCTTCTTCTATCAATTCCAATGCCTTTTTGCTATTGGTTTCATCTAAATGACTAAAGGGCTCGTCCATAATAATAAAATCGAATGGCTGCTGTAATGCACGAATTATTGCAATGCGTTGTTGCTCTCCATAACTGCAAGTGCCAGCAAGTTGTTTAAGCTTGCTTTCTACGCCTAAACGCTCCGCCATTTCATTTATCCTTGATGAAGTATGATATGGATGCAACGCTCTTTTTATTTCCAGATTCTGCGCTACACTGTAATCTTTAAACAATCGCAGGTCTTGAAAAATAACACTCATTTTGGTTGCCCTCATTTCTGCTAATTGGGTAGCAGAAAATGATTTTACTTTTTTATCATTAAAAAGCAATGCCCCATCGTAATCATTTCTCAAACCATATAAAAAATGAACCAACGATGTTTTACCGCTTCCGCTGGGTGCAACAATTTGTATTTTTTCAGCTTTTATAAAACTTTGCTCTTGCTGCCAAATGGCAGAACGCTCTATTTTTTCTTTCTCTAAAAATTGGGGTACAATATTTTTTAATGCTATAACCATGTTGTAAAAATATAAAAGCCGCCGTTATATTATGCAGGCGGCTTTTAAAATTGTTTTTAAAATTATTTATCCTTTGGAACTACTGTCACAGGTTCTGGAGATTTCACATCTTCATTTATCCATTTTAGATCATCTGCTGCTGATTTCTTTTTATCTATTGCAGACATGGTACCTGCGTAGGTATTCAATTGCTTTAAGCTATTGGTATTTTTATCTATCAAGTTTATTTCCCAATGCTGTGTAATGGCGCCATCTTTAAAATTGCCACCGCTAATCATCATATTGTCCCACATTTTTATAGTGGCGTCGTAAGATGCAAGTTTAAAACTATCGGCAGTTGCTTTGGGTTTATTTGCCCCAATGATGTATTGAAAATTTACATAGCCCCCAAATGGGCCGCCAGAAATTTTATCTAAAAATGAGAAAGAAGAATTTGCTGTGCCTGCCAAATAGGTATCAATAGCAGTTTTATTATTGCCTATTGCGAAATATTTATCATTTACGTTATAAGCAATCTTTTCTGCCATAGGGTTTGCACCCAACATTGGGCCTCCCATTTTTTTACCAGCATCAATTAGTTTATTGAACGAAGTTTTATCGCCAATAGAAGTAGCAAAAATAAAGTTAGCATCAGTACCAAAGCCTGTACTATCATTTTTAATATCAGTTACAGCTATAAGAACATCTCCTTTATTGGCTTTTATAAAATCGTCTAAGTTAAAGCCTAATTGCGCAGTACCTAAATTGGCCAATCCATCCATGCCTAGTATCTTTAAAAACTCTTTGATACCTTCTGGCTTAAAATTAAATGTAAACAAGCCAGCAAGGTTTTGCGATGGTATATTTTTTACCATTTCTTTATTAAAATCGGTACCGTTGTATTTTTTAAACAAGTCTGTAATTTCTTTACCGCCGTATGATTTCGCATCCACATTTATCTTACCGTTTTCAAAATTTAAAGTACCTGTAGTAATAGCGCCATCATACAACTTGCTAAGGTTTGCCATTGCAGCCATTCCTGCAATTTGGTTCATACCAGATGCAAAACCCTTTGCATTAAACCAAAAATGTGCATCGCCTTTTTCTGCCATTAACTCCGAAAACTTTTCACTTTTTGCCATGCTTTTATCTTCACTTAAAGCCAGCAATTGTGCTGTTACGGTACTCATATCTTTTCCCGCTTGGGTTGGGTTGCTGTCACCCGTAGTATCTATAGCATTGGGCAACTGCATATAATTAAAATCGCCCGTTTCCATTGTTGCAACAAATCTTTCTTTGTTGTAAGCAATACTGCTTTTATCGTCTGTAAGATAAGTGTAACCATCTTTGGTAGTTTCTTTACCGGTTTTATTGGTTTCTGCAAGCATTTTTTTAAACTTTGCTTCATCCGTTATAGCGCCTTGCACACCAGAGTAACTGCCAGTAGAATCTTTTACCATAAATATCAAAAGATCTCCTTTCATATTCACACCACTGTTTTCGGGGTTGTCCAACATTGTTTTTGCAAAGGCAGATTTTGTTGTGTCTTTGTACAATTCTTTAAACCATTCGTTTTGTTTTATATCTTCCCAAGATAGTTTGCTCGTAAGTGATTCTCCATTTACATGAAGTACCACCCCTGCGGTTTCGGGAATATAACGACCTTGTGTATTTTTCTTTTTGCTTTTGCAAGAAGAAAATAATAGTACCGCTACCAAGGCTGCGGCTGATAGAGAGAAGAAACGCTTTTGCATAATTTTAATTTTTATTTAATACTTATAACTTTGTTTTAGTAACCTTTATTTATTTTTTTTCTTTTAAATAATTTGTTAAATCCTCAAAAGAGACTTCTTGTTGCTCTCCTTTTTTTAAATCTTTTACCATACATGTTTTGTTTTCCATTTCTTTTGTACCAATGATGATAGCAAAAGGAATATTCTTTTTATCGGCATATTTAAACTGCTTATCCAGTTTCAACTTTTCGGGATATAACTCACAAGCAATATTATTGTCTCTTAAAGTATTCATCAATCGCAATGCGGTATTGGTTTCTGCAACGCCAAGGTTAAAGAAAATAGCCTTTGTTTTAGTGGCTATGCTATCTGGAAACAAATTCATTTCTTCCATTACATCATACATCCTATCTATACCAAAACTAACACCCACACCAGGTATGCCCGGCACGCCAAATAAACCAGTTAAATCATCGTACCTGCCACCACCGCCTATGCTTCCCATTTTTACTTGGGCAGGGGCTTTTGCTTCAAAAATTATTCCTGTGTAATAGTTTAATCCACGAGCTAGTGTAAGATCTACCGATAAATTAATATTACCTGCATTAGCCATTACGAATTTTAATTCTTCAATGCCAGCTTTGCCCATTTCACTATTGGCAAACAATGTTTCTATTGCGGCAATTTTATCCTCGTTACTTCCTTCTATATTCAAATATTTTTCAATGATGGCAATATTTGTTTCATTTAAACCACGCCCAGCCAATTCTTCCTTTACTTTTTCGATACCAATTTTATCAAGCTTATCTATTGCTATGGTTATATCCATCATTTTATCTTCACCGCCCGCTACTTCAGCCAGTGCTGCCAATACTTTTCGGCTATTTATTTTTAGCTCATAATCTTGCAACCCAAGTTGTACGAATGAGCGATGGTAAATGTTACAAAGTTCTACTTCGTTTATGAGTGATGTACTGCCTACCACATCTGCATCGCATTGTGTAAACTCACGGTAGCGCCCACGCTGTGGCCTATCTGCCCGCCAAACGGGTTGCATTTGGTAGCGCTTGTATGGCATAGTTAGTGTATTTGCATTCATGGCCACAAAACGTGCAAAAGGAATGGTAAGGTCATATTTTAATGCCCGGCTTGTAAGATCTGCACTGCTCTTGCCTTCAATAGCTTTTGCAAAACCGGATTTGGTTTTCTCTATATTTTTATCTTCATTAATACCATTGTTCAATATTTTAAAAATGAGTTTATCACCCTCTTCGCCATATTTACCCATTAATGTTTCTAGGTTTTCCATGGCGGGTGTTTCCAATGGTTCAAAGCCATATAGTTCAAATACCGAACGGATGGTATTAAGTATGAAATTTCTTTTATATACCGTGGCGGCTGCAAAATCTCGGGTGCCTTGCGGTAAACTTGGTTTGGTCATGTTGTGTTAAATTTCTTTTGCCACGAATGGCACTAATGTAGACGAATAATCCTTTCTATTTGAGCCAAATCTGAAGCCACGAATAGCACGAATGTACACGAATAATCCTTTCTATTGGGGCTATTCGTTTTTATTTCTGGCTAACTAATTTATTTTCATTTTGTGCCAAATCTGAAGCCACGAATGGCACTAATCTACACGAATAATATTTTTTATTGGGGCAATTCGTTTACATTTCTGGCTAGTTAATTTGTTTTCTTTTAAGCCAAATCTGAAGCCACGAATGGCACTAATGTTCAAGAATAATTCTTTCTATTGAGGCTATTCGTTTTTATTTCTGGCTAACTAATTTATTCTCTTTTGAGCGAAATCTGAAGCCACGAATGGCACGAATTTACACGAATAATCTATTCTATTGGGACTATTCGTTTTTTATCCTTGGCTAACTAATTTATTTTCTTTTGAGCCAACTCCTACAATCTTCACTTCCCATTCCTGTTAACTTTTTATTAGTGTTTATTCGTGCCATTCGTGGCAACTATCTTTTATCATTGTAATTCATGGCAATTGATATTCTTATTCGCCATAACAAATTTTTCAATAATTGCCTCGCAAGTTTTATCTATCAATTGATACACTTTCACATATCCATCTTCGTTGCCATACCATGGGTCGGGCACATCTTCATTTTTACCTGGGTGCAACTCGTTCAAAAAATAATCTACTTTATTTGCATCAAATTTGTTTCCAGCTATTCTTTTTACATCGTCCATCACATCTTTTGCCATTACATATATCTTATCAAATTCATCAAAATCAGTTGCAAAAAATTGTCTGGATATTTGCTTGCTAATATCCACTCCATTTTCATTTGCCACTTTTTGGCTAAGCTTATGCGGTGCTTCGCCCACATGAAAACCGTTTGTACCAGCACTTTCTATTACCCAATCTAGATGACTAACCGACACTTTTTCTTGTAAAATACCTTCTGCCAATGGGCTTCTGCATATATTTCCTAGGCAAACCATCAAAATCTTCATGCCGTAAAGATAATTATGATATGTATTAATACTTGCCTTTGTTTTTATGAACGGAAAATTGAACAGGTTTCGTGGTAAGTTGATGAATTTTGAACACAGATAACACGGATTAAACGGATTTTTCTGGAACCTCAAAATAATACTTTAAACATTGCCTATTTTGCCATTTAATACAATAGATTTGGAACAAAACTAAAAAGAAAAATCATTACTTTTAAGCAAAAAATATTTTTATGGAAGCAAATGGAGCCGGCGGTACATCGGGTGGCAGTATAAGATTTGTTATGGGCATTGCCTTGTTTGTAGCAGGCTTGTACTTGTTGCTTAAGAATATATATGTGCAACATAACTTTGGTTTTGGCAATGCCATGTTTGGTTTGGGTGGTTTCAATGTTACTTCGGGTATGTTACTTATTCCATTTTTTATTGGGATTGTACTGCTATTTTTCAATTACAAAAATATAATTGGCTGGGTGCTGGCCATTAGTGCGGTTGGGTTGCTCATTGTGGGCGTTATTACCAGCATTCATTTTACGCTAGCTGGCATGTCGGCTTTCGATATATTAATGATATTGGTAATGGTAGCCGGAGGATTGGGTTTGTTTTTGAGTTCGTTTAGGAATTATGGAAGGAGGTGATGGAGGATGACAACAGATGTGTTTCAAAAAATGCTTAATATTAGATTTGTTGTCACCAATCTTTTTTTATTGTTGGGTACAATTCCAAATTGTCATTCAAGTAAACTATGAAGTTTTTATTTACTATAATTTTGAGTTTCCTTTTCCAGTTCGCATTTGGACAGTTAACTAGTTTAGGCGAACCAAGATCGATGACAAGAAAAGAAGAAATCACCGACAGTGTTAACGAACATTGTATTCATAGAAACAAAATCAACTCAAAGCAAAGAATAAATAATTTTCCTTTTAACCAAGCAAAAGAAGTAAGACTTGTTTCTTTCAAAAAGCGCTATGGGATTGGGTTGGCGTTACCGATGAAAAATAAAAAAGTTGACCTATCTAAATTGAGTGAAAGCTTCACCTTGGATAAAATCAATACTGATTCGCTCACAGATATCCTTTACAATACAGGTTATAAGGGATTATTTTACTCATTTTCTGATGGGTGTTATGAACCTAGAAATGCAATTCTATTTATAGATTCACTGGGTCAAAGCTTCGCATTTATTGAATTGTGCTTTCAATGTGACGGATTCCGCTTAAGTTCAAAGAAAGTTAAAGCTGGGCAATTTTGCAATGAAAAGTATGAGCTTCTTAAATCGTTCTTTATCAAAAACAGAATTGTATATGGTACAAGATATATAGACTAGTGCAACATCATCTTAACAGGCAGCTTTGAGTAAATTGTACAAACCGAAGGGAAATAAACAAAATCTCATCAATCATTTTCATTTTTTTGCTTGACTTGTTCTAATCCTGCGGGCTAAGTAAACCAATGTAGCAGATATACAACTCCGCTACAATAAGCGCTGAAAAAAGATTTACCGCTGAAGAGCTCGCGGATAGAAACGGTAGCCCACAGCGAGGTACGAGCGAGGATTATAAGCCAATAGCCACCATTCTGCGGGACTCAACAAGCGTTTTTAGCCCATAGCCTAAATATTTTTTTTGCCGAGAAACCGGAAAGACGTTTTATAATAAAGCAAGGCGGTAAGCTATTTTGCTACGCAAAAAATGGAAAGTACAAAACCCTGAAAAAACCCGCAACCTGCCTTTGCCGGCAGGCAGGCCCGAAACCCATCAACCCGCAACTATGGAACCTTCAACCCTTTCCTGACACAACTCCACCAACACCCCATTCGTACCCTTTGGATGCAAAAAACAAACAAGTTTATTATCGGCACCCAATTTTGGCTTTTCATTGAGTAATATAAAACCTTCTGCCTGTAGGCGAACCATTTCGGCTTCAATATTGGCTACTTCAAAGGCAATATGGTGTATTCCTTCGCCCTTGCGCTCTACAAATTTGGCAATTACGCCATCGGAAGTGGCACTTTCCAGCAATTCTATTTTGGAATCGCCTATTTGAAAAAAGGCCGTATTTACCGCTTCGGATTCTACCGTTTCTGTTTTATAGCACTGACTATTGAGCAGTTTTTCAAACAATGGAATAGAAATTGATAACTCTTTTACGGCAATTCCTATATGTTCTGGCTTTAGCATAGTTTTATTTTTCTGTATCTAGCAAATCTAAAGTAAACCGATTGTAGTAAATTTGCTGAATAAATTATATAAAGATAGATGTTAAAATTACCGATTTACTTAGATAATAATGCAACTACCCCCATGGACCCGAGGGTTTTGGAGGCAATGACCCCTTATTTTTTGGAAGATTATGGCAATGCGGCCAGCCGTAACCACCCATTTGGCTGGAAAGCGGAAGAAGCTGTAGATTATGCTCGTGAGCAAGTGGCTAAATTGATAGGTGCCGATCCGAAAGAAATTATTTTTACCAGCGGTGCTACAGAAGGCGATAACCTTGGTATAAAAGGTGTTTTTGAAATGTATGCTCAAAAAGGCAATCATATCATAACTGCTACCACGGAACATAAAGCGGTGCTAGATACTTGTAAACATATAGAAAAACTTGGTGGAGAAGTTACTTATTTGAAAGTGCAAGCAGATGGTTTGATAGACTTGAAAGAACTGGAAGCAGCTATAAAGCCTACTACCATTTTGATTTCTATCATGTGGGCAAACAACGAAATAGGAACTGTAATGCCTGTAAGAGAAATAAGTGCAATTGCAAAAAAGCATGGTGTGCTATTTTTTACAGATGCTACACAAGCTGTAGGTAAAATACCAGTAGATGTAAATAAAGATGGCATTGACATAATGGCTTTTACTGCACATAAAATGTACGGACCCAAAGGAGTAGGTGCATTGTATGTACGCCGCAAAAACCCACGTGTAAAAGTAACGGCACAGATGGATGGCGGTGGCCACGAGCGTGGAATGCGCAGCGGAACTTTGAATGTACCTGGCATAGTAGGCATGGGTAAGGCTTGCGAAATTTGCATGTTGGATATGGAAGCAGATACAAAACGCATCAGCAAAATGAGGGATAGATTGGAAAGCCAATTGATGTTATTGGAAGAAGCATATATTAATGGCAGTACAGCTCATCGTTTGCCTCATGTAACCAATATATCTTTTAAGCATGTGGAGGGCGAAGGATTGCTTATGGGTTTCAATAAAAACATTGCATTAAGTTCCGGTTCTGCTTGTACATCTGCATCATTGGAACCATCTTATGTTTTAAAAGCGCTTGGCTTGGGCGATGATTTAGCACATAGTTCTCTTCGTTTTGGCCTTGGTAGATTTACAACCGATGAACAAATAGATTATACCGTAAAGGCAATAAGTGAAACTGTAATCAAGTTAAGAGAAATGAGTCCGCTTTGGGAAATGTATAAAGAAGGAATAGATTTGAATAGCATTGAGTGGGCTGCACATTAAGCAATGTGCAAATTTGCAAATATGAAAATATGCAAATGTTGGTAGCGAATATTAAAAAGTAATAAATAAAAATAATAAAATAACAAACTTAAGCAATTTGCAAATTTGCAAATTGTCACATTTTCAAATTTTTTCATCATGGCATACTCAGAAAAATTAATAGACCATTATCAAAATCCTAAAAATGTAGGAACACTTGATAAATCAGATAAAACAGTAGGTACTGGCCTAGTAGGTGCTCCAGAATGTGGAGACGTAATGCGTTTGCAAATACAGGTAGATGATGCAACTGGTATCATAACCGATGCAAAGTTTAAAACCTTTGGATGTGGGTCGGCAATAGCATCTTCGTCGCTGGCAACAGAATGGCTAAAAGGTAAAAGCATTGCAGAAGCAATTACAGTAGATAATATGGATTTTGTAGAGGAATTAAACTTGCCTCCTGTAAAAATCCATTGCTCAGTATTAGCCGAAGATGCTATAAAAGCTGCTATTAACGATTACCGTGCTAAGAATGGTATGGAGCTGTTTAAGTTTGAGGAGAGCGTGGTACATTAGGCCTCTCCAAACCCCTCCACAGGAGGGGCTTACAACACTACAATAATTTATTATTCTTTTATAAAATGGAAGAAAAATAGGTCAATTAATATGATGGACTCAGCAACATTACAAACTTCGCAAGTCCCTCCTTCGGAGGGATCTAGGGAGGCTATGACAAATAGTATTTACATTTCGGATAAAGCAAAGCAAAAAGTGCTGAACTTGATGCAGGAAAGCGGTGTAGCAGATGATGCTTCATACTTCCTTCGTGTGGGTGTGGTAGGTGGTGGTTGTAGTGGGCTTAGTTATAAAATGGATTTTGATAACGAAGTAAAACCAATGGACCAAGTGTTTGAAGACAAGGGCGTAAAAATTGTATGCGATCTCAAAAGCTTTTTATATCTAGTAAATACCGAGCTTGAGTTTAGCGATGGCTTAAACGGAAAAGGGTTTTATTTTGATAACCCAAATGCAAGTAGGAGTTGTGGGTGTGGAGAGAGTTTTGCAGTGTAAGATTTTTATGGAAATATATTTTGAGCCATTCATTTATTTGAATGGCTTTCTTGTACAATATTAAATATTACAAACAATTGCAAAGAAATAGCAATAGCCAAACAGCCTACCCAACCCCAAAACCATTTTGTAGAAACTTGTGATTGTAATACTGCTTTATAATACAATGCAATCATTACAACTACTGCTGCCATCAAAGAAAATAGAAAGTTCTTATCTAAAGTTTGTATAAAATCAAAAAAGCAATACGGCAATAAAATACAAGAACCTACAAACAAACAAATGATATTCGTTTTATAAATTTCCACTTTTTATCATTTGAAAAAATATATTTGCTGTTATTTGTATGCCCCATTTTGCACCGGCAATTGTAAAGGACAATATCATTTTATTTTGGCTAAAAATAGAAACTTGCCTTGCCGTATAAACCACCAAGTAATGATGGAAGATAATAAAAGTAAATGATTGCTATTGGAATGTTTTTGATGTAATTATCCATAAAGTAAAATTACAAATGACAAGTGCAATTTTTATTTGTTTCATGGTGTGTTTGTGCTTTTTTAAAATCTATTAAATTATTTTTCTGGCTTTTCATTTACTATTGTATAAATGTCTTCATGCAAGAGTGGCTTTCGATAAAATCTTTACTTCGTTGATTTATATTTGGCTTCTAAGTAAATGCCACAATTACGATAAAGATCAAGTTGTGGGTATTTTTCGTTTGTATAAATAATAAGTTGCGAAAAGCAAGTATTGATATGCCTTCCTAGCATAAATAAATTAGCAGCAGGTATTTTACTTTTTTCAACTCTTGCAATTAAATAATTATAATTTTGTTTTATTTCATCCTGAGTAAGGGTTGGCGTTTTACGAATAGCTTGCCAAATACGACTAAAAAATAATAGTTGCAAAGACATAAAATCTCCCTCTTCTGCTTTTTTAATATAAATTTCTGATTGTTCTTTTATTTGCAAATCAGTTCCCTCTGCACATAAATAAATCATATAAATATATTGAGCATCAATATTACCATGATTTGATAGCTCTTTTAAAACTTGTGGGGAGCATCGTAAATGTGTATTAAAATTTTTACTATTCAGAGAAATCACATTGTAATTATCAATTTGAGAAAGATTTTGATTTTTATGGGTAGCAAATTTTAAAGGGTCCTGAATACTTCCAAATTCATTTCTATATTTTTTAGAAATTATTTGATCAAGTGATATATTATTATTTGAAGCCAATGCAGCCTCAATTGCAGCCGAGGTCTGGCAAATTGCATTCCGCTTATCATCTAATTTTTTTTGTACCTCTTCGTAGATGGTATAGTATTTTTTTATTTCTTTAAATTTTGCACCATAATACTTAAGATAATCTATTTGAGATTCATAAGGGTTGGAAAAATAAGTAGTTCTTTCCAATACATATACGTCTATTTGAGGTTGTTTTTTTACGAGTTTAAAATAAAAATCAAGGAGTTTTTTACGATCTTCATGGTCTAATCCTACACTGCCAGAGTTGAAATATGGAACTAAACAACTTATTTGCATATTTTCAATTTCTAAAGCTTTATCAGCATACCGCTTTTTCACTTTATCTAGAATAATGAAGGATTTTAATGGTAAATAATTAGTTATTACACCTATCTTACTTTGTAAACTATCAAATGGCGTGTTTGCCAAATCTGTATTAAGCGAAGCAAGAACTGGTTGAATTTCTAGTGCTTTTAAAAAATTGGGATATGCATTGCCACTAAAATCAATTATATGGTATTTGATAAGATATTCCGCCTCTTCATAGTTAAGGCCTGCTTTTATAAAATAATCCACAAAAGGGCGTTGCTTTGCTCTTACTTCCGTTTGTCGTGCACTTTCCTCTGCCGATACCTTGCCTATTTGGGCATTTTTTACTGCTTGTTCTGGACTAATCACAATCTCTTGTTTTGCTTTTTTTCCAAAAGTAGCATCAACCCATCTTTGTAATTCGCTATTATTAGAACTAGTAGTCCTTGTATTAGATTGATTAGGTCGATTAGCCTCATAAACGGCGTTTAAACTTTCGTTACTTTTTCGCAAATCTTCCTTGCTTTTCTCAGAAGCAGAATACATTGGTGTTTGTGCTACACAAATATTGGCTGATAAGATAATTACTGTTACAATGATTTTATCCAAAAAATATTTCATGAGATTTATTTTTGATTTAGAATTTTTATTGGTGATCTTTTTTAAACGCTTTCAAATTTTCTGAAGGTCAATTTTAAAAATTCTGGTTTTTATTTAGTCCTATTAAGCTGCAAGATAAAAGTCAAATTAAAAATGCATATACCCCCCATTTGGTATTTATTTCTTTGGCAACCCCGTAAACACCCCTTCTGTAATGGTATGTGGCCCTTGCACTGCTGAAAAAGTGCCCGTTATTTTATTGTTGGCATTATCATAATTGGTAATAGCAATAGTACCTCCTCCATTAGCTTGCCCAGAACCACCACCTACAGCTCCTGATGCATAATACAAAGCACAAGGGTTAAAGCCCGAAGCAGGAATTGTAAAAGTGCCATTAGTAGTACCGTTGATGTTTATTTCAAAAAATCTACGAATGCCAGCTGCTGTTTTATGATATGCAAAAATGGTGGTAACAGTTGGCGTGCAACAAAGCGAATAGTGTGCAGAGTCTGCAGTGTAAGCCACGCCATTTTCTTTCCAAGTAAATGTGCCAGCCGTGGCTGCTACTGCTGGGGTAGGTATGTCTTCAGTAGTTTTTTTGCAAGATAAAATGGTAATTGATAAAATAGCAATTGCGATAATGTTGTTTAATACTTTCATAAGGTAGTTTCAGTTTTTAATACTATAGCTGCAAGTTGATCCCTTTAAAACTTTTTTAAATACGACGAACTGCGTATATTTCAATAATTAATAAATCTCATTTTTACATTGTAAGTGATACGAGTAATTTTTTTATTTTTTTTGATGTTGTTGGCATTGCCTAATGTAGCAATGTGTCAGCAGGTTTCTGTGTTTCAAACACTCACAGTAAAAGATGGTCTACCAAGCAATTTTGTGTTTGATGCAAGTGAAGATGAAAATGGATTTTTGTGGATAGGTACAGATAAAGGATTGGCAAAATACGATGGCTTTACATGGCAAATAATAAATACAGATATGGGGCTACCGGGTAATTATATAAATTATTTAAGTTGCGATGGCAAGGGAGGAATATGGTTAGCCATTGGCCAAAAAGGAATGTATTATTATAATATTGCAAAAAAACAATTTACTTATGTAACAAATGAGGCAGGGCCAGATGGACATGAAATGAGTAAAGAAGGTGAATTATTTATGCTCAGTTATGTGAACCCAAAAAACACGTTTAGTGTATGGGGTTATACCATTAAAGAAAAACTAAAGAGTAGATTAATTTATGAAATGCCATTTACTGGTTGTGATACTTGCAAGCTAAAAGTAAATATAGATATTAAGCGAAAAAAAATTATACAATTCGCAAATATTACCAACTATAAAAACCCTGCTAATTGGACCATTGAAAAAAAAGTTGGATTTAAAAAAAATTTATTGTGGTCCGAGAAAAATGATTCATTGTATTTTTTTGAAGGCGAAGTTTATATCCATAGAAAAGATAAAATTTATACAAAAAAAATTTTTAAGCAAAAAGGATACTTTTATTATACAAATATTGATACACACTTTTTCTGTTGGAATATACACGATGGTTTTTGGACGTTTGATTTAGACGGAAACTATAAAAATTACACAACTGATGATGGGTTAGCCAATAATCTTATCAATAAAATTTTAATTACAAAAAAGAAGCAAATTTATGTGTGTACACTTGGAGGCGGTTTACAAAAGCTATTACCTGAAAAAAATGCAAAAATAAGTACCAACGAAAAACAAGCAAGAGCAATTGCCGTTGACAAAAGTATTGCATATATATGTACAGAAAATAAATTGCTGGTAATAGATTTGATAAAAACAAGGACATTAGAAGCTTTTCCACTGAACGAAAATATTATCGAATCAATTTCTGCAAAAGATGAAGAACTAACCATAGGAAGCCTTACAGGCATAAATTTATATAAAATAACCAACCATCAATTATTAAAAACGGATAGTATAAAAGTTGGCGCAGGTGTAAGTTCAGTTTTTGCGAAAGATAAAAATTATTTGAGTAGTACTTACGGCAGTGGACTCATAAAATTGGATAAAAATAGCAAAGTAATAATCCTAAACAACATACCAAAATATACGATCATAGAAAAGTTACAAGAAATTACAAATGGATATGTAGGTCTAACGTATGAAGACGGATTTCATCTTTTTAATAAAAGCACTGTTGTACAAAAAACAATTACTACCAAAGATGGTTTGCTTAGCAATGAAGTATTTGATGTGCATGAATATAATGATAGCTTATGGGTAAGCACCGCTAGAGGTATTTCAATATATGCAAATAATAAGATAGTAAAAAACCTTACACTTGCAAATGAAAGAGGAGGAAATAAATGTATTTATTCTTTTCATGATAATGTGGGTAAATATTGGGTAGTAACCAACAAGGCTTTGCATGAATATAGAAATGAAAGTTTATTTGCGGTAGGCACCAATTCGCTCATGAATAATAAGAATGACAATATAAGAACAGTATTGTTTGATGTAGTAACAAATACTTTGATAGCAGGTACAAGCAACGAAATTGCTTTAATTAACATGAGTAGTATTGTAAGAGACACAAATGTTTTGGCTCCCTCATTACTATTTGCCCTTGCAGATAACAAAACAAAAGAATTTGGAAAGGACTTTAGCATACCGTATAATTTTAATACCATTTCATTTTCTTTTATACCTGCCATTTGTAATCCTTTTTCTCAACCAATCATACAATACAAGCTACAAGGTTTTAATGAGACATTTCAAACATTAAAAGATTCTACCATTATAAGTTTTAAAAAATTACGACCTGGCAGTTACAAATTATTGGCCAAAACAATAAATGTGGATAGCTATGAAAGTGAAGAAATTATGCTTGCTAATTTTGAAATTAAAAAACCATATTGGTTGCAGGCTTGGTTTATTTTTCTCTCTCTAATTGCTACTGCGCTTTCAAGTTTTTTTATATTCAATTATTTTCAACGCAAAAAGCAATTACAAAAAGACAAAGCTAACCAACTAGCATTGAGTGTTAGCAAAGAGCGGGAGCGCATTTCAAAAGATTTACACGACCACTTAGGCACTAGCCTTGTTACCATGATAGCGCAAACAGACAATATTGAAAATAAACTAATTAATAATAATGTGGCTGATGCTTTACTAAAAGTGCAACAACTCTCCGATCAGTCTAGAGAATCGATGAATGTATTGAGAGAAACTATATGGGCGGTACAAGAAAATAGTCATACGCTTAGTGAGTTTACGTTACGTGTACGTGTATTCTTACAACGTGTAATGGATGCACATGAAATGGATTGGGAGCTAGAATGCAATGGTACTTTACAGAAAGATTTATCTGCGGAGCAAACCTTGCACTTGTTTAGAATGATTCAAGAAGTAACACAAAACATCATAAAACATGCTGCAGCCAGTAAAGCAAATTATTGCATAGACGCAAACATGAATACACTAAAGATTTCTATAACGGATGATGGAAAAGGTTTTGATACAAATTTTATTTACACTAGTAATGGATTAAAGAATTTAGCTGCCAGAATAAAAGAACTTGGTGGAAAAATAACTATTGAATCAGCTTTACAAAAAGGCACTACAATTATTGTACAACTATCAATTTAAACAACATGGAAAACAAAGCCATAAACATAGCCATTGTAGATGACAATGCAACACTGCGCCAACAACTACAAGAAAACCTTATGGTAAGTGGCGAAGTAAATATTTTGTTTACAGCGGTAAATGGAAAAGATGCATTAGATAAATTGTTAGCCTCAAAAATATTACCGCAGGTAATATTAATGGATATAGAAATGCCCGAAATGAATGGAATAGAAACAACGGCTATCATTACCCAAGAGACAGACATAAAAGTTTTGATACTTACGGTATTTGATACCGACGAAAAAATATTTGAAGCTATTAAAGCTGGTGCAGCAGGCTATTTGCTTAAAGATAGTAAAACAAGCAGGATACTCCAAGCCATAGATGACTTACTGCATGGTGGCGCCCCTATGAGTCCACATATAGCTTCCAAAACATTGGAATTTTTAAGAACAGCTAGTAATATACCAAAAGAAATGCAACCACAAGATTATGATTTAAGTGAAAGAGAAACAGATTTACTTCGCCAATTGGTACAAGGATTATCGTATCAACAAATAGCCGATAAACTTTTTATTAGCCATGGAACAGTACGTAAGCATATTGAAAATATTTATAGCAAATTACATATTCATAGTAAAGTAGAAGCTGTAAATAAAGTAAATGCACATAAATGGTTTTTATAGAATACCAATACTCAATTTACTTCCTTTAACCTAACATTTATTTTATCCATCATACAAAAGAATCTGTTGGTATAAAAATAAAAAAATGTAGAGCCGCCTCACAGCAGCCCTACAATTTAATTATAACAATCCCCCAACTATTATAATCATTTCCCTTTTATATCTACAATAATACCAGTATTTATATTTACTGTAGTACCCGTTTGCAATTCTATTTTTCTTACAGATGTATTTACACTAATTGTAGGATAATTGCTAACAGCAGTAGGAATCAACACATCTGTATATTCGTCTGGCACTGTGCTACAACTCCAATTACCTGGTAAGTTCCAATCTGTATTTACTGCACCCGTCCAAGTAAGTACAAATCTCAGTACATTTTCTGGGCCGTTTACTGCATCTACCACACAGCGATATTTATACCCAGTAATATTTGTGGATACGTTGTTTATTAAAAGTGTAGCAGTATTTGTACCAGAATAGTTTGCATTGTTTGAAATGTTATTATATCCACTACCACTATCCAATTGCCATTGATAAACTGCACCAGATGATGCTGCTGTAATTGTTATTCCATTACCCAAACAACTTGTAGGTGGCGGCGTTCCTTTTGTTAACCAAAATTCACTAAAACTGCTTACTTGAAATTCTATTATATATCCATCTTGATAGGGCAATTTTGTTAATTGTGCCGGTGAAATATTTAATGTATTACCAGATGAATTATTGGTAATATCAAAATCTTCCAACACATTGCTGCTGTATTTTTGCACAGAAATATTACGCATAATATCAATGGTTGGATCAAGTGCTTTCCAAGCATCTACTTCTGCTTGTGTAATAAACAACCGCACTGTAACAGGCGAGGTTGGTTGGTTTTGTACACGTATTACAAAACTTCTTCCAAGGTAATTTTGCCCGTTATACGAAGTTGGTACGCCACCAATAGTTTGGTTAACATCTACTGTAATATTTCCTAAAGCTTGCCCTGCATCATTTATTTCTACCAACCTGTTTCCTGTTGGGTCATTTACAGGAATAAAAGTTCCTGTGCCTGTACTAATTGCAGTTCTGTTTGTGTAAGTGCCATTACTTACAGGTGGGTTGGCACCTGTGTAAATACTGATATCATCTATGGCTATACCATCTTGTACCACTGTGCCATTCGTTTGCAAGACAAAGCGAATGCGTACTTTACTCTTATCGCCGAGTGCACTTATTGGTAAAGTATGTTTTACGTTATGCCATTGGTTATCCAAACCAGTCCAATAATTTCCTGCATTGTTATACCATTTTAGTCCTTCACCCTGTGCGCCTACTTTACTCCATGTAGCTCCTGCATTGCTACTCATTTCTACCCAAGCTTTGTCAATATTATTTTCCAGTTGGTGAGAAAAATTAAAGTTAAGAACAGGGTCTCCACTTACTGCGCTCATATCAAAACAAGGACTGTACAAATAACTTAGTTCATTGTTTTTATGCGGCCCAGTTAAATTGGATTTCCATGCATTTAATCCGTTCGCCGCACTATCAATAATTCCACTAAATATTACGCCCCACTTTATAGAACTGTTTTGGCCACCAGTATACCAGCCTGCGTTCGTACCCTCAAACCCCGTGTAGTAAGGCAACACATTGTTTGCAGGTGTAGTGGCTACAAGAATTTGCAAGGTATCATTGCCGCGTAAACTATCGCCACGGTAATCGCTCCACAATTCAAAATTGTAGTTTGTTGGGGCTGCAAGGTTTGCCGTTTGTGTAAATGCAAACAAAGCACTATCTCCTGCATTTAATAAAATATTGGCAGTATCTCTTACAATTGCACCACCATTAATTCTATAGGCCACAGGCACTATACTTCTTGGTGTTTGGCCAAAATTTTTCACCCATACTTTTACTGTTTCTGTTGCAGTATGGCTACAACTGCTTAGTGGGCTTTCTAATTGTACAATGCCATAATTTGGCAAGAAAAATTCGTCTGCACCAATATCTGGGTTAGAAAAACTTCTTGTTTCATTATCTATATCCTTGGGTACTTGTGGTGTAAAAGTGTAATCACCAGCATTGTTTACATTACTACCATCTACATGCAAATCTTTATCGCTTACAAAAAGCGGATCACCACTTACGCTGCTGTAGTCGATACCTGTAGCTGCAAGGGTTGCAAGGGTTGCGTAGCTGTTTGTATTTACTGTAGAAAAATTCACATAGTTTTTTATAACGCCATATACAGCTCCATTGGTGAATAGATGGTTGTGATGTTGCTCGTAATTACTACCAGTATTTATATTTTTATAAATGGAAACGGGTATTCCATTGTATTTGTTGTGAAATATATTATTTATGACTTCTGTTTTTACAAGCGAATTGTTGTTATAAAAATCGTAGGCAATACTTTGTGCATTTGTATTTCTGTTATAAATACTATTGTGTAAAATTTTGCTTGGCTTATATTTTAAATCTAAAAACAATCCTCTTGTAGCTAAATTACTTCCACCAACAGATATAAAATTATTAATTACTTTTATACTATCTGTAAGTTGGTAAGGAGCGCCATAATAATCATCTACACTTATACCTACCGCATCATTTTGTGCATAAACTTTATTTTTAAAAATGCTTGTATAGCCTACACTACTGCCAGTAAATATCCCTCTAAATGTAGGTTCAGTAGTATTTGTTTCTATTATATTATTGGTTATTAAAATATTTTTAGCCAATATTGTATTTATAGCATCGCCTTTTGTATTGATGAATGTATTGCCATCTATCTCTACATTTTTCATTACTGTACCAAGGCTTCCACCATTTACACTTAAACCAGAACCACCTGCATCAAAATAATTATTTTTAAAAGTGTAATTGCTATCGTTATAATTTGTCATGCCTGCCCAGTTTCCGCTGGTATAAATTCCATAGCCGCTTATTGGTGAGCCAGGTATTGCTCTTAAAGCATCTCCGCCCTTTATTTTACAGTTTTCAAAACCAATAAATTGGCTGTTGTACCCTAGTATTACTGCATTGTAAAGTGTATTGGTAAGCTTTAATTTACGAACCGTTACATAGCTGGCCCTATACATTGTTATAGCTGTACCAAAATTGTACTGGCCATTGTAAATACCTGTGTTACTACTGTCGCCATCGGCACTTTGTATAATTAACGGGCTTATGGCACCTCGGTTTGTAACACTGTCAATTCGCAACTCACCTTCGTGCATTCCTGCTATTAAATTTAGGGTAGATGGACCAAATACACCGCCCAATTTTAACTGCATACTTACATCTGCAAAGTAGTTAAATGTGACGCCAGGCGTTTGTATTGGGTATGAGTTATTAAATGTGTATGTGCCATTTAACCCGGCATAAAAATTATCATTTTGAATACTGTCGGTAAATGGTACTTCATCGGCTACGCCATTGGTATTTGTACAATTTATTTTAAATTGATTGCGGTATAATGGAATATTTAATTGCCCTAAAGTGATTAATTGGGATGTACCCGATGGAATATTACCAGTAAAACTAAAATTTATTGAGCCAGCATTTACTGGGTTATACGCTCCGCCTGCACCTGCCGGATAGTTGGTAAGTTGTACCGAAGTATTAAATGATGTAATAGCGTTTGAGCCATTATTGTACACCCGAATTTTTATATCATTTAATCCTTCAGAAAAAACTTTTGCAGGCTGCACTTCTGTTATTACCAAATCATTTACTGGTTGTGTAAATTCATCGGCACCGAAACTAACAGGGCCAGTTCTGACTTGCTCATCTACATCATTTGCATAAAAATTATTTGATGGAAAAACAGCAGGAGCTACTTTTAATAAAATATTTGATGCATGCAAATCTTTAGGCCCTCGGAAATATGGGTTGATGTTTTCTACTGAATTTGCATCTTGTATATAAATAGTTTTGTGTTGTGCAAGCGATGTAGCGTTAGTAGAAAAATGATTGGTATAAAAATAATTGTTGTAATTACTCACAAGGTTTGTAACGGCATTGTACTTCAATAAATATCCACCATTGCTGTTAAAAAAGATATTATTTTTTACCGTATCTCTGCTACCACTTAGCTGAAATAATGCCGACTGGGTATATCCACTTCCACCATACCCTGTGTCGGTTGCCATTAATGTGTTGTGTATGATATTACATCTATCACCAATTACACTAAGCGCACCATTGTTTACATAATCACCATTAAAAGTTCCCACCACTTTTGTTTGTATCATATTATTGCTTACAATGGCGGGTTTCCCTGCAGCCCTTCCTGTGCCTGTATTTACTGTAACTGAAACGGTGCCGTATCCTTCCTGGTACACGTCGTTTTTGTCAAGCACTATCAAGTCTTTTCCATCTACTGTTACTGAACCGACAATTTTATTTCCGATCAATTTTAAACTGTCGTTATACTTACTTTCGTAACCTCGTTTGTTGGCTATTTTTAAATCGAAAATGTTGTTGCTAAATGTGCTGTTGTTAAGGTAATGGGTTACTATCTGGTTGTTTTGAAAATCCAAGGTAAATCCGCCTCTAAGTTCTACTGCCGATTTAAAAGTGCTGTTATTTACCTGCACCAGCCTGTTACCATTTATTATTGTTCCACTATCTCTCGATGCCGGATAGTTGGTGTTGCTGGCTGCGGCTACATCTATATTTGATATAAGAGAAAGCCCAATGTTGTTTGAATTTTGCGGATCAGGATCATAGGTGCTATCGATAATTCTATTTCCAATTAATTGAATATTTTTATTTTTGGTAAGAAACTGTACTACACTGTACATTGGGCCAAAGCCTCCAATTGTTTTACCAGCAATAGATATGTTTTTGATGGTAATGTTTTTAGCATTGTTAAACAATATTGCTGCTTTTACATTGTCATTATTTTGGGTTTTGTGGTATAGATATGCTTTTGTACTATCAGCAGTTTCGCCCTGCCATGTAACGGTAAAATTATTTTGGAATGGAATAGAATCAACCACCAAGTTATCGTAGTACACCGCTTCTCTTGCATTAAAAATAACATTACCCAAAACCCCACCATATTTGAGGTTTCGCATACTGCTGCTAAAGCCTTTAAAGTTAGGTGTAATGCCACCCAAAGTGTAAGTACCTGAAAGTGCAGGATAAAAATTGGTAATGATGGTACTATCGTTTGTAATATTATTATCAATAGAGCCATTAGGATTGCTTGTCCAAAATTTAAAATTATAAGCACTATCAATTACAAAATTATAATTTGAAATAAGTGCACTTGCTGTATTACCAAAAACAATATTTCCCGTAAAATTAAATGGAGTTTGCACTATACCATTTACACTCCAATTTACTGTAGCACTAGTGATAGGCGTAGCACCATAATTTTTTAATGCTACAGTAATATTTTGGTTGCCTGCTGCAAAAGGTTTTGCAGGCGTCACCAATGCAGATACACCCATATCTAATGGTTGAACAACAATTTCATCAGCCCCAATAGTTGTGTTTACCAAGCCACGTGTGTCATTGTCAATATCGTTTGTTATATAACTAAGTGGCGTTCCATTGGTGCGTAATGTAAGCTCCAGTACGTGTAGATCTGTTGCACTAACATACAATGGGTTTTTGCTAACATTATTTATAAAAGTACTGCCCGCCGTTTGAAAAGTAGGAATGGTTGTATAATTTGTGCCATTATAATTTGTAAGAATAGCACCACCTGTTACAAAAATATTATTGTTATTGCATTGCACATCACCTATTGCTGATTGGGATAAAAGCAATGATACACCTGCAGTTGTACTGAATAAATTGTTGTTTGCAATGGTATCTTTGAGGCCAGCACCATTATAATTTGTAATAAACTGTATAGCCCTAGAACTTGCATTGGTACTGTTGTTTAAAATATTGTTATACACAATTTTTACATTTCTGCCTGTGGAAGTAGATACAATTCCATTTACTGCAAGGGTACTATCAACTGTAATAAAATTATTGGCAATTATAGCAGCACTATCTGCTGTACTAGCTCCCCAAACTGATTCTAAATAAATACCATCAGCCCCTTTGCGTTTAATGATGATATTGTTGAGTACATTAATTTTATCTCTTGTGTTTAACAATTTTATTCCGCCAATACGGTTACTGATTACGCTGCTGTCAATAAAATTATTTTCAATGTTTATTACTTTGCTACTTGATACATCTATTACAAATGTAGGAGTAGTACTACCGGAGCCAATTGATTTACTAAATCTATTGTTTTTGATTGTAACATTTCTGGCAAATGTGCCAACAAATGGCCCTGCAATAGTAACCCCGCTGTTACCACCAGTAAAGTTGTTGTTGGTTATGGAGATATCTGTTGCAGCATTGTTGTTGAAACCAATGGCACTTCCGTTGATTAATTTACCTGCACCAGGTGTTGCAAAGTCGCAGTTACTAAAACTTAGCCCGTTTGTAGTACCAACTAGCACCACTACATCAAAATAAAAATTAAACCCAGGGCTAATTAGATCTGGAAATCTTTTAAAAGTGATTGCTCTAAATTTTACGAATTGTGCCCCATTTATTCTTAATATCCCACCAGAGTTACCACCGCTGAAAGATGCCGTTTGTGTATATTGTACTTTGCTGCTATCCAAACTTTCGCTTTGGAATGTAATAGTGTTTACAACTGAAGCACCCGGTATTACATTTATTGTATCGGATTCATTGTACACACCATCCCTAATATTAAATACAACAGGGCAGCTTACACCTGCAAACGATGCATAAGCAGAAGCAGCTGATAAGGTATTAAAATCTGGTGTTGCGCCTGCAATAGTATAGTTACCACACAATGCCGGATACACCGTTTTAAAGGCTGTATCGTTTACCGCATTTACATCTCCTGCAATGCTTGTCCATACTTTTATGTCATATTTTATAATTCCGGTAAAATTAAAATTGCCAATATTTATGTTTGTTGCACTATCGCCTGTAGCAAGGTTTCCCGTCCATGCATATGGCGTTTGAAGTATATTATTTACACTCCAATTAATGGTAGCGGCACTAAAATTATTATTGCCATAATTTCTTATTGATGCAATGACGTTATTGTTACCATTGTTAACCGGTAGTCCAAGGTTAGTAATAGCAAGAGCTCCTCCATCATCATCATTCAAGCTAAATTCATCAGCCCCAATACTCGGCGTAGTAAGGTTTCTTGTGCTATCGTCAATATCTTTCGGGGTTTCTATTAATGGTACAGCAGCTTTAAATACATCTACCGCCCCCGCTTTGTTTTTATTGATGTGTAAATCACCAAAATAGCTTACAAAAGCTGGGGTAATTTTTTTACTATTGGCATCTTTGCCCAAAGCTTTCCAGGCAGATAAGGTTAAATTGGTAGAGCCATTGTAAACCGTTTTGGTAGTATCCGTAATAAAATAGGCATTGTTATTACTAGTAAAAGTGGATACTAAAAAGCTGTTGGAGAACTCCAACACTCTATAAAATATATCAGTATTTGAAGATCTTTTTACAGCAATATTATTTTTAAAGTTGATATTGCTGTTTGCAATAATAACTAAGCTATTGCCACTGTTATCTACACTGTCGGCAATAGTATTGTTGTAAAAATCATTGTATTGCCCTCCCGCATACACTGCATAAGAACCTCTTGCTCCAAAAAAGTTGTTGAATATTTTTATTGGTTTGAGTGCAGTGCCATTGGTTTGAGAAAAGAAAGCAGCACTGCCATTTGCATAAATCTTATTTCGGGTAACTAATATATCCACATTAAGTCCACTGCTTGTATTAAGCTTTATACCACCTAAACTATTTGTACCAAAAAAGATGCAACTGTTGCCACTAAGAAATGTACACACAATAGGATTTTGTACAAAATTGCTATCTATCGTACAATAGCTATTGGCGATTGGACTTACCTCTATTGCTTGCGAGCCATTGGCAAAATTTTCGAATCTGTTACCTTTTAGTATTACGTTGGCACCTCTTATTTTTATACCACCTAAGCCTTTAGTAAACAAGTTGTTTGTAAATATAAAGTTGCTATCAATAAAATTAAAAATATCAGTAGAGCCTTCCACCAATGGGCTATTAGGATTGGTAGCCAGTGCTGTAAATACACAACTATCAAAGGTTGCAAATCTTGCTTTTCTTGTTAAGAAAACAGTTTGACCATAATTTGCAGTAGCAGTTGCTTGAAAAGTGATATTTTTAAATTGCACAAATGCTGCACTATCCAGCTTAATAACATGTGTAGGGTTAGGGCCTATGCCCGTTGCTGCAAATGCCAATGTATCCAGCGAAGCGTTATTATTTTCCCCTCTAAATGTTACTAAATTTACAAGACTTGCGCCCTTAATAAATTTTATTATTGGTTGTTCTATGTATTTTCCATTGCGTACTAAAACATTTACAGCACTATCTATACCACTGTAGCTTAATAATTCACCAGCCTTTGTAAAGCTTGGTAGGCTTGGGTTCACTCCACCAATGGTAAATTGGCCACGAGTAAATGGCATAATACTATCTAGCCTTAGGGTATCATTTATGGGTGCTTGGTCGGGTGCTGCATTTGGCAAATCTGTCCATACTTTTAGTGATGAATATTTTAACATTGGAAAAGCATAGTTGCCAAAATTAATGGTCGTGCTGCTATCGTAAGCAAGGTTTCCACTCCAAGTGTAAGAGGGTAATTGTTCTGTACCATCGATACTCCATCGTACTTTTACTTGGTTTAAAATAGCGGCGCCATTATTCATTATTCTGATGAATAGGGGCTGAGGAACATTAGCAGCGAATTCTTTTTTTACTGCAAAAAGTTGTGTTGCAATTACATCGTTGCTTAGTAGCATTGGCTCATCTGCTCCAATGGCTGGATTGAGGGCGTTTCTGTTATCATTATCTATATCAAATAAAAGTGGATTTGATGATGGTGCAGCTACTCCAACTCCCAACAAAGAAGGATGCAGCACATGAAGATTTACAGAATCAATATATTTTGGATTTACAGAAATAGCATTAGGCTCATTACCTGCAGCTTTGTATGCCGCTAAAGTAGCATAGCTACTACTTGTAGAAACAAGTATTGAGCCATTTGTAAAATAATTATTGTTATCGGAGATAGCTGAGTTTATTCCTGAAAGCGAAGCAGCTTGTCCATTGTATTTTGCTACAAAATTATTGTTTTTATTCAGTGTAACACCTGTAGCTCCGCTACTTGTACCAATTGATCCAAAACTAAAGCCCCCTCCTGTCGCTGCTATATTATGATAGTTATTAAAGTAAAAACGCATTGATTGTATAAGGCCTACTCCATCACTTAAATCTGAAACACCTATTCGAAATTGACCTGATGATGTAATAAAATTATTATACATTTCTACAGTCGTAAACTTAGAAGTTGGTGTGGGTGTTGTATTAAAATCACCAATTAATCGGGACGTGCTGGCTCTTAAAAATTTATTGTTTTTTATAATTAAAGTATCTGCGCAGCCTACAAAGTAAAATGTAGATTTGTAAGGGAAACCTCCTGAAACATGATTGAAATTAAAGTCTCGAAAAGTATTACTATCCAAAATAGGTTTGGATACATTAAAACATTGCAGTAAAAATGGAGAATTATTTCCATCGGCACTACCATTTGTAATTATATTGTTTTTTAATAAAAGACCATTTATTAAAGTGCCGGTATAGCCTGTAACTTGCACACCACCTCCTATATAATTATTTAATATATTTATATTACTTCCAGCATTATATTCCACTCTTCCAGCGATGTTGCAATTTTTGATGGTAAAATTATTTGCAGTTTCTCCAATTTGAATTACTGAGGGTGATGTATAAGCATTACTACCCGAAAATCTCAATTTTTCTACAGTAACATAAGACACGTTTTTAATAATGAACGGACTTGTAATATTTACCTGCAAACTATCATTGCTAAACGATATAAATTTTATTGTGTTTATGGAAGATAAACCTGGCACAGTATTTAGTGTCATGTTTGCTTGGTTGTATGTACCATTGTAAATACTAATGGTTACAGGGCCAACAATACTCCTAGTCATCATTGCACTATCTGCCTCACCTATACGTTGAAAATTAAATGGAGTAGATGCTGTTGCTGGGTTTACTGTATAAACGCCACTCATTGCCCCTAAAATATCTATTGATTTTTGAGCACTATTATTTGTAACATTTGGATCGGCCACAGCATTTATATCAGTAAGTGTAACATTTACAACACTAGTATTTTGAGCAAATGCATAGTTGCCAGTAAATGTAATAGTAGCAGAATCGCAAGCTGCAATGCTAAGTCCGGCAAAGGTTTCAGGTATTGCTGTACCATTATTAACCTTATAATTTGCTGTAGCAGATGTTATAGTTGTACTACCATTGTTTACTAACTTAAAAGAAATTGCTTGGTTACTTGGTGCTGTTCCATATTGTGTAACAGGTGTTATTATTCTTTTTACTACAGCATCTAATGCTACAGGTGTAGCTTCGGTAGCACCTATTACTGGTGCTGTTGTACTTCTGGTTACGTTATCTATATCTGTCGTTACAATTGTAGGTACTCCCTTTAAGCAACCGCTACTATGGTGCAAATCTGCAATGCTTATAAAATGTACGTTTTCTGTATAGGCATTAGCATCGGTAATTGTATAGGCCGGTACAGCCGTAGCGTAATAATTATTTCTGTTAAAAGTGCCAGTACCAATAGCAGCACTGCCGCCACTATTGCTCCAAAAAATATTATTTGTTACGGTTGCATTAAAACCAGCTATTATGGGTATTACTTTAGGTTGTGTGCTAACAATATTTACGGTATTGTGCAATATTTGAACATTGTGTGTAGTACCTAAATGATTTATACCATAGACATTGGCAGGATTAAAACTATTGTTATTAAGGCTAATAAAATTATTAATAAATCTTGCTACACCTGTGCTAGCACCGCTTGATGTAAATGTTACTCCTGCTGAAATATAGTCGGACAATATAGCATTGCCAATTACATCTGCGTATGCGCTGCGATTGACAGTTATTTTATTTCTTTGTATTGTAAATGGTTGAGAGCCTGATACGTTTCCTACTGAAAGGGTAGCGTTGTTAAGGATATTATCCGAAAACGAACTCGAAACTGAACCTAAATTTGATATACTGATTAGTCCTTTTTCAAAAGTATTGTTACTTGCGTTGATAAGGTTAGCAATATTGGCAGAGGTATTTTTTACTGTGTTATTTGTGAAGTTTTGTACAAGCCCAGCTACAGCGTAGCCTTGAAAACGGTTATTTACTAGGCTATTATGGAACGTTGAATTTGTGATATTAATATTCCCATTTGCCAATGTAGTAATTCCATAAACATTAGAAGTAGCCACATTTGCAAAATCAAAAATGCAATTGTCAATATTGAAAAAGTGATGAGTACTTTTTATAAAAGTAGATAGGTTAGATCCGTTGAGGCTTGCATTGGTTACCGTTGGCTGAAAACTAATATTATTAAAATTGAAATAATTTGGACTGCTGCTGCTAAAATTAAAAATGGTCAACGCTGAGGTAACACTTGGATTAAAAATTACAGCACCAGCACTTGCCGGTAGCTTTTGAAAAGTAATCGTATTAGTGGCACTATTTCCAATAACTTCTGTTATGGTTAATGCTTGCTCACTATAAAATCCCGGAGACAAATTAAAAACTACCGCCCCACTTACACCAAAAGGGATAGCATTTGCAGGGCCACCATCTGTGCGTGCACCCCCATTCATATATCTAATGGCGCTTAATACATTTTGAAAATTAGTAGTGGTAGCGGGAGCAGCCGCATTAATAGTATAAGTGCCAGATAGCTGTGTTGCGTTTACGCTCGCATTGAACAACAACATCGTCAATACAAAAAGCAGAATTCTTCTCATTTACAATAGTTTACATAAAATTAATTTGCACAACTAACTTGGCTATACGACGAACTGCGTATTTTTATACAGTTTAGCAACAACGTGAGCATTGTAAATGCAGGAATAGTAAGATAAATACCTTCTAATGGGTATTGTAAAATAGAAAAAGCTAATATATAAATAATTTTATGCTCAAAAACCCAGTTTATTAGATTAAGCAAATTTTTGAGCCAGTTTGTTGAGGATGATTTTTCGGTAGTTTTCTACCGTATCTCTTAATAAAATATGTTATTGCAATTTCTTTGTTAATTAGATATTTGCAACTTTGTGTTATACCATTTCATAGATAACAAAAAGCAAGATTTTGAAGTAATTCTGTCATTGAATATTTTCCACTAAAAAATCTCCATTTTAAGCAATAAAACAAGCAAAAATGAGTTAAAGTAATAATGCCTTATTTGTAAAAAAATAAAATGTATCTGTCAAAAATAGCTTTAGAAGTAATTTTACCTTGTAAATAGTATGTAAAAAACAGATTATTAATGGTTTAGTAAGTTTTATCATTATTAAACTATTAATAATTTTATCTTACCCTTTCTATTTATGAAGATTAATTACTTTATTTGCATCATATTAGTATTATATCCAAAATATACCTATAACTTCTACAATAATGAAGAAAGTATTTTTATTTAGTTCGCTTTTTTCCATATTCTTATTTGGTACGCTAAGTGCAAGAGCACAATATTACTTTTTTGATGGAGAATATTATGATACCCCCTTTTTATATGAAGCGGGTATATCTGTAAATGCAATGAACTGCTTAACAGATATGGGTGGACATAAAGGAATTGGCAAGAAATTTTTGAAAGATCTTAATATGGGTAAAACACATATTAGTGGGGGTGTTTTCTTTAGTGTTGCATACAAAAATGCAGTTGCGCTTAGATTAGAAGGTACTTTTGGCAAAATTTCTGGAAATGACAATGTATTGATAGGTATTACCGATATTGCTAAAGAACGTTTTAATAGAAACCTAAATTTTCGTAGTTATATCTCTGAAGTTGCTGCTATGTTAGAAATACACCCAATGTATATTTTTGTAGATTGGCCAGCAAAAGAAACCACACCACCAAGAACATCTCCTTACCTTTTAGCTGGTATTGGTTATTTTTCATTTAACCCACAAACTAAGCTTGGCAACAATTATATAGATTTACAACCACTTCGCACAGAAGGGCAAGGCTTTACAGAAACTGGAAGAAAAGAGTATTCTTTAACCCAATTGAACATACCTATTGGTGGGGGTGTAAAATATGAACTTTCTCCTTTAGTCAATTTAAGGGGAGAAGTCCTCTATCGAAAAACATTTACAGATTACATAGACGATTTAAGCAGTACTTACATAGATCCTGCTTTGTTTTCAAAATACCTTACGCCTCAGCAAGAAGCCAATGCAAGGATATTATATAATAGGCAATTAGTGCCTGTGCCGCTTTCTACAAAAAGAGGGACAGTGACCAATAATGATGGTTATTTTACAGTTAATTTAAAAATAAGTGTGATTATCGGTAGAGAAAGAATGAGAAGATAAAGTAGTATAAAATCAAATAAAAATCCCGATGCAAAAACATCGGGATTTTTATTTGACTTTATTGAAGCATTTCTTTCATTTTATCTACCAATTCGGTTTTGGTAAATGGAATGCCCATTATTTTATTAAAAGCTACAGCATCCGTAAAATAAACATCTCTTATAATTTTCACTAACTGCCCATTGTTTAATTCGGGTATCAAAACTTTATCGAAGTTTTTAATGATATCACCCAAATTTTTAGGAAATGGCCTTATGTACCGTAAATGTGCATGCGAAATAGATGCTCCTTCTGCCTGCAATTGAGCACATGCACTCTTTAAAGATCCATAAGTACTTCCCCAACCTAATACCAACACTTTTCCTTTTTCTGGACCACTATCCAATTTTTGATCTGGAATATATTGAGCGATTTTATCTACTTTTTCTTGCCTAAGTTTCACCATTAATTGATGATTTTCTGGTTCGTAACTTATGTTTCCTGTAATGTTTTGCTTTTCTAACCCCCCAATTCTATGCTCCAAACCTGGTGTGCCAGGTATTACCCATGGCCGAGCCAGTTTTTCATCTCTCAAATAAGGTTGAAATTTATCTTCATGATCTCCCAATTGTGTTTTGAAACTCATTTTTATTTCGGGCAAATCTGCACTTTGCGGAAATTTCCATGGCTCTGCTCCATTGGCAATATAGCCATCGCTAAGGCATATAACGGGTGTCATATGTTGCACAGATATGCGCACAGCTTCATAAACAGCATCAAAGCAATCGGTAGGGGTGCTAGCAGAAACAATAGGCATAGGGCATTCACCATTTCTACCATAGTATGCTTGCATCAAATCGCTCTGTTCTGTTTTGGTAGGCAATCCTGTACTTGGTCCGCCACGTTGCACATTTATTATTATTAACGGAATTTCTAACATTACTGCAAGCCCCATAGCTTCTGCTTTAAGCGCCATACCAGGCCCACTAGTTGTTGTTACACCCAACGATCCTCCATAACTAGCTCCAATGGCAGATGTGATAGCTGCTATTTCATCTTCGGCCTGAAAAGTGCGCACGCCAAATGATTTATGGCGACTTAGCTCATGCAAAATATCTGAAGCAGGTGTAATTGGATAGGATCCCAAAAATATAGGCAACCCACTTTTTTGTGAAGCTGCAATTAAACCATAAGAAAGTGCTTGGTTGCCCATCATAGAACGATAAGTACCAGACTCCATAATGGCTTTTTGCACGGTGTAACGTGCCGAAAAAGTTTCGGTGGTATCACCAAAATTATAGCCACTCTGCAACGCTTTTACATTACTTTCCAATATTTCTGGTTTTTTACCAAATTTCTCTGTAAGAAAATTAATGGTATTTTCCATGTTTCTATTGTACATCCAATATAAAAAGCCCAATACAAACATATTTTTTGCACGGTCTTTTTCTTTGGTACCCATGGTAATGTCTTTCAAAGCCTCACGGGTCATTTTGGTTACATCCATTTGTATAACCTCGTATCCATCAAGGCTATGATCTTCTAATGGATTTACTCCTTCTGGATAATTTGCTAGTCGTAGGTTTTTCATATCAAAACCATCGGTATTGGCAATAATTTTACCTCCCTTTTTCAAGCCCTTTAAATTTACTTTTAGGGCAGCGGCATTCATTGCAACCAGTACATCACAATCATCGCCAGGTGTAAAAATCCGATCGCTGCTAAATCGTAGTTGATAGCCACTCACGCCAGGCAAAGTGCCTATTGGTGCACGAATTTCTGCAGGAAAATCCGGAAAAGTTGCCAAGTCTAAACCTAGCATGGCACTGTTGTTTGTAAATTGTGTACCTGTAAGCTGCATTCCATCGCCGCTATCGCCAGCAAATTTTATTACTACTTCCTGTAAAATTTCTTGAGTATCTGCCATCGTTAAAAAATTGGAGTTTTTTATATGTTACAAATGTAGGGTAAATTGTAATTCCTAATTATCTCTTCAATACAAGAATATAGGATTTCTATAAAATTTAAGGTTTCTACATTTTATTACAGGATATAAGGAAAGCTTTGGGCAAAAATCAAATCCCCTTTCCCTACATTTGTCAAAACTTTTTTTAATGCAGGAAATTCAAGATTTTTTAGACCCCATTTCGCTCAATATGATAAACGAAGATGAGGGTTATGTAGATGGACAATTAGGCAAACATGTATTAACACAACAAGAGGAAGCATTTGACATACCACAGGCAGATATTATAATAGTTGGTGTAAACGAAACCCGTGGCAATGGCAATTTTGAAAAAGAAAACAATGCGGCAGATATAATTAGAAAGCAATTGTACAGATTGCATTACTGGCATACAGATATTAAAATTGCAGATGTAGGAAATATTAAAACAGGCGCTTCTTTAAACGATAGTTATGCAGCAATAAGAACAGTGTTGGAAGAATTGTATCGTACAAATAAGACAATTGTTATCATTGGCGGTTCACATGACATTACATTAGCGCAATACTATGCCTACAATGGTTTAAATAAGATAGTAGAAGCATCTTGTATTGATGCTTACATTAACCTAAGTGGGGAAAGTAGGGTGCCAGCAGAAAACTTTTTAATGGAAATGTTTACTGCTGTACCCAATATTTTAAAACATTATAACCATATTGGTTTTCAAAGCTATTTTGTGCACCCTCGTATGCTGCAAACAATAGATAAACTTCGTTTTGATTGCTATCGTTTGGGCAATGTATTGGATAATATTATAGAAATGGAGCCTGTACTACGCAACAGCAACATGCTTAGCTTCGATATAAGTGCCATCAAATACAGCGATGCACCCGCAAACAAAAATTGCCCAAATGGCTTTACTGGAGTAGAAGCTTGTACGCTTATGCAATTTGCGGGCATGAGCTCAACTTTAAACAGCATGGGCATTTATGGCTATAGCCCAGCAAAAGATACCGATGAAGTAACAGCCAAACAAATTGCACAAATGCTTTGGTATTTTATAGATGGTAAGCATCGGATGAATTTGGAATCGTCTTTAAGTGATAGAAGTAATTTTAATGAATACCATACTGTTTTTGCAGAAGTAGATACTACCTTCTTGCAAAGCAAAAGAACAAACCGTTGGTGGATGCAAATGCCCGATGGAAAATTTACAGCTTGCAGCCACAACGATTATTTAACGGCTGGGAAAAATGATTTTCCAGAAAGATGGTTGCGAGTGCAGGAGCGGAATTAAGAAAGTAAGTATTGAGTACTTAGTATTGAGTATTTAGACTAGACCTCAATGAAGGAAAGTAATTTTAATTATTGGAGTCTGGTTTGTATTAAATTGCTCCGACCTTTAGGTCGGGGTAACATATTGATTTAAAAAGGGACTTTAGTCCCAAATGCCAAAAAATTGGGTAACGCCTTTGGCTTTTGCCCAAGCATTTTCAGCTATATGCATCTTCATGTGTCTCGCATTCGGCGGGACACATTTCATTTTTATATCTTTATTCATCTTTTATTATGCACTAGATTGCGTTTTATAAAATACATTATGAAATACTTTTTTATTTTCCTGTTTTGTTCAACCATTTACTCCTGCAAAAGCACAGGCCAAATAACAAAAAAACAAATAAATCATTTTTTAAATGATACTACAGTGCGTACTGGCCATGCAGGCATAAGCATATACGAGCCAGCTACTGGCAAATATTTATACAATTACAACGAGGAGAAAAACTTTACGCCCAGTAGTAATGTAAAATTGTTTACACTATATGCGGGTTTGAAATATTTGGGGGATAGTTTGGTGGGGATGAGGTATACTGAAGATTCTAACAACATAATTATTTACCCAACAGGTGATCCTACACTTTTGCATTCGGATTTCAACTCTCAACCAGTTATTGATTTTTTATCAAAAACAAATAAAACAATTTGGTCGAATAATTCAGGCTTTAAAACAACAGTTTATGGTAAAGGTTGGTCATGGGACGATTATAACGACTATTATATGGTCGAACGATCCATACTTCCTGTTTATGGAAATATAGTAAATTATTCTGGTGACGATACAACTTTACTATATTATCCAGTAATTGGGGGTACATCAAAGCCATATAACCCACCTTTCTATAATCATGGATTTATTAGCAAAGTTGTAAGAGATTTCTTTAACAATAATTTCTCATGTCACTTTGATGCAGATAAAAATACAAAAGTTCAAGTACCATTTATAACATCAGATACGCTTTCATTTCAATTGTTATCTGATACAATTCATCATCCAATAAAACCAAAATACCTTGCTAAAGCAGGAATTTTAAATAGCGTATACAAGGGCAATAAAAAATATCAAATTCATTCCCGCCCCACCGACTCCCTCCTTCGCCCTATGATGCACAACAGTGATAACTTTTTTGCTGAGCAAACACTACTCATGGTAAGCAATGAAAAACTCGGCTACATGAGTGATGAAGACATTATTGACACATTGTTAAAAACAGATTTGAAAGATTTGCCCACAAAACCTCGTTGGGTAGATGGCTCTGGCCTTAGCAGGTATAATTTGTTTTCGCCAAAAGATTTTATTTATATCCTGGATAAATTACAAAGCGAATTTGGTATTGATAGGATGAAAAGGATTTTACCAACTGGTGGAGAAGGGACATTGAAAAGCTATTACAAAGATGCAACAGGCTCTATTTATGCCAAAACAGGCTCTATGAGTAATAATGTATCCCTTAGCGGCTATTTATTTACCAAAAAGAATAAAATGCTTATATTTAGTATCCAATTAAATAGTTTTAGTAGTACTGAAAGGTCTTGTAGGCGTGCTATAGAAAACCTACTACTACAAATCAGGGAAAATAATTAATGGTATTTGAGGCAACGTTTAAACATTTGCCAGTATCTAATATGAACACCCGATTACCAAATCTTTAAAATTTTTGTATGAAAAAGTTTATACTCTTTATTACAATGTTCCTTGCATTTTTTGCAAATCAAGGAAATGCTCAGATAGCCAACCCTTGTAACCCCTCTTTTAATGCGCAGTTTTTGAGCGGGAATACAGTAAAATTTACCCCTGCTATTGTTACTGATTCGCCTTTTGTGCAGCATTATTGGATTTTTGGAGATGCCTCTTCCCCAAGTTCGGTTATTAGGCCTACACATACTTTTACAGCAAATGGTGTTTTTGTTGTAAAGCATTATGTTATAAGGCACAATCAAAATAATGTAACTATTTGTACAGATTCTGCTTTGCAAACAATTACTATTCAACAGGCCACTTGTAATTTAGTAGCATCTTTTACTTCTTCCGCAGTGCCTACAAATCCTTTATCACGCCTATACACAAATACATCAAGCGGTTTTGCTCCAACAGATTCTGCCCGTTGGACATTTAGTGACGGCAGCATTTCTACCGCTTTAAATCCTGTTCATACATATGCAGCACCTGGAATATATACTGTTTGTTTGCGTGTAAAAAAACCAAACAATGCAGCAACTCCCCCTTGCGTAAGTGATATTTGTCGTTTAGATACTGTTGTTGTGCCTAGTACATGCAATATTCAAGCATTTTTTACATCTTTAGTAAACTCCGGGCAGCCAAATACAATAAGTTTTACAAACCAAAGCCCTGGCTTTTTACCAACTGATTCTATTTTTTGGAACTTTGGTGATGGAACTCCTATTTTGTGTTGTGCAAACACTCCCAATCATACGTATGCAAATCCAGGAACTTACAATGTATGTATCAAAATAAAAAGAAACACGCCTGCCGGATCTACACCATGCATTAGAGAATATTGCAAAACAATTGTAATTGAAAACCCTTGTACACTTGTGGCAAACTTTACTTGGTACAGAGATAGTTTACCAACAGTAGCATTATACAGTTATCATTTCACCAATACATCTGCACCGCTTAGCAGTTCTGATTCTATCCGTTGGACATTTGGTGATGGCACTTCTTCTAATCAAGTAAACCCAATGCATGTTTATGCGCAACCTGGTACTTACACTGTTTGCTTACGAGTTATAAAAAGAACTGCTACCGGTGCATTAACAACCTGTATCAGCGAAAAATGTTATCAAGTTGTAGTTACACCACTTATTAATATCTGTAACATTCAAGCATATTTTACATCCTTAGCAAGTGCCACTCAGCCAAATATTATTAGTTTTACAAACCAAAGCCCAGGCTATTTACCAACCGATTCTATTTTTTGGAACTTTGGTGATGGAAGTCCTATTGTATGTTGTGTAAATAATCCAACGCATACTTACACTACGGCTGGCACTTACAATGTTTGCATAAGAATTAAAAGAAATACTGTTGCAGGAACTACTCCTTGCATTAGAGAATATTGCAAATTAGTAACCGTTACAATTCCTTGCAATCTTGTAGCAAACTTTACTTGGTTCAGAGATAGTCTAGCTACAATTCCTTTTTCATATCATTTCACCAATACATCTGCACCGCTTAGCAGTTCTGATTCTATCCGTTGGACATTTGGTGATGGCACTTCTTCTAACCAAGTAAACCCAGTAAAAGTTTATACGCAACCTGGCACTTATACTGTTTGCTTACGTGTAATAAAAAGAAATCCGAATGGCGTTCTTACCAATTGTATTAGCGAAAAATGTTATCAAGTTGTAGTTTCGCCAATAACGAACCCATGTAATATTCAGGCATATTTTACATCCTTAGCAAGTGCCACTCAGCCAAACACAATCAGTTTTACAAACCAAAGCCCTGGCTATTTACCAACTGATTCTATTTTTTGGAACTTTGGTGATGGAAGTCCTATTGTATGTTGTGTAAATAATCCAACACATACTTACACTACGGCTGGCACTTTCAATGTTTGCATAAGAATTAAAAGAAATACAGTTTCAGGCACTAGCCCTTGTATTAGAGAATATTGCAAATTAGTAACTGTTACAATTCCTTGTAATCTTGCAGCAAATTTTACTTGGTACAGAAATACTTCACCAACAGTAGTACCAAACACTTATCATTTCACCAATACATCTGCACCGCTTAGCAATACAGATTCTATTCGCTGGACATTTGGTGATGGCACTTCTTCTAATCAAGTAAACCCAGTACATGTTTTTGCGCAACCTGGCACATACACTGTTTGCTTAAGGGTTATAAAAAGAGGCGCTACTGGTGCATTAACAACCTGTATCAGCGAAAAATGTTACACGATTGTAGTTCCTGTAATATGCACTATACAATCTAATTTTACTTGGGCAGCAACGGCGGCAAACTTTAAAACAATCGTTTTCACCAATACCTCAGTTGTACCTGCTACGGGCGCCACCGCCGTTTGGTCATTTGGAGATGGCACCACAGCCGCTACATGGAATGCAACCCATACATATGCACAAGCTGGCAGGTATGCAGTATGCCTTCGCACACAACTGGGCACTTGTATAAGCTACAAGTGCGATTCAATAACAGTTGTAGCTCCACAACCAGCTTGCAATCAATTGTCTTTATTTACTTTTGTAAGATCTACCTCCAATGGCAATACAATAACCTTTACGCCAAATTATATTAGCAATAACATACAATACACTTGGACATTTGGAGATGGTACAGGATCTCAAGGTGCCACTTCTACCCATCAATTTACCAATAGTGGTTACTATACTGTTTGCCTTACTGCATTCAAAAATAACACCTGTGCTTCTACCACTTGCAGCACTATTTATATAGCCCCTAATTGTAACGATATTATTGTAGGCTTTAATGATGTAAGAGATTCATTGGTACCAAACAGGGTTAGGTTTGTAGCAACTTCAAATATTCCCACAACCAATCAAGTATGGACAATAACAAAAGTGCCTACAACCCCTGGAACTGGTACGATTACAATACAAGCAAATAATCCTACCTATGTATTCTTAGACTCGGGCTACTATAGGGTATGTTTGAAAGCAACATTTGCCAATGGTTGTATAAAAGAATATTGCAGGGTTATTAGAATTGCACATTCTATACCAGTAACAAATAGTTGTACTTTACAGTTATACCCTAACCCAGCCAGCTCAATTGTAAATGCACATGTTACGCTTGCACAGCCGTTGTTACTAAATGCGTTAATATACAATACTATGAATATGCTTGTTGCCCAAAAACAACAACAAGGTATAGTAGGTAATAATATTGTAAGTATTAATATTGCTAATTTGCCTGCTGGTATCTATACGCTTCGATTATTATATGGAAATCAAGTTTGTACACAAACATTTGTAAAACAATAACCACTGTTAAACAGTGTGGGCAAAGAAGCTCGTACATTATATAAAACAAAGGCTGCTCAAATAATGAGCAGCCTTTGTTTTATATTAGAGTTAAAACGATCAAAAAATCAAGAAATCAAAGTGATTGAAAGCCCCTCCTGTGGAGAAATTTTGGGAGGCTATCGCCCAAACATTTTATCCATATCTTCCTTTTTAAAGCTCATATATGTAGGCTTACCTGTAGCAGTTGCATTGGGCGTTTCACATAGAAATAAATCCTCTGTAAGTTGTTTCATTTCTTTTTTAGAAAGTGCCGTGCCCATTTTTATAGATTGTTGCAAGGATAAGGAACGCAGTAATTTTTCTCGCTTAGAAAATTTAAGATCGTTGCTAAAATGTTTGTATTGCTCCAACAGTTTTTCAATGGCGTTTGTATCTCCAGCATTGTGCATATCTGCCGGCGTTCCCTGTATTACAAAAGTATTGTTGCCAAATGGCTCTATCTGATAGCCCAATAAATGTAAGTCTGGTAATAATTCTGAAAGCATTACTGTATCGGCAGGAGTAAGTTCTAAAGTTGCAGGAAATAAACTTTGCTGCGTAGCAATAGCTTTTCCAGAAACGGCATTTGCAAAACGCTCATACAAAATTCGTTCATGCGCATTTTGCTGGTTAATTAATAAATATCCGTTGTCATTTTGAACAATTATATAAGCAAAATGTATTTGCAGAAAATCGTGGTGTTCCGCTGGCCTTTCATTGTTCGAATACAACTTTTCAAAAACGGGCACTTGCGTTCCTGTAGCAATATCATTTTGCTCAGATGGTTTTTCATAAAAATCTTTCCAATGTGCCAACTCACTTTTCTTTTCTATAAAATGTGCTTGGTTTTTTTGTGTAAATGTTTGAAACAATTGTGAGGACGATGCAGAGGAACGATGCTGTTCCGTCATTGGTTTGTTTACAGCATCTAAATTTTGAATGGTTGCATCCAATTCGAAATCCAATGTAGGCGTAATACTAAATTGTGCCAATGCATGTTTTACAGCACTCTGCACAAAGGCATACACAATTTTTTCATCTTCAAATTTTATTTCTTGCTTGGTTGGGTGCACATTTATATCCAATTGTGCAGGATCTAAATCAATAAAGAGGGCATACATTGGAAAACTGTCTTTCGGTATCATATCCGAAAAAGCGCTCATGACAGCATGGTTGAGGTAAGCACTTTTTATAAAACGATTGTTTACAAAAAAGTATTGGTCCCCCCTTGTTTTTTTTGCTGTTTCTGGCTTGCCTACAAAACCAATTATGTCCAAATAATCTGTACGTTCTTGTACGCTTACCAATTTGGCGTTATAACTATTTCCAAGAATTTGCACAATACGTTGTTTGAGGCTCCCCTTTTCTAAATGAAAAACCTGTTGCCCGTTTGATGATAAGGAAAAAAATATTTCGGGGAAAGCCATGGCTACCCTTGTAAATTCATCTATAATATGGCGAAGTTCTGACGGATTGCTTTTTAAAAAATTTCTGCGAGCAGGCACATTAAAAAAAAGATTTTTCATGGCAATACTCGTACCCGTGGGTGCAGCAATCGGCTCTTGCTTTTTTACAACACTGTTTTCTATCTCTATGTAAATGCCTGCCTCATCCTCCGCTCTCTTTGTTTTAAGTTCTACTTGGGCTACGGCAGCAATACTTGCCAATGCCTCCCCTCTAAAACCCATTGTTTTTATTCGAAACAAATCCTCTATACTGCTTATTTTAGAAGTAGCATGCCGCTCAAATGCCATTCGAGCATCGGTTTCGGTCATGCCTTTTCCATTATCTATAACTTGTATAAGTGCCTTACCTGCATCACTTACGATGAGCTGTATCTCTGTAGCACCTGCATCTACTGCATTTTCCAATAATTCTTTTACCGCACTAGCTGGCCTTTGTATTACTTCGCCCGCCGCTATTTGATTGGCAATATTATCTGGCAATAATTGTATGATATCCGACAAAATAAGAAATTATTTAGCTACAAATTTACTTAGACCTATTCAAAAACTAGTAAAAGAAAATTTGAATCATTATTGTAACAAAAAAGCCCATCATTATGACGAGCTTTTTTAAAATAAAATAAGAGTTATTTATGCTTTCTCGAACCGCTCGGCTACCTTATCCCAATTTACAACATTCCAAAATGCCTCTAAATATGCCGGGCGCTTGTTTTGGTATTTTAGATAATATGCATGCTCCCATACATCGCATCCCAATATTGGTGTGCCTTTTACCTCTGCAATATCCATAAGCGGATTGTCTTGGTTTGCTGTAGAACAAATAGCCAACTTACCATCTTGCACAATAAGCCAAGCCCAACCACTACCAAAACGGGTTGTACCTGCTGTATTAAATTTTTCTTTGAATGCATCAAAAGAATCAAATGCTGCGTCTATGGCTTCTGCTAATTTTCCAGTTGGTTTTGCGCCATTGTTGTTTTTTAGCGAATCCCAAAAGAAAGTATGGTTCCAATGACCACCGCCATTGTTGCGCACGGCAGGGCTTATGCTTCCAGCATGTGCTACCAGTTCTTCAATAGTTTTGTTTTCATTGTCTGTACCTGCAATTGCTTTGTTTACATTGTCCACATAGGCTTGGTGGTGCTTATCGTGGTGTATATGCATGGTTTCTGTATCAATATGTGGTTCCAATGCCTCGTATGCATATGGTAGCGGTGCTAAAGTAAATGCCATTGTATTAGTTTTAAAAAGATTAAAAATTATGTATTGCAAAATTAATGGCTATAAACTGATTTTTGCTTTTCTTTTTATGGAAAAATCTTACATAATTTGCGCAATTAGGAATACTTCACTTTTTGCTAGTTATATAGGATATTAGCTTACCCCTTTTTCTTTCATTATTCCATTGAGCCATTTTAACATCGCAAAAATGATACAGGTTGCAAACAGTAGTAAACCAAAATTTACCCAAAAGAAATTAGCCTTGTGCTCGTAACCATCCCACATAGTAGCCAATAAGCCAGATAGTTTATTGCCAATGGATGTAGCCAAAAACCACCCACCCATCATTAAAGAAGTGATGCGAACTGGACTAAGTTTAGATACCAATGAAAGCCCCATTGGACTGAGTAATAATTCGCCAATTGTTACTACCCCATAAGTTCCCATAAGCCACCATACACTCGCTTTTTCGGCACCATTATGGGTTATGTAAGCGGCGCCTACCATCACCAAAACAGACAATGCTGAAATTAATAAACCAAAAGCAATTTTGGTAGCGGTAGATGGTTCTTTATTTTTTCGTCGTAAAAATGCAAAAAATGCAATTATTAATGGTGTCAATAAAATAACCCAACCAGGGTTTATTGATTGGCTTAACGGTGTGCTCCAAAGTGTAGCCTTTTCTCCATCTTGTGGGAGGTTTGCTGGTTTTACGTTTTTAAAATAACTAGGGTAGTTGTACTCTTTTATAATTTTCCCATTTTCCTTTTGTAATATAAATTTTGCATCATACAAATCAATAGAATCCTTTTTATACTCAATGTCTTTGGCAAGTTTTACGCCACTAATCACATCAGCAGCTTTCCCTCTAACTTCCCTATTGGTATAATTATCTGCCCAAATGGTAAGCGCAGTACCATTTTGTTTGAACACGGCCCAAAACAAAATAACCGCCGCAAAGATAGCAAGCAAGGCAGCTATAGGCCTTTTCTCTTCTTTTGTAGCTTTAAAATATAGGGAAGCATAAAAATAAAGAACGGGTATACAAGCAAAAATAAAAGCATCGTTGCTATCGCTTTTAAAAATATCGCCCGGTATTATCCAACCAAGGATGCCGGCAACCAAAGAAGGGATAAATATAGTAAGTACAATTTTACTAAAGGGCATATCAGCTGCTGTCATCGGCTTTAAGATATCACCCGATTTGTAATGTCTGGTACCTGTTATAAATATAATAACGCCTAAAAACATTCCTACCCCAGCTGCTACAAATGCATACTTCCATCCCCAAACGATAATAATGGCAGCACTAAAAAAATTGCAAATAAATGCCCCTACATTTATACCCATGTAAAAAATATTGTAGCCCTCGTCTTTGCGTTGTGTGTATTCGGGTGTAGAATATAAATTACCCAATAGTGTACTAATATTGGGTTTGAAAAATCCATTGCCAATAATGACCAACGACATAGAAACATACAGCATGGTAAGGCTGTGCACAGCCATTAGGCAATAGCCTATACCCATCATTAGCCCTCCTGCAATAATGGATTTGCGATAGCCAAAGTACCTGTCTGCCAATAAGCCGCCTATGAACGGCGTTAAAAATACCAGCGCTATAAAAGTACCATACAAATCGGATGCTTCTTTATTGCTCATAGAAAACCCTATCTCCACATTTTTTAAATACAGCAAAAAAATACCTATCATTAAATAATAGCCGAAGCGTTCCCACATTTCGCTAAAAAATAAAAAAGGCAGGGCTTTGGGGTGTTTTTTCCACATGGTTATTTATTTTAAAAAGAAAGATAAAATTAAAAGGCGACTTTCTTTGAAGAGTCGCCTTTTATAAATATAGGAAGTTTATTTATTTTACTCCATGCATCATTTTTCTTAAAACTGGAGTAAGTAAGAATAATAAAACTGCTGCGATACCAGTTAGCACCACAAAGACCATAAAAAATTCATACAAATTATGTATTTCCACACCTACAAATACAGGGTTTGCAGCACTTATTTGATTTGTGTCTAATAATTTTAATTGCTCTGCTGATGGCGTTACAGTTTTATTTAGTACCGCTTGTAAATCAATACCGAGCTCTTGTGCTTTTTTAAATTTATCGCCTGTAGCTGGTATTAGAGCACCCAACGAACCTGCAAGCGCATAACCTGCAGCATTAGATAAAAAGAATACACCGAACAATAACGATGCAAAACGCTTTGGCGATAATTTACCTACCAAAGAAAGGCCTATAGGCGATAAACAAAGCTCAGCAAATGTTTGAATAAGGTATAAAAGGATTAACCATTTAATAGCTAACAATCCAGAATTTCCTAAATCTTTTACATTGTAGGCGATTATTAAGTAACTCAATGCTATGAGCCCTAATCCAATGGCTTGCTTGGCAGTGGATAGTGGTTCTTTGCCATTGGCTCGCAACTTATCCCACAACATACTAAATGGAAATGCAAATGCAAATACAAAAGCTCCGTTAAAAATTTGCACCATTGATGGTGGCATGTTCCAACCAAAAAAGTTTCTATCGCACTGGTTATCTGCAATAAAGGTAAGCGAAGACCCTGCTTGCTCAAATGCCGCCCAGAAAAAAATGATAAAAAAGCCTACAATATATATAACCAATATCCTTTGTAATTCAACTTTTGTTAATGATTTATCAGAAATGATTAACCCTGCTAATGTTAGTCCTAAGGCATAAATAATAGGGTAGATAATGGTTTTTACCGGGTTAGTCCCTGCTAACATATATCTGAATAAAAAGAATAATGCCACAAAAGAGATAGCAGCCCCAATGAGCGATTGTGTTGAAAATACTGCTTTCTGAGCTTCTCCTTCTTCATACTGAGAAGCATCATTGTGCTTAGGTAATCCTCCCAAAGGTTTACCATCAGGAGTGGTTACATATTTATCTTTCAAAAAATAAAAAACTATAGTACCCAATACCATTGCGATAGATGCTGCTAAGAAACCCCATTTAAAAGCATGTATATCTCTTATGCCTGCTGCATCTTTTACATCGCCTACAAGCGGACAAATTAACTGCCCCAAAAATGCACCAAGGTTTATACCCATATAAAAAATAGTAAAAGCGGTATCTAGCTTGGATTTTTCTTGCTTAGGGTAAAGACTACCAACCATACTTGAAATATTTGGCTTAAAAAAACCATTGCCAAAAATAACAATGGTAAGTGCAGACCATAGTAAAGTATTTGCAAGACTTAAATTAGAACTAAAAACAGATGCACTTATAAACAATAAAAACTGCCCAACCGCCATCATTAATCCACCCAGCATAATACAATTCCTATTTCCAAAAAAACGATCTGCAACAAAACCTCCTAGCATAGGCGTGAGATAGCATAGGCCTAGAAACCCTCCATAGATCAAAGAAGCATCTGCTTCTTTCATCATCAAAGAGTTTACCATAAATAGTGTAAGTATGGCTCGCATTCCATAAAAGTTAAAACGCTCCCACATTTCTGTTCCAAATAATACCCAAAGTCCTTTTGGATGTTTTGATTGTATTTGTTGTTCCATCATAATAATGTATTTTATTGAGCTAAGTTTTGATAAATGAACACTCAAAATAAGCAATTCTTTTCAAAAACATCATTACAATATGCCGCATCAGTTTTTTTGTACCTTATAAAAAAACCAACATTATCTTTTACAAAAAAAACTCTTTTAGTAAAAAAGTAAATTATATTCGCAATTCTCTGTAAAATCCTAAAAAAATCGAATATGAATATTCTCATTATAGGTGCTGGTGGCCGTGAAAATACTTTTGCATGGAAACTGAAACAGAGCCCTTTATGTGACAAAATATTTATTGCCCCTGGTAATGCTGGCACAGTCACTTTTGGTATAAATTTAGATATAGCTGTCTCCGATTTTGAAAAGCTTTCCGCTGCGGCAATAAAAAACAACATTGATCTTATTTTGGTAGGCCCAGAGGAACCATTGGTAAAAGGGATAACAGATTTTTTTAACCAAAATGAACTTACCAAGCATATTAAAATAATTGGACCCTCAAAAGAAGCTGCTCAACTAGAGGGTAGCAAAGCATATGCAAAAGATTTTATGAGCAGGCATGGCATACCAACAGCAGCTTATAGGGAATTTGTAGCAGCTGATTTTGATGCAGGTTTAGAATACATTGACCAACAAAATTTCCCATTGGTATTAAAAGCAGATGGATTGGCAGCTGGTAAGGGGGTGCTTATTTGTACCAGTAAAATTGAAGCAAGGGCCGAATTTGAGCTGATGCTTATTCGTTCTAAATTTGGTGATGCGGGTAAAAAAGTGGTAATTGAAGATTTTTTGCAAGGAATAGAAATGAGTGTTTTTGTACTTACAGATGGAAAAAATTATATACTACTTCCAGAAGCGAAAGATTATAAAAGAATAGGTGAAGGCGACACTGGACTCAATACTGGTGGTATGGGCGCTGTAAGCCCTGTGCCTTTTATGACGCCAGCTCTAAAGGAAAAAATAATAAAGAAAGTAATAGAACCTACCATTAAAGGACTCCAAGAAGACAAGCTGGATTACAAAGGTTTTGTTTTTATTGGGTTGATGATAGACAAAGAAGAACCTTTTGTAATAGAATACAATTGCCGCATGGGTGATCCCGAAACAGAAGTTGTAATTCCTAGAATACAAAACGATTTATTAGAATTATTGAACGCCGCTGCCAATGAAAGCCTAGATAGCATCCGCTTACAAATAGATGAAAAATCTGCAGTAGGTATTGTAGCTGTTAGTGGAGGCTACCCAGGTGATTACAATAAAGGAAAAGTAATTGACGGACTTAATTCCTATGACATACCAGAAAGCTTGCTCTTTCATTCTGGTACAAAACATGTTGGAAATGATGTTGTAACCAATGGTGGTAGGGTTTTAGTGGCTGTTTCATTTGGCGAAAATATTACAGAAGCTGCCGAAAAATCTGAATATTTATTGCAACAAATTCATTTTGAAGACATGAAATATAGAAAGGATATTGGCTATGAATTCAGGTAATTAATAAATCAAAAATTATAATACTTAATTCATTCTTACAATTTATGCAAGAGCCGCTTTGCTCAAACAAATACCTTCATATAATTTCCGCTTTTGTTGTATAAGTTTGATTCAAAAAAAATATAAGCATAAAAATTATGCTAAATATATTAGTACAACCCTTTGCCCTAAAGGTTTTGCCAAAAAATAAAATTTAAAAAATATTTCATAAAAAATGAATTTGCACATTGTTAAATGAATAATTTATATCACCTTCGCTTGCAATTCTTATAAATACTTTACCCCTCAATTAAAATGGGCCTTTTTAATTTTTTTACGCAGGAAATTGCAATAGATCTTGGTACAGCAAATACCCTTATTATTCACAACGACGAAGTGGTGGTTAATGAACCATCTATTGTAGCTTTGGATAGAAACAATCCTAAACTTTTATTGGCCGTGGGCAAGAAGGCATTGATGATGCACGAAAAAACCCACGAGAGTATAAGAACCGTGCGCCCATTGCGTGATGGGGTAATTGCGGATTTTAATGCTGCCGAGCTCATGATTCGTGAGTTTATTAAAATGGTGTATCCCAAAAAACCATGGATAGCACCTAGCTGGCGAATGATGATATGCATACCAAGTAGCATTACTGAGGTAGAAAAACGTGCGGTAAGAGATAGTGCAGAGCAAGCCGGTGCTAAAGAAGTATATTTAATACATGAGCCAATGGCTGCTGCCCTTGGTATTGGAATAGATGTAGAAGAACCTGTAGGGAATATGATCATTGATATTGGTGGTGGAACAACTGGCATAACAGTAATTGCTTTGGCAGGTATTGTATGTGACCAAAGTATAAGGGTAGCGGGAGATGAATTTACGGCTGACATTATGGAGGCGCTACGTCGCTATCACTCTTTGTTAATAGGTGAGCGTACGGCTGAGCAAATAAAAATTCAAGTTGGTGCTGCCATGAAAGATTTGGATAACCCTCCTGATGACATACCAGTAAACGGAAGAGATTTGGTAACGGGTATACCTAAACAAGTAATGGTAAGCTATCAAGAAGTAGCAGAGGCATTGGATAAAAGTGTTTTTAAAATTGAAGAAGCTATTTTAAAAGCATTGGAAACTACTCCACCAGAATTAGCTTCAGATATTTATCGCAGAGGGCTTTATCTTACAGGCGGTGGAGCTTTGTTAAGAGGTCTTGATAAAAGAATAGCGGCTAAAATAAAATTACCCGTGCATGTTGCCGATGACCCACTAAAGAGTGTGGTAAGAGGCACAGGTATTGCATTGAAAAATTATGATAGATATCCGTTTGTGATGAGATAATAAACGGATGGTTTCTCATAATACGAATTAGAATTAAAATGGTCGGTGGGACACCGACCACGGCGGTTCACCGCTGTTCGTGTCCCACGAACAGTAAAAATAACATCAACCTGCCAACTTATATACATTACCGGTGCGTAACATCTTCCTTTTTTTAAGGCGCTATTCCAACTTTCTTGTTTTCCTGTTTTTACAGGTACTTAGTATTTATTTTATCGTGAGCTATAATAAATACCATCAAGCTGCTTTTGGTAATACCATGAATAAGTTTACTGGCAGCATCAATAAACAATACAATAAAGTAGAATATTATTTTCAACTCTCTCGTACCAATGACTCACTTGTAAAAGCCAATGAGGTCTTATACAACAAGCTACGCAATAACTACAATATACCCGACTCGGCTAATAAGCTTGTGGTAGACTCTGTAAGAATTGATTCCATATTAACCTACAGAAAGTTTAATTACATAAGTGCAAAAGTAGTTTCCAATAGTTTTTCTTCTCAAAGCAATTATATAGTGATAACGGGCCCAAATGTAAAATACTTTACAAAAGATATGGGCCTTGTAGGTGTAAACAACGATGTTGTAGGTGTAATAACAGAAGTGGACGGCGATTATGCAGTAGCCATGAGTTTGTTGCATAAAGATAGTCGCTTAAATGCCAAACTATTTAAAGGTAATGGGGAAGCAGGAACATTGAGTTGGAATGGAGAAAGGCCCAATATTTTATCGCTCAGCAATATTTCTCAAAGTGCCAAAGTAGCCGTAGGAGATTCTATTGTTACAAACGTAAGTGGTTTTTTCCCTAAGGGTCTGCTTATTGGGAGGGTTATAAGTGTAAAGCCCGAAAAAGCCAATAATAATTTTAAGATAGCCGTAAAAACTTCCGTAGATTTTTACAATCTAGAATATGTATATGCCATACAAAGTGTAGATGCCGCTCCCATAAAAAAAATACTGGAAAAAGTAAAAGCCACAGCAAATAAATGAGTGTACTTGTAAAAAATATATTGAGGGCCATTTTATTTATGCTGGTACAAGTTTTTGTGCTAGATAGGATTCACCTGCACCAGATGGTAACACCCTATTTGTATTTTCTTTTTGTACTTTGGTTGCCTTTTAAAATGACCCGAACCTGGCTAATGCTTATTGCATTTACATATGGCTTTATTTTAGATAGCTTTCAACACAATCCTGGTTTTCATGCAGCGGCATGTGTGCTCATTGCCTACATAAGGCCTTTTCTTGTAAATATTTTTATACCCCAAGAAGGAGCAGATACCAACTTTGAAGAACCTTCTATAAAAAGTATGGGGGGCCTTTTACCTTATGCAATTTTTATGGGTGTACTAAGCTTATTCCACAATGCCTGGTTATTTTTATTGGAAGCCTGGCAGTTTGGTAATTTTTGGTATTTTATCGTAAAGACAGTTTTATCTACAGTAATAAGCATACTATTAATAATTATTACAGAGCTGATATTTGTAAGAAAACAAAAGTTTAGAACGAATACAGTTTAAGAAATTACAAATTTATAATTTCAAATTACGATTAACTTGTAAAAAAAATGTCTGTCTTTAATCAAAGTAGAAAAAACGTGGTAATGGTTGTTTTTGTTGCAATGTTTTCAATAATAATTGCACAGCTTGCGCATTTGCAACTTTTTTCATCTGGATTGAGGTTGCAGGCAGATGCACAAGGTACCTTCCGAAAAGTAATTTATCCAGAGAGAGGAATTGTGTTTGATAGGCATAACAACGCCATTCTTCAAAATACTACTACGTATGATTTAATGCTTACCCCTAATAAATTGAAAGGCATAGATACGTTTGGGATTTGTAGCATATTAGAAATAGATACTGCTCAGTTTAATAAAAAAGTGGTAGAAGTTATTATTAAAAATGGACGTACCAGATCATCTGTGTTTGAAGCGTTGCTTACAGAAGATAAGATGGCCCTGCTCAATGAAAGCATGTATCGATTTGCACCTGCTTTTTTTATGCAAGAGCGTTCTATGCGGTCTTACCCATATGATGCGGCAGCCAACGTGCTTGGTTATACCTCAGAAGTAGATACCAATTATTTGAGAAAACACAAAGATGAAGGGTATACTCCTGGAGACTATGCAGGATTCACCGGATTGGAGCGGAGTTACGAAAAAGTATTGATGGGTCAACGAGGGATTGAGTTCTGGAAAAGAGACAATAAGAACAGGCTTACAGAAAAATTAGAAAATGGCAAGTACGATACAATACCGGTAGCAGGTCAAAACTTGCGCACTTCTTTGGATATCGAATTACAAGAGCTTGGCGAAAAGTTGATGCAAAATAAATTGGGTTCTATTGTTGCCATCGACCCAAAAACCGGCGGTATTCTTGCCATGGTAAGTGCCCCTACTTATCAACCGAAATATCTAACAGGTGCAAATAGAAAAAAGCATTTCTCGGAATTATACATGAACCCGGCTTTACCTTTATTAAATAGAACGGTGAATGCACAATATTCTCCGGGTTCTACATTTAAAACATTACAAGCACTTGTTGGATTACATGAAGGTGTAATTGACCCAAATTTCACGGTAAGTTGCAGTGGTGCTTATTATGGATGTGGGGGTGCAAAACCAATGAAGTGTTTAGATTATGGAACCTTTAATTTAAGAAACGCCATTACCGTATCTGACAATACTTATTTTGCCACGGTAATGAGACGAGTAATAGACAACCCAAAATATCCGAACATAGATAGCAGCCTTGCAGCTTGGGATAGATATATGTATGCTTTTGGGCTTGGGCATAAATTGGGGGTAGACGTACCTACGGAAAGAAAAGGAAATATACCAACACCCGCAACCTACGACAGAACTTTTGGAAAAGGCCATTGGAACTATTGTAGTTTTAGATCTGTAAGCATTGGGCAAGGAGAAGTAGATGTTACCCCTTTGCAAGTGGCAAACGAGATGGCATATATAGCCAATAAAGGTTGGTATATTACACCCCATGTAGTAGACTCAATAGATGGTGGCGATAAATACGATGTACTTAAACCATTTAAAGAAAAACACCATCCCATTGATATACCCGATAGTATTTTTGATGTGGTACACGATGGTATGCAAGGAGTTTTGGAAAGAGGAACTGGTGGCAATGCTAGGGTAAAGGGAATTAATATTTGTGGGAAAACAGGAACAGTAGAAAATTATTATAGAGGAAAAAAACAAGAAAACCACTCCTTCTTTTGTGCATTTGCACCAAGAGAAAATCCAAAAATTGCCATTATGTGTGTGGTGGAGAACAGTGGACGCTTTGGAGGCACTTACGCTGCCCCTATCGTTGGGTTAATGATAGAAAAATATTTAAATGACTCCATTACTGATAAAGCCCGGCTGGCAAAAATTGAAAGCCTGTCAAAATTAAGTTTGATACCTAAGAAAATTTTTGCTGAAATGCGTAGACAAGATTCTGTAAAACATTCTGGAGACTCTGCTTATTTAATTGCTAAAGGATTTATAAAAATAATAAGAGATACCATTGGCATTGAAGATGAAAGTGAAGAGGAAGATGCTTTAAATAAACTGGTAAAAGACAAACAGGAAAAAGAAAAAAAGGACAAGGAAGAAGAAAAAAAGAAAATAATAAAGCAAGATGCAATATTGCCTGACGATAAAAAGAAACCATCCGTAGCAGATACTCTAACGAAAAAAGAAGACGAGTAATGAACCACAAAGGCACAAAGGACACACAAGGAGCACAAAGAAGTCTGTGAACTTTGTGAAAAACCATAGTGTTCTTTGTGGTTCAAAAAATAAGTCACAAAGCACACAAAGAAGCGAAAACTTTACTATATAAATGTATCAACGAAACACAAGCTTAGCAAAAGGAAATGATAAAGTATTAATATGGTTGTACGCCAGCATCATATTAATAGGATTGGTATGTATATATTCTGTAGAGTATAAAAGCACAGATAATTTTGTACAAACACTTATAGGTTTCAAAAAAAATTACAGTAAACAATTTTTTTTCTTTCTAGCCTGCTGTGTCATAGGGACATTTATTTTGTTATTCGATAGTAAGTTGTTTACTGCATCTGCAAATCTTTCCTACTTAATAGGCATTGTACTTATATTGGCCACTTTTGTTGTAGGTAAAGAAATAAAAGGTTCAAAAAGCTGGATACCGCTGGGCTTTATGAACTTACAACCTGTAGAACTTTGTAAAATTTTTACAGCACTTGCCTTGTCTAAATTTTTATCGCTGCAAGAAACAGATTTTAGTAAACCTAAATCTCAATTAATAGCAGCAGCCATTGCACTTAGCCCTTCGGTGCTATCTATTCTACAAGGAGAAACCGGATTGGCCTTGGTTTACTTTTCATTTTTAATCCCAATGTATAGAGAGGGTTTACCTCCTGGCTACTTGATTGCTGGTGTTTCCTTAGCAGCATTGCTTGTTGTTTCGTTGTTGTTTAAAACACAAACATTGCTCATCAGTTTTACCATACTTGCAGCTTTGCTTATTTGGTTCAATAGAAAACAATTTAGAAGAAATAGAAATTTACTTACGATCATTGTTGGTGCTTGGCTCATCAGTTCTGCATTTGTTGGTCTTGCCGTTCCGTTTGTATTCAATCATGTATTTAAAAAATACCAAGCAGATAGGATTTTTAGCATGGTTGGTGTAGACAATCCTTTCACCGGAAACGATAAAGGCACCCTCTCTGCCGAAGATGAAAAACAAAAACAGAAAAAAAGCGATCAACAAAATTACAATGTAAAGCAATCTAAAATTGCCATTGGTTCAGGCGGTTTTTTAGGTAAAGGTTTTTTAAAAGGCACGCAAACACAAGGCGATTTTGTACCTGAGCAGCACACCGATTTTATTTTTACATCGGTAGGAGAAAACTTTGGTTTTTGGGGTACCAGCTTAGTGATGTTATTGTATTTAGCCTTGTTGCTTCGCATTGTATTTATTGCCGAGCGACAGCGGAGTACTTTTAGCCGTGTATATGCTTATAGTGTGGCTTCTATCATATTTTTTCATGTGGTGGTAAATGTATGTGTAACCGTAGGGCTTGCACCCGTTATTGGAATTACACTGCCCCTTATGAGTTATGGAGGTTCATCATTAATTACATTTACAATATTAATTTTTATACTTATTAAGTTAGATGCAGATAGGCAGATGGTGCTGAGATAAAAGCCCCCCTAAATCCCCCCGAAGGGGGAATTAGCAGTCCTTAATATTTTATAGTGCATTTTTAAAACAATCTTTATATTTTTATTTTTCGTAACCATAAATTTTATAATGGATTAGCGAATTTAAAAAACTTGAACTTTCAACTTTGAACAAATTATTACATGAAAATAATACCACTAAGCGAAGGTGCTTTTACGATAGATAATACAAAAGTTTTTGTTCCTTTTAATAAAGACAAAGACGACTTACAAGAGAGAGCACTTGGAAGTTTATTGGTAGAAATACAACCATTTTGCATTATCACTAAAACAGATATTCTACTAATTGATACAGGGCTAGGATACAGTAACAAGGATGGCGTACTTCAAATTCATCAAAACCTCATTGACAATGGAATAGACCCTATGGATATTACCAAGGTGTTGGTGAGTCATTTGCACAAAGACCATTCTGGAGGTGTAAGCAAGGAAGATAAAATATTGGGTAATACATTTCTTAGCTTTCCGCAAGCTACTTATTATGTAAACAAAGATGAGTTTGCATTTGCCACTTCAAAAGGTAGCCCATCATACACGCCTGCCGAATTTCAAATATTGAACAGTGCCAGTAATGTAATTTTTACAGAAGGTAATGGAAAAATAGATGACTACATTACTTATGAAGTAACGGGTGCACATTCGCCATACCACCAAACATTTATGATAGAAGAAGATGGTGAGAAAATTTTCTTTGGTGCAGATGTAGCACCACAACTACAACAAATGAAAAGCCGTTTTATAGCAAAATACGATTACGATGGTAAATTGTGCATGGAGCTACGCCAAAAATGGTGGCAACAGGGGCAAGAAGAACATTGGACCTTTTTATTTTACCATGATATAAAAACACCCTTTGTGGCATTATAAAAAATGCTAACCTCGTAAAAGACTAGCATTAAAAATTAATGTTTGTGCCATTAATTTTGTCCCCAAAAGTTAAATATCTTTTAGCGCTGCGGTATATTTCTACGCCTTGTTGGACCTTGTTGTGGCATATTATTCATTCTTCTTTTTTGTCTCATCTCTTTTAAACGGTTTCTTAATCTTTCTCTAAAAGCAGCATCTTGCCTATAAAAATTATTACAACGTTCGTTGCCTAATACTCTATTAAAATTACCAACGTATTTTTTCTTTATATTTAATACGGCTTGCTCCCTATCTATCTCATTTAAATTACTTTTGTTTATCGTTTTTAGCTCTTCGTTGTATTGTGCATGTATTGGCCAAAATTTTTGCGCTTCTTCTGGAGTAAGCTTCAATTGCTGAGATACATAAGCAATATATAAAGCTTCTATTTTTTGTTCGTTTTTTGGATTTAGTTGTTCCTGGTCATCCGTTTCAGAAACTTGTGCAGTGGCAGTAAAGGCTGCCAACACAAAACTTAGGTATAGTATACATTTTTTCATTGCTTAGTTTTTTAGATTGTTTTCATTCAAAAAATTATCAAGCGTTTTATCATCAAAAAGATAATCCTCTGCATTGGGTAGTTGTACATCTTCTGCTGTAGATGCCACCAATGCAGCATTTACATCTTCGCCATTATTTGTCAAATATTTTTCCAAATCCTTATCAGAAATAGCTTCTAGCGTAACGTCGAAACTATTGTTTTTTATAATTTCATCTGCTTGCTTCATTAAAGCTGCTGTTTGCACATTGGGTTTTAACGGCTTATTTACAAAAGTATAAACACTTAAACCAAGCAAACCGGTAACAACAGCCGCTACGGCATATTTAAAGAAAGATCGCACAGCGGTATGCTTTTGCATTTTTACAACAGGTGCTTCCGTGTTAGCAAAACGTAAAGTATCAAAATATCCTTGCGGTGCTGTGTACACATTTTTGTTTCCTATACCTGCCACAGTAGGAGAAAGCTTGCTCATTTCATCAATCACTTCATTGCTTTCGCTTGCGTATATGCTTTGTAAAATGGTATTATCTAATTCATCAAAATAAGCAGGAGCAACAGTAAACACATTTGCATTACCAATACCTGCTATCGTTGAAGATAGTTGGCTCATTTCATCCAACACTTCGTTATTTTCCGAAGCCCTTATTTTATTCAGAATACTATTGCTCAGCCCTTCAAAATATCCATTTGGTACAGAAAAAGCGTTTTGTGTAGTATATAATTTATCAGCCGCTATTCTCGCTATCAACTCAGCTTCTACTCCATTAAAATAGGCAGCATCTACTGTATACACATTTACACGAGGCAACGCAGCTACTGTAGCGCTTATCTCTTTCAATTCTGTTAATATGTAATCTCTTTCGTTCATTTCCTATTTGACACTAAATGTTTGCATTCGTTTAATTATTTAATATATATTCTTCTATTTTTTTTACAGCATGGTGGTAGCTCGCCTTTAATGCCCCCTCGCTTGTCTCCAATACCGTACTCATTTCAGCATAAGGCATTTCATCATAATAGCGTAGGTTAAAAACCGCTTTTTGCTTTTCCGGTAATTTTTGGATGGCAATCTGTAGTTTCCATTCTAGCTTATTCCCATCAAAGTTTGAATCTGCTTTTACACTGTTACTCAAGCCACTATCATCATCGCTCATAGAAACGGTACTGCGCTTTTTTTGCTGATCCAAAAATGTCAAACTCTCGTTGGTAGCTATTCTATACAACCAAGTGTACAATTGGCTATCTTCTCTAAAATTGGCTAATCCCTTCCAGGCTTTTACAAACATATTTTGCAGCACATCGTTGGCATCTTCATGCTCCACCACCATTCTTCTTATATGCCAATAGAGCTTTTCCTGGTATTTTTTTAAAATAGCAGTAAAAGCACGCTCTTTTGTAGCGTCATTTTTAAATTGCTGCAAAAGTTCTATATCATCTAATTGTTGCGCCATAGTTCATAAAAGTATTGCAATTTTTTTCAACTTTGTATAAGACCAGCTATTTTCTAGAAAGTTTAATGCCGTTTTAAGGTTTTTTGAACGCAAACATCCGTTCAAAGTTCGGCTTTGGTCCCGCTATTCGCTTGTAGTCCTCGGTCGTTCCTCCCTGTGGGCTACCGCTTCTATCGGGCGTAAATTTTCAGCAGCAAATCATTATTGAACATTTATGGAAGCGGATCTGGTTTTATGGAATTTTCCCATTACTGAATCTAACCGAAAACGCATGTATGAAAAAAATAATTTTAGCTTTTTTTGCATTGGGGATGATGCAGTTGGCCCAAGCCCAAACTAAAGAAGAAGCAGTAAAATTTTCTCCGCCTGTAATAAAAAAAAATAAATTGGCGAAAAATGCTGATGTGCCACCACCTCCTCCGCCACCTAAAAGGATCTCAACACGGGTAATAGCTCCAAAACCTCCCAAGCCACCTAAAGTTGTAAAAGAAGAAGCCGTTGTGTTTACTCCACCAACCATTGTAGAAGATGTGCAAGTAGAAGCTGTAGTAAAACCAATACCTGCAAGCAAACCAAAAATGGTAAGGAAGAGTAACCCAAAAAGTGTAACTTTTAAGGCGCCTGTAATTGTAAAAGAAGAAGCAGTACAATAAATAAGCAGATAATATTTATATAAGTATGGCTTGTAGTAATCTATTGAGCCATATTTTGTATGCATAAACAAGTGTACAATTTATGCAATTTACATTACGACCATGGGCCACCACCGATTTGGATAGTTTGGTAGTTTTTGCCAATAATGCTGCTATTGCAAAGTATATGAACGATAGTTTTCCACATCCGTACAATGAAGCTAATGGAAAAGCTTTTATTGAGTTTGCCAACAATGATAATCCTATACATATTTTTGCGATAGACTTGGATGGTAAAGCCATTGGAGGTATTGGCATACACCCAAAATATGATGTAGAACAAAAAAATGCAGAGCTTGGCTATTGGCTTGCAGAACCATATTGGGGGAAAGGAATTATTACCAAAGCCATTAAGGAAATGGTAGTTTTTGGTTTTAAAACTTACGATATCAATCGGATTTTTGCCAGACCATTTGGTACAAATATTGGCTCACAAAAAGTATTAGAAAAAGCGGGATTTATATTAGAAGCAAGGTTTGAAAAAACGTTTTTTAAAAATGGTTTATTTGAAGACGAGCTAATATATGCGGTGAGGAAATAGTTTTACGAAGATGAATGATTTTTAACAAAAAAAGCAAGACCTACATCTTGCTTTTTTAATATTTTCCTATGTTTATTTAACGAATATTGTGAATATACTCGTTGTTCAGAAATTGTTTTTTTACATCATTTAAGTCATGCAAAATTGTAGCATCTATCAATGTTCCAGCCACTTCCAATTTAAAACCACCAATCAGTTCCTCATCTACCAATGTTTCTATTTCTACTGCAGTTGTTGTAGCCGTTCTCACTTTTGCCACAATACTGTTCTTTAGTTCTTCGCTTATAGGCGCTGCAGTAGTAAGTTTTACTGTTTGTATATTTTTTAGTTTATTGTATTGCTCCAAAAATGCGGTTACAATTTCGGGTAAATTGCTTTCTCTTTTTTTGGTAGTTAGCAGGTTTATAAACAACATAGTAAGTTTGCACACTTTATCGCCAATAACTGCAGCCAATATCTTATCTTTTTTATCGGACGTAACAATGGGGCTGCGCAGCAATGCTACAAAATCTGCATTGGATTTATTAATCTGTTTCATATATTGCATATCTGCATATACAGCTTCCAATTGATTTTGCTCTATGGAAAGATCCAATAAACTTTTTGCGTATCGTGTTGCTAAACGTGGGTTGGTCATAATGTGGAAATGTGAAAATGTGAAAATATGCAAATGTGCAAATTCCTACAACTCGTACTTTCTTTTATCTAATATCAAAATACTTAGTACTAGTTCAACTTTATTTCTTGTGCCAATTGATTGATGAATTGCTCTTGCGCTGGTTTGTTATCCAATTCTCTTCTCAATACTTTTTCGCTTACTTCTATTACCAATTTACCTACTTGGTTTTTTATATCGATGATAGCAGCCATTTTTTGTTGCTGGATAGCAGCATGTGCGTCTGTAATTATTTTTGTAGCAGCTAGTTTAGCTTCTTCTTTAGCATCTGCAATCATCTTATCTTTTGTAATCTTAGCTTCTTTTATCATGGTAGCTCTTTCTTCACGTGCAGATGCAAGCAAGGCTTCGTTCTCACCTTTTAGTTGAGCCATTTCTAACTTTACCCTTTCTGCAGAAGCGATAGACTCTGCAATATTTGTTTCTCTATCGTGTAACCCTTTTAAGATAGGAGTCCATGCGAATTTTTTAAGAATAAAAAGTACCACTAAAAACGCAAGCAGCGTCCAAAAAATTAAGCCTAAGTGAGGGAGTAATAAATCCATTTTAATTAGTATTTAGTATTGAGTATTTAGTATCAAGACTCAAGATACAAGATAGCTATATCTGGAGCATTTATCGTTTATCTTGAGTCTTTAATCTTATGTCTTTTTCCTAGAATCTAGTTTTTTAAAATACTGCACCCGCCGCCCTATGCTTTGGATGCAGTAAAATTTTTTAGTGCAAATTAGGCTTTCAAAACAGCCAATAAACCTGCAATTACGGCGAAAAGGGCAACACCCTCTACGAACGCAGCTGTAAGGATCATATTTGCACGAATGTCGTTAGACGCTTCTGGCTGACGAGCGATTGCTTCTACAGCACCTTTACCAATTTGACCGATACCAATACCGGCACCAATTGCTGCAAGACCAGCACCAATAGCTCCACCCATGTGAGAGAAACCAATTTGTACTTCTAACAAAGTTGTCATTAAACTCATGATACTTGTGTTTTTATATGTGAAAAATAGAATTCAGTATTCAGTATTCAGTATTTAGTATTTAGTAGTGAGTAGTGAGACAAGACACAGCCATTTGTTGTAGGGCTATCTCCGTACTAAGTACTGAATACTAAAATCTCTAGATAATAACTGCATCATGATGCCCATCTACATCATCGTGCCCACCTTCAAATGCCTGACCAATAAATACCGCCGTTAAATTTGTAAAAATAAAGGCCTGAATAAATGCAACCAATATCTCAATAAAATAAATGAATACGGTAAACAATACAGAAACGGGAGAAAAACCCCAACCTGCACCTTTGTTCATAGCTCCAAAAATAAATATCAACGACACAAAACTTAAAATAATAATATGACCCGCTACCATGTTTGCAAACAAACGTATAATAAGTGCTGCTGGCTTGATGATAAATACACCCGCAACTTCCACCGGAACTAAAATGATTTTTACTGCAAGCGGTACACCTGGAGGCCAGAAGATATGACCCCAAAAATGTGAATTGGTACTAAACAATATTACTATCAAGGAAATAATACCCAATACTGCCGTAAAAGCCGTATTACCCGTAACATTCGCCGAGCCAGGTATTAATCCAAAAATATTGTTGATTAAAATAAAAAAGAATACGGTCAATAAATAGGGTAAGTACTTGTTCCATTTTTTACCAAGATTTGGTTTGGCCACATCATCTCTTACAAAAGTAATTACTGGCTCCATTACATTTTGCCATCCTTTTGGAGCAGAAGTAACACCAATACCATTTTTATATTTTTTAGCAATACTCATCATCAAAAACACCAATAAGCTTAATGCCAAAATCATTTGTACAACATTCTTTGTAAGTGAAAAATCATATACTTTAGAACCATCTTCCGCTACTATTTCTTTGTTTTCATTTAATTTATAGCCATTATAAGCCTCTTCGCCTTCATGGCCAAAATGACTTGAAGAAAAAGCGGTAATCCCTTTTGTAGGAGAATAGAGAATAACAGGCAGTGGAATAGTAGCATGGAAGCTACCAGCAGTAAAGAAATGAAATTCATGGGCATCTTTAATATGATCCATAATAATTTTGGCAGGATCTAGTTTTTCTTCTTTGTGCTCTCCAGCGCCTTCATGTGCAGGATCCTGCGCAAAAGCAACTGTAGCAAAAACACTTAAAAAAAGGCTAAAACCCAATACCAATAACGATTTGATGCGATTTGTTCCCATATACATCCTCAATTTTGGCGCAAAGATAAGGGCGAAAGGGTTAATAGAGAAATTTGGGACGAGGAAAGAATAGAATTATCTAAAAAAGATCAAAAGAAAAGCCGCTTTTACAAGCGGCTCATTCTCTAATCTAACTCTCTAACAAACTTATTTTTTAGGCATCAATACTGCATCTAATACATGTATTACACCATTGCTTGATACGATATCAGCTGTGGTTACATTGGCACCGTTTATAGTAACTTTTCCGTCTTTTATTGCCACTGTTAATTCTCCACCTTGAACAGTTTTGATTTTTTGACCATCTTTAAGGTCTGCTGCTTTTACTGCACCCGCTACTACATGGTAAGTAAGTATTCCCGTAAGGTCTTTTTTCATTTCTGGCTTAAGCAAGTTATCTACTGTACCCGCTGGTAATGCTGCAAAAGCCGCATTGGTAGGTGCAAATACAGTAAAAGGGCCAGCTCCAGTTAAAGTAGCTACAAGATCAGCCGCTTTCACTGCCGCTACTAGCGTGGTATGATCTGCAGATGCAGATGCATTTTCTACAATATTTTTGCTATCTGCCATTGTTACAACTGCTTCTGCGGGTTTAGTTGTATCTGCTGCAGGAGTTGTTTCAGCCATTTTTGAAGCATCTTCGGTCTTGTTCTCGCCTTCTGCACAAGATGTTAGCATAAAAACTGCAGCAGAAGCAGCTATAACTGCTGATAGGAATGTTTTTTTCATTTTTTTAAATTATTATTGGTTAATTAAATCGTTGGCGAATAGTAACGCAATAATTGGGACATTGGATTTTGAAGTGAAATTAATTTTATATAAGTAACCGGTTTTCATTAAAAAGTATTTCAAAATTCCTTTTATCATAAAATCCGAGTAAATAGTAATCTAGTAAATTTGTTTACACTATAGATTGACATTAATAAAACGACAACATACAATAAAACCATTGTCTATTACTTTTGATTCATTAAATAAATCATTAAATTTACCAAATGGCACTACCAACAATTGAACTTATAGAAGCGTTAAGACTTACCGCTAAAAACCTTGCAAGTGGAGCATACCATTCTTGGGGACACCATGGAGCGTGCAACTGTGGCAATTTGGTACAGTCGGTAACCAAATTTACCAAAGACGAAATTTTGCGTTACGCACATGATGGTGCTGGTGAGTGGACAGAATTGGCTATAGATTTTTGCCCGATTACCAATGCCCCCTTAGCACTCATTTTTCATAAGTTGGAAGCAATTGGACTTACACCTACAGACATTCACCATATAGAATACCTATCAGATAAAGAGGTCTTGGATAATTTGCCTGGTGGATTGCGTTGGCTTAAAAGAAACAAAAAAGAAGATGCTATTGCCTATTTTGAAACATTTGCAAATGTGTTGGAAGAAAAATTATTGAAAACAATTAATATCGACAAAATATTAGCATTGAATAAAAGATGGGTATTACAACCTTATTAATATTGTGAAAACCCCCTGTTAAAATAAGCCGATGGAGATTTTCATCGGCTTTATTTTTTTAAAAACTTGGTTTATAAGGATTATTTTTTACCAAAGAATAAATGACACAGTCCAAAAACTTACCATCAAAAAACTCATTTTCTTTTAAATGTGCTTCTTTTACAAAACCATTTTTTTCTAATACCCTTGCCGATGCAGTGTTTTCGGGATCAATAATTCCTTCTAAGGAATGCATTTTCATTTGGTTAAAACCATAGTCAATCATAAGCTGTATGGCTTCTGTTATAATTCCTTTACCATTGTATTCAGGCAAAAGCATATAACCAATTTCGCTTCTAAAATGCTCCCAGCGTATTCGATAATGCCCAATTATGCCAATCAGTTTTGGATTGCCTTTTAATGTGATGGCCCAATTGATGCCTTCATTTTTTTCAACCTTATCTTGAATCATTTTTATATGCTCCAAAGCTTCTTCATTTGTTGTAACCAAGGGTCGAGGAATGTATTTCATCGTTTCCGCACTGCTACGAAGGGTAAATATTTCATTTACGTCATCAGGTGTAATTTGTCTTAGTAATAACCTATCTGTTTCAAGATTCTGAAAAGGAAGAAAAGAAAAGTTCTCCATTGATTTATTTTTAATACAAACTACGTTAAAAATATTTATTAATGTATGGCCTTTTCTAATTGCTTTGTTTATTTTTAAAATACTTTTAGGAACAAAAAAAAATTTTTTAACTGTTTGTCCGGATTTAAATTACTTATTCGTCATTTATAAAACTATTTAAAAAAAATTAAAACAAACAATTATGGAAAAGTTTATGCTTATTTTTCATGGCGGAGAATTGCCACAAGACCAACGCACACCAGAAAAAATGCAAGCTGGCTTGGATAAGTGGATGGCTTGGATAGACAAACTAGCTAAGGCCGGCAAGTATGACTCTGGAGAACCGCTAAAGCCAGGTGGAAAAATTATTAGTGGGCCAAATAAAACCGTAACCGATGGCCCTTTTGCAGAAGGCAAAGAAATAGTAGGAGGTTATTTTATTGTAAATGCCGCCGATTATGATGAAGCTGTAGCCATTTGTGATGATTATCCTGATTATGAATATGGGGGGAAAGTGCAAGTAAGGCATGTGATGAAAATGGATATGCCATCTTAGAAATAAATATAAAAAAATCCTTCACAAATGTGTAGGATTTTTTTATTGTATATTTATTTAAATTCTTACAAATTGGAAACCAAATTGCAAATAGCAGAAACCGTGGACCATCTTTTTAGAAAAGAATGGGGGAAATTAGTTGCTGTACTTACCAAACTTTTTGGACCACAAAATTTACAATTGGCAGAAGATGTTGTACAGGATACCCTTTTAAAAGCATTTAGCAATTGGAAAATAAATGGACTTCCAAAAAACCCTTCCGCCTGGCTTTTTACAGTAGCACGAAACAAAGCAATAGATACATTGCGTCAGCAAAAAAGGCATTCAGAATTTTCGAAAAACATAATACCACTATTACAATCAGAATATACGCTGGTACCTACAGTTCTAGAATATATTAATACCAATACGATTGATGATGATCAATTGCGTATGATGTTTGTTTGTTGCCATCCATGTTTATCGAGCGAAGCGCAAGTATCGCTTATATTAAAAACATTGTGTGGCTTTAGCGTAGGCGAAATAGCCAAAGCATTTGTAACAAGTTACCAGGCTATAGAAAAAAGATTGTACCGTGCAAGGCAAAGTTTTAAAGATAACAATGTACAATTTGAATTGCCAACTAATCTTGAATTAGACAAGCGCTTAGATAGTGTATTGGTATCAATCTACTTACTATTCAATGAAGGATATAATTCCACAAAGCATGAAGATCTAGTAAGAAATGATTTAATAGCCGAAGCCATAAGGTTATGTGAATTGATTTGCAGAAGTCCAATTGTAAAACATTCCAATAGCCATGCTTTATTAGCATTGATGTGCTTTACCGCCTGCAGAAACAATACAAGATTAGATGACGATGGGAATATTTTACTGTTAAAAGACCAAGATAGGAAACGGTGGAATAAACAACTTATAGAAAAAGGCATACAACATTTAGATGACGCATCAGTAGGCGATTCCTTCAGCAAATATCATTTAGAGGCTGCCATTGCGTATGAGCACGTAAGCGCAAAGGAATATGCACATACGAATTGGAAAAGCATTTTGACTTGTTACAATTTACTGCAACAATATTACCCATCTCCCATTATAGCATTAAATAGAGCCATTGTAATTGCTGAATTACAGGGTGCAAGCAAAGGTATAAAAGCAATTGACAACATACAAGACATCGATTCTCTAAAAAAATATTATTTATTACCAGCTACATTAGGCGAATTATACCTGCAAATAAAACAACCCAAAAAAGCAGCTGAATATTTCTTGGAAGCTATTACACTTACACAATCAAGTATAGAGAAAAAGCTATTACAGCAAAAGTTGGATAAAACTAAAAATGAACGCATGAATCTTTAACCGCAATAATTCCTTAATTTCAAACTACAAACCATCATTTACCGTATAATTTTTCCATGCGCTACGACTTTAATTTTTACAGCTCTATACTGCTTATATTTTTTGTTCATGGTTTGGTATATTCTTTTTTATTGTTTAGAAAAGGAATGGTACATGAGCATGTTTCTAATAAATGGTTGGCAGCCTTTTTATTGCTCTGCAGTTTTTACATTGCCCCATGGATGCTTGGCTTTGCTGGCTGGTACGACCACCAACCACTTCGAGATATTATGTTTTACGTACCATTGCAATTGTTGTTTTTTATGGGGCCGGTAATTTTCTTTTACGTGCAAAGTTTATTAAACCCCTCTTTTATTTTTGGAAAAAAAGAATGGCTACATCTTTTGCCTGGCATACTATACCTATTGTTTTCTATTATTATGTTTATAACAGACAAACTTGTATTACATAAATATTATTTTTTGGCAAGTGGGCAAGATCCAGAGTTTGATAATTGGTATCAATATGCAGGCTTTTTTTCTATGTTTATTTATTTTCTTATTACACTGCGGTATTATAACCTTTACAAAAAACTGGTAGTACAAGTTATAAGCTATGCAGATGCGGTTTTATTTAAATGGGTGCAAAATTTTTTATACGCATTTTTGTCAATGCTCATTTTACGATTACTATTTTATTTTTGTTCTTTTTTTACTGTTTTTCAAAGTTTAAGGTACATAGGTCCATGGTGGGAGTATTTTAGTTTTGCTATTGTATTTTATTACATTGCCATTACAGGGTATGCAAATTCTATAGAAACAAAAGTGCCTTTTAAATTAAACCTGCTAAACAACAAGCCTACCTTTTTATTACATGAGGCTTCCAAAGTGGGAAACAATAATTTCATTGAAGATGCAGAAATAATAGAAATAACCAATGAGCAAATGGAGAAAAAAGAAGATGAGGGCTTACTTGCAGAATGGAAACCAAAAATACTTTCGCTTTTAGTACATGAAAAAATTTACGAAGATCCGGAACTTTCATTGTCGCAAATGGCGAAACAATTAAAAACAAATCCAAGTATTATTTCTAAAACAATCAACCAGGGCTTTCAATTAAATTTTAATGATTTTATAAATAATTATCGCATAGAAGCGGTAAAAGAAAAACTAAAAGCAGGAGAGCAAAAAACGCAAACCTTATTGGGTATTGCCTATGATTGTGGGTTTAATAGCAAGGCCACTTTTAATAGGGCATTTAAAAAAGTAACGGGTACCAGCCCGAAGGAATGGTTGGAAGTAAGGGCATAAAAACATTGCCACAGTAGCCACAGAGGCACAGTTTGGTTTATATATTAATTTTACAATTACAAAACTGTTTGCAGCTTAATGAAAAGTATTTAAAAATGAAATATACAGAAACTGAAGGCGAAGTAATACAGTTTAGAAAAACCAAAATGGTTTTGAAAACGCCCCCCAATGAAAATAATGGAGGATACTTACAACTCCTTATGACACACCCGCCGCACATAGGCCCAGGTTTACACATACATCCTACTGGCCCCGAAACTTTTTTAGTAGTAGCTGGCAGTTATACTTTTACGTTAGGTGAAAATATTATTGAAACAACCAAGGGCGATTTTGTATTTATACCCCAAAACATTCCACACAAATACAATGCTGGCGAAACTGGAGGACAATTATTGGTAACTACACCTGAAGCAGTAGTAAATTATTTTAAAACCATATCTTCCAAATTGTTAAATGGCGAAGAAGTAACGCCTGCATTTGAATACGAATGTGCTAAAGCTAACGGGCAAATATTTGTAGATAGTGAGGGTGGGTTTGGGCACAAGTGATTATTATTTTTTAATCATTGAATGCGCTTTTAATAAAAGCGCATTCAATGATTTTTAATCTGCTTTATTATCCCCATAAGGCACAGCCCAATCTGAATTTCGAACGACAATTAAATATTGAATATAATCTGTAGTGGCGGCCAACTTATTCCCACTCCAATTAAATGTTTTATCAAATTTTGAAGATGACTCTACTAACTGTAAGCCCTTGTTGTAAGGAGATTCACTGCCTATTAATTTAAAAATTATATTTTCGTTTTTACCTACAAACTTTGCAACAGCTCTTATACCATCTACTTTGTACACAAAACTGTCATCGTTTACCATGTCTGATTTACTGTAGATAGTTCCTTTTTGTTGTGCCATTGGCGGTAAAAATTGTGTCGGCAGCATAGATGCACTTTCTACACAATACACTGGGATAGAAACAATTTTTTTTGCAAGCGGCAGGTTACTTTTTTTAAGCATGCCAGAAAAAGACAGCCCACCATTGATACTATCTTGCATGGCATGAAACCGACCCCAAAAGCCGTACACTTTTTCGTTGGCTAATTTGTACTCTTTGTACAATGCATTAAAATTGTAAAATATTTTATCCTCTCTTCCCTTTATAGAGGCAATATTGCTTACCATAAATTGAAAATCAAAAAACGCTGTTTTAAATATCTTTTTATAAGCCATTTCATTTTGTGCAATGTCCAATACCATTCTTCTTACAAATTTTTTGAAGGTTTTTGTAGTGTCTTTATTTAAATCGATATTGGCAAAAACTAGAAGGCTATCCAACATAGTATTGCTGCCCTTTTTATATCTTGCCTTTGCACTTATTTCTGCCAATAACTTTTCATTCATGTTCAAATCTTGTGCTTCATCCAATCCTATTACAATTATTCTTTTATTCTTTGCTAGTGTTTGGTTGTATTTGTACAATGTTTTCCATTTTTCAAAACCTGTTTTGTTTCCCCATTGTGCTTGTTGGTTGTACCAATGTTGGTAAATGGCTTTTAAAAAAGCTTCGTTGCCCGTATTTAAATACTTGTTTAGGTAAAATGCTTGGCTAAAATCTATTTCAGCTATGTAATAGCGTACACCGTTTTTCTTATTTATCTGCATAAAAAGCTCCGCATCTAATTGCTGTGGTTTTGCATAACCATGCGATTCTGATACTAAAAACACTTGGTTATCGTAAAATGCTTCGTCAAAAATGGCAAATTTGTTATCTCCACCAATGGTTATTTGTTCGTTGTTTTTTGCTAGATAATTGCTAAAAGTGCTGTCTTGTGCTTTTACTGTTTGGGTAAGAAAGCATATTAGAATAAATGCTATAATGGTAATAATGATGTGTAATTGGTTTGCTACAAAGTTGCCTGTTTGGGTGATTAGCTTTTTCATTTTTCTTATTTTACTTATTTTTTAGAATGATTGTCGTTTTTTGACTTTGTAAAAATACATCGCTAGGTGAGGCCTTTCCAAATGGAAGGGCTTATTGGCATTGGGTTTGGGGCGAATGGTAGGTTTAGGGGTGAATGCTAGACCATGAGGATGTTTTAAGGGGTGAGTTGCATGTGGGTGACAACAAGTAGCTGCCATTTTCCACTGGTTTCAACCTTGGTTACCCAAAGTGAATCCCTTTGACATTCGTTGCAAAAAGTGGAAGTTGCTTTGTTGGGCAATTATTTTATGGCTGCAAGTTTTTCTTTTACTACCTGATTAAGATTACGAGAAACAGGTATTTCTTCTTCGAGTAAAGGTATTTGCAGGCGGTAACCTTGGGCAGAGCCAGTTACTGTCTGTACCAAACCGATATTTACAATGGCAGTGCGGTGGCAGCGAAAAAATTGAGGGAAAGCGGCCGTGTTTTCTTCTAATCGTTTTAAAGTAGTTCGGATGATAGCCGTTTTTAGCTTATTATCTTCTTGGTAAAAAACTTTCACATAATTATCTGCCGAGGTAGCAGCTAAGAAAGTAGTATTTAAAATTGTAAGATTATCCCTTTCATTTTCAGCTTGTATAGTTATATAGGTAGGAATGGCAATTTGTTTTTCAATTGTATCGTTTTGGGGCAGGTCTTTTTCTTCCCTTGTTGAAACGTTATATTCCATTTTAGAAGATTCAACCAATTTTGAAGAAATAAGTTTGTCGTTTATTGGTAAAATATGTTCAGGCAAATTTTCATTTATTAGGACTACTTCGGCCTTATATTTCTTTAACAGCCTAGCTTGATTGATAATAATACTTACAGTAGCAGGTGCAATGCCAATTACTGCAGTATAAAAAATCATGGATAGCCAATTGGCAAAAGAAAAACTACCATTCCAAATATATACGCCGGCCAACACATTTATGCTTGCAATAGTGATAATAATTATTATGGTTAAAATAATTTCTTTACCTACTGTCCATTTATCTTCTTTAAAATAACTTGGAAATAAAGGAAACAGTAACCAAAAATCTATAAGAATGGCTGTAAATGTAAGTAACCCGGCAATTGCGGCATTTGAAACAATTGATTTAACATCTGCATTATTTCCAAATGGCTTTAACAATAGCAAAAATAGAAATACTACAATGGAAAAAATAGCTGCTAATTTTAGTTGAGCTGGTTTTCTTTCTTCAAGCGGATATGGTTTAAGAAGAATTACTTTTAAAATATTCATATAAGATTTAAAAATAAGGCAAAAAACTTTATTTTAACCTGTCGCTTATTTAAGGCACCTTTCTAAGCTGCTATAAAAGATGAAAAATGGTATGCCGATGAAGTGAGTGATGCCGAAAAATCGGCACAGGCTCCACGATGCTGCCCAAAGCTATTGTTTTTGCTTGGCTCATAAATAGAGCGAAGCTTATTTATGAGCCATTTTTAAAAGTTTTCTTTAAAATTTTGAGACAACTCTTAAAATAACTTATTTTCTTAAATACTACTATTCAATTACTTACAACTTTTGAAACGTATCAAATCGTACCAACATCATTTGATACCAACTTTATAAGCCTCATATCATCATTTGCAGCGACCAAGGCATTTTACCGAGCCATCTTTGCTTTATCAATCACCAAAAAAATGATTAATATGAAAAAGATGTTTGCTTTAATGATGGGTTTTTCTTCGCTAACAGCTTTTGCTCAACAAGCAAAAACAGACACAGGTTTTAATAAAAATAAAAATCTTGCCACCATTGTAGTTACAAGTAAGAAACCATTTATTGAACAACAAGTAGATAAAACCGTGGTAAATGTGCAGGCAGATATTACCGCTATTGGAAGCAGTGCTTTTGAAATTTTACAAAAAGCTCCTGGCATAAGCATTACCAGTGAAGATGTGATAAATATGAGTGGCAAGGCTGGCGTAAATGTGATGATAGATGGACGACCTACCCAAATGGGCAGCAAAGAACTGTCCGCTTTCCTTAGAAGTATGCCCGGCATTAATATCGACAAAATAGAATTGATTACAAACCCGTCTGCCCGTTTTGATGCGCAAGGCAATGCAGGCATAATCAATATTAGGCTAAAGAAAAATAAAATAAAAGGTACCAACGGCAATGTTTCGATTGGCTATACCCAACAACAACACTACCGTAGCAATGGATCATTTAGCCTAAACCACCGTACTGGCAAATTAAATGCTTTTGCAAATGTGGGTGTAAATAATAATTTACAACATACAGATGGTAGCATAAATAGAAATGTAAAAGTTGGGAATTTGACAAAAAACTTTACCAACACTACGGTTGATATTGACAGAAATACGAGTGCCAATATAAGAACTGGGTTGGATTTTTTCTTAAACAAAAAAAGTACTTTTGGTTTTTTGTTTAATACCAATAGCAATCGCAATCCCTTTAACACACCAGGTATTACAAATATTAGCAGTAATGGAATGTTGGATTCTTCGCTTGCCACTACCAACGATAATTTGTATAAAAACCGCCGTTACAATACAAATTTGAATTACAAGTTTGAAGATACATTGGGCAATGAATTAAATGTAGATGCAGATTACACCTTTTTTAAAAATACCAGCTTAACCAACCTAAACACAACTTATTTAGACAATGCCAGTAGCAAATATAATTACACGGCAAATGATTTGGATGTGGCTACCAACATAAATATCTATGCATTAAAATTAGATTATACCAAACAGCTGAAGAAAATAAATGCCAAAATAGAAACAGGAATAAAACTAAGTAGCGTAACCACCAGCAATGATTTGTTTGCAACAGAGCTTGCAGGTACATACATAAAGGCAGATACGAGCAGGAGCAATTTATTTGAATACAAAGAAAATATTTATGCAGCCTATGTAAATTTTGGACAAAAAATAAAAAAGTTTGAGTACCAAGTTGGGTTACGTGCAGAGAACTCGGTAGTAAATGGCAATTCTGTGGATTTAAGAAAAGCTACGAAAAAAAATCCCGATACAAATTATGTAAATCTTTTTCCATCTGCATTTGTAAGCTATAAAATAAATGATAAAAACATGTTTGCGTTATCGTATAGCAAACGAATCAATCGCCCCGATTACCAAGCCATGAATCCTTTTGAAACGATTTATGATATTTACACATCTGAAAGGGGGAACCCTTATTTGAAACCACAGTTTACCAATAGCTATGAGTTGAAATATACTTACCGTTATGCATTGAACATTGCGATAGGATATAACCACACAAAAGATTACAGCCAAACCATTACAACACAAACGGGCGAAAAAACAACTGCTACACAAGATAATATCGGTAGCCTAGATAATGCATATCTAAACATAAGTGCCCCACTGCCTATTACAAAATGGTGGGAAGGTTATGCTAACATAACTGGCTTTTTAAATCATTACAAAGGCGTTTTGCCGAGTGGTATATTAAATGAAAAAACATTGGGCTTGAATTATTATATACAACAAAATTTTAAACTCGGTAAAGGTTGGAGTACACAACTGAGCAGTTGGTTTAATGCAGGCACCAAAGAAGCCATTTTTAAGACAGCCGCATTTGGAAGTGTAGATTTTGGCGCAAAGAAAATGATATTGAAAGAAAAAGGTTCTGTAAGGCTGGCTGTGAATGATATTTTTAATACCCAACGATACCAACAAACAGTACAGTTTGGCAATATGGATTTTAGTTATCTACGTAAATGGGAAAGCCGTGGTATAAGGTTGCAGTTTACTTGGGCTTTTGGCAAAAGCAAATACCAAGCTAGGGACAGGGAAACAAACCAAGATGGGAATAGGATTAAAATAAAAAATTAAAACTGTTTCCCACAAATGACACAAAGAAACACAAAGAAAATACTACTTAGTGAACCTTGTGTGCTTTGTGGGAGATTTCAAAAAATATTTATCACTCACCATTAAATTAAAAAAAATGAAACGTTTTACATTAGCATTATTGACAATAATTACAATTGTAATCTCATGTAGGTCAACGGGCAATTTGGCTGTTATTCAACCAAAGCAAGGCACGATAGAGTTGCCGGCAAAAGGAGAGTTTAGAATTTGGAAAGATATTGCCCATCCAAGTTTTACGGTTACATTATCCAATCCCTCTGCCACACAATCCTGTGAATTATATACCGTAAAAAGTAGCGGTATGGGAAAGTGGATAAACCCTTCTTTACAAGCTGGCAAAACGCTTACAGTAAACATACCTGCAAATGGGCATTTGTTTTTCAAAAATTTTAATCCCGATATTTTAAAGGTAAATTATAAGGTAGAAGAATAAAAGTAAAAAGTTTATTAAACAATCACTCAAAAAGATTATTATGAAAAAGATATTTTTAGCAATCGCAACGTTCCTATTTGTAACCATTGCATACACACAAAGTGGCCCACTACAAGGCTCAGGAAAAATTATCAATAAAACTTTTGATTATACAAATTTCACCGAAATAACTTTACAGGATTTAGATGGCAAAGCCGTTATTGAAGTAGGAAAACCATTTTCAATAAGTGTTGCTATTGACGATAATTTGGAAAAACTATTGTCGGTATCTGCCCAAGATAACAAGGTGAGCATTTCGCTAAAAGGAAACAGAAACAACAAATTGTATATTGAAAATACCAATATCCTAATAAAAATAGCCGTGCCCAATATTACTTACGTAAAACAGCATGGCAATAATGGTTTGCAAGTAGAAGGCATTACTGGCGAAAGTTTTAAAATAAAATGTGCGGGCAATGGGGGTGCAACGCTTAGAGGGAGCATCGATAATCTTGATATAGTATGTACTGGAAATGGCAATATAAATGCAGCAAAATTATTAGCAAAAAAAGTGGCTGTGACTAAAAGAGGAAATGGAACAGTTACAATCAATACCGATAATAGCTTTTATGCCAGTGGCTCGGGCAATGGAGATGTAATAAACAAAGGAAAAGGCCAAGCTGCCTCCAATTCGAATATGCTGGGTAATGGTGTAATAAAATATCCAGCTACCCAAATTAATGAAGTACAAAATAATACTGCTAAAAACAACAAGCCTAGTGTACGCATAAAAAACACCGGCAACAGTACTGTCAAATTATCGGTAAAATATCCAGTAAAGGGAAGCTATGGCATAGATGTAAAACCCCAACAAACTGTAGAAGAATCGTTTCCGATAGGTACAAAGATTTATAGGGGCAATCAGTTTACGTCTTTTAAAAAGCCTATTTATACTGTAACAGCTGCGGCTGCCCAGGAATTAATATTGGAATAAACAGCGATTAAAATTAATACTTCAAAATAGTATCTATACTCAGTTCATTGTAAGAGTCGATAAATGAAATAATATTGTTGTACTTGCTAAATGATGCTTGCTGATACATGGTTTTAATTACAATACAATTCATACCGGCATTGCTGGCACTTTCCACCCCCTTTGGTACATCTTCAAACACCATACATTCGTGGGGTTCTAGGCCCAATGCAGCAGCACATTTTAAATAAGTTTCAGCATTGGGTTTACTTTCTTTTACATCATCGGCACTTACAACTGCATCAAAATAATGACGAATAGAAAGTGCATCTAATACAAAATCGATATTAAACTGAATAGCCGCAGAGCCAATGGCCATTTTAATTTTTTTTGCTTTTGACTCATGTAAAAATGCATCAAGGCCGTTCATTAATTTAATATTTGGCCTATATATTTCTTGATAAGCCTTTTCCTTTTCAAGCCCAATTTTATTTTTTTCCTCTATTGTAAATCTTGCCGGAAAAATCCTTTCCAGCATTTCAATGTTTTTTCCATACGACTCAGCCTTTACTTTTTCAATGGAAATATTGGCACCAAGCTCATGTAGTATTTTGTGCCAAACAATATAATGAAACTGCATATCATCTATCATGGTACCATTAAGATCAAATAAAAAAGCTTTTATCATGTTCTTTTTTTGAAAGCATAAATATATATCTTATGAGGTATATAGTTTCGAAATAAATATTACCAATTTGTGATTTGCTTCCATCATTTGCATAATATTACTAAAGCAATCTCGTTAAATTTAATATGAAGCCATATTCCAACTTATTAACTTTACATGCTAATTTATATAGCCAATGATTTTATATAAGCTCCTCAAAAAACCATTCTTTGGAAAATTTATGGTACAGTGGCGCAACCCATTGACAGAAGAAGAACAAAAGGACTGGGAACGATTTTCAGTAAAAAGTAAATCGGGGGGATTGTTGCAAGCCCTCTTTGCTAAACCGTTTAGCGGCGTGGCTAAAGCAACAATTTTGATGGGACACCCAATGGGTAAAGAAGCCAAAGGATATTTTTTAAAAAATGGATACACAGATTTGCTACGCAGCAATGGCTATAATGTGGTTGTGTTTGATATCAATGGTTTTGGCGAAAGCAGTATTGCAAATTTCAATTTTGCAGACGATATAGTAGCCATGAGCATAAAAGCCAAGGCATTTGCCCCAGATTTACCATTAGGCTATCATGGGGTTTCGCTTGGTGGGCAATTTGGCACGCTTGCATTTACTGATGATGCTCATGTAGTAGATTTTGCTATCATAGAAAGCGCAGCTACTAGTTTAGATGAGTTTTGGATAAATTTCCCCTTAGCATATAAAACGCTACAAGTACTCAATTTTTTTCTGCCAAAAACCAAAAAGAAAATACATATGGTAGAAAGAATAAAAGATATAAAACATTTAAAATCTATTTTATTTATCTACAGCCATACCGATACTTTAACTCCTGTAACAATGGGAGAACGATTTAAAAACAATTGCGCAGTGGCTGCTACACTATATACCGTGCCCAATGCCGAGCATGCACAGATAATGAAATCTGAACATGTAGAGGAGTATAAAAATAGTATCATTAGCTATTTTGATACTGCTAGTTCATAATCCAAAAACGATTGTTTTACGTTACTATAAACTCATTAAATAGGAACATTTACTATGAAGAATATATTTTCGAAACGCTATTTACCAACGATTCTTTTACTTTGTATTTTTACGCAGGCAACTATAGCCCAAAATACCGGCAGAATATCTGGTACTGTAGTAGATAAACTTACACAAAAAGCATTAGCCAATGTTTCGGTGAATGTGGAGGGAACAGCCATTGGAAGTATATCCGACAGCAATGGCGCATATAGAATTACTGCTGTGCCACTTAAGACATTCAACCTATCATTTTCCAATATTGGCTATACAACAGAAACAGTTTACAATTTGGTAATAACCGCTGGCAATGAAAAAAATGTAAACGTAGAGTTGGAGCCTAACAAAACATCGCTTACAGAAGTGGTAATAAAAACAAACAAAAGAACGGTAAAAGCTGCTACGCTAGAAACGCCTTTAAGCGTGCAACGCCTAACAACGGAAGAAATAAAAAGTAATCCCGGCGGCAATTTTGATATAAGCAAAGTAATTCAAACCTTGCCAGGTGTGGGCGGAGGCGCCGGTGGTGGTGGTTTTAGAAACGATATCATCATTCGTGGTGGGGCACCTACAGAAAATGTTTTTTATTTAGATGGCATAGAAGTGCCGGTTATTAATCATTTTCAAACTCAAGGAAGTGCAGGTGGCCCACAAGGAATTTTGAATGTATCATTTATAGAAGACGTAAAACTATCTAGCTCCGCTTTTGATGCCAGGTATGATAATGCATTGAGTTCCGTATTTCAATTTAAACAAAAAACGGGTAATAAGAATAAATTGCAAGGCAATGTAAGATTGAGTGCAACCGAATTGGCTGCTACTTTAGAAGGGCCGCTTTCAAAAGATAGAAAAACTACTTTCTTAGCATCTGCAAGGCGTAGTTATCTACAATTACTTTTCACTGCAATCGATTTGCCTATACGCCCAAGCTATTGGGATTTTCAAACAAAAATTACCAGGCAAATAGATAAAAAAACAACGCTTTCTTTTATAGGAATAGGCGCAATAGATGATTTTCGCTTTGCCGCCATCAAAAAAGCTACACCCGAAAAATTGTATATTTTAAACAGCAATGCTTTTATAAAACAATGGACATATACTGCTGGTGTTTCTTTAAAACGCTTGGTAAAAAATGGCTTTGTAAATATTGCGCTTAGCAGAAACAGTTTTGATAATGATGTAAATCAATTTGAAGATAATACCACCAAACTACCAACCCAAAAAACCTTGGAATTTACAAGCAGGGAAACAGAAAATAAATTACGAATTGATGTGAATAAAAATATCAATGATTGGAAAATTGCTTATGGTGGGGTAGCGCAAGTTTCGGAGTACAATACCAACAGCTTTGCAGTAATTCGTAGAGAGCTAAAGGATGCATCAGGAAACATCATTCAAAATCCAATTACGGTAAAATTTAAAAGTCCACTCAATAATTTTTTACGCTATGGTGCCTTTGCGCAAGTGAGTAAGCGCTTTTTTGATAGCCGCCTAGGCTTAAGCGCAGGCTTACGTACAGATATGAATACGTTTACCTCAACTGGAAACAATGGATTAAAAACATTGAGCCCACGAATATCGGCAAGTTATATTTTAGCTGATAAATGGACAGCAAATGCGTCTATAGGCAGGTATTACAAAATAGCACCGTACACCATCTTAGGCTTTGCAGACAATGCAAACAATCTTGTAAATAAAAATAGTTTATACCAGCGTGCAGACCATTATGTAGCGGGTGTAGAATATTTACCCAATGATGGTTTACGGTTTACCGCCGAAGGGTTTTACAAAGACTATGCAAACGTGCCAGTATCTATAAGCAAAGGAATTTCGCTGGCAAACCTTGGAGGAGATTTTAGTGTTTTGGGCAACGAAGCCGTTGTAACAAATGGTAAAGGTAGGGCATATGGTTTTGAGTTGTTTGCACAAAAAAAATTAACCGATAAATTTTTTGGAATTCTTTCTTATACTTTTTATAGAAGCGAATTTGCTGGTTTAAACAATAAACTCATTGCAAGCACTTGGGACAATACCCATTTGCTTACCGTAACATGGGGATATAAATTTCCAAGAAACATTGAGCTGGGCTTAAAGTTTCGCTACCAGGGTGGCGCACCTTACACACCGTTTGATAATGCGGCATCACAAGCCAATTACCTAAGCCAAGGACAAGGCATATTAGACTATGCCAGATTAAATACACAACGCCTCGGTGGTTTCAACAGTGGCGATGTGCGTATAGATAAAAAATGGAATTTCAAAAAAATAACCATCGACCTTTTCTTAGATGTAACCAACTGGTATATTGCTAAAAATCCGGCGATACCAACTTATACATTTAAAAGAAATGCAGATAATACTGCCTTTTTAACCACAGATGGCATGCCTATAAATATTAATGGCAGTAATGCTATACCTACTTTGTTGAAAAATGATGACCCGCAGGTAACGCCTACGATTGGGTTTATCATCGAATTTTAGTTTACAAAAAAGCCGGTAAATTTTCCATGATTACTGTCTTTTTTTTCTAAGGACTTGTCGCTCCATATGTGGTTTGAGTAAGTTGCCTACCGGAGCGCCTTACTTTAATAATGTACATATTATCGTAATCATCTTCATTAATAGGATTAATAGACACTCCACTTAAGCCCTTTACAATCCTAGGTACAGTATTGGTATGCCCTACTATCAATACTTTTTTCTTATGAATAAAAATCATTCGTTTAACAAAATCATTAATGGCATTTGTATCTCTTTGATTTATTATAATGGGTGCCACTCCAGACGCTGCCGCAGTAGGTGCTGCTGTAAGTTGCGTTCTTACAAAACTGCTCACATAAATGCTGTCTGGCTTTTTCTTACCCATATAGGTATTTAAGTCCCTTGCTCTTTGTTGTCCTGCTTCTGTTAAAGCTGGATCGGGGTTGCTAGCAGGTTCCAATTGCTTTTCTGCATGGCGTACCACATAAAAAGTATTGTAGCAGGATGATAATAAGATTACAAGCAATAGGTATTGTAGCTTAACAAGCATAATAAATAATATTAATGCGTAAATGTAGCATAATATCCACAAATTATTTGGATATTGGTTGCATTAAAAATAATATAAACCCAATGCCAATCTGGATTTTACTTGCCCTATTGCGCCCTATTATGATTTGAGACTATCTTTTGTTGTATCAAATTATGATTTGCAGCGGTACTGCATTATTACTAACAGAAATTTGTTCTATCATTCATCTGAAAGCCCAGTTCTTTCACAAATTAAAAAATATGAAAAAGTTATTTGCTTGTATAGCTGTCTCAATTGCAACTGCCTCTTGCAGTATGTTCAAAACTATTACGTCAAACACAACTATACAGCCAAACGACAGCTTTGTGTTGGGCAATAACATGCACGGAGCATTCAGCGTTAAGTTTAAAAACGTATCAAAAAACGCAGTAACTGTTTACCGTGCACCAATTGAAGGAGGCAAACATTCATTTGTAATTGTACAACCAAATGAAACCGTAAAAGTGCATGTAGAAAAAAACACAGCACTGGTAGTAGAAAACAAAAGCAACGAAGTAGCTTCGGTAGATTTATTGGTAAAAGGAGATACTGGTTTGAGTATGGGTTACAAAAAGTAATTTACCAAAAAAACAACATTCTTTTATGGAATCAACCATGCTGCTTGAAAGCTGTTGTTCTCATTATAATTAAACGATGCCCTTCTATGGCCTTGGCTATTTAACCAAAGCCATTCCATCCAATTTACTTGGGTAACAACCACGCCAAAGCTTTGCTTACCTGCCTCGCTTTCTTCCATTGTAGGTTCGGTGCTTTCGAATGCAGTGGGAAGCCCACTGGTTGGTTTAGTAGATTTTGTAGAGGGTGCAATTTCGCCCATGTAAATTTTTCTACTATTAGCAGAATTTTTTAGCCATGCATCATTTGCAATGGCATCATGCTGGTGTAGGCTGGCTTTGCCGGCAAGTCTTATTTGAAAGCTACCTGCTGCATGATAAAACATCCAGCTAATATTATTGTTTTCTTGTAGCTCAGCCCATTTGCCGCTACGTATATCTGTATGAAAAGTCAAGGTTTTCTCTGCTGTATTTACTTTGCGAAGCACTACTGTACGCAAATTTACACCATGCTCATTTATGTTTGCTACTGTCGAATTATGCAACGGGTCCCTGCCTTTTAAAGAACCATTTAATAATTTTATCCAACAATCCTTTTCTAATTCGCCTAAGTTATAATTTATACCGTTGATGGTTATTGTATCCATGGAATGATATTCGAATTTATCAGGGAAAAGGATTCTATTTTTTGCTTTTATTAGCGTAAAATAAAAATATCGCATTTTAAAAACCAAAAACATTTCGTGAATAGGATTGTACGGTAAAGAAACAGATAAAACCCCTTTTGAAACAGCAACGGTTACAACATTTAATGAGGCATGTAACGCTGCTATATTTTTTAAATGGCTGCCGTAGTAGCCGCTGTACTAGCCGCTATTGCCGCATTTGCTGCTGCTTGTATTGCCGAAGCACTTGCATCGTTGTTTACATTAGCCATACTTACAAAGCTAAAACCCCAGCCTTTAAGTTCATTTGCCCACACAAGCGACCCATCTTTAGCTTGTAGGCAAAGTAAAATACCACTTACTCCAATGTATAATTTATCCCCTTCTAAGCTTATCTGCCCTACCGCAGCCATTGTTGAAGCACTTTTCACATACTGTTTTAATTTTATTTCCCAAATAATGCTGCCATTTTTCTTATTAATAGCAGCTACCCTACCATTAGATAAAATAAATAAATTGTTTTGTTTCATATTTCAGTTTTAAGTTATTTTAGCAATTAAAAATAAGTAACATTGAGCGTTTAAATATTGATTGGTGTAAAGTTTTATCGCTTATTTTTATCTTTATCAAAATTAGTCAAAAAGTATACCCGCACAAAACATACAAACGGCTATAAATAAAAACCGGTTTGGATAAAAAGATTACAGTACGCTTCAATACTTACTTCATACTACTGCTATATGTTCCTTTGGCTCACTCGCATTTTAATAAAATACCCTTTTAAAGGTATTTTTGATGGTAAATTTCAGGTTACCTTGTTTAAAAATTAAACAATGAAATTTCTGTACTTTTTTTTATTCCTAGTATCTACCAATGCCAATAGCCAAAAACCTAGCGTAGCCAATTTAAAACTAGTAGTACCCAAATTGCAGCATTGCACATCTGTAAAAGATCAGGCAAACTCATCTACTTGTTGGAGTTTTGGCAGCAACTCATTTTTAGAAAGCGAAGTGTACCATATAAAAAATGAGAAGGTAGATTTAAGTGAAATGTTTGTTGCTCGCTATTCTTACGTAAGAAAAGTAGAAACTTATTTGCAAAACAAAGGCAGTAACTTTTTTACACCTGGTGGCCAATTTCATGATGTGGTATGGGTAATAAAAAAATACGGCATGGTACCAGAGGCTGCATATAATGGAAATCCTCATCACGAAAATTACCACAATCATGCCGTGTTGGATACGGTAATAAAAAACTTTACATCCGCTTTATTACTTAAACATATAACAAAACTTAACAACAAGCATTATATGTTTTTAGATAGTGTTCTAGATTACCACCTTGGAAAAGTTCCAGCAACATTTATGTACAATTCGAAAAGCTATAATCCAAAAACTTTTCTTACAAATTATTTACAAATAAACGTGGACGATTATATAGAAATTACCTCCTATACCCACCACCCCTTTTATAAACCTTTTGCTTTAGAAAATAAATACAATTGGAGTGGTGATGCTTATTACAATGTACCCCTAAACGATTTAATTGCAATTACAAATCAAGCAATTCTAAATAATTATTCTGTGAGCTGGAGTGGGGATGTGGATGAAGCGGGTTTTAATTTTGAAAAAGGTATTAGCTACTTACCAAACACAGTTGTAAAAAGAGTGGAAGAAAGACAAAATACTTTTAACGATAGCTCTTCAACAATGGATCATATGATGCATATTGTAGCTATTGCAAAAGATAAATTTAAAAAAAACTGGTACTATGTAAAAAATAGTTGGGGCAGTAAGTACAATACTTTGAATGGATTTTTATTTATGAGTGAAGATTATTTTGCTATTAAAACAGGAGCCATTGTAGTAAATAAAAAAATAATTCCAAAAGCTATAAGAGCAAAACTGGGTTTATAAGGTAATGCTACATTTTAGAGGGCAATAAAAAACCGAAGCAAATTACTTCGGTTTTCAAACTATTATTTTATTCTTATGAACCACATGCTTCACATACATCTGGATTATCCGGTGAGTATGAAATGGCAGCTTGTTGTTCGTCTTTTGTTTGGTTTAGTACATCTGCATCTACTGTAAATTTGATTGCATCAGCAGCAGCTTTTGTACGCAAGTAGTACATTCCTGTTTTCAATCCTTTTTTCCATGTGTAAAAATGCATAAAAGAAAGTTTACCAAAGTTTGTTTGCTCTACAAATAAATTCAATGATTGCGATTGGCAAATATATGCGCCTCTATCGGCACCCATATCTATCCCTTTTTTTTACTTTCTATAATGACTTGTGAATGTCTTTTAAATCAGAATGAATCAAGTTGCTTCTTGACCTTAACACTTTAATTACTTTAGTTTGCTCGTTTCCAACTTTGGTTAATCTCAGTGCAGGAATGTTGATTGACTCCAATTGAAATCCTTTATGAAGACTTAAGCAAACAATATAGTGGCATGATGATAAAAGGAACTTAAGTTTTAAATATTGTTAAAGTAAAGTATTAAATAATTAAAACAATTTATTTAAATATTCTAAAACCTATTAATATATTTTGGCTTTTAAATTAGGTTAATAATATACAACACTATAATACTACTATTTAATTTATACCTCAAAGAAACTATTCTAATTGATAAGCAGTCTTAAAAAAAAAGAAAAACCATGAAAAAATATTTTACATTTTTATTGATTTTGACTGCCTTAAGCAAAAGCTTATTTGCACAATGTGTCACAAATTATTTGATAAACCCAAGCTTTGAAAGTCCTATTCAACCAAATTTAGGCAACAACTTCCCGACACCCGTTTCTTCATTTAATGGCTGGACCATTCCGAGTGGGGCAGGCTTTAATGTTGTAAAAGTAAATGGTAGTACCTATTCCGGTGGGCCCGACAATGCGCATAATGGAGGCAATCAGTACATAGATATAAATAGTGCGGGCGGATTTGTTCAGCAATCTTTTACTATTGCTTGTATTTCCTCATTAAACTTTAGTGGCTGGTTTTCCCGAAGAGAATCTGGAGGAACTGGATTTACGAATTATATTGAAATTCTAAATTCGTCAAACACAGTTGTAGCTACGTCAAGTACAGTAAGTTTTACTTCCAATGAAGGCCAAGAAACATGGAAACAAGCAACTGGGTCTGCTGTAAATTTACCAGCGGGCACATATACATTTCGTTTCCTTGTAGACGATTTTGCAAATATTGATGATGCATTTCTTTGTGTAAATCCTGGTTGTGTACTTGCTACTAAACTTATTGATTTTACTGCCTCCACTAATAAATGTGCTAGCAAATTAACTTGGTTATCGTCTGAAGAAACCACTTTAAAACAATATAATATTGAGTATAGCAAAGACGGAATAAGTTTTATTACTATTGGTACAGTATATCCTAAAGCCATAAGTACCACAAATAATTATTCTTTTAATTATGATGAAATTGTTGAAGGAAAAGTTTTTTTTAGATTGAAAACAATAGAGATGGATAACAAATTGTCTTATTCAAAAATAGTTAGCATTTATACAAATTGCAACAATGACGAAGTGTCAATTTTTCCAAATCCTGTTGCAGATATGTTACATATCAATCTTGTTAAAACCAATGAAAGCACCGCTTTTTTATATAACACAAATGGAACTTTAATATCGAAGCATTTGATTCGGAAAGGCGATAACAGCATTAATATAAAGGCTCTACCAAATGGCGTTTATTTGGTGAAAATTATTGGTGAAACAAATATGCATGTTTATAGGATTGCAAAAATATAATACAATTAGTATAAACATAAAAAAACCGAAGTATATAGCTTCGGTTTTTTTATATTCTTTATTTGGTATTATGATCCACATGCTTCACATGCATCTGGATTATCCAATGAGCATGAAATAGCCGCTTGTTGTTCGTCTTTTGTTTGGTTTAGTACATCTGCATCTACTGTAAATTTGATTGCATCAGCAGCAGCTTTTGTACGCAAGTAGTACATTCCTGTTTTTAATCCTTTTTTCCAAGTGTAAAAATGCATGGAAGAAAGTTTACCAAAGTTTGGTTGCTCTACAAATAAATTCAATGATTGCGATTGGCAAATGTATGCGCCCCTATCGGCACTCATATCAATTACTGTTTTTTGCTTTATCTCCCATACTGTTTTATAAATCTCTTTCAAATCAGCTGGTATTTCTTCTATATTTTGTACAGAACCATTGGCTGCAATAATGCGTTGCTTCATGTTATCGTTCCACAAGTTTAAAGCTCCGAGGTCTTTCAATAAATGTTTGTTTACTACTGCAAATTCTCCACTCAAAACACGACGGTTGTAAATATTAGAAGTGTAGGGTTCAAAGCATTCGTTGTTGCCCAATATTTGTGAAGTAGAAGCCGTAGGCATTGGGGCAAGTAATAAGGAGTTTCTTACACCATGCTCCATCACTTCTGCACGAAGAGCTGCCCAATCATAGCGATCAGATGGTGCAACATTCCATAAATCGAATTGGAATTTACCTTGGCTCAATGGTGAGCCTTTAAAAGTTTGGTAAGCACCATCTTTCTTTGCCAACTCACAACTTGCCGTCATGGCTGCAAAATAAATTGTTTCGAAAATATTTACGTTAAGCAATTTAGCCATTTCACTTTCAAAAGGCAAGCCCATCATCATAAATACATCTGCCAAGCCTTGTACGCCTAGGCCTATTGGGCGATGGCGCTCGTTGCTTCTTTTTGTTTCTGGTATTGGATAGTAGTTACCATCAATAACTTTATTCAAATTACGGGTTACAATTTTGGTAACTTCTACTAATTTTTCAAAATTAAATTTCTTTCCTTCTACAAATCTTGGCAATGAAAGCGAAGCCAGGTTACAAACGGCTGTTTCGTTTTCATCACTGTATTCTATAATTTCTGTACACAAATTACTGCAACGGATCGTACCAAGGTTTTGCTGGTTGCTCTTTGTGTTGGCCGCATCTTTATACAGCACATACGGTGTGCCTGTTTCTATTTGCGATTCTAAAACCGCATTCCACAATTCTCTTGCCTGTATGGTTTTCTTTGCTTTGCCTTCTTGTTCGTATTGGATGTACAATGCTTCAAATTCTGCACCATGCGTAGTGTGCAAGTTTTTTGCTTCATTGGGACAAAACAAACTCCATTCGCCATCTTCTTCTACACGCTTCATAAATAAATCGGGTATCCATAATGCCAAAAATAAATCCCTGGCACGCATTTCCTCTTTACCGTGGTTTTTTCTTAGTTCCAAAAATTCAAATACATCTGCATGCCATGGCTCTAAGTAAACAGAGAAAGCGCCTTTTCGTTTTCCACCACCTTGGTCTACATAACGTGCAGTATCGTTAAATACACGAAGCATTGGTATGATGCCATTGCTGGTTCCGTTTGTACCTTTAATATAACTGCCTGTAGAGCGTATGTTGTGTACGTTTAATCCGATACCGCCTGCACTCTGGGAAATCAACGCACAATCTTTTAGGGTATCGTAAATACCATTGATGCTATCGTCTTTCATGCTAAGCAAAAAGCAACTGCTCATTTGTGGCTTGGGCGTACCGCTGTTAAACAAAGTTGGTGTTGCATGAATGAACCATTTCTCACTCATTAAGTTGTATGTTTCTATGGCCGCTTCTACATCTGTTTTGTGTATACCCAATGCAACACGCATAAACATGTGCTGAGGGCGTTCCACAATTTTGCCATTTACTTTTAGCAAGTACGATTTTTCCAATGTTTTAAAACCAAAGAAATCGAAATGATAATCTCTTTCATAAATAATAGCCGCATCAAGCAAATCTGCATTTTCTTGTATTACTGCATAGATATCATCGGCAAGCAATGGAGCTAGATCGCCTGTCTTTGTATCTATGTAATTATACAGCAATTCAGCCGTTTCACTAAATAATTTCTTGGTGTTTTTGTGTAAGTTGCTCACCGCTATTCTTGCAGCCAATACTGCAAAGTCTGGATGCTTAGTGGTAAACGATGCAGCCGTTTCTGCAGCAAGGTTGTCTAGTTCTGTAGTGGATACGTTATTAAAGATACCCGAAACAACTTTCTTAGCTATTTCAATAATATCTTCTGACTTTAATTGCAGCCCATAACTTAATCTAGTAACCCTTGAAGTTACTTTATCGAAATGTACTGATTCTTTTTTGCCGCTGCGCTTGATAACTTGCATTCGTATATATTTTGAGTGGTTAGTAGTAGTTTTTGGGTTAATTCTAGATTATTGGCATTAAAAATCTTCGTCCATAGAGAATGCTTTTGAAGCATTTTCTTTCACACCAGATTTTTGGTATTCGCCTACACGCTTTTCAAAGAAATTGGTTTTGCCTTGCAAAGAAATCAATTCCATAAAATCGAATGGGTTGATGGCATTGTAAATTTTACTACAGCCCAATGCTACCAATAAACGGTCTGCCACAAATTCGATATAATCACACATTAATTTTGAGTTCATTCCAATAAGACCTACAGGCAATGCACTTGTTACAAATTCTTTTTCTATTTCTACCGCATCTCTTATTATTTGTGTAACCGTTTCTTTAGGTAATGGATTTTCTAGATGCTGTGTGTACAACATACAAGCAAAATCGCAATGCAATCCTTCATCTCTGCTGATGAGTTCGTTTGCAAAAGCTAGCCCTGGCATTAGGCCTCTTTTTTTCAACCAAAAAATAGAACAGAAAGAACCGGAGAAGAATATTCCTTCCACTGCAGCAAAAGCAATGAGCCTTTCTGCAAATGTTCCTTTATCTATCCAGCGCAGCGCCCACTCCGCTTTCTTCTGCACGCACTCAATGGTATCTATCGCCCTCAACAATCTATCTTTTTCTACAACATCTTTTATGTACGTGTCTATCAATAAGGAATAGGCTTCACTGTGTATATTTTCTATCATTACCTGAAAGCCATACATGCAACGAGCTTCTGGGTATTGTACTTCTTTTAAAAAGTTTACTGCAAGGTTTTCGTTTACGATACCATCGCTTGCTGCAAAAAATGCCAACACATGTTTTATGAAATAACGTTCATCCTCGTTTAGTTTATTTGCCCAATCTTGTACATCTGTTGTAAGGTCTAATTCCTCAGCTGTCCAAAAACTTGCTTCAGCTTGTTTGTACATCTGCCAAATATCTTGGTGCTTAATTGGGAAAAGTACAAAGCGGTCTTTATTATCAGCTAAAAGCGGTTCGATGTTCATCTATATAATTTTTAAGAAATTTTGTATTAGCAAAAAATACGTATCGTTTAATTGGCTCACTGTAATCTTACAACCTCTTATTCTTGTTTTCGTACTCTCTGAGGACAATATTACTAATCATTTAATAGAAATAATTCTATTAGTTTTTCACAGGATGTTTACAAACAGGCAAGACACAATACGGGCAAAGGATTCGGACAAAAAAATTAGTTTTCCACCTAAGCAATGCACATAGTATGAATAACTTTTTTGGATATTTAGCTAAAAAACCCATTAAGTTTATGTTAAGTCTTTATTAAGCTATCTTTATATTTTAAAAACCAATACAGTAGAGGGTTTCGGCAAAATATGGTTTATAAATAGTTGAAAAAGAAGGGGCTCAAAAAAGATTTCATTTAAAAAAGATTAATTGTATTTTTATAAAAATATTGCTATGAAAATAATATTCCTTTTTTTATCTATTTGTTTTATTTCAAAAGCTGGTTTGGCTCAAGGTCATAGTCCAGAAGATGCTGCAAATCATGTTGGTGACAGCATAAAAATTTGCGGAAAAATTTTTGGTGGTCGCTTCTTTGAAACTTCTAATAATTCACCTACACTTTTAAATATGGGAGCCGCCTTCCCGGCAAGTCCTTTAACCGTTATGATACCAGGCACTGTACGCAGTAGAATGGGCTATGCGCCAGAAATTGAATTGAAAGAAAAAAATGTTTGTGTAAGCGGTAAAATCATTTTATACAAAGAAAAACCTCAGGTAATTGTTTACAGTACTTCGCAATTAGAAGTAAGTAAATAGCCCCTACAATATATAAAGGCTATTCCTCATTTTGTATGTCATCTAGGTCATGTAATTCAATAGCCAGTTGGTTGCTTTTTACAAAATTGCACCAGTGGCAGTCTTCTTTGCCGCAACCTGTATAAAAATCTTTTGATTGTATTTTTTCCCAAGCATCTAATATTTGCTCTTTTACAATATTGGTATCTTCTGGTGTAATTACAATTTTTTCTTTACGGTATTCCTTCTTTTTATCTGGTTCTACAAAATCAAATTCAGTGCTTATTACTTTCCAGTCTTTTTGATCATAATTGTCAATCAGAATTTTATAGAAAACCGCTTGTCGCCAATAATTGCCGCCATTGGGTTCTTTGTCGCTTGGCCCTTTTAGTTGTGGCAGGGCTTTATCAATATCTCCACTTTTATAATCCACTACATTAATGTTTTTGCCGTCAAACTCCAGCTTATCCAATTTGCCTTTAAGCGGTACTCCATCTACTACAACTCCTCTTATATTTCTTTCTATGGCTACCACTTTATTCCAAGTATTTATGTATTTATCGTAATAATTAAACAATACTTCTTCCCCATACTCCATTCGCCTAGCAAACGATTCTTTTGTAAAATTTTCCCTATGCCTGTGCATGTACCAAGTAAAATCTGCAAACGTATCTTCCTTACTATTAAATTTTTCTTTGCCCCCTTCCTGCATTTTTTTAAACAAACGCTCTAGCGCAAAATGTATAGCACTACCAAATTCGGTCGCTTCATTTTTGCCAGATGGTATGCGTATAAGGTTGTTGTAATAAAATTGCAAGGGACATTTCATGTAATTGTTTAATGCCGTTACATTCATCTGAAATTTACTAAGCAATCCATCTATAAAATCATCTTCGGCATGTGCTATTTCGGGTGCTTGGGCTGTAAACTGTAATAGATTGAATGCTGCCATTTCTTCTGCTGCTATTGCCACTTTTTCTATTGGCAATTGATGCTTCTCTTGTATCTCTGCAATAAAAACAGAAGGCTCTAATTCTTTTGCATCATTGTTATATTTTGCATAAGAAATATGTAAATGCATTTCGGCTCTAGTGAGTGCTACATAAAACAGCCTGCGCAATTCCTCGCCTTCTGCCGCATCGCTTGGTGCAGAAGCGAACATGGTGTCCGGAAATTTATATCCACCTTGTGGCTTTCTTTTCTTTTCCCAAGAAGATGCATTTACGCCAGCAAAAAAAACATACTCAAATTCTAAACCCTTGCTACCATGGGCTGTGAGCAAGTTTACCGCTGTTTCATTGCCCGATACAGTTACCAATGGCAATGGCAGGCTTTCCTTTTTCATCAAATCCAGTACATCCATAAAGCCTTTTAAATCTAAATAGGGATTGCGAGCAGTTTCTGTTTTTACAAAATCGAAAAAGGCAGTTAGCAATTGTAACAACTTTAATCTGTCTTCATGCTGCATGATATAAGCAAGCAAGCCTCCGTTTCTTATGATGTTATTTAGCAACTGTTGTAAAGAAACATTTGCAACATCGCCTATTAAGCTTTCTAATATGGCGCTAGTATTTTTCAGTGGTTGGCTTATGCCGCTATCAAACAAATCCTTTGGTGGCTGGTTGGCCTTATCATACAATAATTTTCTGATAGAGGATGCATCGCCACCATACCTTTTGCTATTTACTTCTACCGTAAGTTTAGCAATATCTATGGGCGCTATTTTGTAAAAATCATAATGCAATATCTCAAACAACAACTCATCGCCGCCATAAGGGGTATCATGCTCCGCATTCAAATAACGCATAATGGTTATTATTTTATTTACAAATGCATCGCCCAAAATATTGATGCTTCTTTTGCTATAAACCGGAATTCCTTTTAGCCTTAAATATTCAGCCAATGTTTCTCCGTATTTATTTTCTTTGTAAATAACAGCCATTTTGCCTGGAGCAATATGGTTCTTTATTAAATCATCTATTTCCGCTGTAATACCCGCCATCTCTTCTTTTACGGATTTGTATTCTCTAATAATAGGCTTATGTAATGCGTCTTTTAATTTATTATTGCTCGATATCAATTCTTTGCTCAAGCCCTCTATTTGTTTTACCAAACGTTCTTCATTTTTATCAATCAGGGTTTTAGAAATATCTAATATTGGCTGTGTACTTCTGTAATTATTGGTAAGCACAACCGTCATTAAATCTTTGCTATAATGGTTTGCAAATGCCAGCATGTTTTCTACATTGGCTCCCTGAAAGCGGTAAATACTTTGGTCATCATCGCCTACCACAAATACATTTGGTTTTTCCCAATAATTAATGAGCAATTGCACCAGTTTGTTTTGCGTTCCACTTGTATCTTGGTATTCATCTACCAGAATATATTGAAACCGCTCTTGGTAATTGGCAAGCACTTGTGGGTTTTCTTCAAAAGCCTTTATTACCCAATTAATCATATCATCAAAATCGTATCGGTTGCGCTCCCGCATGAGGGCTTGGTAATTATCAAATTCATTTACTGCTGCTTTTAGTTTTTCTTTCTTCTCTTTTTCTTCTTCTATTTTATCGGTACGTATATCGCCTTTTTTAAAATTCCCTACTGCTCGCTTGGCAATATATTCACTACGGTTTGGTAAGTCGGCAATGTATTCATCAATTTTTTGATTGATGAATGAAGCGGTCCACCCTTCTCGCTTCATGGCAGAGAATAAATTTTTAAGGTTATTTATTTCATAATATACATCGCCACGGTATCTTTTTAATGGATGATTTTTAGGAAAATTATCTATTAGTTTTTTAAATAATTCTATGTTCTCCAATTCTGAAATAGCATCCAATGATTTTTTTTCGAACAGGGATAAATTATCTTGAATAACATCGTTGCAAAAAGCATGAAAGGTGTAAATATTTACTTTGTATGCATCTGCGCCAATGAAGGATTGCAATCGCCTTCGCATAGCAATAGCGCCTGCATCTGTGTAAGTAAGGCAAAGAATATTCTGTGCATCACCCAGCCCATCCAAAATTATTTTACCAATACGTGCTGCTAAAATTTGTGTCTTGCCCGTACCTGGACCAGCAATTACCATTACAGGGCCTTCGGTTGTATCAACGGCTTTTTTTTGCTCTGGGTTTAGCTTTGCATATTCTTCCTCAAATTTTTTTTGAAGTGTTTCTTGGTAAGTTTGCATTATCTTTTGTTTATTTCACGCAAAGAAACAAAGATAACGAAGTACGCAAAGGATTAGGTATTCTTGTCTCGAATCTTATTAGAAGCTATCTTCGTATGTGGACTGTAACTAAGCGTACCTTTACAAATACTATAACAAATAATAATGAGCAAAGTATATAATCTTAAAACTGTACAATTTTTACCCATAACGATGGAAAAGGCTTGGGAATTTTTTAGCAGCCCAGCCAACCTTGCAAAAATTACACCCGACAAACTAAACTTTAAAATATTATCGGAGAGTCTTGGTGAAATGTATGCTGGGCAAGTAATTGAATATAAGGTACACCCTGTGCTTGGTATTCCATTGTATTGGATGACGGAGATTACACATGTAGAGCATCATAAATTTTTTGTAGATGAACAACGTTTTGGCCCGTATACGATGTGGCATCACCAACACCATTTTAAAGCAGTGGAAGGCGGTGTAGAAATGACAGACATCGTGCATTATAAATTACCCTTCTGGTTTTTGGGCGATATTGCAAATAGCCTTTTTGTGAAAGCGCAGTTGAAGGAAATTTTTGATTATAGGTTTAAGAAGGTGAGGGAGATATTTTAGAAGCCCCTCTTCTATCTTCTCCCCGAAGGGGAGAAGGAAATCTCGAAGAATAAAGCGGACGTAGAAGCCCCTCTTCTATCTTCTCCCCGAAGGTGAGAAGGAAATCTCGAAGAATAAAGCGAAGGTATTAGCCCCTCTTCTATCTTCTCCCCGAGGGGGTGAAGGAAATCTCGAAGAACAAAGCGAAGGTATTAGCCCCTCTTCTATCTTCTCCCCGAAGGGGAGAAGGAAATCTCGAAGATTGAAGCGAAGAATGAAGCGGAAGTTCTGACACCTATTTTTGTTTCAAATAATACAAAACTGATATGGCTGCCAAATGATAAGCTGTTGAATGCTGTGCTACAACCGATGTTAAATTAAAATTACGCCGCCATTAAACACTGCAATAATATTATAAGAATCTATTTAAAGCTTTGAAAAATATTTCGGACTGCAAATTTTAATTTGCACATTTTCTCATTTGCTAATTTGCAAATTATTACCCTGGCATTCTCGTAATATACTTTTCAATTTGCTTTATTTGGTCTACAATTTGTGGCGTAGTTGGTTTAAAGCCTTTTGCTTTTTTAAAATATTCTTTGGCAGAGCGGAACTCTCTTTTATTCATCATGATAGAGCACAACTGCAAATAAGCGGCAGCATTGTTTTCATTATCAGGCAAGCCAGCACGTATAGCTTGGCGTATATAAGACTCGGCTTCTTTTACATTTCCTTTTTGCATGCAAAGCATACCAAGTTGTAATTTATTAGGACCTTCTGCTTGTTTGGTAAGTGCCCCTCCGCCCAAGTCGAGGCTTTTTTTCATGTGCTTTTCGGCAACATCATAATCCTGGTCTACCATGGCAAGGTTTCCTTTTATCGTATAATAAACCGAACGCATTGGCTTTATTAGTAATCCTGGAAAAACAATAGCATTCACCACTTTTTTAGCTGCTTCCATATCTCCTGCCTCCATATGTGATTGTATAAGGCGCATAGGACCAAACAAAAAATGCCCTGCAATAAGCACTACTGCAATAAGATACAATATAAACGAAGGCCAAAAGCTTGTTTGATAATTTACAAAAACAGCTGCACCCAGAAAAATAGCACCTAACCAAAGGCGGTATTTAATAATAACATTCATCCATTTCATGTGTCTATTTTTATTGATTTCGGTCACATGTAATTCGCCCATACACCTGTTTAGTTGGTTTCAACTGCTGGTTATGGCTCATTTCATACACTAAAATTTCGGCTGCAAAGATAAAGGGGATTTTGGATATAAGATTTTTGATTTGAGATTATTTGACCCTTAGCCCATCTGTATCGCTATACCAATAGAAATGACTGATAGTGATATTTGTTTTTAGGATACGAAATTGCCGTTAAGCAAAGAAAATCCGCTGCGCCGTCCAAAACAAAGCAACACATGCAATTATAACTGATAATGGAATTACAATCCATTTATGATAATAAGGTTTGCTCCCAAATATTTTGCCCAATAACAAATAGGCAATTAATATTATGCTTATCTGCCCAAGTTCTACACCAATATTGAACATGATTAAAGAAGAAAAATAGGCGTTTTTTGGCAAGCCCAATTCTGTTAATGCACTAGCGAATCCCATACCGTGTATTAATCCAAACAAAAAGACAATGCCAATCCTACTGGCTTTTAGCTTTGGCGAAAAAATATTTTCAAGTGCGACATAAAGTATGGATAAAGCAATAACAGGCTCAATAATAGTGCTTGGTGGTTTTATTACACCATACATAGCCAACCCAAGGGTAATGGTATGAGCAACCGTAAATGCGGTGGCTTGTAGTAATATTGGTTTTAGCGTAGGGTTTAGTAAAAACAAACTTATTACAAACAAAATATGATCTATACCCAATGGTAAAATATGGGTAAATCCCAATTGTACGTAAATACCTGCTACTGCCGTTTTGCTAAGTTTAGACAAGCCTTCCACATCGTGTGCCCATGCTGACTGGCATATAAGAAAAAATAAAATCATGCATCCGATGATGCGACAATGAAATTGAAATTGTTTACTTTTCATTTTAATCTGTTTGTAATAAATTTAAATACTAAAATTCTTATGGTTTTTTACAGTTGCTGCTTTCACAACAGCCGTGAGGGTTAAAACCCGCTGACGGGGTTAAATACGCCGTCAGTTTAAAACCGCTGACGGGGTTGCATAATTTCAATCTAAAAAAACAGCGCTAATCTTATTTTCACAAAAACTGGTGTGCCTGGTGTAAAATGCAATTCGTTCACAGGGCTTATTTCATTTTGTAAACGGCTCTCTGTTGCAAATTGCGCTTCATTCCATTTCGTATTGAATATGTTTTCGACAGATAAACCAATTTCATATTTGGACTGGGTGTAATTAAACGAAGCATCCAATAAACAATATCCTTTTGCTGTAATGGAATTGTCTTCATTTGCCGGACGATTTTTTATATAACGATAACTTATTCCACCATTAAAGCCTATAAGCTTTTTGTAAAACAATCCACCCGTGCTAGTAACTGTGGGTGCAAGAGGTATATAATCTTGCCCCTTCTCTTGTCCAATAGCACGTGGTTTTGTAAAATTAATATTGGAATTGGCAAATATGTTTTTAGAAAACTGATAGCGAGCTACAATATCCAAGCCCTGCCTTTTACTTTTTCCACTGGCTTCTACAATACCAGCATCGCCTACATACACAAACTCTTGTTGCAAGTACAATTGCCATGCTGCAATATTTATAAAGAGGTTTTTTGTTGGTTTTAAATTAATACCAAAGTCTATACCATAGGCTGCTGGCAATACTTGGCTAAGGCTATTGTCCGTAATTACCCTGGTATCGTTGCTATGAAATCCTTTACCCGTTTTTATATACAATTGTGCTTCTCTTTTTATGTTGTACTGCACATTCAATTTAGGGCTTATGATGGATTTGTTTTGGTGGGGTAATTGCTTGTTTGAAAGCCTATCAAAATAATTGAAATTAAAATAATCCAATCGTACGCCTGCATCTATTTCCCATTTGCCTATGCTCAACTGCTGCTGTGTGTAAGCGTATGCATTGGCTTCTTTAATATCGCCCAGCTTTACATCATTAAGAAATTGTCTTTTTACTACATTGGCAAGTTTGCTGTTATTGGTGGCATCGTAGCGAATACCAATGGCATCGGTAGAAGTTAACGTAGCGTTTCCAAAAAATCTTTTCTCTTTCAACTTAGATGAAAATCCAATTAAATTTCTGGCTTCTGCTTGTTGTATTTCATCACCATTTATAGGATCATTTAAAAAGAAAGTAAAATTAGAAAACAGGTTAAATTTATACCTACTGTAAAAAACCTGATTTTCCCATACTGTATTGTTTTTAAATCTTTTTGAAATGAAAAGATTGGCATTGTATCTTTCTGTGTTGCCGCCTTCGGATGGATCAATACTGCCAAACCTTCCAATGGTTCCATCATCTATTGCCCTTGTAGGCACTTGCCCACTAGCGTTCCACTTGCTTTTAAAAGCAGATGCCGAAAAACGTAGGTTGGTATTGTCGGATAGGGCAAGATTGTATTTACCAAAAATATTAAAGCGGTTAAGTCTTTGTCTATTTTCTGTAGCGCCATCGCCATAAAAAAACTCAGTAGCTATATAGGCACTTTGTTTTTCCTTGTGCTTTTTAAATAAATCCATCATGGCAAGCGTGCGGTAGCTATTGAACCTGCCAACTTCTACCTGTACCCTACCCTTCGCAATATTATTGAAAGTAGAAAAAGCCACATAGCCGGCGGTGTTTAAATTGCCATGCTCGGTGTAATATGGGCCAGCGCCAAAGTCAATATTGTTAATAGTTTCAGGAATAATAAAATGAGCATCTGCATACCCTTGCCCATGTGCATGGCTTACCATATTGACTGGTATCCCGTCTACACTTACTTGTACATCGGTTCCATGATCTACATCAAATCCCCTTAAGAAAATCTGCTCTGCTTTGCCGCCACCCGCATGTTGTGCAATAAACAGGCCGGGTACCAAGCGCAATAGCTCCTGCGTGTTTTTCACCGGATTGATTGCCAAATCTATTTTTGCAAGGGCACTGAATTTTGCTACCCCATTGGATTGCAATTGTACAGCAGCTAAACTGATGGCATCCGGTTGCATCTCAATTTTTACGGTAGTGGGGGCACCCGAAATATTGATAGAAGTATAACCAATATGCGATGCCGTGATGTTAATTTTTTGCGAATTGGTTTTTAAAATAAAATTACCATATTCATCGGTAGTGGCATTTTCGTTGTTGGTATCGGTATGTATAGATACTGCACCTATCGGTTGTTTGCTTATGGCATCTATCACGGCGCCTTTAATGACTGTTTGTGCAGAAGCCGAAAAAGTAGACGAAAGAATAGCAAAGAGTATATAAAATATACAGTTGTATTTTTTAGACATAAAATAATTTAAATAGATAATGAAATACAGCAGCACTCCTTTTCCATTTTTGGAAAAAACAATGCTTGTATGTAACGGTATTTCCTATTTAAATTCGGGGTGGAGGATAATTGTATGAAAGGTTACCTGCTGGTAAATCACTGCAAGTGGCGAGTGAATATTTATGAACAGTGGAAGCGTTAAAAATGATAGCGGCCTTATTTGCCACTACAATATGATCATTTGAAGTGGCCTGTTTTTTTACATTTGATGTGCTTTTATTGGAATTTTCCTCTTTGGTGTCTTTTGCTACTTCGGCGTGCACATGGTATTTACCATTTTCCAAATGCACAGTTGCCATGTGATTTTTGTAAAATAATACATGCCCAATAAAATCTTCCACATAAGGAAACACAGGTTTAAACATTACTATTGCATAACTCACTAAAATAATATGTAGCAATAATTTTTTCATTGTTTAAACCTGCGTTTGCGCTTATTTAAGATTTAGCATTGTTTATCAATGCAGCACGTTGCAATAATTCTACATTTTTACTACCTGTAGCTAGTGCAGTTTGTATATAAATTTTTGCTTGGGCAATGTCTTTTTTGTTGTATGCTATCCAAGCGAGTTCGTTGTTTATATCTATATTTTTGGGGCGTACGCTGTATTCTTTCATTGCATATTTTTCTGCGCTATCCCACTGGTTTGTTTTTATGAAAGATTTTGCAAGCTCAAGCGATACCGTATGCTGTGGTGAGTTAGCATCTGCAATCAACAACTTTTGTACTTCATTGTATTTTTGTTGTGCCATTTTTTCGTTACCCATGGCAGCATATACATCTGCTTGTTGTTCTATAAAACTATTTTGTTGCATGATAGCATTGGCAGAATCTAATAAAGCCAACGCCCTTGCATAATTTTTATTTTTTGCTTCTACTTTTGCTAAGCCAGCCATACTTTGCGCATAACTTGGTCTTAAAGCCAAATTTTCTGTATAAGTGGCTGCAGCTTCATTTAAATTACCCGTGTTAAAGTACAGGTCGCCCAATATGTTTCTGCTCCAGCATTGTGGTTCGCTGCCTGGCAAGCCTGCTTTTACTGCTAATTTCATGGCTTCTATTGCACCATCGTTATCGCCATATATTTCTCTTAAATACGATGCCCTTGCATAAGACTCCAACGATGGTTTTAAAGCTTGCATTTTATCAGATACGGTAACTGCCTCTGCATAATTGCCAAGCTCCACATTGGCATCTACTAATATACCATATACATATGCATTGTTTGGGTTAATTGCTAGTGCTTCTTCTGCTGTTTTCTTCGCTTCTACAAACTGGTGTTGGCTCATGCGCAACGAAGCCAAATACACTTTTGCTTCAAAGTTTTTTGCATCTAAGTTTAATACGCCATTCAATATTTTTTCTATGGCAGTATAATAAAAATGATGCTCACCTGTAATACGCTGCTCTGCTATAAAAATAGTGGCTGCTTGAAGGCGTAGTTTTACATCTTCTGGTTTTTGCGCAATTTTTTGTTTTAACTCTTCCATTTTTTCTTGTGTCTTTTTCCATTCAACAGCATTGGCCAGTTCGCCTTTTCTTGGAAGCAATGCCGGAATCTCCATTGGGTCTTGCTCGCTCACATATTGTTTTAACTTTTGTTCGTTTTGGTTGCAGCTATTTAAAATAAATAAGCACATGGACAATACTAAGGATAGTATGGTTGTTTTTGTTGTTAAGATTTTTTTCATGATTAGGTTGTTTGTATTATATACGACTAAGAGAGGAACAAAAGTTCCTCTCTTACAAAAAATATCGTATATTTTTTAATTTGTTTTTACAATCCCAATAGTAGATGATTTTAATCCATCTGCATACAGCCTTGCATAGTATGAACCTGCAGCAAGATTTGTTTTATTAAATGCAACATAATAATCTCCTTTTGCTTTTGCACCCTCATTTATACTGGCTATTCTTCTTCCAATAGCATCTGTAATTTCTATTCTCACATTAGATGCATCGTCGGTTAGCTTGTAATGGAAAGTAGTGCTGGTTTTAAATGGAGTAGGAAAAGCAGATAGTCCAAGTGGATTAGCAGCAAGACCTAAGCCCATATTGTCACTTTTTACTCCTACAAAATTTGCTCCCCTAAAGCCTCTCCAAGGTGTTTGTACAAAAGGAAAAGCAGGTTTGAAAGTAGTATCGTTTTTACCTACACCTTCTTTAAAAGTAAGGGTATTTAAAAGCTGAGGTGTTACAGGGCTTCCGGTACCTGTATAATCATCGTACCACAAACCAATGGCAGCCAAAAATACACCACCAACCGCTTGCAATTCAATGGTAGTTACATCGTCTTCCAATCTTCTACCATTAGGAAAACCGTCCATGTTTGGAATATTTTGTAAAGCTGCACTTGCATTAAATCTGCTATCGGTTAAGCCCAACACAGCCGCTTGTACAACACCTAGTGGACTAAAGTCTGGACTATTACGTGGTGTAACCGGTACTGCCATATTCAATCTTAAGTAGTCACCCAAAGTAGGTAAAAAATTATTGATAAATGGTTTGCCCGCTGCCAATGGATTGCCAGCCTTTCCTGTAGCCAATTGGTAAGGACGAAGATTGGGTACACCTGTATAAAATGCAGGAAGAATATCTACTGCTCTTGGGCTCGAATTATTTGGCAATAAAATGGTACCAAATATTGCATCATCCAATGCAGTACCAGCAACTGCTGGAGTTCCTTTTAGTGGGAACAAACCTGGTTTGCCGTTTCTAAAATCGAAAGCGCCAAGCGATGCTTTTTGTATTCTTAATTTAGAAAGACCTGGAACAGCTCCACCAAATTGTGAATCGTCCATGTATAACGCCAACTCAGGATTACTGAAAAATGGTACATACTGTCCATCGCCTGACGGAGCAGTTGCATTCCATTTGTCTTTGGTACCAACCGGTATAATTACTTCATTGGTTAATGGCATACCAAGGCGTGAAACCTGTACCCATGTTCCTGATGTTGTAGGCTTGTTTCCATTTGCACTAAGTGTTGTAATAGATGGGCGACTCGCATTTGCATATACACCTATAACAAAATCTGCATCTAAAATACTGGTAGCAGTGGCTGTTGTTCTACCAGTTTTTTGCAAAGTAGCAATAGGCACTTCAATAGCAATTGTGTGGCAATTCAATTTTGCCAATCCATCTCTTGCACCTGTAGTTCTAAAACCACCTGCATCAAATGCACCACCAAGGTCAACAAAGAAAGGATCATCTACAGGGCCACAAAATACTTTTTCGCCAGAAGTGGCAGTAGCAATAGCGGCTGTCATTAAGGAATTGTAATCTGTAGCACCAAGCCCTACACCTGTCTCTATACTTTTTGGTCCTATGTTATTTGGGGGTACAATACCTGCTGCAACGATGGTTGAAAATGTAGATCCACCGTCAATACTTCTTTCGCATTTGTAAGTGGTTTTTATATTTTGCTTACCCAAACGGATGTTGAAAAAAGTAGTACCATCTTCATTTAGGTTGGTAAAAGTAAAACGGTAAATAATATCATCACCTGTAGTTGCGGTGTTGTTATCCACGTGAATTTCGTAGCGGATGTTTTCACCAAAGTTGAAATAGTTTGGTCCACCTGCCGGATGTTCAAATGGAATATAGTTGGCAATTAAGATAATCTTACTACTATCTGCCGGGCTACGAAATGCATACAAATCTGTATTGTCTGCAAGGGGATCGTTGCTGATCAATGGCGCTTCCCTATGGCTTGATGCCGAAGCGTTCATTGCTAATGCTGTAGCGCAAAGCAACATTGCCGTAATTTTTTTAAAATATTGTTTCATATAAATTTTATTAAAATGATAAGTTGTTTGGTTAATTAAAATCTTGGTTTAACGGTATAATCAAATCCTCTCCATGGTGTTTGCACATAAGGGAAAGCTGCTTTAAACGTTGTATCGTTTTTAGTAGGTCCTGCTGTGAAGCTCAACACATTCACTAGGTTTTTTGTTACAGGTGATAATGTAGGTACATAATCATCATAAAATAAACCGATAGCAGCCAAAGCCACCCCACCAACTGCTTGAAGCTCTATGGTAGTTACATCATCTTCCAATCTTCTTCCATTTGGAAAACCATCCATATTAGGAATAGCTTGTATAGCTGTGCTAGCGTTGTATGCAGGATCTGTAAGACCAAGCACTGCTGCGTTTATAATACCGAGGCTACTGAATTTTGGATCGTTGCGTGGTGTAGGAGGTACAGCCATGTTTAAACGAAGCATATCACCAAGGGTTGGTAAGAAATTATTGATAAAAGGTTTACCTGCTCCCAAAGGATTGCCCGCTGGTTTGCCCGTAGCCAATTGGTAAGGGGCAAGGTTTGGAACACCTGTGTAAAAAATAGGAAGAATATCTACCGCTCTTGGACTTGTAGCATTCGGTAACAATATAGAACCAAAAATACTTTCATCTAATGCGGTTCCTGCTACTGCTGGCGTTCCTTTTAGAGCAAACAAACCTGGCTTACCATTTCTAAAATCAAAATTACTAAGCGAACGAGATTGAATCCTCAATGCATTTAATGCTGGCACTGCTCCACCAAATTGGCTATCATCCATATAAAGTGCCAGCTCTGGATTAGAAAAATACTGCGCAAACTGTACATCTTGTGCTGGGTTAGAAGCATTCCATTTATCTTTCATACCTACAGGGATAATAGCCTCGTTTACCAACGGCATACCCAAGCGAGAAACTTGCACCCAGTTGCCCGAGAAAGTTTCTGTACCAGCACCCACCGTACTCAAGGTTTTTATTTGTTGCCTGCTGGCGCTTGCCCATACACCGATAACGAAATCCCCGTCTAATATATTTGCAGCTTGGCTCACCATTTTACCATCTTTCTGTAAAAGGTTGATCGGAATTTTTAATGCAATGCTGTGTACGTTGTATCTGTTTAAACCATCAATGGGCGCATTGGTAGCATTGCCTTCTGGGCGAAAATTACCAAGGTCAAATGCACCAGCAAGATCCACAAAGAAAGGATCGTCTACCGGGCCACAAAATACTTTTTCGCCTGAGGTTGCTGTTGTAATGGCTGCGGTGATTAAAGCATCGTAGCTTGTAGCGCCTAAACCAACAGGAGTACTGTTTATAGAACGTGGGCCAATGTTTGCAGGAGGCACAATACCACCAGTAACGATGGAAACAAACGCACCGCCATTTACACTCTTCTCACAAGTATAAGTGGTTTTAAGGTTTTGCTGGGCCAAGCGGATATTAAAAAATGTAGTAGGGTCTTGATTTACTTGCGCAAATGTAAAACGGTACAAGATATCATCTGTTGTGGTAGTTGTTTTATTTTTTATATGTATTTCGTAACGGATATTGGTACCAAAATTATAATAGTTTGGTCCGCCCTCTGGCAATTGAAAAGGGATATAATTACAAATAATGGTTATTGTATTCGGATCATCGGGGCTGCGAAATGCATACACATCGGTGTTATCTGCCAACGGATCGTTGGAAATAAGTGGTGCCTCCCTATGGCTAGATGCATTGGCGGAATAGCTTCCAACCAGGATAGCCAACGCTAGCATCATTTGTTTTACTTTGAGCATATTTTTTTTCATTATGTTAAATTTGAATTAAGAAAATTATTTTTTTGTCGTTAAATTATTAAAATTAAAAAGCAACGATAACCTGAATGAATTTTTCAAGGCACTGTTGGTAGCATTATCTCCTGTAGGAATCAGATAAGCAAAATTTAAACCGGTTACCTTATACACAAGCCCAGCGCCTACGGTTACATAATTCCTATCGCCCTTGTTTTTATTTTCAGAAAAATAACCAGCCCTTACGCTGAACATTTCTTTGTAGGTATATTCTGTGCCTAATGCTATTTGCACTTCCCTTAGTTCTTCTTTTCCACCACCTGGCGCATCTCCAAATGAGCTAAACCAGCTACTTACTACGCCTTTGTTTTCGTATGCTGCTACTTTTGTTGCATCGGTTGGGTCTGGGGGTGTAGGTACCAATAACTTGCTAAGGTCTATGGCAAAAGAAATTTTATTATCCTTATCTATTACTCTATTATAGCTGGATCCAATAGTCATAGTAGCAGGTATATAGCTAGATACTCCACCATAATTTATCTTTCCACCAAGGTTGGTAAGTGCAAGACCAAAGTTCCATGAAGGATTTAATTTGTAAAATGCAGCAAGATCTGCAGCTACGGTGCTTCCATTTTTGTAAGTACCTTGTTGGTTGTTATCTGCCAGTTTGCTACCAATGTAACGCACCGATAGGCCAAGGCCAAATTTTTCGGAAAGTTTGCGGGAGTAGCCTGCCTCTACGGCTATATCATTTGGCCTAAATGTACCAATGTCTAGCCCTTGTGCATCGGTAGATGTAAATGTGCCTTTACTGAAACTGCGCACACCAAGACTTATCGCTTGGTTTTCGTCTAATTTATAGTAGCCAGCCAATGATAACTGGTAGACGCTTTTTAAATCTAAAGCTGTAAGCATAGGGTTATAATTTATGCCTATACCGCTTACTTTTTCGTTAAAAACTGTTTTGCCGCCGTTGTAAAAAATAGAATTTACATCTGGATTGGTGGCTACAGAAGCCTCTCCCATGGCGGCTGTACGAGCATCTGTAGCTAATCTAAGAAAAGGTACAGCGGTGGTAATAGGGTTGTAATCGCTGCTGGTTTGTGCATATAAGCTTATCAGCGGTAGCGAAAAGAGTATTACCAAAAAGTTGATTTTGGTATGTCGCATATTCATGTGTGAAAAGTTTTTATAATAAAAAAATGTTAACATGACAAATACGATTCTGCAAAACCAAAAGTTTTGAAATGTTGATTTAGTTTATTTTATTTTTTAGGGAAGGGTTGAATGTTTTTTAAAACCTGTATTTTTGCAAACCAAAATAGAAAATTGGATACATGTAAAAATATGCCAAGGTTTGAAGATAAAGGGTAGAAGTTTGTTCTTATAATATAGCAATGGTCCCGTAGTTCAATGGATAGAATAGAAGTTTCCTAAACTTTAGATCCAAGTTCGATTCTTGGCGGGACCACTTTTTATTATCATCTTTCTTTTTTCGTAGTTCAATGGATAGTTTAGTCCCTACAACAAGTTATAGGGACTAAACTTTAGATCCAAGTTCCCTGCCCGAATGCTTCTGTAGGCGGGGATTCTTGGCGGGACCACTTTTTTACCTTTTCAACTCACTTTCTAATTTTGCAACGGAGCGTTGCAAAATTGAAAATTCACTTTTGCTTCAATAATTATAGTATATCCTTCAAATAGATGTAGTTTCATGTAAGAATTATCAATACTTAGAAAAAAGCATTAATGCCTACAAAAAAAGAGAGTAGCATGGTAGACCCAATAATAGAAATAGCAAAAACTGCTCAACAACTAACTTTGAAGGCAGTAGGCATATATGGCAAGGAAGTAGAAAGTATTATTGGTAGAAAGACTAAAGACCAGCAAACAATAGAGCGATGCTTAGATGGAATGCTCGATTTTTGTAACGATAAAAAAATGCTATCGATATTTAAAAAATTGTGCAGGTATTATTTGGCTATAAATGAGACTGCTGTGATAGAATATGTAAATATTTATAGAAAGCTGTGGGATAGTGAAGAGAATGAAATGGATGAAAAGAAATAGCATGAAATATGATAGAAGATAGCAAATATGTACCAAAGGCAGTAAAAGAACTCAACCATTGGAGCCACTTGTATTAATGCTCGATTAGTAATCGGTGCCATATTTATAAAACATTTTGGCGAGTTGAGTGATAGAAAGGTTATAAAACAGAAAAAACAAAATATATGCATGCAACATTTTATAGCTCATTCCAACTATAATAATGAGCCGATGTTTGACGCTTCTTTATTTGTCGATTTGCATAAACGTTTTGGTGTAGCATAATTAAAAGATTAATGGAACCAGGTACATTTGAAATTTTAATTGGGAGCTCAAGCGAAGATATACGAACAAGAAAAAAAATAACATTCAAAAATAGATAAATAAGGTATGATAAAGAATGAACTATTTTCGTTAGAAGGCAAAGTTATAATTGTAACTGGTGCTACAGGTATTTTAGGCCATTCATTTATAAAAGCCATCACAGCAGCGGGAGGCATAGTAGGCGTATTAGGCCGCAATGAAAAAGTAGCCAATGAAAGAGTAGCAGCAATAACAGCTGCAGGTGGAAAAGCCATTGCATTGATTGCAGATGTGCAAAATGAAAATGCTTTAAAAGATTGTTGCCAAAAAGTATTGGATGCATTTGGAAAAATTGATGGCTTGGTGAACGCCGCTGGTGGCAATGTACCCGAGGCTGTTTTACAACCTGACGATGATATTTTTTCTATGAATGTAAATGGAATGAAACAGGCTATGGATGTAAACTTGTGGGGAACGGTATTGCCAACATTAATTTTTGGCAAAGCTATTGCAGAAAACGGTAGTGGAAGTATTGTAAACATTTCATCAGTGAGTGTTCCCAGAACGCTTACAAAAGTATTGGGCTATAGCATGGGTAAATCTGCTGTGGAATCTTTTAACAAATGGATGGCAGTAGAAATGGCAAATAGGTATGGCGATAAAATACGGATGAATGCATTGGTGCTAGGCTTTTTTCTTACAGAACAAAACAGGACTTTATTAACCAATGAAGATGGTAGTTACAGCAGCCGTGGAAATGCGGTTATACAACAAACGCCCTTTAAACGTTTTGGTAACCCCGATGAATTAGCAGGGGCGTTGATTTGGATGTTAAGCGATGCATCAAAATTTGTAACTGGAACAACCATTACTGTTGATGGCGGTTTTACATCATACAGTGGTGTATAAAAATAAGCACATGAAAAATTATCCTTCATACGGAAATGCAGCATATAGAATGGAACAAACCATGCGTTGGTTTGGCCCCAATGACCCTGTATCTCTTTCTGATATCAAGCAGGCAGGTTGCACGGGAATTGTAACAGCATTGCACCAAATTGCCAATGGAGAAATTTGGACGCTGGAAGAAATCAATAAAAGAAAAGAAACAATTGAAAAAGAAGGTTTGGTTTGGAGTGTGGTGGAAAGTGTACCAGTGCACGAAGCCATTAAAACACAGGCTGCAGGCTTTGAAGTTTATATAGAAAGGTATAAACAGAATATCAAAAATCTATCAGCCTGTGGAATAAAAAATATCACTTACAATTTTATGCCGGTGCTAGATTGGACAAGAACCGATTTGAGTTATGAGGTAGCGGATGGTTCTAAAGCATTGCGTTTTGAAATGGCAGCATTTGTTGCTTTTGATTTATTTATCCTCAAAAGAAAAAATGCCGAAAATGATTATGATGATGATATGATTAAAAGAGCAACCAATCATTTTTCAGCAATCAAAGAAGAACAGAAACTATTGTTACTAAGAAATATCATTGCAGGCCTTCCTGGAAGTGAAGAAAGTTTTACAATCGAACAATTTCAGCAAGCATTGGATGCATACAAAGAGATTGACAGAAATAGGTTACAGCAACACCTTATTTATTTCTTACAGCAAATTATTCCGGTAGCGGAAGATTGTGGGGTAGTGATGTCCATTCATCCCGATGATCCGCCGTTTAGTATTCTAGGTTTGCCAAGGGTAGTAAGTACAGCAAAAGATGTGGAAGCTTTGATAAAAGAAGTTCCATCCTTACACAACGGTCTTTGTTTTTGCACCGGTTCGTTTGGTGTGATGGTAGAAAATGATTTGCCAGCCATGATAAAACAATTTGCTGACAGAATACATTTCATTCATTTACGCAGCACAAGGCGAAATGAGTTGGGTGATTTTTATGAAGACAATCACTTGGAGGGAGATGTAGATATGTATGCGGTGATAAAAGAATTGGTAATAGCCATGCAAAAACGAAAATGCGCTATACCGGTAAGGCCAGATCATGGGCATCAAATGTTAGATGATTTAAAAAAGAAAACCAACCCCGGTTATTCAGCAATAGGAAGGTTGCGAGGGCTGGCAGAAATAAGGGGTGTAGAATTGGGGGTGCTGAGGAGTTTAATGGAAATGAATAAATAATACTTCAACAAATTATGATGGCAGATTTAAATATCCCCGATAAGATGAAGGCAAACAAGCAGAAAATATAAATTTCTCAGGAACGCTACACGAGTTGTTGCTACGCTTGGCTTCTTTGCTTGCGCTGCATACCAATAACGGCTGCTCTAAGATTATCGAACGGCTGCATAGGAAAGCTTCTTATGTACAGCAACAGGAACTGACGGTTCGAGAAGACTCGAACCGAGGTGAAGAGAAGACCCGAACCTAGGCGAAGTAGTAGGAAATTATCCACCCCTATTCATGCAACAAAGCCATTTTTGTTTATTACATCGCATTTATTTTTGCCAGTAATTTATCTGCCAGCTTTTTATCAAAACTCAACAAATCGGAGTACATCTTGGTCACATTGGTTTTGTCATTTAGCTTGATGTACACCAGCCCACTGTAATACCTACAAAGGGCATTTTTATTATCCAAGGCAATACCTTTCCTAAATGTTTCCAATGCAGCAGTGTATTGGGTTGTCATGTATTGCGCATAGCCCATTTCTGTATAACCGGCTACCAGTGTATTGTCGAGTTCCAATGATTTGCGCAATAAGGGTATTGCTTCATCGTAACGTGATTTTTCATTGTAGCACCAGCCCAGCCCAAAATGCGAGCCAGCACTTTTGGGATTGTTTTGTATGGCCTTTTTATAAGCTTCCATCGCTTCATCGGTTTTAGCTGGGCTATAATTCCGGCGATAAACATCACCAATACCCTTATAGGCCGTACCATTGTCGGGGTTGATTGCCAATGCATTTTTGTAATAGGTAATGGCCGAATCGTTCAGCTTTTGCTTGTAATATGCAAATCCCATCTCATTATATGCACTTACGCTTTTTTTAAGTGCGATGGCCTTTTTTAACCACAGCAGGGCATTGTTAAAATCTTCGGTTGCGTTGTAAAGGTACCCAATGTTATAATTGGCGCTTTCGTTGTAGGCATCCAGTTCAGCACATTTTTTATATGCCTCAATGGCTTCGGAATAATTTTTCATGTTTTGATAAACATCACCTTTTTGCTTATAGGCCATGGCATAGCTGGGCCTTGCTTCAATGGCTCTGTTCAGGCTGGTGAGGGCATCTTGGTTCTTGCCGAGTTTTTTATAGGCATAACCCAATTCCTGCCAAGCCTCCGCATAAGTTTTATTGATGGCAACTGCTTTTTGCAACCGCTCTGTAGCCTTTACGTATTGCTCACCATCATTATAGCACCAGCCTGCCCGGTAAAATGCCTTGTCGTACTGTGTATTGAGGGTGCTGGCCTTGTCAAATGCCACTACCGCCTCTTTGTACTGTTTTTTATTAAAAAACTCCATCCCCTTATCAAACCAATCGCTGGCGGTGGTTCGGGCAAAACCACCTGTAGCTAAAAAACCAAAAACAATAAGTAACCCTGTTTTTTTTACTAATTTCAACATGCTGGAAAATTTTATTCAAAAATATACAAGCGCCTCCACCTTGGTTCTTGTCTCACAAACTATTCAATTCATATAGCCCTTGTTGGCATTTCAAATATACTTAAATTATTTGTAGTAATTGGTTGCTCTATTTTAGCTCAGCTGTTGTTGGTATGCAACATAGCTTATACAGTTTTGGGTACCAACAACACTTGCTTAGGCTACAAAATATAACTCTTTTCAGGAATGCTACACGAGTTGTTGGTACGCTTGGCTTCCTTGCTTGGGCTGCATACCAACAACGGCTGCTCTACGATTATCGAACGGCGGAATAGGAAAGCTTCTTGTATACAGCAACAGCGGCAGAAACTATGATTAGACACGAACCAATGCGAAGTAAGTTATCAAAGAACACTTCTACAACCAACCCTTATTCTACTTTAGTTCGTAAAGAGTGACTCTTTTATTAATTACAATTTGCTTTTTTTTATTATCCCATGATATAAAATCTTTATTTAAAATATACCACTTACTCCAATTGATATAATCATTATTTGTAGGCGTGGACTGACCGAAATAATCAGCATCAGACTCTGAAACAATGCCAGTCAAATTAGTGAAAAACTTAATTAATTTATTTCGATTTGTTCCCAAACTAGAATTCTTGTCAGTCAAAAAAGATTTGATAATAGATAAACCAGATTCAATTTCTTTATGGGCTGTAGAATCAATTATTTGGGACTTTACATTAAAATGAAATGCAAAACATAAAATACATACAAAAAATAGTTTAACCATAATTCTAAAATTTTCTTTAGTCCTAGTTGGCATTCTAAATATACTTAAATTATCTGTAGTAATTGGTTGCTCTAGTTTAGCGCCGCCGTTGTTTGCAGCATACCTTATGCAGCCGTGCGTACCAACAACACTTGCTTAGGCCACAAAATATAACTCTTTTCAGGAATGCTACACGAGTTCTTGGTACGCTTGGCTTCCTTGCTTGCGCTGCATACAAACAACGGCTGCTCTACGATTATCGAACGGCGGAATAGGAAAGCTTTTTACATACAGCAACAGGGGCAGGATTAATATAGTAAACACAAAGCGTTTTTAATAAACCCCGAAGGGATGATATTAGTTATAATATCATCCCTTCGGGATTTCAGCATTATAACATTGGTTGAATTCTATATTAATACCAGCCTTTCAGGCTTTACTTATTATTTTAATATGGTACTTTCTAGTCTTCCGAACAGTTGTGGAGAAGACTCGAACCTAGGTGAAGGGGATTATTATCCAAAAAAACATTTATAGGAAAATCGGTTCTTTATAATTGTGCTGGGCCGATAAAACAATCATTAATTACACTAAAAAAAATCAAACCTTACCTCAATTGCTCCTTTTTTACTAAATTGTACCCATAATGAAAGTAATTTTTATGAGATTAAGATTATTGGTACTATTTATTGCTCCTTTTATAATAGCTTCTTGCAGCAAAGACAACAAGGGTATTCCCGAAGCACAGGGTGGATTATTACCTACCAATTACATTTATATAAAAGATGCCTCTTTTTCTCCCGCAAATATTACAGCTGTAAATGGTTCTTCTTTCACATTCGTAAACCAATCTGGTAGCGCAAAGGGAGTTTATTCATTAGATAGTGTTGTAATAAACAAACAAGGCATTGCCGATAATACTTCCGTATTTTTTAAGAAAGATACCGTTGGTACCATATATTATTTTATGGCAGGCAAACCTGCCGTTTTTGGATCTATTACGCTTACACCTTAATTCATTTTTACTACAAAGTATTTCATTTTGTATTTATAAAATGGTACGCCTTTAAGTTTTATGGCTCAACAAATTGCACCCTATATCGGTTATCTGGCTTCGCTATTTCTTGTTATTTCCTTATTGATAAATGGCGATATTAAATTCAGAATTTACAATGGCTTGGGCAGTGTTGCCTTTATTGTATATGGCATTCTCTTCAATGCTTGGCCTATTATTCTTACCAATATTATTCTGTTAATCATTAACATTATCTACCTCAATAAGCTATATAGATACCGTGAAAATTTTGAGTTAATAGAATTTACCGGAGACGAAAAATTAATTTTAAAATTTTTGACATTTTATGATGCAGATATCAAACGTTATTTTCCTGATTTTACAGCAGAGCAGCTAAAAAGCAATTATAACTTTGTGGTATTGCGTGATCTTGTAATAGCAAATGTTTTTAGTACCACTATTGCCGATAATGGAGATGCCACTGTAGTTTTAAATTACACTACCAAAAAATACCGAGACTATAAAGTGAGTAAATTTATTTTTGAAAAAGAAAAACAACAATTAATATCAGAAGGCGCAAAGCGTATTGTTTATAACAAAATACACCATAAAAATTATAAAACTTTACTGGCCATAAATGGTTTTGTAAACGAAGGGGATAGCTATGTAAAGCAACTTGTTTAAAATTATGTATGCAATAAATGTCCTTATTGGGCATTAATTTTTCAATATAAGATTTTACTGAAATTATATTAAGAATCATGTATTTAGTTAGCCAAGCATATTAATGTATAGGCATCTTTGTATTTACTTTTTTGTCCCCGACTAAAGTACGGGGCAGGCATTGATACAAAAAAGTAACAAAAAAAATCAAGGCTTAAGAAAAAAAGCTAAAAATTTGAATATTTGTCTAAAATGAAATCAGTTACAACAGTAGAATAAAG
>JANNGD010000011.1:0-10793 GCA_031380515.1 Ferruginibacter sp. | reverse complement strand
AAGGGAAACAGCAGACAAAGGTCCGCAGGCCCTATTATAATTAAAAGAGGTTTAGAGAAATTTGAAATGATTTATGAAGGATGGGCATTAGCTAGAGATTTGACCTAAAGTTGTGTCCAAACGGTAGCTACCGGCAGGCAGATAGCGGGAGACAAAAGTTCACTAAAGTATCAACTGCTCATGCTCCAAAGCCACCTCTATCTCTGCGGAAGGGGGAAGAAGTTGCGAAGATTGAATCAGCAGGATTTTATAATAAAACTTCAATGTAAAAACATTATTAATTATTCACTATAAATTATTAATTACAAATTACTAATTACAACGGATCCACATCCACCACCACTTGCACGCTTTTAAACTTTTGCTCCATACCCAATAAATTTATATGATTGCGTATTACTTTTCTATATGCGTTGCTCATACCAGATTCTTTGGGTAGTTTTATCATAAGCTCCATCAGGTACATATTGCGCAAGCGACCAACCAATGGTGCTGCAGGGCCGGTGATAAATTGTTTTAAATCTTGCCCAAGCAATGCTGCAAGTTTGTGCGATGCTGCTTCTACCGTTTCTTTGTCTCTATGCTTCATGGTTATCATTACCATTCTGCTATAAGGAGGATAAAAAAACTCTTTGCGTTTTTCAATTTCAAATTCGTAAAACTGTTTGTAATCGTGCTGTTGTACCAGCAATAAAATCGGATGCTTTACATTCATGGCCTGTATCATCACCCTGCCTTGTTCGTGTTTTCTACCTGCTCTCCCACTCACTTGTTCCATCAATTGAAAAGCTCTTTCGTTTGCCCTAAAATCGGCAAAACTTAAAAGGCCATCTGCATCCAACACACCTACTAAATTTACTTTATCAAAATCCAATCCTTTTACCACCATTTGTGTTCCTATCAAAATATCGAGACGATGTTGTTCAAATAAATGTATCAAACTATCATGAGCCGTTTTGCCCCGCACACTGTCTACATCCATTCTGGCTATTCTAAATTTTGCAAAATCATTTTCCAATTGCTCTTCTATTTTTTCGGTACCAAAGTTTTTTTCGAGCCATGCATTGGTACCACATGCTGGACAAGTAACAAGCTTTGGATAAGTGCTGCCACAATAATGGCAATGTAATTTGTTGCTGTATTTATGCAGGGTGAGCGATACATCGCAATGCATGCACTGGGGAATATGCCCACAGGTACCACAAATTAAATAGGGGTTGTAGCCTCTTCTATTTTGAAAAAGTATTACTTGCTTGTCTGCCTCTACCGTTTTTTGAATGGCCTCCTTTAGCTGAGGGCTTATCATTACTTTACCCTTTTCCTTTTGTACAACTTGTGCGGTGTTTATTATTTCTATAGTAGGCAATTCTATTCCTCCAAAACGCTCATTCAATTCTACCAAGCCATATTTATTTTGCTTTGCATTGTAATAGGTTTCTAGCGATGGTGTGGCACTACCCAATATAATTTTTGCCCCAAACAAAGAGCCATAAAAAATAGCGGCATCTCTTGCATTGTAGCGTGGTGAAGGATCCTGCTGTTTGTACGATGGGTCGTGTTCTTCATCTACAATTACGAAGCCTAAATTTTTGAATGGTAAAAACAGAGAGCTTCTTGCACCCAATACTATTTTTATCTCGCCTGTTCGTATTTTGTTCCAAAGTTCTATACGCTCTTGGTTATTAAATTTAGAATGATAAATGGCAATGTTACCTCCAAAATGTTTTTGCAGTCTACGAATAATTTGGGCCGTCAACGCTATTTCTGGAAGCAAATACAAAACCTGTTTTCCTTGAGCAAAATATTCTTCTATTAGTTTGATATAGAGTTGTGTTTTTCCACTGCTTGTTATCCCATGCAACAAGCATACATTTTTTTCTACAAAAATATTTCTTACTAGCTTAAGTGATTCTTCTTGCGCTTTACTTAATTCAAAATCTATAAGCACAGATTTTGGTAATGTTTTTATTCTATCTATGGCTCGCTTTTCTAAAAACAAAATATTTTTATCTGACAATCCTTTTAATTGTGCAACAGTGGCAGATGCTTTTTTTAGCAAGGCAGTTTGTGTAACTTCCCCCTCCGTTTTACTTAAATGCAAAAATGCGAGCAACAATTCCATTTGCTTTGAAGCACCTTTCCATTCATTCAATAAACTGCTTAATGTTTCTTCGTTATCAAATTGCGGATTGAGTATTACGTAAGTCTCTTTTTTTATTTTGTATTTTTCATTGAGATCCTCCCTTATGTAACAAACATTTTTTTCTATGAGTTTTTTTATTACTGGGTATACATGCGTGGCATCCAATACTTGTTGTACTTCAGTAATGCTTAATTCTGTTTTTAATAGCAAGGCCTCGGCAATCAAATATTCTTCATCACCCAGCCCAGTAAAATCATCTCCATAAGCCTCATTATAAATTAACACCGTTTCGCTACTCAGTTTAAAATTGGCAGGCAAAGCCGCAGCCATCACTTCTCCTTCTGTACACATGTAATACTCGCTCATCCATTGCCATAACTGCATTTGTTGTGGGTAAACGAGCGGTGCATCGTCTAGTACATTTAAAATATTTTTTGTTTTGTACTCGGGTGTTGTTGTAATTATTTTTTTAATAACGCCTGCATACTTTTTATTTTTTCCAAAAACCACTTCTGCCCTACAGCCTGGTTGCGCTTGTGCAAGCAAGTGCAATGGCACAGCATACGTGTATACAGTAGGTAGCGCAAGGGGAAGAATTATTTCCGCCCAATGCGTTGGTTGGGGCTCATTAAAATTTAATTCGTTTTCTTGCATTTTTGTTTTACTAAAAGATATTTTCTTTGACTCTGCTGAAAAAAGACCAATTGCCACAAAGGCGCTAAGGCACTAAGGGAAAGCTTCGCTTTTATTTTTTACGTTTTTTTGCCGAAAAGGCGGTAAGACGTTTTTTAATTGAACTTCTTACCTTATTAGCAGCTAAATTAAACTACATTTTACAAAAAGTCGGTAAGACTGTTTTGCTTCGCAAAATATGCTAACCACAAAGGCGCTAAGGCACTACGGGAAAGCTTCACATTTATTTTTTTTCACATTTTTTTTTGCCGAAAACCTGCCTGCCGGCAAAGGCAGGGGAGGCAAGACTTTTTTTTATTGAATTTCATACTGCCACAGCAGCCAGACCATGCAACCCTTCACGAACCCTTCAACTTTAATCGTCAACCGCTGACAGAGCCAAAGCCGCTGTAAGGGTTTAGCACTTCAACTCTTCAAACCTCTTGAACTTCTTGAACTTTTTAAACCTTTTCAAACCTCTTGAATTTCTTGAACTTTTTAAACCTTTTCAACCCTTCAACAACATTTAACCCTTCACCCAACTTACTTTATACCGTAAGAGACCTTCCTCCATTTCATCATACACTTTTTGTTTCAAAACATCTGCATCATTACCAGGCAAAATTTCTGGCAAAAACACCGCACGAGACTTACCAGGCGTCATACTAAAAACGCTGTCATAATGTAACCTATCAAATGCATCTAAAAACAAAATAGGTTGTATGGGTGTTTGCATTTCTACCGCTATTTTAAAAGCGCCGTTGTAAAATTCTTTCAATGGTTTATTTGTCATATTAAAAGTACCTTCTGGCGAAAGAACAATTGAAATATTTTTTGATAAAACCTTTTTGAGTTGCGCTACACTTTTTGCCCTTGCTGCTTCACATGACCTATCCACCATCACTGCCGCTTTTCTATAAATATATCCAAAAATGGGCACCTTTGCCATTTCAGCTTTTGCCAACACTCGTATTGGCTTGCGGCGCAGCGCCTTCATTATTATTGGAATATCTATATAAGAAATATGGTTAAATACAAATATAACAGCATGGTCTTTTACTTTTGGTGCTTCAAAAATATTTTTGTGGAATATGCCCCAAAAAAACATAGCCAGATCTGCCCATATTCTACAAAGGCTGTAAATCATATTACCTCCCCTTATTTTGCCAAAAAATGAAGCAATAATTACAAAAGGGAATAATACCAACATTACTGCTATAAAAACAGTAAATGCATAAATACTATAAATAATACCGAAGAATTTTCTCATAAAACTTTCTGAAATACGAATATACAAATACATTTTGGGGAGATAGGGATGTACATCGAAATTGAATCATAATATTGTCACCAAATTTTCTCCACCAAATACACATTACCATTTATCTCTACCTCGCCTTGCACACATGAGCCCATAAGCTTTGCACCGAGCGGACTTTGCGGGCTAATAGCAATCACTGCAATATCATCTACCAATGCTTTTCCCAATGCTACACTCATATAAAAATAACCTTTGCTTGTTTTTACCAGACTACCATGTACAATTTTTGTTGTGTTGGTTACAGTAGCAATGTTTTCCAAAACTGCCTTTTGCTCCAAAGCATCTTGCAACTGGGTACGCTTATTTGCTTGCTCTATTTGCAACATCGCAAGAGCTGTTTCATGCTTATCGCCTGCAGTGCTTTTGGTTTCGTTGCTACCACTTTCTTTAAGGTCGGCAAGGGTTTGTTGTAGCATGGCTACTTTGGTGGACACAGCGATTTGGTAGTGGGTAAATATTTTTTGTTTGAGTTGCACGTTCAGTAAAGATACATATACAATAATTGTAAGAATGTACATATAGGTCCCCTTAGCTCATTAATACTTGTGGGGGTTTACGTAAAATAAATATTAAAGTAAAATATCATGTTTTTTTTCACAACTATTTTTGAACAACTATTTTCAATTTTGAGATATAAGCTGTTTCCAGCTACTACATTTAACATTTACTGGAAAATAATTTCTTGAAATGTATAATTTGCGATAGAGACATAAACATAGTGCCAAAATTTTATGCCATGCAATTATTTCTCCAAAAGGGAGCTTAAAAATACCACTCTTAAAAATGAAAATATATTACTACTTTCTTTACGTAGATTTACGTCCACAAAATCCTTAAAGAGGATGTACCACTTTAAACTAATTTGAAATATGACATTAAAATTGATGAAACAAGGCATATTGCTTGGATTATTGTTAATTGGGCAATGCTTGTATGCCCAAATTCCAACCACCACTCCTGCCACGCCAGGGGTACCGGGCGCACCAACAGCTAATCCTGCAGCTCCTAAAACAGGTCCCAAACCTTATAAAGAAGTAATAACTGAAAAAGCAAAAACACAGAAAGGGCTATTTATTGTGCACAAGGTAGAAGATAAATATTATTTTGAAATACCTGCAACGCTTATTAACAAAGAGATAATGTGCATAACACGTTTTAGCAAAACTCCTGCAAGTGCCGGTAAATATGGTGGCGAAAAAGCAAATCAAACAGTATTGCGTTTTGAAAAAGGCCCAGATAATAAAATATTTGTGCGTACGGTATTAAATATTGTTCAAAGCCCCGATAGCACACAGCCTATGTTTAAAGCAGTAGCTAACTCCAATGTAGATCCAATTGCACAAGCATTTGATGTAAAGGCTTATAAAAAAGATAGTATAAACAATACCGAAAATGCTGTTATTGATGTATCAGATTTTTTTAAAGGCGACAATTTAATCGTTTCTATTGATGCACGTAGTAAACGTAGTTTTGGCTTAAATGCTATTGCTGCAGATAGGTCATACATTGAAGCGATAAAATCTTTCCCTATAAACACTGAAGTAAGAACTGTAAAAACATTTACTTCTGCGCCACCACAAGGAGGAAATATTTTTTCTGCTACCACCGTTTTACCAGCTGCTGATGAGTCTGGAGCGGCAACACTCGAATTAAATACCTCCTTTATAGAACTACCAAAAAAGCAAATTACAAAAAGATTATTTGACCCAAGGGTGGGTTATTTTGCTAGCAATGTAACGAGTTATGAAGAAAATAGCCAAAGGGTAGAAAGAGAAACATTTGCTACCAGGTGGCGATTAGAACCTAAAGACGAAGACAAAGAAAAATATAAAAGAGGCGAACTTGTAGAACCGAAAAAACAAATTGTATACTATCTTGACCCTGCCACACCAAAAATCTGGAGAGCTTCTTTAATTGCAGGAATAAATGATTGGCAAAAAGCTTTTGAAAAAGCTGGTTTTAAAAACGCTATTATAGGCAAAGAATGGCCAGAGAATGACAGCACCATGAGTTTGGAAGATGCAAGATTTAGTGTAATCAGGTATTTTGCGAGCGATATAGAAAATGCTTATGGGCCTAGTGAAATAGATCCAAGAAGTGGTGAGATTCTGGAAAGCCATATTGGTTGGTACCATAACGTAATGAAACTTGTGCAAAATTGGTATATGATACAATGCGGTGCAGTAGATACAAGTGCCAGAAAAATGAAATTCAGTGATGAGCTTATGGGACAACTTGTACGCTTTGTAAGTAGCCACGAGGTAGGACACACACTTGGTTTACGGCATAATATGGGAAGTAGCAACAGAACACCTGTAGAAAAATTAAGAGACAAAGCTTGGGTGGAAGCAAATGGACATACGGCTTCTATTATGGATTATGCTCGTTTTAATTACGTTGCACAGCCAGAAGATAATATCAGCCAGCTTGGTTTATTTCCAAGAATTGGAGAATACGACCTTTGGGCAATAGAGTGGGGTTATAGATGGAATGACCTAGATGCGGAAGCTGACAAAAAATGGAGCAACAATATTATTATTGAAAAAGTAAAGAACCCAAGATTGTGGTTTGGCGGAGAAGGTAGAAACCCCGACCCTCGTGCACAAACCGAAGACTTGAGCGATAATAATATGAAGGCAGGTGAATATGGTATTAAGAACTTAAAAAGATTGATGACAAATATTTTTGCATGGACAAAAGAACCAGGCGATCGTTATGAAAATTTAAATGAAATTTATGGTCAAGTGTTGAACCAGTATAGCAGGTATGCTGGCCATGTTTCTAAAAATATTGGTGGCTTTTATGAAACGCTTAAAAGCGTAGAAGAAAATGGGGCTGTGTATGAAATTACACCAAAAACAGTGCAAAAGGAAGCCATGGATTGGATGCAAAAACAGGTATTTGAAACACCAAATTGGCTAATGGATAAAAAGGTTTGGGATAGAATAACTGGTCCTACAGTAGATCCGGTTATGACTATTCAACAACGCTTTTTAAATAGTCTTCTATCTTCGGACAGATTGGTGCGTTTATCGTATAGTACAACAAGAGATAACAATGCATACAGCTTAGATGAAATGTTTACTGATTTACAAAAAGGAATCTGGAGTGAACTTACCACAAAAAAAACGATAGACATGTACCGTAGAGGTTTACAAAAAACATATGTAGATAAATTGATAGAAATTTACAAGTCAATTAATGGCGACGTATCCTCTTCGATTTCTATAAGTTTTGGAAACATAGTATTACCAGATATAAAGAAAACAGATATTGGCTCTGTAGTTTTAGGGCAGCTTAACCAAATACAAATGCTTGCAAAATCAAATGCAGTAGGCTATACAGACAAAATGAGCAAGTTGCATTTACTAGATATGGCACAACGAATAAAAAATGCGTTGGAAAATAAATAATATTGCGCTATCATAAAAAAAATGCCATTATTCAACAAAGAATAATGGCATTTTTAATTTATTCATTACTAAGAAAAAAATATTCTGAAATCTAAAAAAACAAAGACCAGATAAAATAATCTATTTTTTATTTAACCAGCATTTTCCAAAAACCCCATCTGCGTCATAATCCTTTGCTTGCCTATATTAAAATACCTGTTGTGGCGGGGATCGTTGCCTACACTGGCTAGAGATACCCAATTTTCTTATGAACGATTAATTTGTTTGTTGTAAAATAATTTTCTTGATGAGTACAATTTGCCCAAGGTGATAATGCATGTGTTCTATTACACCCATTATGTTCCTAAAATAGTTTCCATATTTTTCATCTACAAAAATATCTGTTAGTTTTTCTTCGGGCAATGCCTCTATTAATGTAGCAGCAAGCTCCGCATCTTCCCATGCTTTAAGCAACAGTGTTTCCCAATCGTTTTGCGATTGAATGGGAGGTAAATTAAAACTATATGCATCTTTAGCATCTAAAATACCTTCTTTCAAAACTTTTATAAGCACACTCACATAGTAGGTTGTATGATAGGTAAGCGTAGCAATGGTATTAAAATCATAAACCTTGCTGGTAGCTTGTTGCCAATTAAGATTGGAAACAGCATCTTTTAAATTTGAGCTTGTCCAATTGCCGCCAAAATGAATATCTCTTAGGTGTTTTGCGAGTTGGGTAGTGAGGGTCATGGCTGAAATTATTTATTTAAATTTCAAAAATAAAAGATTTTCTCAAAACTTTCGCTTCCTTCTCCGCTTCCATAAAAGCTCATAAAAGTTTTACAGCCCAGCCTAGCCCCGATGGGCAGCAGTAGCATGCCGCAACAATAAACCGTAAAGTATTAGAATCTTACTGCGGCATCTACTGCAAACAGCTGGCTACCAATGTTCATCAATATTCTACTGCTCATGCTCCTAAAATAAATATTAATTCATCATGGCCATTTTGTTGTATTTGTTCCGATAAGCTATTGGTGTAAGCCCCGTTATTTTTTTAAACATGTTGCGAAAAGCTTTGGAATCGGTGTAGCCCACATCATACATCACTTCGGTTATATTTTTTCTGCTCGATTCGAAACTTCGTTTGGCAGATTCCATTTTTATGCGAAGTATGTATTCCAACACAGAATTGTTGGTGGCTTGCTTAAACCTTCGCTCAAAACTTCTTCTACCTACAGCCACCATATCTGCCAATTCATCTACTGCAATTTTTTCGGGTATATTTTTTTCTATAAATAATTGCGCTTTCTTTATGGCAAGATCAGCATGCTTTTTTTGCCCGGTAAACATGGTAAATGCAGCTTGGCTTTCCCGATCAATATCTACCGCAAAATATTTAGATGCAAGAATGGCCGTTTCCCTATTGGTATATTTTTCTAGTAGGTGCAACAACAAACTCCAATAGGAATTGGCTTCCCCGCTGGTATATATGCGGTGCTCCTCTGTTAATATGCTCCCGTCTACCACATCCACTTTAGGAAACATGGTTCTAAATTCGTTTTGAAATCCCCAATGTGTAGAACATTTTTTTCCATCTAACAAACCTGTAGATGCCAATAAAAATGCACCTACACAAAGCGATGCTATTTCTGCCCCGTTATCATATTGTTCTTTCAACCAAGGAATGAGGACTTTATTTTTTTCGATGGCTGAGTGCATATCTCCAAACAAAGCTGGTATGATAATCAAATCTGCATCACGCACGCCATTGAGTTGCTTGTTAGTATTTACAGCATACATGCTATCATTTAAGTTCACAACTTTTTTAGCTCCTACAAGTTGTACATTAAATAATGGCTTTTTACCAGCAGATGTTAAAAATTGATTGGCTGCTGCAAAAAGATATTGCGGATCTGCAATGGCTTGTATAACGGATGACTCGGGTACCAGAATGTAAATATTTTTCATGTGTTCATTTCTATTTTTTTAGCCATCCCGAAACAATCGGGACAAGCTATGGAATTCGCCAATGAACATTACGGTTGGTATCAACCTTTGTTATGGCTCATTTCATTTGTTGAAATAATGATAATTAAAAAAAAAGTATATTTATGTGATAAAGTTAATAAAAATATTTTGTCGCAAAACACCCTTTTATTGGCATTTTTACAAGTTGCATATTTGTACCAGATTTACCATCTTTGCGTAATAAATTAAAAACCTTACAAATGAAAAAACTACAATTTGAAATTAACATAAATGCCCATGCAGCAAAAGTATGGCAGGTATTGTGGAGCAATATTACTTATGGAAAATGGACACTACCTTTTTGCGAAGGATCGTATGCAGTATCGGATTGGAAAGAAGGTAGCAGCATTCAATTTTTGAACCCCGGCGGTAATGGGATGAATAGCATTATTGAAACCTGTAGACCAAAAGAATACATGGCTTTTAAACATATTAGTGAAGTAAAAAATTTTGTAGAACAACCTGTTGATCCTGCCAGCGGATGGGGAGGTTCGATGGAAACATATAGCCTGAAAGAAGAAAATGGTATCACAACTTTAACTGCTACAGTAGATTCAGTAGAACCATTTCTGGATTTTTTTAATACTGCTTTTCCAAATTCAATGAAAATATTAAAAGAATTATCAGAACAACCCTTTTTGCTAACAGTAGAAACATTGGTAGCTGCACCTATTGAAAAAGTTTGGGAATATTGGACTGCCCCAGAGCATATTACCCAATGGAACAATGCTTCACCAGATTGGCATACGCCTCGTGCTGAAAACGATGTAAGAGTAGGAGGCAAATTTCTTACTCGCATGGAAGCAAAAGATGGTTCATTTGGTTTTGATTTTGAAGGGGTTTACACAGCAGTAGAATTGAATAAAAAATTAGCTTACACTTTGTTGGATGATAGAACAGTAACCATTGATTTTTCACAAGAAGGCGATACCATCAAAATTGTAGAAATATTTGGAGCAGAAGAAGAGAATAGTTTGGAACTACAACAAGGAGGTTGGCAGGCTATTTTGGATAATTTTAAAAAATATGTAGAAATGAACAACTAAATTGGCTTATGTATTTAATTTACATAGCCTAATAATAAATAGGTTTCTTAGTATTTACTTTTTTGTCCCCGACTAAAGTACGGGGCAGGCATTGATACAAAAAAGTAACAAAAAAAATCAAGGCTTAAGAAAAAAAGCTAAAAATTTGAATATTTGTCTAAAATGAAATCAGTTACAACAGTAGAATAAAG
>JANNGD010000216.1:0-6723 GCA_031380515.1 Ferruginibacter sp. | reverse complement strand
TAATAGGACGATTGGGAGGATGGAAAGGATACGACTCTCAAGGTCCGCCAGGGGTTATATGTTTGAAAAAAGGACTCGATAGGTTTAATGCGATTATAGAAGGAATTAACATTGCTAAAGATATGTGTACAGGGTAGCTACCGACAGGCAGGTCATTTCAATTAGTATTTTAAAATTAAATAAAAAACATCCACATCCTTTCTATTGCTATATTATTTTTACCACAAAGTACACAAAGCAAAAACATACAAAGAGCACAAAAAACCTGTGTTCATCCGTCAAACTTGCCTACCGACAGGGAGGTCAGATTAATCAGTGTTATAAATTTAAAAAAAACTACATCAGTTCAATTGTTGCTTTTTATATCCCACAAAGTCCACAAAAAGCACAAAAAATCAGTGTATATCCGTCAAACTTGCCTACCAGCAGGCAGGTAAGTTCAATCAGTGTTTAATCAAACTAATACATTAAAAAAATTTATTCTGCCCAACTCATTACATAGCCTTCATTTTCTATTGCTATTGCATCTACCGTAAGTTTTAATGGCCTAAAAGTATCTACCATTACGGCAAGCTCTTTGGTCTCTTTGGCACCAATGCTTTTTTCTGCAAGGCCTGGTTGTGGGCCATGCGGAATACCTGCGGGGTGCAAGGTCATCATACCACGGGTTACATGCTTGCGACTCATAAAATCTCCATCTACATAATACAATAACTCATCGCTATCAATATTGCTGTGGTTGTATGGCGCAGGTATAGCTTGCGGATGATAATCGTATAAACGTGGTACAAATGAGCAGATAACAAATGCATCGGTTTCAAAAGTCTGGTGCACTGGTGGAGGTTGGTGTACCCTACCTGTGATTGGCTCAAAATCATGTATGCTAAAGATGTATGGATAACAACAGCCATCCCACCCTACTACATCAAAAGGATGCGTGCCATAATGGATGCCATACAACATTCCTTTCTTTTTTGTTTTAATAATAAAATCTCCTTTTACATCGTGTGTTTGCAAATTTTCTGGCTTGCGAATATCTCTTTCACAAAATGGGGCATGCTCCATTAACTGACCGTATTTGCTTAAGTATCTTTTTGGATATTGAATGGGCGAATGAGACTCTACAATAAACAACCTATTTACTTCTGTATCGAAATGTATCTGGTAAATAGTACCTCTTGGTATCACTATATAATCGCCGTATGAAAATGTCAATTCCCCATAACAGGTTTTTAAAACGCCGGTACCTTCATGTATAAAAATCACTTCATCGCTATCGGCATTTTTAAAAAAATAATCTGTCATACTTTGTTGAGGTGCTGCAAGAACAATATGACAATCATCGTTTACTAAAATAGGTTTGCGGCTATCCAAATAATCTGCAGTGGGTTTTACTTTAAATCCCTCCAAGCTTCTATGCTTTAGCATATATTCTTCGGCAATGATTGGCGCTACGTTTATGGGTTCATCGCAACTTACAATTAAAGTAGGCGCATAAGTATGGTACAATAAAGAGTAATCGTTGGAAAACCCTTCGGTAGAGAATAATTGCTCTGCATATAGGCTGCCATCCGGCTTTCTAAATTGTGTATGCCGTTTGTGCGGAATTGTACCCAGCGTATGATAGTGTGCCATAATGGGAAGGCTTATCTTTTATTTATTGAAATAATTTCTTAGAACAAAATTACGTTTTCAATATAACATTGCCCATAAAAAATATTCCAGTGCGTTTCCTTGTCATAGTATTTACCTCCCAAAATCATCCTGCAATCTTACAATATCATCTTCATCGGAAGGATTGGCTGCGTCCGTATGCTGCCATATTTCTGCCACGATTCCCCAACCATCCAAGCCTATTAAACGATGACGCTCCCCTTGCGTAAGTTTTATTTTATCATTTACTTGTAATATATGTTTATTGTCTTCTTCGTCTGTTATGCTAGTAGCCACTGCAACTTCCCCATCTATGCAGCGCCATATTTCTGCACGGCGATGGTGGTATTGCCAGCTCAATCTTTTATGTGGTGCCACCATTAAGATTTTGGGGCTCAATTTTTCAGTAATTTTTAAAGACTCAAAATCTTCTTCTGGAAAAAAATGTTTTGCAAATGCTGCGGCTTGATTCTCATTTATCACATAAAATCCACCCCAAGGGCGTTCTGTATCTTTGCTTACAATTTCGAAGCTTAAATCGTCTAAAAGCGCTTTGGCTTTTTCAAAAGCGATGGTTTCGTGTTTCATATTTATACGCTACGTTTTAAAAAAAATAATTTGCTATACAAATAAACGTTTCTTTTTGATATTAATTACTTTCCGATACAAAAAGTAATATACACTAATACTCAATAATTTATGCATCTAAGGTACAAATGAGGTACAATTTATACAAATTGTGTCTATTTTTCATCTTTTAGTTTTCTTTTAATCTCCTGCACTATTTTATTTTCAGCATTGTATTCCGGCAAAAAAGTGGTTTGCATTTCTTTCATTAGCCAATTCATAAATTCCTTAGTCATTTTTGTAGATTTCTCATTAGTATTTTTAGAGAGGGATTTGTTCCAAAGGAAAAAGGACCGCATAATTTGTTGAAAAATACGGTATCGTGAATTTAATTGAGATATTCCAGGAGTAAGACATGAAAAATGCAACCCCCAGTAAATGTAAATATTTTGATTTGATTCGTCGTCTATTGATTTTAAAGATTGATGGAATGTGTTTAAGATTGTATCATTAAAAATAGAATTATAAAAAACTTCAGCAAAATTTACGGCAACATCGTGGCTAATATTCCATAGAGTCCCGATATAACCTCTAGCACCCCCATCCAAAAAACTCTCTGCAATATTACCCCATGACCAACAGGTATTATTAAAAATAAAGGGAGAAGAATGCGCAGACAACGTTTCCAACATTCCCTGATGTATCCCATCAATTGCACTTATACCGCATGAGTTTGTGACTACGATACTTTTTTTAAGTACCTTTTTTTTGCTTGCTTTGCTGATACTCATTGCATTTTGCATATCTGAAAAAACATAATGGGGATACTTATCTTTTAATTCTTTGCTTTTCCATTTTAAGCCATCAAATTTTTTAAAAAACGTTTTATGTTGTACCAGAAATAATTCATCTTGGCTTCGAGGGCTAATAGACAATACACTTTCATATTCAACGTTATGAGGATTACCATCACTATCAATAAATTCCTCATTGATCAGACTTCCTAAGATTTCGCCTCCATGGGAACAAATATGGAATACATCATAAGGAAACTCTTTTAAATTTAAATCCAGTTCTTCCACAGTTGCATTTTCATTAAATAAATTTCTTACAAAGAAATTAGATCGGATAAAGGCATTTTCGCACAATGTGCATTCTTCACTCTTAAAATATTGAGGAGAAAATATTACTGCAGAACCGAATTTCAGTTTACCCTCACAAACGATGTTATTTATGATAAATAAATCTGGATTTAATCTAAGATTCACATAAGAAAATGGGATGACATTTTTTAAGATAAGTGAATATGGTAGTCCGGAAGTAAAAAAAGTGCTGAATGAGTACTGTTTGAAGTTTATGTGACTAATTCGTTTGCTTATCTGTTCTTTTATATTTTTAAGAGACCCAGAATTATTTTTCCAATCAGATAATTCCTCTTGAATAATCATTTCTTCATCATCAATCATAAATTCGACTAACTCCAAATCCGCATTTATTGAATAAGCATAATTAACCCCTACGACCGTTGAAACATACATAGCATTTTCCAACAGAATTAGCCCACTACTTCCGGTATTTACAATCTCAATCAAATCTGCACTTTCATCAATTTTTAAAATTTTCTTTTCTTTCAATGCTCGAAAAAGACCTTTAAATATTTCTGAGCTTCTACACCTTAACTCATCCATTGGAGAACCTAATGAGGAAAGGTAAAAATCAATTTCAGATATATCGTCGATTTCTATTGTTGACATATTTTTGGCAAAATATAAATAGGATTTTTGGAGCGGAGTAAGCCCTATCAAAATCAAAAATTCGCAGCCTCCTATAGATGCTATACTGTTGTTGATGTATGTGGCTTTTTTGCGTCCCCGTGTTAACGAAAGCGAATGTTCATCCAACTTGTCACTATCCTCTGGAACATGCAATTCCTTTGTAACGGTAGGAAATTCAAAGAGAGGAATATAATGATCAGGAATTGAGATATAGGATAAAACTATTGCAGCGATTTCGGGTGTTCTTATGTTTGATATGCAAATAAATTTATTAAAAATTTTAGGATGCCCCGGCATACACATTTTTTACAAAGATAACATCTTTAAAAATAGATATTACAATTAAATAAATGGAAAACTCTTGAATATCATAAATTGTTATTCCTGCCAATGAAACATCGCAACTCAAAGCATTTGCATTGCTTAATGAATTAAAGCCCTTTCAATTTCGTGGGGTTCTATGCTTTCAATACTTTGTATTTGCCGGGAAAGTTTTACATACTTTTTTGTGGGGTTTCCTTTGTAATATTTTCTAAAAAGCTTTTGGTATATTTTTAAAGAGTTGCTCAAGTTTTATTGCTTTTGATAGGATCTTTTACTTCCCAATATTTTAGCTATTTTTTCCATCTCATTCCAAGCCTCAACCATAATTGAACCTTTACGCATAATGTTTGGTTTTACCCAACGTATCTGCATGTAATCTTCTTTTATAGTAACGCCCCCTAACTGCATTTCAACTAAACTTTTCAATCGACCTTTTAATATTATTGTGCTATCAATTCTTAAAATATCAAGTTTCACCATAGTAGCACCATTAACTTGCTTAGGTTCTGTGGAAATAAACAAACTATCCGAATTGCTAAGAGTATAGCCATTTTTAAATAGTATCATTTTTAAACTGTTCAAAGAAATGGCAGTATCAATAATGATTGTATTATCTTCTTTTTTTTGGCAAGACGATGCAGTCATTATCTGCAATAAAATGGCTGTTAATATTAATCTTTTCATAAATACAAGATATTTAAAAAAATTGAAAACTGCATATTGGTTCTGGTGTTGGCTAAGAATTCTTTGAAATCATTACAAAATTTCTCATTTAGTTCTGAAAATTTCAAATTGTCCCATGTATAGTTTAACAGGTAGTTATAGGCCGATACCCAATTGTCGTGGTTACTTGCTTTTCGTTTATCTGCTAAACTTTTAAAGATGGTAATAAAGTTTCGTTCCCCTTGCTCCTTTATTTTCAATTAGTCCTTTTCGTACCCGGTATAAATTTCCTGCTTATTAATATGGTTTTCCCATTTTTGCTTTATCTGTTAAGCTAAATGCTAAGTTTCTTTATTGTGCTGCTTATCCACTTGTGTTTTGGCCTTCTCATAAAGGTACATTCTCAAAAATTCCCGTCGGGTTGGTTTCCTAGTCTCCGGGTCGGGTATTGCAGGGTAAAAATCTAAGTACAGGCTTTGCCGTTACCCGGGTATTGCCTTTTGCCTTAACTTAACTTTAGTTGCCATTTTTTTACAATATTTTCATTTTAATAATCTTTTATAATTATGGTACTACTCAAATTCTCTAATATTTTTTGGTGGATTTTCATTTCGATTCTTTTCTTCTATCAACCGTGCATCCTCAGTAAAAGCCCGATCAATAATTCCCTTTTTAAATCCATTTAGCAAATCGAATTCTGAATCGTACTCGATCAAATCCAAAACCCATGGATAAATTGTCAGGTCTTTGAACATTGAAAATGGATTTTCCCCTTTCTGAATTATGGGCAAAAATGGAATTTTATAATCTGGAATAGTAGCTTGTAGTTCAAGAGGGCTGCTTTTGGGGCTAGTAATATCCGCAATTACAAAGCGGCACATGCCCGCCAAAACCTTTATTGTTTCAGTAAAGTCACGGCTACTTACTTTTTCGAAATCAAACATCATAGGTACCAGATCATATTCACGTAGTTTTTCCCGAATTGCATCTAAAACGCTTTTACGTTCGGGTGTAAATCTCCCTAAAATTAAAACTCCTTTTTGTGCAATAGTTCCAATTACATTCCTTAAATTTTCGCTATTTAATATTAAATAAATGAATTGAGCAACCTCAATATTATCAACTGTTATCACCGATTGGTAATCTTTTGTAATAATTAAATTGTTTCCCTTTAAATCTTCTTTTTTTATATCCCATATTGAAATTCCGTAAACTTTAGAATTATCAATGTTAGCATAGGATAAATCTGTTCCAATACAAATAGATTCACTAAGGTTGGCTCTACTGAGGTCAGCTTCTATAAAAATGGCATGGGACAAGTTGGCTCCGATAAGTTTGGTTCCTATAAGGTCGGCTCTAAAGAAGTCGGTTCGACTAAGATTAGCTCCACTAAGGTCAGCCCCACTGAGATCAGCTCCACTGAGGTCAGCATTTATGAGGTTCGCTTCAGACAGGTTGGCATCTCTTATATCCGCATCATTGAGCATAGCTTCTTGGAGGCATGCTTGAGACAAATTAGCTTCGCAGATGTTGGCTTTAATTAAAAAGGATTGATAAAGATATGCGAGACTCAGGTTTGCCCCAGTGAGATTAGCGCAGTTAAGGGTAGCGTCACTGAGGTCAACTCCCTCAAGGTTGGCAAATTGAAGATTAGCTTTAGAGAGGTCAGCACCACAAAGACAGGCTCCGAAAAAATTAGCTCCTCTGAGATCCGCATCGCTTAGGTCAACATCAATAAGAT
>JANNGD010000210.1:0-4979 GCA_031380515.1 Ferruginibacter sp. | reverse complement strand
GTGTCCAATAGGGTTTCACCTTTGGCTGCAGAAGAACCAGATGCGCTAAAATTTATTGTATCGGCCCCCAATCGCTTTTCGGCAAGCTCAAATGAAATGCGGGTACGGGTGCTGTTTTCGTAAAAAAGATTAACGATGGTTACATCTCTTAGTGAGGGAACTTTTTTTACAGGTCGCTGTAATACGTCTTTGAATTGTTGGGTAGTTTGTAAAATAAGGGAAATATCTTCCTTAGAAAGTTCTTTAATGCCTATTAGGTGTTTTGTAGATAGTTGCATTAAGGAGCGAAATTATGGGAAAATATTAATATTTAGTGATGTAGATAAAAATTCTTTTACAAGTACTCTTAGAAAAATTAATAATACAGAATATTGAAAAAAGCATTCTTTCCTGTTTAATAAATGATTACTTCTCCCTTTTCCTTATCAACTTTTACTTTTTGATTATTGTTGCCATCTATCACTTTACCACAATAGTCTGGTTGTATAGGCAGTTCTCTATCAAATCTTCTGTTTATCAACACGCATAATTCAACTTTTTGTGGCCTCCCAAAATCTTGCAGTGCATCCAATGCAGCACGTATGGTTCTGCCAGTATACAAAACATCGTCTATTAAAACAACTTTTTTCCCATCTATAGAAAAAGGTATTTCTGTCTTATTTGGTACGTGTATTTCGGTACGTACATCATCTCTATAAAAAGTTATATCAAGCAAACCGTATTTTATCTCTTCGGAAGGACAAAGTAATTTTATTTGCTCAATGATCCTATCGCTTACATATACACCACGGGGTTGCAAGCCAATAAAAATGGTATCACCAATATTGTCGTCATTTTCTATTAACTGCTGTGCAAGCCGATTAATAATAAGATGTAATTGTACGTTTGAAAGAAGAAGTTGCATGCTGTAAAGTTATTTATATTTTATTTCTATAACAAAGGTTTATAAATATCTATAGTCATCTTCCATTTCGCCAAAATGAAAAAATATAAAACAGCTACGAAATAACTGCTTTTAATCATTAGGGTTGTCAACCTTACTACGATATAATTAATTTAAAATTTACAAATAGGGTTGTCAACCTTACTACGATATAATTAATTTAAAATTTACAAATAGGGTTGTCAACCTTTCCACTATATATTTAATTTAAAATTTACAAATAGGGTTGTCAACCTTCCTATGATATATTTAATTTAAAATTTTCAAATAGGGTTGTCAACCTTACTACGATATAATTAATTTAAAATTTACAAATAGGGTTGTCAACCTTTCCAAATAGGGTTGTCAACCTTACGACTACATATATAATTCAAAATTTACAATAAAGGTTGACAACCCTTGCGACGCCCCTTGCGACAACCCTTGCGACAATGTTTCTCTTTTTTTGACAAAAATGCAATTAATTTTGTACACAAATATTGTATATGCCGTCAAAAAAAAAGAAGTATAATTTACCAAAGGGCTATTCATTGTTTCAGACGACCACAAAATCAAAAGCATTTTTAGAAGACCCTATAGCTTTTATCAGCAAAAGCATGACTCGTTATGCAGAAACCTATTCAGCATCGTTGGGTATAAATAGAAAAATCATTCTTACAAAAAACCCAAGATTCATTCATTATATTTTAAAAGAAAACCATAAAAACTACCAAAAATCTGAATTGGCAACAGAACGTGCAGTGAAGTTTTTTGGCAACGGGCTACTTTTTTCCAATGGGCAATATTGGCTTAAGCAACGAAGATTGATACAACCTGCTTTTCATAAAAACAAAATAGAGGGATTGTTTGCAATCGTTGTAAAATCAATCAATGATTTTCTTACAACATTTCCAACTGGGCCTGCTATAGATGTTTACCCTATTGTGCACAAGCTTTCCTTTGAGATACTTATAAAATCATTGTTTGACATTCATATTTCTTCCGAAATTATGGAAGAAATGAGCACAATCTTTAGTGAGGTACAAACCTTTTTACTGAAAGATGTAAACAAACCTTTGCACAGAATTTTTTATCCGATAACTGGAGAAGAAAAAATGCACCTGAAAAAAGCTAGAAGAGTAAGGAGCATATTTGTAGATATCATACAAGAGAGACGAACTAGCCACAAAGAATTTAAAGATTTATTGGATATGCTGTTGAATAGCAAATATGAAGATACTGGAGAATCAATGACTGATGAACAGATTACAGATGAATTATTGATTTTAATATTTGCTGGCCATGAAACAACTGCCAATTCACTGTCTTGGATATTATACCTTATAGCCAATAATAAAAATGAGCATGAAAAACTATTAAAATCTATTGCAACCATTGGCGTGCAAGCATGTATGGGAAATGACTATCTAAAAGCTACTATACACGAGGGTATGCGCTTATACCCCGCTGCATGGATGACGGAAAGAGTGGCATTGGATGACGATGAATTTGAGGGTATATCTTACCCAAAGAAAACCATCATTATTCCTTTCTTTTTTGGATTGCATAGAGAGGAGAAACTATGGAAAGAAGCAACCAAATTTAATCCCGATAGGTTTTTAGATAATCCAAAAATGGTAAAATCCAATAACTATTTTCCATTTGGTGCAGGGCCAAGAATGTGTATTGGCAATAATTTTGCCATGGCAGAAATGAGTTTTTTCTTATTTTTATTTTTGAAAGAATTTACAATAGAACCCACAACTGCTCTGCCAATCATGAACCCCTTAATAACACTAAGGCCAGATAAAGTAATACTAGAAATTAAAAGAAAAATAGAAAATAATTAAACCGATGTAACAAACTCCTAAAAGATAAAATCTTTTATTTCAATTAATTTAGATATTATAAAAAAATAAACACTACTTTTAGCATTCTAGAAAATAGACTTTCTCTATTTAAAAAAAACCACCTATAAAAAAAGACCATTATGAAATTAGAAGCAATTTTTAAACAACTTACAATTGGAACAATTTGTTGTTTGGGTTTATTTAATGCAACCGCACAAAATCCTTGTGAAGTTTTATTGGAATCGATAAAAGGTACCTATGCCGGTGAATGTAAGAAAGACAAGGCCAATGGTGCAGGAAAAGCGGTAGGTATTGATACCTATGAAGGAAATTTTAAAAGTGGCTACCCTGACGGAGAAGGTATTTATACTTATAAAAACGGCGATAATTATGTTGGCAATTTCAAGAAGGGAAATATGGATGGGAAAGGCGTTTTTCGATATAAAAAAGCAAACGCTGAAGACAGTGTAATAACTGGCTATTGGGTAAAAAATGAATACCAAGGTGATTTTGAAAAGCCTTTTATACTACATTACAAATCAAATGGCGTAACAGATGTAAGTATTAAAGAACAAAGAAGTAGCACCACTCAAATATTAATCATATCTGAGCCAAAAAATCGTTTTAAAAATTATGTACAAACCGTACCACAACCTGTTACTAGTGTAAATGTAACGTCGGGAAACTTTACCAACGAGAGTAAAACAAAATCACCTACTTCGGCCATATCAACATTGATAAGCCCTACCTTTCCTTTTAGAGCTATCATACAATTTGGTACACATTCTATAGAAGTAGAACTTTTTCGCCCAGCATCTTGGGAGATACAAGTAAAATTGTTGGATAAATAACATAAAAAAGAAAACAAAGCAAAGTATTTAAAATTATGGACGCCAATATTAGTGGTTACTAAAACAAAGAAGTAAATACGATTGGTTGTTTTAAAAACCAAAAAAATGCAATAAAAAAGGATTCCTACAATCGGAATCCTTTTTTTCTTTTATACATTTTCCATTTATTAGGCTTCCTCCATAAATGTATATCCATAATCTACTGGCGGCACAAATGTTTCTTTAATAGTTCGTGCACTTAGCCAGCGATACAAATTTAGCATAGAACCAGCTTTATCGTTGGTACCACTTGCCCTAGCACCACCAAACGGTTGTTGGCCTACAACAGCACCTGTAGGTTTGTCGTTTATGTAAAAATTACCAGCGCTGTTTCGTAGTCTATTTACTGCAAGTTCCACTGCGTATCTATCTTGCGCCAGTACTGCGCCCGTAAGTGCATAGGGAGATGTACTGTCCACCAATTTCAAGGTTTCTTCATATTTATTTTCGTCGTAGATATAAATAGTAAGTACTGGACCAAATAATTCTTCACACATAGTTACATAATTTGGATTGTCGGCTTCAATGATAGTAGGTTCTATAAAATAACCATCTGTTTTATCACACTTCCCGCCTACCCAAATTTTAGCACCGCTATCACGCTTTCTTGCATTTTTTATGTATCCTTCCAATTTATCGAAACTCTTTTCATCTATTACTGCATTAATAAAATTGGTAAAGTTTTCTACTGTTCCCATTTTCATGCTCTTCACCATTTCTACCAATTTCTTTTTTACCTCTGCGGCCATATTGCTAGGTATGTATGCACGGCTAGCAGCGCTACATTTTTGCCCCTGGTATTCAAATGCTCCTCTTGCAAGTGCTGTTACTACTGCATCTACAAGGGCGCTCTTATGAGCTATTACAAAATCTTTACCGCCCGTTTCGCCTACTATTCGTGGGTAAGATTTGTATATCGGCGTATTCTTTCCTATGGTCTCCCACATTTTATTAAATACTCCTGTACTGCCCGTAAAATGTAATCCAGCAAATTCGGGATGATTGAAAACTACTTCTCCAATGGTAGGGCCATCAATAAAAACAAGGTTGATTACACCAGCTGGCAAGCCTGCCTCTTGTAATACCCTCATAAACATTTGTGCGCTGTATACCTGGGTATTGGCACATTTCCATACCACTGTATTGCCACACATGGCAGCACTCGTAGGTAAGTTTCCTCCAATGGCTGTAAAATTAAAAGGGGTGAGTGCAAATACAAAGCCTTCTAATGGACGATACTCTAAACGGTTGTAAATACCCGGGCCACTGATGGGTTGCTGGCGATAAATATCACTCAAAAAATGTACGTTAAATCGT
>JANNGD010000191.1:0-23583 GCA_031380515.1 Ferruginibacter sp. | reverse complement strand
CACGCAAGAGGCGTATATCGTGTAGATGTAGTAGATACGAAAGGAAATCGTTTGAAAACAGGAAGTGTAATGGTATTCTAATCAACACACTTATCTAATAAAATGCTAAAAGGGCTGTCTGAAAAGATGGCCCTTTTGCTTTGTTTAATAAAAAAGTTCTTAAAGCGTTTATAAAAGGACAATCTTAATTTCTTTTCCTGTTTTCAGCGTTGAGACACCCAGAAAAAATGGCGGCGCTGAGAATTGAGTAAAGATGGTTTTTGAATAATTGTAATTTCATTTATGCGATTCTAAATCAGTTTGAAAATTTTTGTGTTCCAAAGTTGAAAACAAAAGCCTTACTCAATTTATAAGTAGTAGTGTAGAGTTGATGGGGTAGATTTTTGGCTCACAGATTTTCCAGATGTACTCAGATTTTTTCTGCCTAATCTGTAAAATCTGAGCGCATTTTCTGTTTTCACCGTTAGAACACCCTAGATTCCTTGCTCAAATATTACTCGAACCTATCGTTTGCTCTACTTTATATTTGCTTCTATTTTTAGAAATAATTTGTACAGATATGCTTCCAGATTTATTTGATTTTTTCGCAAAACATAGCCAAAAATATAGATGGGACACCCATTTCACAAAACACACTCAGTAAAATAAAGCCTTTTGGAGGATGTTTTTAAAAATTGCGGAAAACAGGAGATGGCTCTTTTGCTTTGCTTAATAAAAAAGTTCTTAAAGCGTTTATAAAAGGACAATCTTAATCTCTTTTGAAGTAAAAAGTACGCAAAAACAGAAAAAAATCGTACATTTGCAGCCCGTTAAAAAAACAAACGGGTTCATTTATGTCATTTAATATTAACAAACAACTAAACGCAGAAGATCAGGAGCCAACGGCTGCACCAGATGCAATCGAGGCCACTGCGACAACAAACAGCCCTGAGGTTACAGAAACAGCTACTGAGGTAGTAGCAGAAACAACTGCGGAAGTAGTTGCAGAAACAATTACAGAGCCCGTAGCTGAAAAACCAGCTTATGTAGCTCCAGTGCAAACAGCACACGACGATTTTGATTGGAGTAGAGACAAGCGCAATGTATCTGCTTATTCGAAAGAAGAAAAAGAAAAGTATGACGGTGTTTATGACAACACTTTCAAACAAATCAATGATGGTGAAATGATTCAAGCAACCATTGAATCTTTAACCAAAACAGATGCAGTTGTTAACATCGGCTTTAAAAGTGACGGACTTATTTCTTTAAATGAATTTAGAGATATTCCGGGTGGAGTAAAAGTAGGTGATGTAATAGAAGTAATGGTTGTAGAAAAAGAAGATAGAGAAGGCAATTTACACCTTAGCCGCAAATCTGCACGTATTACACGTGCCTGGGAGCGTATTATGGAAGTAAATAAAACAGGTGAAATTGTAACAGGTCTTGTTACAAGCAAAACCAAGGGCGGTCTTATCGTTGATGTTTTTGGAATGGAAACATTCTTGCCAGGATCTCAAATAGATGTGAAGCCGGTAACTGATTACGACCAATTTGTAGGTAAAACAATGGAGTTTAAAGTGGTTAAGATAAACGAAACCATTAAGAACGCAGTTGTATCTCACAAAGCACTTATTGAAAGTGATATTGAAGCTCAAAGAGCTGAAATTATTGGCAAATTAGAGAAAGGCCAGGTATTGGAAGGAACAATTAAAAACATTACTGATTTTGGAGCATTCCTTGATCTTGGTGGATTAGATGGTTTGTTGTACATCACTGATATTTCTTGGGGCCGCATAAACCATCCTACAGAAGTATTGAAGATGGATCAAAAATTAAATGTAGTTGTTCTTGATTTTGATGATGATAAAAAACGTATCAGTCTTGGATTGAAACAATTGACTCCTCACCCATGGGATACATTGGCAGAAACCTTTAAAGAAGGTGAATCTGTAAAGGGTAAAGTTGTAAACATTGAAGACTACGGTGCTTTCTTAGAAATTATGCCAGGTGTGGAAGGTCTTGTACACGTAAGTGAAATTACTTGGGCTAATAATCCTATAAACGCCAAAGAATTCTTCAAATTAGGAGATGAGTACGAAGCTAAAGTGGTTACATTAGACAAGGATACACGCAAAATGAGTCTTTCTATTAAGCAATTAACAGAAGATCCTTGGAGTACTATTGAAAATCAATTCCCTGAAGCTAGCAAGCACATGGGAACGGTGAAGAATATTACCCCTTATGGTGTATTTGTTGAACTTTCTACTGGTATTGGTGGAATGATACACATTAGTGATTTAAGCTGGTTAAAGCGTTTCAATAATCCTAATGAGTACACCAAGGTTGGAAATGAAATAGAGGTTATGATTATGAGCATCGATAAAGAAGGCCGTAAACTACAACTTGGACACAAACAAATAGAAGAAGATCCTTGGAATAGTCTTGAAGATACTTTTGCTGTAGGTTCTTTACACGAAGGTACCGTTGTTAAGAAAGACGAAAAAGGTGCAGTTGTTCAACTTCCTTATGGTCTTGAAGGGTACGTTCCTACTCGCCATTTGATGAAAGAAGATGAAAAAGCTATTGCGCAAGATGAAATTGCAAAATTTGTTGTAATTGAATTTGATCGTAATGACAAACGCATTGTTCTTAGTCATACAAGATTATGGGAAATAGAAAAAGAAGAAGAAAGACAAGTAGAGATTAAAGAGAAAAAAGCAGAAGTTGAATCTACTAAGAAAGCTGTAAAAGCTATTCAAAGCAAAGTAGAGAAAACGACACTTGGTGACTTAGGTGCTTTGGCTGATTTGAAAGCTAAACTAACAAGTGATGAAGCAGGTGCTGCTAACAAAGCTACAGAAGAAGCACAAGGAGAATAATCTCTTTATTGTTTAAAATATAACCTCCCGTTTTACTGCGGGAGGTTTTTTTTGCTATATACTTTTTGCCTCGTTTATAAAAGCCGATTTAACATTTTTTAATTATTACCACCCAGCAAAGAAATACAGGAAACGAAAGAGGGTGGCTGCCTTTGTAAGCAAGGAAGGAACCGATATGCATACTGCCATCTATTTGCGCCGTAGGTGAGCAAATGCTTGCTAGCTTGCAGGGAATAGGGTAGGAGACCGAACAACCAAAACCTAGTGCTTTAAATTGAGCACTGCAAAATAATAATTGAAAACTAAGATCATCTTAATCTTTCCATAAGTAAGGAAATAGAATAACGGCCAAAGCAAACACAAGTATATCCAAACCTACTATGAGGCCAGTAAGTTGCAATACTGCTCCATCTTTGAATACTTCCGCAAAGCCAGATTTACTTAATTTCATTAGGAGTAACAACTGGGGTAAAATAACAGGAAAACCAAGTATAGCAATAAGTGCAGCGTTTTGTTGCGCCTTGGCTGCAATAGCGCTCATAAGAGAAAAGGTAAGACTAATACTAGTGCCCCCTAGTAAAACTATTCCAAAAAACTTTAAAGAATCGGTAACCGGATTGGTAAGAAAAGCAAAGAATAATATCAAACTAATACTACTCATTATAAGCATTAGTACAATATTGAATAATAGTTTGGCAATAATAAATTCAACTGGAGATGTGATGGAATAATAATACAACATCAAACCTTTACTTTCTGCTAAAAAACTTTTAGCTACTGTATTTACACAAACAAATAATTGAATAACCCAAAAAAGACTATTCCAAGTGCTGGCATCTGGATCATCAGGTAATGATAAAGACAATACGAATACAGTAGAAGCTATATAAAGCAGAATACCATAAAAAGTATGCTGGCGGCGAAGCTCCAACATAATATCTTTTCTTAGTAGGGCAAATATTCTTTTAGTCACAGTTGAAAATAATAGCGTTATTTGTATAAGTAATTATCCTATTTTTCTTGAGCACATTCTCTACACCTTGGTTCATAAATATCCTTTTCGCCCAACAAAACTTGTCCACCGGTAGCAATCTTGCGATAAGATATACTTGCCATTCCTCCACATTTCATACATATGGCATGAAGTTTTGTAATATAATCAGCAATTGCAAGCAAGTTGGGCATCTGGCCAAAAGGTTTCCCCTGATAATCCATATCTAGGCCAGCTATAATTACCCTAATTCCTCTAAGGGAAAGTTGTTCGCAAACGTATGCTATTTCTTCGTCAAAAAATTGTGCTTCATCTATGCCTACTACATCTACATCTTGTGCCATTAGTAAAATGCTATGTGCATTTTCTACAGGGGTGCTGTGGATAGAATTGGTATCGTGGCTTACTATTTTCACTTCGTCGTAACGGGTATCTAGTGCAGGCTTAAATATCTCTACTTTAAGATTGGCAATCTTAACTCGTTTTAATCTGCGTATAAGTTCTTCTGTTTTTCCACTAAACATGCTGCCACAAATAACCTCTATCCAGCCTTTTTTATCCCCCCTTAAATTTGGTTCTATGAACATTTTTTACATTTTATGATTGTGTTCCGTAACTTTATTGCAAGTTTGCAAAGATTGATGATAAAAACCGAAAGGCAAAACAAAAGTCGTACTATTATCCTTTGAATAAAAAAAAAGCCAACGATATGGAACGAGTAGAAACACTTTGTAATTTATTGGCAGATAAATTGCAAAAAAAAGCACCTATAAACGAATTGCTAAATACGGTGAAAATGTTGGAGTCCGAATTGCTTCATTTGAAAAGTATTACTCCTAATTCTGTTAATGATGAATTGGCGGCTTCCGTTCATATTTCTAAAAAGTTAATAGAAGATAAAGAAGAAGTAGCAGGACAAATAACAAATGAAGAAGAAAAAATTGTAGAAATACTTCAAATAGACGAAGCAGAAGTGGAAGCAGAGCTGGAAGAAATTAAAAAAAACGTGGAAGAAATAAATAGCCTTGCTTACCAAAACAGGCCTTCTATTTCCTTCGAAAGCTTGGAAGACATTCCCACATTTGCAAATAGGCATATGCAATCAAATAGTCCGATAGAGAATGCTCCGGTAAAAGAAATACACGAAGTATTGCCAGTGAACAATGCAGCTTCAATAAATGATGTATTGAGAAATACGCAAAATGAAGTAAGTGATACATTGCAAGATGTACCTGTAAAAGACCTTAAAAAAGCCATCGGCATTAATGACCGTTTTCTTTATTTAAATGAATTGTTTAGAGGCGATGAAGCCATGTATGAGCGAAGCATAAAGACCATTAATGCATTTGATATTTATCCGGAGGCTGAATTTTGGATAAGAAGAGAATTGAAATTAAAACTTGGTTGGGATGATAAATACGAAACAGTAAAACAGTTTGATCAATTGATAAGAAGACGTTTTTCTTGAAAATGCGCTAGAATAATTTTTGTAGCTCCTCGCTTTTTATATACATAACTTTTGCTTATTAGGGAAGCATCGGCCCTAAGATTTTCTTCATTAAAAAGCTTATCCAGTAAGCATTCTAGCTCTACTGCATTTTCTATGGAGAATGCGGCACCGTTGTTTACCAAATCCAAGGCTTCCGAAAACTTTTCATAAACAGGTCCAAAAATGATTGGTTTACCATAAACTGCAGCTTCTAAAATGTTGTGAATGCCACTATGATTAAATCCACCACCAATGTATACAACATCAGCAAGCTGATAAAGCGTAGATAATAAACCTATATTGTCAATAATTATTATTTGAGCATCCTTGTTATTTGCAATAAAATCAGAATATAAAATGGCATCCTTAAAAAGTTTTCTTATCTCTAAAATTCGCTCTTCATCTATTTCGTGTGGCGCAATAATTAATTTAATATCCTTGTGTATTTTGGTATAATGTACAATTTCCTCTTCATCTTCTTCCCAAGTACTACCAGCAACAATTATTTTATTTCCTTCACAAAAGTTTAATAAAGATGCTGGCAATTGATTGCCTTTTTCTGCAATGGTTATAACCCTATCAAATCTTGTATCTCCTGATAATGTGCTGTTAGAATCTAGCTTAATCAGTTTTAATAGCTCTATGGAATGTTCATTTTGAACAAATACATGGGAAAAACTATGTAATATTTTTTTCCACAGGCTACCATACCATTTAAAAAAAGGTTGGCTTTCCCTAAAAATGGCAGACACCAGCATAACAGGAATATTTCTTTGCCTTAACGTGGTTAAAAAATAATACCAATACTCATATTTAACCCAAATAACCAAAGCAGGGTTTGCTATATTAATAAATTTAATTGCGTTTCTTTTATTATCCATTGGCAAATAAAAAACGGCATCTAACTTATTGTAATTTTTTCTAATTTCATATCCGCTGGGAGAAAAAAAGGTAAGTAATATTTTGTATGCAGGATATTGCTCTTTTATACTTTCTATGATTGGTCTGGCTTGCTCAAATTCGCCGAGGCTGGCACAATGAAACCAAATAAGTTTTTCATTGTCCGTTATTTGCTTTCTCCAATTTTGTAATTCGTTGAATATATTTTTTCTGCCGCTTAGCCATAATGCAGCCTTATTGCTTTTTATAGAAGCTATCCTTATCCCTAAAACGTAAACCCTAATAAAAATATTATATAAAAAAAGTGCCAATAGTATAAGTTTGAGGCAAATTTAAAGGCAAAACTGTTGTTTAACTAATTATTAATTACCAGTAATTTCAGCGATTCAAATTTGTATCTTTGCACCCAAAAAAACTATTATGAGGCAAATTCAAATGGTAGATACTAAAACACAGTATCTAAAAATAAAAGAGCAAGTAGATGCTGCTGTAATAGCTGTTATGGAATCTTCCCGTTTTATAGGAGGTGCAGTAGTTTCGGATTTTGCCAGCAACCTAGCCCAATACCACAATAGTAAGCATGTAATACCGTGTGCAAATGGTACAGATGCTTTGCAAATAGCCATGATGGCACTTGGATTAAAAGCAGGCGATGAAATAATAACCCCTTCTTTTACTTATATTGCTACAGTAGAAGTTGCCGCCTTATTGGGTATAAAACCGATTTTTGTTGAGGTAGATAAACAAACTTTCTGCATAGATATTACTGCCATTGAAAAAGCCATTACACCCAAAACTAAGGCAATAGTACCAGTTCATTTATATGGTCATGCGGCAGATATGGAAGCTATAATGAAAATTGCCCAAAAGCATCAATTATTTGTTATAGAAGACAATGCGCAAGGAATAGGAAATGATTTTATATTTAGTGATGGTACAAAAAAGAAAACGGGTAGCATAGGGCACATTGGCTGTACCTCTTTTTACCCTTCAAAAAACCTTGGCGGTTTTGGTGATGGTGGAGCCATCTTTACAAACGATGATGCACTGGCAGAACAACTAAAAATGATTGCATCTCACGGGCAAAGCAGACAATATTACCATGATGTAGTAGGCTGTAATTCGAGATTGGATGCTATGCAAGCTGCCATATTGGATATTAAATTAACAAAATTGGATGAGTATATTGCAGCTCGTCGTAAAGCTGCAGATTATTATGATGCTGCATTTGCTGGAAATGAAAAAATCACAACGCCTTTTAGAGCATCAAACAATGAGCACGTTTTTCATCAATACACATTAACTTTAAATGGGGTAGATAGAGATGCATTAAATAAATACCTTGCAGAACAGGGCGTACCATCAATGATATATTACCCAGTACCAGCGCATAAACAAAAAATGTTTGATGCCTTTGGAGGTAGTGAATACAATTTGCCAGAAACTGATTGGCTAACAGAGAGGGTAATTTCTTTACCAATGCATACGGAGTTAGATGAAGAACAACAGTCTTTTATCGTAGAAAATGTACTTTCTTTTGTAAATAGATAATTAACCAACTGTATGAAAATAGCTGTAGTAGGAACGGGATATGTTGGATTGGTAACTGGAACTTGTTTTGCAGAAACGGGTAATACTGTCATCTGCGTAGATATTGATAAGTCAAAAATCGAAAAGCTTTCTTCTGGAATTATAACCATATACGAGCCAGGGTTGGAAAAACTTTTTAAAAGAAATCAAAAAGAAGGAAGACTAAAGTTTACAGGAATCTTAAGCGAAGCTATACTTGATGCCGAAATTGTTTTTTTAGCACTTCCAACACCACCAGGTAAAAATGGTGAGGCAGATTTGAAATATATACTTGAAGTAGCAAACGATATTGGAAAACTGTTGAAACCAGATTCGTATAAAGTTATAATAGATAAAAGTACCGTGCCAGTTGGAACTGCAGAAAAAGTAAAGAATGCTATATTAGGCGCTGGCAACGTTGGTATAGAAAATTCATTTGATGTAGTAAGTAACCCCGAATTTTTGAGAGAGGGTGTAGCTGTTGAAGATTTTATGAGACCCAATAGGGTTGTAATTGGAACAACATCTGAAAGAGCAATAAAAATAATGAAGGATTTGTATGCGCCTTTTGTAAGGCAAGGTAATCCAGTAATTTATATGGATGAGAAAAGTGCAGAACTTACAAAATACGCTTCCAATGCATTTTTAGCCACAAAGATTAGCTTTATGAATGAAATTGCGCAATTATGTGAACGACTTGGCGCAGATGTGGATATGGTAAGGAAAGGAATAGGTAGCGATGATAGAATTGGTAGAAGATTTCTTTTTCCTGGAATTGGTTATGGAGGAAGTTGTTTTCCAAAAGATGTGAAAGCTTTAGCAAAAAGCGCTAAAGATACGCAATACGATTTCAAAATATTGAGTGCAGTAATGGCAGTGAATGAACTTCAAAAATTGCATTTAATTCCTAAAATAAAATTATTGTTTGGGGAAGATTTAAAGGGGAGGCATTTTGCTTTTTGGGGGTTGGCATTTAAACCAAATACAGATGATGTAAGAGAAGCTCCCGCTTTCTATATGATAGATTCATTACTTTCATGTGGAGCTACCATTGCCGTATTTGATCCGGAAGCTATGGCAAATGCTAGGTTGGTATATGCAGACAGAATACTGTTTTTAGAAAATCAATATGAAACATTGAAGGGTGCCGATGCATTAATAATAGCAACAGAATGGAATGAATTTAGAACACCCGATTTTGAAAGAATTGGTGCTTCTTTAAAATCGAAAGCTATTTTTGATGGTAGAAATCTCTTTGATCCTGATCAAATGAAAACACTTGGTTTTCATTACGAGAGTGTTGGTAGAAAAGGTATTAAACAAACTTAAATAAAATATTCTTGAAAAAAAAAATACTTATTACAGGTGCAGCTGGTTTCTTAGGCTCTCATTTGTGCGATAGATTTATAAATGAAGATTATCATGTAATTGGTATGGATAATCTTATTACTGGAGACCTGAAAAATATCGAGCATTTATTTAAACTACAAAATTTCGAATTTTCTCATAGCGATGTGTCTAAATTCATTCACATAACAGGAAACTTAGATTATATACTTCATTTCGCTTCGCCCGCAAGTCCGATAGATTATTTAAAAATACCCATACAAACATTAAAAGTAGGATCGCTTGGAACGCACAATTGCTTGGGATTAGCCAAGGCAAAAAATGCTAGAATTCTGGTGGCTAGTACCAGCGAAGTATATGGAGATCCCCAAGTGCACCCACAAAATGAAGAATATTGGGGCAATGTAAACCCTGTAGGACCAAGAGGGGTATACGATGAGGCAAAACGCTTTCAAGAAGCTATTACGATGGCTTATCATACATTTCACAATTTAGATACTAGAATTGTAAGAATATTTAATACTTATGGTCCACGAATGAGGCTAAATGATGGTCGTGCATTACCAGCATTTATTGGACAAGCACTTAGAGGGGAAGACCTTACCGTATTTGGTGATGGAAGTCAAACAAGAAGTTTTTGTTATGTTGATGATTTGATAGAAGGCATATATAGACTTTTAATGAGCGATTATGTATTGCCTGTAAATATTGGAAATGCAGATGAGCTTTCTTTGTTGAATTTTGCGGAAGAAATAATTAAACTTACCGGTACTACTCAAAAGATAGTGTTTAAGCCTTTACCAGTAGACGACCCCAAACAAAGGCAGCCAGATATTACAAAAGCCAAAGAACTGCTGGGCTGGGAACCAAAAATAAGTAGGGCAGAAGGATTAAAAATAACGTATGAATATTTTAAAAACCTGCCTAAAGAAGAATTGAATAAATTACCCAAAGAATTTACAAAAAATTCAAATTAATATTATAGAAGAAAATAGCAATTATGTATCAAGAATTAATTAAAAAGGAAAATAAACTAGCGGTAATCGGATTGGGTTACGTGGGGTTACCCATTGCATTGGAATTTGCAAAACAAATAAAAGTTATCGGATTTGATATTAATGCAGATCGGGTAAAAATGATGCAAAATAAAATTGATCCAAGTAAAGAGCTGGATTCATCTGCATTTGAAGGTTGTGATATTGAATTTACAAACGATTTGGAGATTTTAAAAGAAGCAACTTTCTTCATTGTAGCAGTTCCTACACCTGTAGATGAACACAATGTGCCAGATCTTACACCTGTACTAAAGGCAAGCGAAACAATTGGAAAAGTACTTAAAAAAGGTGATTATGTAGTATATGAAAGCACCGTATATCCAGGTTGTACTGAAGAGGATTGTGTACCAGTAATTGAGAAAATATCTGGATTAAAAATGAACAGCGATTATAAAATTGGGTATTCACCAGAGCGAATTAATCCTGGAGATAAAGAACATACTATAACCAGCATTGTAAAAGTAGTAAGCGGTTGTTGTGAAGAAAGTTTAGAAAACATTGCTAAAGTATATGAATTAGTTGTAAAAGCAGGTGTACACAAAGCCTCATCCATAAAAGTAGCAGAAGCTGCAAAAATTATCGAAAATACACAGAGGGATTTAAACATTGCTTTGATGAATGAACTATCTATTATTTTCGACAAAATGAACATAAATACTTTTGAAGTGTTAGAAGCCGCTGGTACAAAATGGAATTTCTTGCGTTTTCAACCGGGGCTTGTAGGCGGACATTGTATTGGGGTAGATCCTTATTATCTTACTTATAAATCCAAAGAACTTGGTTACGATAGCCAAGTAATACTAGCAGGCAGAAATATCAACGATGGCATGGCTGGTTATGTTGCAAAAAAAGTTTTGCAACATGTGATTCATTACAACGGAAATATAAAAGATGCCAACATACTCGTAATGGGTGCTACTTTTAAAGAAAATGTAAGCGATATTCGTAATAGCAAAGTGGCAGATGTTGTAAAAGAATTAAAATCCTTTTCGCTCAATGTTGACATTACTGATCCGCATGCAAGTAGCGAAGAACTACAGCATGAATACGGTTTTGGTTTAACTGAAAATATAGGAAAAGCATACGATGCTGTAATTGTAACAGTACCACATGCTGCATACAAGGATTTGGATGATGCCCATTTTGTATCTATTACCAAAAAAGATGCACTTATTTTCGATTTGAAAGGGACATATAGAAATGAAATTAAAAATAGAACGTATAAAAGCTTATAAAAAATAATGGAAGTATTTCATGAAGGAAGTTTAGCGGATAAAACGTTTCTAATAACTGGCGGTGCTGGTTTTATTGGTGGACATTTGGCAGAATATCTTTTAAAGCATGGTGCTGCAAAAGTAAGGGTACTCGATAATATGGTTAATGGTTTTGAAAGTAATTTGGACGTTTTAAAAAAATACCCTGCATTTGAATTTATGCATGGCGATATTAGAAATATTGATGATTGCCAAAAGGCCTGTGAGGGAATTGACTACATAAGCCATCAAGCTGCTTTAGGCTCAGTACCCCGCTCTATAAAAGAACCTGTTTATTTTAATGAGGTAAATGTTGGTGGATTTGTAAACATGCTTAAAGCGGCTGTAGATAATGCTGTACAACAATTTGTGTATGCATCCTCCTCCTCTGTGTATGGAGATGAACAAACTTTACCAAAAGTAGAATCTAAAATAGGTAATTGTTTGTCGCCTTACGCTGCTACGAAAAAAACAAATGAATTGTACGCACAAGTTTTTGCAGATGTTTATGGGCTCAAAATAATGGGGTTTAGGTACTTTAATATTTTTGGCCCAAGGCAAGATCCAGATGGTGCGTATGCTGCCGTAATTCCATTGTTTGTAAAAGGCATAATGAAACAAACACCTGTTTATATTAATGGCGATGGAGAGCAAACAAGGGATTTTACTTTTGTGGACAACGCTGTTCAAATAAATGTAAAAGGAATGCTTACTCAAAATACAAAAGCATTAAACAAAGTTTATAACGTAGCTGTAGGTGAAAATTTTAGTGTAAACTATTTATATAATATCTGCAAAAAAAATATTGAAAGCGATTGGGAAGCTACATACAGAGCACCAAGAGATGGCGACATTAGAAATTCATTAGCAGATATCTCATTAGCAAAAAATTTATTGGGCTACGCTCCTACAAAAAGATTTGAAGATGGACTGTTGGAAACAATATCGTTTTTTAAAAATCTTTACAAGAATTCATAATTAGTTAGCTATGCCTTTTATTAAAACCGATTTTCCTGACTTATTAATTTTTGAACCAAAAGTGTTTGCGGACAGTCGTGGATATTTTTTTGAAAGTTACAATGCAAATACTTGCAGCGCAGAAGGGGTAGATATTACATTTGTTCAAGACAACCAAGCTCGTTCTGAGTATGGGGTAATTCGTGGTTTGCATTATCAATTGGCACCGTATGCTCAAACAAAATTTATAAGGGCTATTAGCGGAAATATTTTAGATGTTGTCGTGGATATGAGAAAAGGCTCACCCACTTATGGTAAATCCTTTTCTATTGAACTATCTGCAGAAAACAAATTACAGTTGCTGGTTCCCAAAGGATTTGCACATGGCTATTCTGTACTAAGCCCTACCGCCGAAGTTTTTTATAAATGTGATTCATTTTATAATAAAGCCTCCGAAGCTGGGTTATTGTTCAATGATAAATACCTCAACATCGATTGGAAAATTGAAGAAGGTAAAGAAATAGTTTCTGAAAAAGACTTGGCACTACCTACTTTCGAATTTTGTAATAATAATTTCGAATTTTAGTGGAAAATTATTTAACCAATACAAAAACTATTCTTATTACCGGAGCCCAAGGGCAACTAGGGCAGGAGTTTCAAGAAATAGCTAAAGGGCAAACACCGTATAATTTTTTATTTGCAAGCAAAGAAGCTCTTCCCATTTCAGAGGAACAATCAATTGACGATTTTTTTTTCAAAAATACAATAGATGTTTGTGTAAACTGTGCAGCTTATACCGCAGTAGACAAGGCGGAGCAAGAAAATGAACTTGCAACAACAGTAAATGCAAAAGCCGTTGGATATTTAGCCAAAGCTTGCAAAAAATACAATATTCAATTTATTCATATTTCTACCGATTATGTTTTTGATGGTAAGAGTAGCAGTCCTTATAAAACAACAGACAAAACCAACCCTGTTAATTTTTATGGAAAAACAAAACTCGAAGGGGAGCTTTTAGCTTTAAAAGAAAATGAAAACACCATCATCATTCGTACTGCTTGGGTATATAGCCAATTTGGGAATAATTTTGTAAAAACCATGATACGTCTGATGAAGGAAAGAGAAAGTATTGCTGTAGTAAATGATCAATTTGGTGGTCCTACTTACGCTGCAGATCTTGCAGCGGCTATTCTTCAATTAACTTCTACCAATAAATTTGTTGCTGGTATTTATCACTATTCCAACCAAGGTAAAATATCTTGGTATGATTTTGCCAAAGAAATTGCACAAACTATCCATTCAAAATGCGTAGTGAATCCAATTACTACTTTGCAATTTCCAACACCTGCTGCAAGACCCAAATATTCTGTATTGGATACAGAGAAGATACAAACAACTTATGGGATTGTAATTCCAAATTGGAAAGACAGTTTAAAAAAATGTATAGATAAAATTTTGTCTTAGCTTATTCATCAAAAAAAAGAAGAATTCCTTTCAGTGGAATCCTTCTTTTTTATTGCCGTAGAAAAAAAACGTTACTTTTTTTCTACTATTAATTTCTCCTGAAAATTTAAGCCTTTGTCATTCGTTATTTCCACAACGTATATACCCGATGGAATCACAGAAATATCCAATATTGTTTTATTTGTTTCAAGAATTTTTTTAGATAACACTCTCTTACCAGTAGCATCAATTAAATTGATTATGCCATTTTTGAAACTAGCGGCATACTCTACCGTAAGCGATGAGCTTGCAGGGTTTGGATATAAAGAAAAGCCAAGCTTTTCATTGAACCTTACTGTTACAATATTTGAATACTTGAATGCACCACTTACGTCTACCTGCTTCAATCTGTAATAATTAATATCTGCAGGGTTGTTATCAAAGTGCTGATAATTTCCACCATTTACACCTATAGAATTCATTCTTGTTATTTCATTGAATGTAAATTTATCGGTGCTTTTTTCTACAACTATATAATCACTGTTTATTTCATTTTCGGTTACCCAATCTAGTTGAACTCTTTTGTCTGCTTCTTTGCCAGTAAAACTGATAAGGTTTATGGGTACTAGAGCGCAGCCATTTGGTAAAGCGTAGTTTGCGTTTACACTTTGCAAATCGGGGTTTGTTATTGTTAATGTTTGGTTTGTTCCACTTAATGTTGTAGGCCAAACTATATTGAAAGTTATTTGAGTTGGACTTACAAATACAACATTGGTTATAGAAACCCCGGCACCTGTAGTTGTTACAGCCAATCTATTTGTATAACCAGTACCAGGGTCATAAAATTCGCTGTTATTGGTAGATGTACCATTTAGTGTAATAGGTGTTGTACGTGTTCCAATTACAGGACCAATACCGCAACTAATTGTTCCCAATGCTGAAGGAGTAGCAGGAGGAGGAGCTTTTAATTGTATAGCCCTTACTCCATAGGAATTTGTTGTGTTACAGTATTGATGAAATGCCCACATGGTCATATTATCATTTGGGTCTACACAAACTTGGCTATAATCGCCCCACCTATTTACAAATGTAGCGCCATTAAGTGGATTGTAATCTGAACCTGTAGCAGTTGCGTAAGTAGAATCTTCCAAATCACCCAAAGCCGAAGTTCTGTAGCGACCAGCAACTACTATATTTATTCTGTCTACAGCAGAGGCTGAACTTGATGCTAAAATAGCATGCCCTTGCCCACTCATGGCAATACTTGGAAACCAAAAACCTCTTGGATTTGTAGCGGCATTATTAAATAAAGTGCCTGATTGAGCAACTGTTGGTGTGGTATTAAAATTTGTAATTTCATACCACCTGCAACCATTTCTTCCTCCAGTAGATGAGCCTACTCCACTTGTATTTACTTGTATAGTATGTGCTGTCCATAAGCTGGAAACACCAGTAATTTTATTTTTCATAATCATGGCTGCAAATAGCCTTGTATTGCTTGCATCCAAATTGCCACTAGTTGTACCCAAAGCTACTTGCTGAATAGGGCTAGCCGTAGTATTGGTAGCTAATTCTACTTCTGCTCCTAAGGTAGTGACACCACCAGGATATGTAACTTTTCTAAAAGCTAAAAGACTTAAAAATCCGGTATTACCAACAATATAGCCTTCTGTAGCAGTAGGATCATCGTTGTGTACCCCTTGAGGTGTTCTTATACGAAATCCTACAGGAGCGGCAGAAGTTCCAATGGCACTAAAAGGTGTAATGGTTAATGTGCCAGCAATCATATCTGATTTATCAACCACGTATGCCGATGAGTGAGCAAAACTTCCCGTTGAAGTTGTAAAGATATTTGAACCCATGTACAATGAATTTGCATCGATACCCAAAGTAGGATAATCTAAAAATTTTCCTATATCTAAATTACCTACTGGAAATGAACTTAATTGTATTCTAAAAAAGGTAAACGAAGCTGTACCAGTAATGGTAGGGCCACTACTTACTGCAAAAAGCAAATAATTATTAGTTGTTTCATTTGTACTCATAGATATAACAAACCACCTATTCGTAAGCCTGTCGTAACGTACGTGTGGGTCAGTAGTAGTAACACCCGCAAATGCTGTTCTAAAAAAAACATTTTGAGAAACATCCAAGGCTGGCGCTGCAAGCAAAGTGGTGGAAGTACCACTAGGTGTAGTTACTGCTGCAGCAATTACACTTGGTTTGGCATATGCTTTTAATCTATAATTTTGAGCAATAAAAACCTGAGTAGATCCTACATCGCCATTGTTATCTGGTGGCCAACCACCCGCAGCAGAAGAAAAATCAGTAGCCATAAAATTGGAATGTATGGTTTGGGTAACTCCATTAATTCGGTTTGTAGCATTTCCCAAATTATTTCCTTCCAATGGCCATTTACTATAAGGTCGATTTTCCGAATTAATGCTGGGTAATTCCTCAGGCAATTCTAATTCGGGTCTTAAAGCAAAAATCTTACCCTTATTTTCAGCATCATACATTTTGCTATAAGCATTTATTTCATTTACTGTTTTGGTAATTCCCTTGATACCGGTAATTGTTTTTCCTATTATATCTTGAGCTTGGCTAGCAAGGCTTAAAGGAAAAAGAAAAAGAAAGAAATTTATTTTTTTCATTTAAAATGATTTCAATTTATAATTAAATAATAAAGATATATACAAAAGCTTACATTTAAAATTGAAATGAATAAATTTTCAAAAAATGTACTATGTATTTTTGATTAAAAAAGATTTATCATAATGCTCAAACAATTATTCCCCCTTATCTTTGCACCCTCAACAAATGATACGCTGTTTGTGAAGAAAAATTGGTGGAAAATATTATCCTTCTTACTCCTTATCTACACGGTTGTAGCGGGTTTTCTTACGAAAGTTCCACGCCTCCCTATTTTAAATGAAACCATTAGAAACATGTTTTTCCATGTATGTATGTGGATGGGTATGATGGTTTTGTTTACATTAAGTGTAATTCATAGTATTCGTTATTTAAGTAAATTCAACCATAAGTATGATATTTATGCATCTAGCTATGCTGCTTTAGGTTGTGTGTTTGGTATTTTAGGTTACATTACTGGATCAGAGTGGGTTTCTGTAACTTGGATAACCGACCAAAGTCAATCATTTGCAAGTGTATTAAAAGAGCCAAAGCTAATAGGTGCAGCAATTGCGTTGCTTATTTATGGTGCTTATTTTGTTTTAAGGGGTTCATTTACGGACATTGATAAGCGAAGCAGGGTAAGTGCAGTGTATAATATTTTTGCTTTTGCCATGTTATTTCCGTCTATATGGATTATTCCTAGGTTAGTAGGTAGCTTACACCCAGGTGCACCTGGCAGTGATACGGGAAATCCAGCTTTAGATAAAAATGATATGGATATGGGTATGAGGGCAATTTTTTACCCGGCAGTTATTGGGTGGACATTGCTTGGCGTTTGGATAGCAACTTTGAAAATTAGAATTCAATTATTAAAAGATAAAAGTTTATTGAATGAAAATACCGTTTAATCGTTTCCCGTCCCTCTTTTCTCGTTTGGTAATGTTAATGGTTATCATGATTTCATCTCTTGCAAGTAAAGCACAAACACAGCAAGTGGAAATGGCAGATGGCATGAGAAGCAATGGTAAAATTTATATTGTGGTGGCTGTATGTCTTACCATTTTAATAGGGCTATTTTTCTATGTATTTTTACTTGATAGAAAAATTACGAAAATAGAGAAGGAATGATAATTGCTCCATAACTAAAAAATAAGCAGCACGAAACTGCTTTTATATAAACAACGATTGCTAAAAAATAAATTTATGAGTTCAGACCAACACTACAGTTTCTTTCAAAGTGTAGAAAGAAGCTTTGACAAAGCAGCAAAATTTACAAATGTTGACAATGGTATTTTAGAGCAAATAAAAGCCTGCAACAGTGTATTGCAAATGCGTTTTCCCATAAAAAGGGATAATGGGGATATTGAAGTTATTGAGGCGTACCGTGTGCAACATAGTCATCACAAGAGTCCCTGCAAAGGGGGTATTCGTTTTAGCGACGAAGTAAACCAAGATGAAGTAATGGCGCTTGCGTCTTTAATGACTTACAAGTGTGCTATTGTAAACGTACCATTTGGCGGAGCCAAAGGAGGTATTAAAATAAACCCAAGAAACTACTCAGAATATGAGCTAGAAAAAATAACCCGCCGCTATACAGCCGAGCTTGTAAAGAAAAATTTTATTGGTCCTGGTATAGACGTACCTGCTCCAGATTACGGAACAGGCGCAAGAGAAATGAGCTGGATAGTAGATACATACCAATCTCTTAAGCCAGGCGAAATAGATGCGGCAGGTTGCGTTACCGGTAAGCCAATTACACAAGGTGGCGTGCGTGGAAGAACAGAAGCCACCGGCCTTGGCGTATTTTTTGGAATACGTGAAGTGTGTAATATGCCCGAAGTAATGAAGCGTCAAGGCTTAGAGGTAGGCATACAAAATAAAACGGTGGTGGTACAAGGTTTAGGAAATGTAGGGTATCATTCTGCCAAATTCTTTAGGGAAAGTGGTGCAAAAGTAGTAGGACTTGCAGAATATGAGGGTGCTATTTACAATGCAGAAGGCTTAAACGAAGAAGATGTTTTTCAACACAGGAAAGCAACAGGATCTATTTTAAATTTCCCAGGAGCCACCAATCTTGCAAAAAATACAGATGCATTAGAGTTGGAATGTGATATTTTAATTCCTGCAGCTTTAGAAAATGTAATTAATGGAGAAAATGCACCAAGGGTAAAAGCTAAAATTGTAGGCGAAGCGGCAAATGGCCCTTGTACACCAGAAGCAGATGAAGTTTTTCAACAAAGAGGCATACTTTGCGTACCAGATATGTATTTAAATGCTGGAGGCGTTACCGTGAGTTATTTTGAGTGGTTGAAAAACTTAAGTCATGTACGCTATGGCCGTATGGAAAAACGATTTACAGAAAATTTAAACAGCCACATACTTGCTCAAATAGAAACACTTACCGGTAAAACGGTTGAATCTGGAGAGCGTGCTTTTATTATGCATGGGCCCGAAGAAGTAGATCTTGTACATAGTGGCTTAGAAGAGTCTATGATAAGCGCAACTAGAGAAATTATGGAAATTTGGCTTAGCAATCCTGCCATCCCAGATATGAGAACAGCGGCTTATGTAAATGCTATAAATAAAGTAGCTACTAGTTATGAAGAATTAGGTATTTTCCCATAGTCGGTTGATATATTTTTTAAAAGAGGTTATTTCATCATTTGGAATAACCTCTTTTTTTGGACACTTGGTTAATCAACAGTTTCACAGGTTTTATGCTCATGCTAGTTACAAGCAAGAATTTGTTCAAATAAAAATGAGGCGCTGCAAGCAATGGAGCATGCCGCCCCAGCGGTACGCAACCAGCTATATACACCGCTCCCCCGGCCGCAGCGTGTGAGGAGTATCACATTTTTAGACTTTTACCTAAGCAAGTAAAAAAGACTGTTTTTCAAATGAAAAGATTGTTTTTGGATTCCTATAAACACAATTGTATTACATGTTGTATTTTTAAATGAAATATTGCTGGTCTATTGATATAGATATTTTTTATTATCTTTCTACTTCATTACTTTGCCATGCCATTCTAAAAAATACATTTATGCTAAAAAATACCCTCAGCTTTATCATTGTTGTTTTTATTCTTTCCAGCTGTAAGTCAAAAAATGCTTTTAATTATAGCCAAAACTTCGTAAAAAAAGAGTTGAGTTTAGTACCCAGCGTTGAGGCAACAGAAAAAAAAGTTGCAGCGTTTATTGAAAAAGAACAATATGACAGTATTGTAGTAGAAGGGGCAAAAACAGAGAAATTGATTGATAATGTAATTGTAGAAATAAGGGATACACCAGCGCCTGACGCCAAAGATGGAGAAAAATTTAAAGTAGATATCATTAAGTACTTCGAGTTTATGAAAAGTGTCTATACAACTTACAGGGAATTTGGCAGCGCTCCAAACGAAGAGGAAAGAAATAAAGTTGTTGTAAAGCTTCAAAAAATCGTTGCAGATCGACAAAGGGTTACAAATAAAATTCAGGCTTCACAAAGAAGTTTTGCTACAGCTAATGGGTTTAAGATTAAGTAATCGAACATTAAAAGTTAGTTACAACAAAAATCTACTACATTTCAATTACTACTTTTGTAGTATTATCAAGATTGCTCAACTTGTATTGAGTATTCCGCCAGTTTCGGGTTGTTTCATCATAAAGTCATAAATACATTTGCAAATAACCATGTATAATGAATGAACAAAAGCAAATTGACTTTAATAGAATTGCAGAAGCGATTGATTATCTAAAAAATAATTTTATTAATCAACCATCGTTAGAAGAAACTGCACAACATGTACATCTTAGCCCTTTTCATTTTCAAAAAATGTTTACCGATTGGGCAGGAGTAAGTCCAAAGAAATTTATACAATATATTTCTATTAATTATGCAAAAAATAAATTGAGAAACGAACAAGCTAGTTTGTTTGATACAGCCATACAAACGGGATTGTCGGGGACGAGTAGGTTACATGATTTATTTATAAACATAGAAGGGATGACACCAGGAGAATATAAAAATGGTGGAGTGAACTTACATATCCAGTACAGTTTTGCCGAAACAATTTTTGGAAATATATTTATTGCGTCTACATTTAAAGGGATTTGCCATATTGCGTTTTATAATGATCAATCGGAGGCTGTTTCCAATTTTAAAAATGTATTTCCAAAAGCAACATTAGAGCAGAAAGAAAACCACCAGCACCAAAATATCGCAAGTATATTTAAGTGCGACTTTACTATTGCGGAAAGCATGAAGCTTCATTTAAAGGGAACAGATTTCCAATTAAAGGTTTGGGAAACATTGCTTACTTTACCAGTAGGACAATTAACTACCTATGGAGCTATTGCCAAAAAAATAAACAACCCAAAAGCCTCCCGTGCAGTGGGCACTGCCATTGGCGATAATCCGGTAGCTTTTTTAATACCTTGTCACAGGGTTATTCAATCTACAGGTATTTTTGGACAATACATGTGGGGAGCAAAAAGGAAAACTGCTATGTTAGGGTGGGAAGCCGTAAAAGTAGCAGGATATTAATTATCTTTTTTTAAAGAATTAAACATGGAATTATTCAATACCGCAATTGATCATAATATCTTGCCTTGCGATGGCAAAGTAATTTATTATGGTAAAATTGTAGAGCCCAACATTGCCAATACTTACACAGATTTATTGTTTAACAATATTGAATGGAAAAATGATGAAGCAATTATTTTTGGTAAACATATTATCACCAAAAGAAAAGCAGCATGGTATGGAGATAAAGCATATCCATATACGTATTCGAATACTACCAAGCACGCATTGCCTTGGACAAAAGAATTGCTTGAATTAAAAAAACTTGCAGAAGAAAAAACAAATGCAATGTACAATGCTTGTTTGCTCAATTTATATCATAATGGAGATGAAGCAATGGCCTGGCACAGCGATGATGAAAAGGAATTGGCAAAAAACGGCTGCATTGCTTCATTCAGTTTTGGCGCAGAGCGAAAATTTATGTTCAAACATAAAAAATCTGGACAAACAATATCCATACTATTAGAAAATGGCAGCTTACTTGCAATGATGGATACAACACAAACAAATTGGTTACATAGGCTTACCAAATCGGTTAAAATAAAGACCCCGAGGGTAAACCTTACTTTTAGAAAAATGAATGAAAAATGAAAATCAATGACAACAGATGGCTTATAATTATAGCTTTATAGGTAGGGGTATTTCAAAAATTTCAATAAACTTACCATCTTTTCTTACAAAGGCGGCACAATAAGAACCATTGGTTACAACAATACAATGCGCTTGAATAGTAGCGTTGTAATTTAATACTTGTCGGATGGTACTTTCCGATAATGCTATATTCATTTCCTTGCATTCTACAATTATATAGGGGGAAGCGGCTTGGTAAACTACAATATCAAATCTTTTCTTTACTTCATTTATGGTTAATTGCTTTTCCGCAGAAATTAAAGAGGTAGGGTATTGTAATGTATGTATTAAGTAAAGCAAGAAGTTTTGTCTAACCCACTCTTCAGGCGTTATTACAAACCAGCGCTTACGGATAACGCAGAAAATATATTCTTTTCCATTTTCAGACTTTATAGCCGGTTTTTGATCTGGGTAAATAATTTTTATCATTACAGCCACGAAAGTAAGTAGAAAAAAAAGGCATAAAAAGTTTGGTTGATGATTATTTTAGACAAAATTGATATACGGTATTTATTATTAAGCATTAAAACAATAAATTGCACTTTTATAAATTTTCTTCATATGAAATACATTGCTTTATTATTAGTTATCATTACATCAACTGCATGTAATTATTCAAAATCGGGTAGCGGAAAAATAATAACGGAAAAAAGAAATACTGCGCCATTTAATAAAATTAGTGTTTCACAAGCTATAGAGGTTGATGTTCAATTGGGTATTCAAACTTCGGTAGAAGTAGAAGCAGACGACAATATCATTTCAGACATAGAAACTGTGAGTAGTGGAGAAGGGAAATTAAGCATTAAGCTAAAAAATAATGTCAGTTTGAGAAATGCAACGATAAAAGTGCATGTTATTACACCTGACATTACAAGCTTAACAGCATCTTCAGCTGCACAAATAGATGGGAAAACGATTATATCTAACATGGACCGTATTGATTTAAAAGCAAGTAGTTCAGGAAAAATTACAATGCAAGTAGAAACCCCTACGGTAGACTTAAATGCAAGTAGTGGTTCTAGCATAATATTATCTGGGCGTGCAAAAAATATAAAGGCAGATGCTAGTAGCGGAAGCACTATGGATTTAGAATCTTTGAAAGCCGAAACTGTAAATGTCGAAGCAAGCAGTGGAAGTACAATTAAAGTTTTTGCAAGTGTAAGTTTAAATGCAGCTGCAAGTAGTGGTTCCAATATTATACATACAGGCGGTGCCGCATCTATTAAGAAAAACGAAAGTAGTGGCGGATCGGTAAGCAATAAATAGCCTTTTATTATTATAATCTTCAAATTTTATAGCAACGTATTGTTATATAAACTTTTATAACTTACAAGCCTTACTATTTTTTTTTTAAAAAAAGTTATTAAAAACTTTGCCATTTAGAATACATCCCTTACTTTTGCACTCCAAATAAAAAACCAGCATTTAAAAGCTCTTTATATATGTCACAACGAATCAGAATAAAATTACAGTCTTACGACCACAACTTAGTAGATAAGTCGGCTGAAAAGATTGTAAAAACAGTACGTAGCACTGGTGCAGTGGTTACAGGACCAATTCCTCTTCCTACACAGAAGAAAATTTTTACTGTATTGCGTGCTCCTCACGTTAATAAAAAAGCCCGTGAGCAGTTTCAATTGTGTACACATAAGCGTTTGTTAGATATATACACTAGCAGCAGTCGTACGGTAGATGCATTAAGTAAATTAGATCTACCAAGTGGTGTAGATGTAGAAATAAAGGCCTAATGAACCTTCCACAATGGGTGGAAAGGCAAAAGGTAAGTTCTTAAAAAAAAAATTAAACATCCATCTCCTTGTTGAGACTTTGTCAAGCTGAGCTTGTAGAAGCATTTAAAAGCTCTTTTAATATGTCACAAAGAATCAGAATAAAA
>JANNGD010000187.1:0-4529 GCA_031380515.1 Ferruginibacter sp. | reverse complement strand
CGCTGTAGTGTATCGTGCACCAGAAACTACTGCGGGGGGAGCAACTGCAATTGATTTTTCAAAATCATTTTTTGCAAGTAACAACGAAAACTTTTTTTCTATTCCATTGAAATCGATGGTTGCGGGAGAGTATGAGTATATAAGAATTTCACTTGCTTATCAAAATCTAGATGTGAGTTTTCATTTAGATACGGTTATAAATATTCCACCTGCTGGCCCCACTAACATTTCGCAAGATTTTCCAACTACTATCGCCGGTTTTATTGGTTTTAATACTTATATAAATTCATTTGCCATAAAGAATCAATCTATAACTGTAAATGCAAATAAGCTGCAAGGATTTTGGGGAGCAGAAACAAACGGCGTAGTTGCAGGCTTTCCATTTAGTTACAGTAGTACTGGCCAAGCACCCGCTAATGCAACAACTGTTGTGAATCCAATTTTTGCAACATCACCTATACCGCAGGGGTCTTGCCTTGTTACGGGCGCTTTTGTTGGAGGTACCAAATTGAAAATTACTGGCAACGAAACAAAAGATATAGTAATAGTTATTTCATTATCTACCAATAAGAGTTTTGAGTGGAAAGATACAAACGGGAATGGTAAATGGGATGCTACAAAAGGCGAGCCTGTTGTAGATATGGGACTAAGGGGCATGATACCAAGCATACAATAAAGAAAATCTAGGCACAAAAAAAAGGATGATTCCGTATTTCATGAATCATCCTCTTTTTTAATTTGGGTAATAGATTATTTCACTTCTATACCATCACTCAATTCTGCATCTACTAATATTCTTCCACAGTTTTCGCAAACCATAATTTTCTTACGAAGCTTTATTTCACTCTGCTTTTGCGGAGGTATTGCATGGAAACATCCACCGCAACTGTCTCTTTCTACCGCCACAACAGATAAGCCGTTGCGGTAGTTTTTGCGAATTCGATCATAGCTCAACAATAATCTTTCATCTACCGATGCTCTAGCTGCAGCAATATCTTTGCTATAATGTTTTTCTTCTTTTTCCGTTTCGCTGATGATTTTTTCAAGCTCACCTTTTTTACCACTTAGATTGGTTTCTTTAGTAGCCACCGCTTTTTTGGCTGCTTCCAATTGGTAAGCTTTTTCTGCTATTTCCTCGTTAGCATCTTTAATATGTTTTTCGCAAAGCTTTTCTTCAAGCTGTTGCATTTCTATTTCTTTGTTAATAGCTTCAAATTCACGGCTATTTTTTACATTTTCACTTTGCTTTTCGTATTTTGCTATAAGCGCTTTTGCGTCTGCAATACCAGTTTTGCGCAATTCTATAAATTCTGTAATGCCGTTTATTTCTTCTTCTACACGAGTTTGGCGTGCATGCAATCCCTCAATTTCATCTTCTAGGTCTTTTACCTCCATTGGTAATTCACCCTTAAGTATCTGAATTTCATCCAGTTTACTATCTATTTTTTGCAAACGCACAAGAGAGGTCAATTTTTCTTCTACCGAAAATTCTTTAACTGCTGCCATAGTGTTACTTGTATTTTTGTGTTTTACGAGACAAAATATTGAACAGGATTCGTATTCACACCTGTTTTTAGGAGCGCAAAGTTAGGGAATTTATTGCTCAAAAGTTCAAATAGTAAGTCTATCGTAAACTGTTCGCTTTCATAATGTCCAATATCTGCCAATAAAAGTTGGCCATCTGCATCAAAAAACTCGTGGTATTTTATATCTGCTGTTACATAAACATCGGCCCCTGCTGCTTTTGCTGTATTTGTAAGGAAACTGCCTGCACCTCCACAAATAGCCACTTTTTGCAGTTTTTTATCTGTAAATGGGGTATGACGAATTGTTTTTAATTTAAATACTTTAGCTAAAAGCAATAGAAAACCAGGTTCATCCAATGCTTCAGGTAGTATTCCAATTACTCCGCTGCCCGTTTCTTGATACTTATTTTCTAAATTAAAAATATGGTGAGCTACTTCTTCGTAAGGATGGTTTTGTTTCATAGCCAGCACAATTTGCCCTTGTAGCCAAGTGGGGAAAATTACTTCTATTTTGCTTTCTTCCACTGTTTCTCTTTTGCCTATTTCACCCGTTTGTGGATTTGCCCCTTGTTCTGGCTTAAAACTGCCTATTCCAATATGGCTAAAACTACACTCGCTGTAGTTACCAATGTTGCCTGCGCCAGCAGCAAACAATGCATCGGATAATTGTTGGGCACTTTTTGTGGGTACATACACTACCAATTTTTGTAAAATATTTTTCTTAGGTGCAAGTATCTCCACATCTTCTAACCCAAGCTTTGCCGCTATTTTTCCACTAACACCCTGCAATACATTGTCTAAATTGGTATGTATGGCATATATGGCTATATCGTTTTTAATGGCTTGGATGATGGTACGCTCCACATAATTTTTGCCATTTATCTTTTTTAATCCACTAAAAATAATGGGGTGATGCGCTACGATTAGATTGCATTTTTTTTCTATTGCTTCTTGTACAATGGCCTCTGTACAATCTAGGCTTATGAGTACGCCTGTGCAATGGTTGTGCGCATTGCCAGTAAGCAAACCTGCATTGTCATAATCTTCTTGAAGGGAAGGAGGGGCAATGGTTTCTAGAAACTTAACTATATCATTTACAATCATTATACTATTTTTGCTTTATGATCAAAATTAGCTAAATATATTGAATGGGTGCAACGCTTAGATGAGTCATAGGGTCTTGCCACTAATAAATTCTGTTTAATGAAAATAAGAAATATCTTTATTACAATTATTGCAATTGCTGCATTGTATTTAACTGCATGTCAAAAAGATTTTACAATTGAGAATACAGCGCAGAGCGTTGTAGATTCTGCAGCGGTTTTGGATAGCAATTATTTAGATAAGATTATTTATACAACTACAGTTGGTAATTTGACAGATACTGATTTTATTCAGATTTATAATTATGATGCCCAAAAAAGGGTTGTGTCGCTGGTGGATTCCATAAAAACTGTAAGCGGAATTATCGAAAATTATACCGCAAGATATTTTTATAATGGGAATGATAGTTTACCTAATAAGAAATTTGAAATTTACACACTTCTTAGTCCCACTAATATTAATAGAGATACCATTATTACTTTTTATAACTACTCATTGGCTGGCCTCAAACTTAAAGATTCTGCCCTACGTTTTTTTCACAATATTAATAGTAGCAGTGGCAATTATGATGAATTTTCGAAAGAAATAGCGACGTATCAGTATGTAGTTAATAAAATTTATGGAAAAACAATTAATACAACATTGTACAACACATTTAATCCAAATGTGGGAATTCCATACTATACATACGATACTGCAACATTTGATATTGCAGGTAATTTAGTTAGAAATGAAAGGTCCGATAGTTTGAATCAGCTTTTTCGAACTTCTACTTTTACTTATGACAATAAACCCAATCCTTTTGCTAGATTGAGCAATTATAAAACACTAGAAGTTTTTCCTTCTGGGGAAACCTTTATTGATGAGATGCAAGCGAAAAATAATAGGCTACATGCGGTTGAAGGTAATTTGCCTTTTATTTCCTATGATGACGATTTAACAGGTAAATATGAATATAAAACCAATGGCTATCCAAAACAGATCATTGAAACAGATGGAATTAGAATTAATAAAACAATTTTCATTTACAAAAGTTTATAGCGCTTTTTACTGCCTATTAATTTGCAAGTACATTCAATAGATTTGTTCCAACAGCATCACCAGTGCATTAATACTTATTTTCTTAGACTAATATTGATACCTGCAAACAAAACAACTTTTTTCCATTTAATTATTCTTTAAGGAATGATGGTTTTAAATAGTTTAATACTTCAAATTATACAATATTAAAGTTGTACTTTAACCTTATAGAGTTTTATACATAAAAGATCACATAATTTTCAATAGGATTTTTCAACAAAAAAAATGATTACACAAAGCCATTATAATAAGTACAAAACCACTCTCCAAAAAATTGCCGACATTAAATATGCATCGGCGGTTTTGCAATGGGATCAAGAGACCTATCTCCCCAAAAATGGTAATGATGCAAGAGGTAGGCAAATAGCCACTTTAAGCGAATTGGCACATGTGCAATTTACAGATGCAAGCTTTGGAGATTTATTAATGCAGCTTTCAATGCACGAAAATTTAGCAGATAAAGAAAAAAGAAATGTACAACTAAGTCTAGAGGATTTTAATAAAAGCAAAAAGCTACCAGCTGCCTTTGTAAGGCAAATGAGCGAATCTGTAAATAAAAGTTTTCATGCATGGATACAGGCACGTAAAGAAAATGCATTCGCATCATTTCAACAACCGCTGCATGAACTGATACAATTAAAAAAACAGGAAGCTGATCTGCTGGGATACGAGCAACATCCTTACAATGCATTGATGAATGATTATGATAAAGGACTTACTGTTAGCATAGTTGATAAAGTTTTTGCCGATCTTAAACCACAATTATCCACCCTGCTTGAAACAATAAAAAATAAACCGCAGGTTGATAATAGTTTTCTG
>JANNGD010000129.1:0-26931 GCA_031380515.1 Ferruginibacter sp. | reverse complement strand
AGACAGAATTAAATAATCTATTTCACGTGGTTCAAAACCAAAATGCTTGTTTAGTTCATCGGTCTCATCTCCCATGCCTTGAAACAAACCACAATCCAATAACAACTTTTTCCCATTATCCAATGTAACAAGGTGCTTAGAGCCAGTAACTGTTTGTGCGGCTCCGTGAAAAGAAATCTTCATAATAAAATATTTTGTAGTTAAAGGTAATAAAGAGATGGTTAACAATTTTCATTTATTAATTGAAAGATAAAACAGGTTATTTTGTGTGTAAACAATGCAACCCTTTTAATTCTTATACGCTTCTTATTATTTGTTTTTACCTTTATCTATAATTAACAGCACTAGCTATGATAAAAACAGGTGATTATAATCTTTTAAAAGTATTGCGCACAGTAGATTTTGGTGTTTACTTAGATGATGGAGCAGATGGCATTTTACTGCCAAAAAGATTTATAACAACAGCCTTAAATGAAGGGGATGAAATAAATGTATTTGTATATCATGATGGAGAAGATAGGTTAATAGCTACCACGCAAAAGCCGTTTGGCGTTGTGGGCGACTTTGTAAAACTTAAGACTGTTTCTGTTACAGAGCAAGGTGCATTTATGGATTGGGGGTTGATGAAAGATTTGTTTGTGCCAAAAAGCCAACAAATAACCGGTATGCGCCCCTTGGGAGAATACCTTGTAAAAATTTATAGAGACGAACAAACTGGCCGGGCTGCTGCAACAGAAAGGGTAGAACAATTTTTAAATAACGATAACCTTACAATAAAAGAAGGGGATGAAGTAGATTTAATAGTGCTTCGCAGAACTGATATTGGATATTTGATGATAATAAATAATCTTCACACGGGTGTATTACACATGAATGAGGTATATAGAACAATTGGGGTGGGCGATAAATTTAAAGGCTTCATCAAAAAAATATCGCACGATAATAAGATAGATGTTGTAGCAGGGAAAATGGGGTACAACCGAGTAGAGGGTGAGGCAGAAAAACTATTGAGATTGTTACAAGAGAACGATGGATTTTTACCATACAATGATAAATCGGACCCAGAAGCTATTTATGTATTTTTTGGGATGAGCAAAAAAACGTTTAAAATGACAACGGGTAATTTATACCGAGAAAGAAAAATAATTTTTGAGAACAATGGAATAAAAATGATGTAATTGCAAATAGGTTTGTCAATAGGGTTGTCAACCTTTTTACTATAATATTTATTTTGAAAATACCAATGAAGGTTGACAACCCTTGCGACATTTTTAAATGCACCCATTTACATACTAATAAAGGTTGACAACCCTTGCGACATTTTTAAATGTACCCATTTACATTACTATAAATGAAATATTTGTAGTTTTACCTACCTTATCAGCTATAGCCGCTTGATAGGTGCCAGCCGAAATTTTGCCTAATCGTATTATAAATTTCTCTTTGCTAGATTTAACCATCACTTTCTCAGTGCGTATTATTTGGCCTAAATCATTTATAAGATTTACTGTGTACGGTCCTTCTGGTTGATATTCCAAATTCAAATTAACATCCCCATCTACAACAGGATTTGGACGAATAGAAATTGTAGGCGTATTAATTTCAATACCTTCTTGTACAGCATTTACCATTGCTATAGGTGAATATTTTATAATAGAATTTAAACTAGTAGCTTTTACCCTATACCAATTGGCTGCTTTACTTGCGGCATTATCAATTTTGGTGTAGGTTGGATTTGTACCATTGTTTGCACTAGGTACTCGTATTCCTATTGCTGCAAAGTTTATTCCATCATTACTTTGCTCAACTGTGTAGTTATTTATATTTCTTTCGTTTTTAATTCCCCAATTTACCGTTACCGTTTTATCTGCATTTCTGGTAGCAGCTATTGTAGTAAAATTGTACACTGGCAGTGCTTGTTTAAATACAATCATAAACCTATCGGCAACTTTACTACCCGCATCAGCCGTAATATCAAAGTAAACATCAGTAGAATCTGAAGCACTCAGCGCAGTTTCTGTTTGCAAGTATTTATCAAACAAAAATGGATCTAATCCAATATTTCCTAAAACGTAAGGATCTATTTGAAACTTATAATTAGCAATTCTAGTTCCCGTTAAGCCAAGTTTAATGGTATCATTTACTGTTAAACTTGGGCGTCTTTCTACTACTAAATTTTTATTGTTGCTCGTAATAAATAGGTTATCGTATGTATTGGTAAATTTTATCACATCGTCGTTATCTAAACCTGCGCTAAAGCTGTTATCAAAGCTGGTAGATGCGCCATCCATCATCACATAATTACCATTGGCTTTTTCAAAAAGGCTGATATCAATGGTTGGAATTATTATATCTGCACTGCCTGGGCGGCTAACCATGCTGCTCAAAATTCCTTTATCGGATTCTTTTATTGTTACCGTTCTAGCTGTAGCCGTATTATTTTGTACAAAAAATGCTTCGCCACTTTCTATGGTATTGCGAATAGCACCTCCTGCAAGTCCATTCAACCTATAATTTAAACCTACTATGCTATAGTTTTCATAGCCTCCTACCCCATATAATCCTGTTGAGATTGGGTTCCAAACTATGAACGAATTGGTAATACCAGGCTTTGTAATAGTACCAAAATTTATTTGAGATGCAAAAGGGTTTCCTATAGATTGATTTTTATTGGGCAACACATTAAACAATTGATCACCTGTTCGTATTTGACCTTTTATACGAAGATTGGTTGCTGTACCAGCACCTGCAGTAGTGTTTGGTGCTCCTCTATCTCCTCTTACAAAAACCATATAACCCTGTGTATTGGCTATTCTAGTAGAAGTTGTATTCGTCAATTCTACCCATGCATTTGTTACATCATTAAAAGACTTCATAGAGCCTCTTTGGGTATAATAATCCATTTGGTTTGCTGGTCCATAAGATGGGCCAATGGGGCCTGTAATAGCAGTGCCATACCCTGTAGAACTTAAGGCACTTTGATTTTCTCTCCAAGCAGCTGCCACCGTAGGTGTTGTAGCATCGCTACCCACAAGTCGAACGGGTGATGCCAAAAAACGCCATGCCTTATCGCCAAATAAATAACGCTCTATTACAAAACGATAACTACCATTATAAGTGATGCTAGGTATAGTGGTTCCTAAATTCGTTATATGCGATGTTCTTGCTGCAGAAGAGCGCATGATAACATCCCCTGTATTCAATGTAAATCTTGATGATGGCCTTAATTCCAACTGGTTTAGAATACCAATCGTAGAGTCAATTGACAGACCTGATGCATAGGTATTGTCATTGGTAAAATCGTAAAAATTTACTGGTGTTGCCCCTGCATCGGCATAATATCTTTGGCCATTTATGGACGATAAGAAAGTTACTCTTCCGCCATTTGCATTAAAAGTATGTCCAGTGTTTGTGCGGTATAAATTACCTGCTAATATTACACTTGATGTACTTGCTGTTTTTACCCCGGTACCTGTTAGTGTAATATTGCCATATGCATTTACATTATTCACGGTGCCTGGAATGGATTGTGCGGCTCCATTAAATAATACAGTGCTTGTAGGGGATAAACTATAGCTAGGGGAATTTGCAGGAAAATTGCTACCAGCAATACCACCTGATATACCTCCCAAAACCAATGTTGAATTTGCCCTTAAGATAACATCTGTTTTAAAAGTACCCGCACTTAAAAAATCTTTTGCATTGATGGTATAATTGGCAGGCATGATAAGTGTAGACCCTGCAGTTACTTCCAAGTTGCCATTGTTATCATTCATAAAGGCATTTTGATTGGTACCCGCACTTGTAACTGTTTTAGCCGTTGTGTTACCTATTTTTAATATATCGAAAGTAACTGCATTTGGATATGGTGCCACATTGGTATTATTTACAAGCTTTGCAGCTCCCGACGAAGGGTCCAAGGTAATTGCAGTAAATTTATGATTGGTAAAAGCTTTCGCATTAAAAGTTAGGCTATCTCCCTTAAGCATGTAATTTGCATAAGTACTTGTTCCTGGTGCCGAACCTATTATACAATATGCATTATCTGTTGGGAAACCAATGACAGTGTTACCATTAACGGTTATTGTGCCCCCACCCCTTGCAATAAAAATACAACTATCATTTGTTGAAGAACTAGGTGCACCCATTCTTACATTGCCATTCATTTGCATGTTATAGCCAGGATGTAAAATTGTTTTAAATAGTTGATTGGCAGTAGAAGAACTGTTTACCAAAGTAAGGTTAATGATGCAAATATCATTTGTAATATCTACGGTTATAGCATCAGAACTACCCTTTGAGCTATTATAAGTTATATGCGCACTTTCGCAGCAAGTAGGTACATGTCCTAGGCTCCAATTTAATTTATTCCAATCTATATTTCCTGTTTGCGGTGCAATAGCATAATTGGTGGCAGCTAGGGCACAAGGTGCATCTGTAGGCAAAAGTGTAAATGAAAGAGAAGGTGTATAATTACATCCATTGGTTAAATTAGGTAGGCTACTGGCTACCACCATTCTGTATAAATCTCCAGCATTGCCTGCTAAAGTAGCAGTACCTGGAATAGTGTAACTGATAACATACTCATATTGATTATAAACAGGATTCCATACCGGAGTAGCGTTTCCAGAAGCACCAACAATAGGTGCCCAGGCTCCACTCACTGGTTTCCTTTCCCATTGGTAGTAGGAGTAGCTATTGAAATAAGAACGTACCGTATCTCTAATGGTAAGCGCATTTCCCATATACACAATAGGATTTGAAGGAGAATATACCATTGTAGGAAAACAAGTTCTAAGCCCAATATCATCAATTGCCCAGTCATTACCACCACCGCCAGGAGCGTTGTTTCTAAATGTTATTTTGAAACTGGTTTGTGTAGGATTTGTTTTAAATACAAATGAGCGTCTTACCCAATTATTTAATGTGTCAGAACCTGTTCGAGTACCTCCTAAGCCTTGATATAACAATTCGCCCGTAGTATAATAATCAATATCGTCTATTTTCATAGCTATATTTGGTCTCACACCTGTGGAGTCTCCAGGGCCTGTAGGAATATACCCTGCATCACCACTGCCTCTTGCCAAAGAATCTGCGCCACACCTATAACATATATTTTTAAACCAAGCAGATACCTCATAATACGTTTCTGAGCAAGCCCCCGTTACAGTATATTCAAATACTTTATCCGATTTATAAGCTGCATTTACAATCATAAAGTAACCACATGGGTTATAATTTGGGCTACTTGGTATCGTATCTACTGGCTTTGTGGGGTCACAAGGCTTATTTCCTTTAGCAGGGTTTGATGCACCTGTATGGTCACCAGTTATGTCAAATACGTCAAAAACACGAGAAGGAATACCCACTGGCCAAACGCCCACTTTTTCTACTGTTTGATTAGTAGCATTTGTTTTGCTCAGATTATTTACTATTCCATAATAATAATCATTAACATTTGTACTAACTGTTTCGTAATTATAGGTAGTAATGGCTCCCAAAGGCGTTCCGTTTTGTTTACTTGAAGGACTACTACCGTTAGGCAAAATGCCAAAAGTACCATTACTAATATTTCCAATAAGATTCCCTGGTGATACTGCATCTGAACAAGCCGTGAGTGTTGGGTAAACAATTAAACTATCTCTCGGAAAACTGATAGTATAATTTGTTCCAGCAATACGATAGCGAATAGCCCCACCACCAAAATTTATCTTTCTACCATACCCTACAACTCCTGTATCTACTCTAACTCTATAAGTAGCCATTATGATACAAGTACTGTAAAAATTTGGTATGGAATTAAAGGTTAAAGTACCTCCCGTAGAAGCAGTTGCGCCAGTACCCATATTTATTCGAATGGCAGTATCTAATCCTGTAGGTGCAAGCCACCCTGCATCATCAGCAACCGCATTTGTAAAAGCTTTATATACCTTGCCTTCATTTGTTCTTGTAGCTATTGAATCTTTAAATATAAACCCTGCATTTCGTTTTATTGTATCATAAAAAGAAACGTTATCAATGTTACTAGCGCCAGTTTTCACTACCAGCGTTGCTCTAATTTCAAGTATATCGCCTTGGTTTATTGTACCACCAATAACGCCATCAGTGATGTTTATGTAAGATTTTGCGTAATCAATATAATTTGTAGGAGTTGGTAATGGATCCATTACGCAAATATCAAAAGTATAGGTACCGGTAGTAAATGCTAAAAGACTTGTGTTAGTAGTAATGCGTATGTAATAAGTTGTACCAATTGTTAAACCCGAAGCTTCTAAAACATTTGCATTTATGGATGCTAATGATGTATATGTGCCACAACCACCACCAGCGCCGCTAAGCAATTGTATGCTTGGGCTTTGAGCTACTAAATCGTTGCCACTATTACTTAGTACAATTCTAGGATTAGTAGATTGTGCTACAAATCTATACCATACATCTGGTGAGTTTACAGCACCACAATCTGCATACGTAATTCTAACGGCACCATTGGCTCCATTACCACCAACCCTAAATGCAGCTGCTGTTGCTCTTGCACCGCCACCACCGCCGCCATAAGTAGTACCAGCATTTCCAGCTCCTGAACCACTAACGGTACTACGCCCTAATCCTCCAATACCTCCATCTGTAGCTCCTCCTAAACCTGGAATAGTACCAACTGCATTACCACCCGCCCCGCCTGACCCAGCACCGCCACCACCTGCGCCCGACGCAGGATTAGGAGCTGTCAAACTACTATTACCATTAGCACCATTACCTCCTACATAAGTACCTCCTGTACCACCAGCACCTCCTACTCCAGCTCCACCATCCACTTTTGTACCACCACTACCGCCGTTAGCCGTAACCAATGAGGTTCCAAAAATAGAAGCAGTTCCATTAGCTCCTGAATTATTATTTCCAACACCCTCGGCACCCACAGTTACGTTATATAAATTCCCCCCTGTTAATAAAACATTATTATTAATGGTATACGCACCACCGCCGCCGCCGCCAGAAAAAGTATTCGCTATATTATTGGCACCACCACCTGCACCACCACCACCCCAGCACTCCACTTTGGCAGATGTTACACTCGCAGGACAAGTCCAGTTAGCAGTAAGAAATGTAGGGCCATTAATTCCTAGAGTATATTTTGTAGCTCCAATCAATGTACCTGTAGTAGGATTACAAGTGGTGGAGCTAGTTAAAAGTATTGCGCCTGTACAATTATCGTTTGCAGGGGCTTGTGCAATTATTTGCATGGAAAAAAACATACTTAAAAGAACAATAAATACAGTTTTGCAGTATGCAAATGGTTTTTGTAAATGAGAGTTCATATAATAAATATTTTGAATTTTAAGATCGCTTCTGAACTATTAAGTAATAACATTTAATACTCATATGAAAGAAACAAATATCTTTTTATCTACATGTAACGAGTGATTGTTAATAATATTGTACCCATTTTTTAAATGTGCACAATTACTTTCTCAGACTGTTATTATATAGTAATAGTTTTTTCTGGTACAATATTTTTTTACTTTTTTAGTTATAATGTATAAAATATATAATATCAATCTTTATACATCAATCTTTATACATCAATTTAATACCTTAATTATTTTATTACAATGTGCAAAAAATCATCATTTACGCTTTATGCTACCCAAAAATCTCTTTTTTTTGTGTTCCTGCTTTTTTATATGAATAGCAATGTAATGGCGCAAAGCAACAGTTGTGCTGCAGCTACCCTTATCGTTTCAGACTCTACTTGCAAAGCAGGAGGTAGTCAATTATCTGGATCCCTTAGCGGTGCTACATATACAGCAGGCGATATAGGAAGTACTACATCTATCTGTACATTTGTTGCATCGCAAGATGTATGGTACAGGTTTCAAGCAAAATCGCAGTACCCAAATATTGCTTTGAGTAACTTGGGTTCAAACTTCTTTAGCAACGGTACCAGCCCTACCCAAATAGGACTTAAAATGCAATTATTTTCTGGCTCATGTGGATCATTTACTGAAATAGGATGTGGAAATAATAGTACACCCATTACCCTTACTCCATTGAACACAGCCCTTATGATTGGTAATTTCTACTACATAAGGGTACATTTAGATAAAGTGGCAGCTGCAACTCCATCTGGTGCAAACTGGGGTTTCAATATTTGTGTGACCGACCAAATAAGCAAAGCAAGTCGGATGAACGAAATTTTTTCTCGTACCTATTTGTCAGGTGCAGGAGTACTAAACTTTCCCTGGGAAATTGCCTATGGGCCGGACGACAGTCTTTGGGTTACAGAATCCAAGGGCTATAGGGTTTATAAAATGAATTCAATCAATGGTGGCAAAAGAACGGTGCTCGACCTTAACAATGGCAGTACTTGGTTTGGTGCGCCGGGCGGTGCGGATACATTATATGCACAGCAGGTGGTGTCAAGTTGGAGTCCATCACCGCAAGGTGGCTTGGCAGGATTGGCGCTGCACCCTGATTTTGGTAAAGGTTTGAGTAGGGATTGGGTATATATCACTTATGTTTGGAGGTTCATTTCCAACACAAATCCAAACGGTGCTATTTTTCAGAACAAACTTGTACGTTTTACTTATGTCGGAGGCAGGTTACAAGATCCGAGGGTAATTGAAGCCAGACTGCCAGGCAGCAGCGATCATAATTCGCAGCGGTTAACGATAGCACCAGTGGTAAAAAATGGTACGCCATTCTTATTTATGGGTCAGGGCGATATGGGGGCGGGTCAGTTTTATAACAGATACAGACCAAATAATTCTCAGGATTCTTTTTCTGTTGAAGGCAAAGTATTGAGGTATAATCTCGACACCGTTGGCCAACCTGGAGTAGGTGTTGCCAAGTGGTTACCTATTTCAAATCCATTTGCGAGCAACAGAGCGATCTACAGTATCGGTTTAAGAAACACCCAAGGTTTTGCTTATGATACCGCTACTAATATTCTTTACAGTTCTTCTCATGGTCCTTACAGCGATGATGAGATCAATATTATTGATAAATTTAAAAACTACGGCCATCCACTTGTTGTTGGTTTTGCAGCCGATGGTAATTACAACGGCACCAGCAATAGTGGAACAGATACGAGTGTGACTGCAGGTGCACCATATACTGATGGAGTAATAACATGGTATTATCCCAACCCGGGTTATACTCCCACATCTCCTTACACTAGCCCATATTTGGGCCAGTCGAGCAACCCTCCTATTGGTAATGAAAACACCAATAAAAACACAATGAATACCAATGCGTTAAAAACAGGCGCCTATCAAGATCCACTTTTTTCTGCTTATCCGTCTTCACGTGCAACCATACGAACCAATTGGCAAACCAACCCAGGCAACGGTGGGTGGGAGTCCGAAGGCTGGTCCGGTTTGGATTTATACAGCAATAAAATAATACCTGGGTGGAACAGGTCTTTGGTTGCATCAGGGCTGAAGTGGGGCAGACTTATAAAAATTAATTTAGGCACAACCGGCACCACTACAATGCCAAGCAACGTTGGAGGATCCGCAGGTAATGTAGGCGATACCATTACATATTTTCAAAGTAGTAACCGATACAGAGATATAGCATTTTCACCCAATGGTAAAGATATTTTTGTAGTGATGGATAACTCATCTGCCACTTCTGGCCCTGGTACGGCTAACCCTAGTGCTGCTGGCTGCCCTGGTTGTGTAATAAAATATACTTTTTTGGGTTACGATTCAGTAAATGTAGCACCAGGAGTTAGCAGATTACCTAAATCAATTGGAGTAACTGATGGACCAGTAAATACTTGTAATGCTGGTACAATTGTTACAATTGATGCTACAAACAATGCTTTATGGGTACCCATTACTGGTCCGGATGGAAACATATTAGCAGAAATAAATGCCATGGGTCAAAACCTTGGTGTAGTTACTTCTTCTTTCTACAAACATTCTGGCACTGTAAGAAATGCGAGTGGCGTGCGCTATCTTGATAGGAATATTACAATTACACCTGCCGTTACAGGACCATATGCTACACCTGTTAAAGTTCGACTCTATATTTCTAAAGCCGAATTGGATGCAATCATTGCAGTACCGGCTAGCGGAGTTACATCTATAATTAATTTGCAAATCCTAAAAAATAATGACCCATGTAGTGCAGTTTTGTCAAGTAGTACCACTTCGTTTCTACCTACAAATACATTAATTCAAGATCTTCAGCATGGCGCAAACGGGTATGTTTTGCAAACGGCTGTCTCTAGTTTCTCTTCTTTCTATTTTGCTGCTAACAACATTGTTTTACCTGTAGATTTAACTACTTTCAACGGCAGTTTGCAAAGCAATTTATCTACGCTCCTTAAATGGAAAACGGAAAATGAAATAAATACAAAAGGTTTTGAACTAGAAAGAAGTGTAGATGGAAATAATTTTAAACAAATAACATTTGTACATGCAACAGGTAATAACAATGGTATTTTAAATTACAGCTTTACCGATAATGATGCAATAGAACAATTGTCGAACATACTTTACTACAGGTTAAAAATTATCAATAAAGATGGTTCATTCAACTATTCAAATATAATTGCCATTACATTGCCTATTACAAAAGCAAGTATTAGCATAGTACCCAATCCGGTTTTTAATGATGTAAAAGGAAATATTGTTTCGCCTATTACAGGCAACGTTATGCTGCGTATTTTTGATAATACTGGAAGAATAATTTTTCAAAACAATATGGTACTTAAAAAAGGAAACAATAATTTTATACAAAACGTTGGTCAGTTAAGTAAAGGAATATATTATATAGAAATCACTGGTAAGGGTATTACCAGCAGGACTCAATTCCAAAAACTATAAATACTATTTTCCACCAAAATAATTTCAAACAAAAAGCCACTTCTTATAAAATAGAGGTGGCTTTTTGTTTAACTAAGAATTTATACAAATTACTTTAAAAAAATGGTACTTTCCGCATTTTAATTACCCATGGCAGCTTGCTTCATTTGATAAGCTGTTTCTTTTCCCCTGTTTTCCGCACTTTTTAAAAACATCGCTTGAATGGCTTGATTTTACTGAGTGTGTTTTGAGAAATGGGTGTCCCAAAGCTGAAATCAGGAAAAATAAAAAGCGCTCAGATTTTACAGATTAGGCGGAAAAAATCTGAGTAAATCTGAAAAATTTATGAGCCTAAATTTAGGATCTTCTAACGCTGAAAACAGGAAAAATAAAATGCTCTCAGATTTTACGGATTTACGCAGAATAAATCTGAGTAAATCGGAAAAATCTGAGAGCCAAAAATCTACTCCATCAAGACTTAGAGCCTACAATTTTACTAGGTGTCCCAACGCTGAAAACAGGAAATGAGACTGTCTGCATTTTAATTACCCATGGCTGCTTGCTTCATTTGATAAGCTTTTCCTTTTCCAAGGTATCTTTCTATCCTATTTTCTAAGAGATAGATAAGAGGAGTAAGTATAATAGCAACCATACATTTGTACGCATAATTTACCAAGCAAATAGCCAACACCAATTGCATGGACCAATTATTGCCCAAATAAAACGCTATAAAAAGTACAATAAAACTATCTACCAATTGAGATATTAAAGTGGAGCCTGTAGCACGTAGCCATACTTTTTTCTCTCCTGTTATTTTTTTTATTTTATGAAAAACGGTTACATCTACAATCTGGCTCACAAAAAACGCAACGATGCTGCCCAAAATAATCCACATACCTTGGCCAAAAACTGCATTAAATGCATTGCTCATATTGGGCACACCTTCTTTCACTTTTGTACCATACCAAAAATCGGCTGCTGGTATATGCATGGCCATGTAAAACATTAAAAAAGCATAAGCTATTAAAGCTATGGCTATGTAAGAAATGGTGCGTACAGCTTTTGGGCCATAATATTCATTTACAATATCTGTCATTATAAACTCTAATGGCCATAGCAATACACCACAGGTAAGGCTGATGGCTAAACCGCTTTGCCCAAACAAAGTAAAATTTAAAGGAGTAGCTCCAAACAGTTTTTCCAAAGAAAATATTTTACCTCCAATACATTCTGCAATCAAGGCATTGGCCACAAAAAATGCAGTAATGATGATGAAAAGCTTGGTGGGCTTATCTTTTAAAATGGAGCTTATCATTTTTTACATTTTATATTGCAGTAGCTGCATATTTATCTAATGATGTTCGAAAAAAATGAATACCAAATTTCTACGGGGAATAAAATCAAATTAAACCAAAGCAAAAAATCAGGTATCAACAATTGCTTTTTACTAAATTTATTGACCAATACAGCTATCACAAAAATTAAATTCACAAAAATAGCAATAAAGCCAAGTATCACTATGGTGCCTTCTACAACAGGTAAAGGTATAGCCGCATTATTATTGCCATGCGCTCTCTTGGTTAGTTCCACTACCCGCATTATTGCTGACACAATAAAACAAATATTACAAATGAAGGCAATTCTAGAAAATGTACGCATAAGAAAAATTACTAGTATTCAGTGATATCTTACTGTAAACTTTTTACATTTTACCTCCCTTTGCCCCAGCCAAACCAATCATTACCATTGGCAAATAACATAAGCCCTAGTAAAATTATCATTCCAGCTATCTGTGCATACTCTAAAAACTTTTCGCTTGGCTTACGGCCAGATATCATTTCTATTAATGTAAATAAAACATGCCCACCATCTAATGCCGGAATAGGCAATAAATTCATAAAGGCCAACATTACCGATAAGAAAGCGGTAATATTCCAAAAAGATTCCCAATCCCAAGGTGTAGGAAAAATGGAAGCAATGCGCTTAAAACCACCTACTGCTTTATAACCTTCTGACCCAGGTGTGGCTATTTTTTTTACTTGCCCGGCATAACTACCAAGCTTGCTAAATGTTTTGGAAACGCCCGCAGGGAAGGCAGCAAAAAAACCATATTTTTTCTCGTCAATTTTTAATAAACCAAGGCTATCCATTTCTGTATATTCAATTGGAGGAAGGCCTAATTTACCATCTGCATTTACTTTACTTACCAGTATTTGCTTTGCTCCGTTTCTTTCTATCTCTATACTTACGGTACTATTCTTTTTGTTTTGTAAAATAGGTGCCATATCATTAAAAAATGCAACAGGCACAGAATCTACAGATAATATTTGGTCAAAATGTTTTAGGCCGGCTTTCTTGGCATAAGAAGTATCAAAAAATTTATCTGACAAATCGCCTACCAATGCGGGTCTTCTTATTTCTAAAAATCCAACGCCTTTTTTCTTTAATTCTGCTAATTGGCCTAAGAGGTTTTTGGGTAATGTGATTGTTTTTTGTTGCCCCTCTCTTAATACCAATACTTCGTCAGATGTAATTAAATTACTAGGAATATCATCGAAATATTCTGCGGTTTTACCATCAACAGAAATTATTTTATCTCCGTTTTGAAACCCAAATTTAAACAACAAACTATCTGCACAATAAATTCCATTTTTTACCGAACTATTGCTTATCTTTTTTTCGCCCCAAGCAAATAATACCATGGCGTAAATAAAGAAAGCTAAGAACATATTCATGGTAACTCCAGCCAACATGATGATTAATCGTTGCCAAGCAGGTTTGCTCCTAAATTCCCAAGGCTGTGCTGGCTTTTTCAATTGCTCTTTGTCCATGCTTTCATCTACCATACCCGCTATTTTTACATAGCCTCCAAGAGGTAACCAACCAATACCGTACTCTGTATCGCCTATTTTCTTCTTAAAAATAGAAAACCATGGATCAAAGAAAAGATAAAACTTTTCTACTTTACATTTAAACCATTTTGCGGTTATATAATGGCCAAATTCGTGAATGGCAACAAGTATAGAAAGAGATAAAATAAGCTGTAAAATTTGTAACCCTACATCACCCCAGTTAATTGCTAATAGTTCCATTAAAAAGTATTAAGTATTGAGTATTAAGTATTGAGTATTAAGTATTAGGTATTGAGTATTGAGACAACTTAAATCTAGAATACATTTTTAGTTTGATTTTTTTCATGTATTGTAATATATAAGTTAACCTTCAATCATTAAATTTATCAAAAACAAAAAATAGTTTGATTAAAAAAAATTATTCATTATTCATTATTCATTATTCATTACAAAATTATCCATTATTCTTTCTCCATTCCTTACATTTTCATCACAGAAGCGGCGAAGTTACGAGCCTCTCCATCTGTTTCAAAATATTCTTCTAAAGTAGGCTTTTCTATAAATGCCACATGAGCCATTGTTTTTTCTACCACAGCTGTTATATCTAAAAAGCCGATTCTATTTTGTAAAAAAGCCCACACAGCCACTTCATTTGCTGCATTAAGTACACATGGCTTGTTGCCACCCGCTTTCAATGCTTCTATAGACAAACCAAGGTTTCTAAAAGTTTTATAGTCAGGCTCTTCAAAAGTAAGACTCGGATATTTTTTAAAGTTAAATCTCGGAAAATCGTTCTTCAATCTTTCTGGATAGCCCAATGCGTATTGAATGGGCAGTTTCATATCTGGTAATCCCATTTGTGCTTTTAAGCTTCCATCCTCAAACTGCACTAAACTGTGTACAATACTTTGTGGATGCACCACAACTTCTATTTGCTCAGGTTTTAAATTGAATAGCCACTTGGCTTCTATCATTTCTAGCCCTTTGTTCATCAATGTTGCCGAATCGATAGATATTTTTGCACCCATACTCCAATTAGGATGTTGGAGTGCATGATCTCTTTTTACATTAACCAAAAAGTTGGGTTTTTTGCCCAAAAAAGGACCACCACTTGCTGTTAGGATTATTTTCTCTATCGGGTTGCGAACTTCTCCTACCAAACATTGAAAAATAGCAGAATGTTCACTATCTACAGGTATAATGGGAGACCGATATTCAAATGCTTGTTGCATTACGATATCTCCTGCTACTACCAATGTTTCTTTATTGGCCAATGCTATTACTTTTCCTTTTTTTACCGCTTTGAGTGTGGGTTTTAATCCTGCAAAACCCACAATGGCTGCTAGCATTACATCATATGTATCAAAATCAGCTACCTCTTCTAGCGCTTTTTCACCGGCAAAAACTTTTATTTCGGTTCCAGCCAAAGCTTGCTTTACTGCTTCATACTTTTTGTCGTCACCAATTACAACAGCATTGGGCATAAACTCTAGCGCCTGTTCTATTAATAACGTATGGTTTGTTTGAGCAGTAAGTATTTCAGCTTCTAAGATATTTGCATGCGCACGTATTACCTCTAGTGCCTGCGTGCCTATAGAACCTGTAGAACCTAATATAGCAATGCGCTTTTTTTGTGTCATGAAAGATTTTTATTACTGTTTGAAAAATGCTGGAATTACTTTTTCTACTCTATTTACTTTTTCTTGCTAAGTATTCTTTACTTCTAAAAAATCTGCAATTTTTCTATCATTACTTAATTTAGGGACTTTATTTTGGCCGCCAAGTTTGCCTATGCTTTTCATATATTCCTTAAAGCCATTTTTTTGCACTGTTGTTATTTTCAATTCTTGCAAAATATTACCTTTCACTAGGTCATCATAATAAACATTTTTTGCCCGCAGGTTATCGTCAATTTTCTTGGCAAAATTATCTAAACTTTTTGGTGGAGTTTCAAATTCGATAAACCATTCATGGTAGCTTTTACCTTCATCCGACGAAACATATGGGGCCACTGTAAATTCATTGATGATAATATTTTCCTCTTGTGTTGCTTTTAAAATGGCAGCCTCTGCTTCTTCTACAATTACATGCTCACCAAAAGCAGAAATAAAATGTTTGGTTCTACCACTTACAATAATTCGATATGGATTGGTAGATAAAAATTTTACTGTGTCGCCAATATTGTACGCCCATAAACCTGCATTGCTGCTAATGATGAGTGCATAATTTTCCCCTACAACCACTTCCTTCAATGTTAGCCTTTGGGGTTGTTCATTTTGCAATTCATCTACCCGTACAAACTCATAAAAAATTCCACTATTGGTGTTTAGCAACATACCCTTTTCCTTTTGCGAATCTTGAAAAGCAAAAAAGCCTTCGCTGGCAGGAAACAGTTCAATTGTATCGATAGGTTTACCTATGCTTTCTATAAGCTTTGCCTTATAAGGTTCATAATTTACACCACCTTGCACCATCACACTAAAGTTTGGAAAAATCTCATTCACTTTTTTACCCGTTCTTTCTTGCAACTTATCAAAATACATTTGCACCCAAGGTGGTATTCCACTAATCAACGTCATGTTTTCGTTGATCGTTTCATCTACAATTTTTTCTAATTTTTCTTCCCACTCTTCTATACAATTTGTTTCAAAAGAAGGTAGTTGATTGCTCCTAAGGTATTTGGGAACATGATGATTTACAATTCCACTCAATCGACCAGTAGGAATTCCACCTACACGTTCGAGCTCAGGCGATCCACTCAAAAAAATCATTTTCCCATCTGCAAATTTGCTGTTTCCACTTTCTACCATATAACACAACAATGCATTTCTTGCGGTATTTATATGGTTGTGTATCGAATCTTTTGAAATTGGAATATATTTTACTCCGCTTGTAGTGCCACTTGTTTTTGCAAAATAAATAGGCTGTCCTTTCCACAATACATTGTGTTTGCCTTCTTTTATTTTTTCTATATAAGGTTTAAAGGCTTCATAATCTCGTATAGGTACCTGTTTTACAAAATCTTCGTGGGACTTTATTTCCGCAAATGAATGGTCTACACCAAAAACGGTTTTACCAGCAGATTTCATGAGCATAGAAAAAATTTGGTCCTGGTCTGCTAGGGCAGTTCCCATTCCCTTTTTTATCTGCTTGTATATATAATTGGCAAAAGGTTTTGCCAATAGCGATTTTAATTTCATTTTTTCAAGTTCAACTAATATTCAAGATCAATTTTTTAGAAGCACAAAGTTGATGTGTTATTTAAAAGAAAGATACAATATTATCACAAATTTATAGAACAAATATCCCCAAACTATTTACAATCGCCACAAGGCCAATTGGTATCTAAATCTATGACGGTTACTACAGTAACATCATTTTCATGTGGTGCAAATACTATTCTTACATGCTGCCCATCATGGGTTACTCCTTCTAACGGATACGTTACTCCTTTTTCACTCACTTGCTCTTTATTATAATTGATTTCTCCTTTTTGTAAAATTTCTTTCACCTCCGTTTCGTCTATATGCCTGCAGTCCATTCTACATTTTGCATGCTTACTGTACTTTATTGTTTTATTACTACCTCGCAGTTGTGTATAAGCTTCCGTAGCGTTCTCAACCGTTACCCTATCTCTTATATCAACCTTACCTCTTTGCCCTTTTTTTATAAAAAACAAAGCCAAGGCTGCTACAAGTAGAATTATGTAAGAGATGTTTTTATTTTTCACTGCTGCAAGGTATGGAAAAACAGTACAAAACCCGAATCAATAAAGAGGTTAATTGCCATTTTAATATGTATTTCTAGGGCTTTTCCTTAATTTTGCCACCCATGCAAAAAACAGTAGCTCTACATACACTTGGCTGCAAACTTAATTTCAGTGAAACCACTGCCCTAGGTCGTATGCTAGAGAATGATGGTTTTGCGAAGAAAAATTTTGATGAGATAGCAGATGTATATGTTATAAACACCTGCTCTGTTACCGAAAATGCAGACAAAGAGTGTAGGCAAATCGTACGAAAAATACAACGAACAGCGCCAGAGGCATTGGTAGTAATAACGGGTTGCTATGCACAATTGAAGCCTACAGAAATAGCCGCAATTCCTGGCGTAGATTTGGTACTGGGTGCCGCAGAAAAATTTAATATAGCACAACATTTAAAAGAAATTTCTAAAAACGATGCTACCAAAATCTGCAGCTGCGATGTGGAGGATGTAAATATATTTGTACCATCGCATTCTATAAACGAACGCACCAGAATATTTTTAAAAGTACAAGATGGTTGCGATTATAATTGCAGTTTTTGTACCATACCCATGGCAAGAGGCAAGAGCCGCAGCGATGAAATAAATAATGTAATAGAAAATGTACAAACTATAGCGGCAGCTGGCGCAAAAGAAATTGTACTTACCGGAATAAATTTGGGCGATTTTGGAAAGGGAAGCCCCCTCCAAACCTCCCCCGAAGGTGGAGGCCTACAACCCACTCGCAAGCAGCATGGAGAAAATTTCTTTGATCTTATTAAAGAATTAGATGCACTAAATAGTATTGAACGTTATCGCATATCATCTATTGAGCCAAACCTATTGAGCAATGAGATTATTGAGTTTGTAAGTAACAGCAAACATTTTATGCCGCACTTTCATATACCACTACAAAGCGGCAGCAACAATACCTTGGCAGCCATGCGCCGCAGGTATAAGAAAGAATTATATGCAGAAAAAATTGGTTTAATAAAATTATTAATGCCTCATTGTTGTATTGGTGTAGATGTAATTGTGGGTTTCCCTGGCGAAACAACAGCAGACTTTGCAGAGACTGTTGAATTTCTTCGTGGACTTGATATTTCTTATCTGCATGTATTCACTTACTCCGAGCGTGACAATACACATGCGCTTACCCTTACACCTGTTGTACCTATACATGTACGCAACGAGCGTAATAAAATTTTGCGCAATTTAAGTTACGAAAAAATGCAAGCTTTTACCAACAAACATATTGGCCAAACAAGAAAAGTATTGTTTGAACATGTGAATAAAAATGGCATGATGGAAGGCTACTCAGACAATTATATTAAAATAACTACCCCCTTTAAAAAAGAATGGGAAAATGAAATTGTAGATTGGGAAATATAATTATTGGACTTACGGCTACTTCACAAACCACCACCTAATACCCACCCGTATAATCAACCCTTGCGTAGGATAGTGTGGTGCTGCAAAATTGTTATCAATAAAACCAAAGCCATTTTTAAAACTTGCCGTATTCAAATTTTCTGCTCGCAAAAAGGTTGTAAATCCTTTTATACGAAAATTGAAGAAGGCTGCTATATCTGGTCGGTTTTTTATGGTAACGGTGTCTTGCGGAACAAACTGACCTAAAATGGGAGAATAGTTATTTGCTCTGTAAGGGGTGTAATATCTTACTTCCAAACCTGCACTCACCCTCAAATTTTTGTACACACTGCCTTCATATGCTATCCTGCTTCTTGTAAATATGAGCGGTACTCTTATAGGCGCTGCATTATCTGTTTGCTGCAATGTAATGTCTGCGTAATAAAAAACATTCTTCTTCAGCGTTATTTTCTTAGATGCAAAAACTTGTAATAAATTAATGGGCTTGTTGTACTGATCGCTTTTATAAAAATTGGTAAAATAGGCATAGTTATTTATCAAATAATTATTAAACCCAAACTTTACAAATTTATTGGTGGCTGTTGCACCAAAGGATACAATATTTTCTTTTTTATAACTATTTGTATTGCCTATATTAAAGGAAGACCTATTGTCGAAAATGAAAGAAGGCGTTCTGTTTACATTGTTAAAATACAATTCTACATTTCCCAACTTTTTGTTTAAATACCTACCAATACTGGCTTGTGCGCTGTAATCTCCCGCATTCAATCCATTCAAATAAAATTCTCCTTTTAGCAATACATCCCACAATTTGTTTCTGGTTCTGTTGCGATATTCCCCATGCAACATTATATTATAAAAATTATAATTTCCTGTTTTAAGCGTAGCTTTTATGGTTTGTAAAGAAGCACCCGCAAGAAAAAACTGTGCAGCATTTTTTGTATCCGGAAATTGAATCAAGGAAAAATCGTTGGTAAGCGTTTGCCATTTTTCATACAACTCAAAAGTATCTTTAGGCTTGGTAAACTGTATTGCATATACATTTTTATAATAAATTGAATCTCCCAACGCATCTTTAAATTGGTAGGTATTTGTAGATAGCGTAAGGGTATGCTGCATCCTCAATTTTGGATAAAAAAGATATTCTGTAGTAGAATCATTTATCGCTATTGAATCTCTTTTACCAATATCATAGCTTTGCCTTAAGAAGAATATTTTTTCTTTGTACGTATTACCCGTTTTTACCGATGCTTGAAATGGATTTGGCTGAAAAGGAAGTGCATTGCCTAAATTTACAGGTATACTAAACCGTTCTTTCTTATTTGGATCTAACAGCAAAGCGTCATCAGTAATTCCTCCATTTTCCGAAGATTTTAATGCATTTGAAATTAATATAAATGAACCATTGTACCTTTTTCTCTTTCCTTGATATGTACTAAACAAACGTATGTTGTTGTGATTGGAATTTTGCGTTACAAAAAATCCAGGGGCACTAATAAGCCTATACTCAAAACCAAAATTTATGTTCTGCCTTGGATTTTGTGTATGCAAAGCTTGCACCATCTGTTCTTTACCACTTGCCAATTGGTACCCAAGCATGGAAAAAGGACCGGTGGTTTTATAAAATTTCGTTTCCTCCAGTTTATACCTATAAATATCATAGGCATGAAAACCTGCATCCCAGCCAACCTTGGTAAATGGTTTAAAAATAAGAGGGAAAGCTGCAGCACCATTGTTGCCAAGATATTGAAAAGAAGAGGGGACAGAATAATATTTATCAAAATCATTTACGGAAGAATCTATCGGATTTCTTCTTACAGAATCTAAAAATTTATAACTTATAGTAATGGAATCTGCTAAATCATCTCGTCTTTCAAAACCAAGTGTGTCGAGTTTATTATTGCTTTTCTTTTTGGTTGTATCAGATACCTTCGTGTTTCTCAACTCTCTATTTTTTGTACCCCTCAAAAAACCATCATCAGTTGAGGTACGAGGCTGCTGGCAAAAAGCCTCTCCAATAAAAAAGATAAATACAAATGATAGTATAAAAAGTTTCATCGTCAATTATAACTTTACAACCAATTCTTTAATAAAAATGAGCAAGATAGTAGGTTGTTTTCTTGATTGCCTTTCTTCCAATTTGCTTTTAAAAGTATGTTGCATTTAAACATTCTGATTAAGTACAATGAGCGGATACCTCCTAACAAGGGGTAAATTACGTTCGTTTTTAAAAACAGATTCCTGGTATATTAATATTATCGTTCAAAAATACGTGCTTTCCCCCTCTTATAAAAGCGAAAGCAGTTCTTTTTAACAATCGCTTATGTGTATTGCATAATAAAAAATAAACGACTATCCGCTAATTGGTGCAAAAAGAAGCTTGTCCAAATATTGATTCTCTGATACATCCAAAAGGCATACTTCATTAAAACTGAAAAGAAGACGCTGTCTTTTTATAATGTAAAAGGGTGCATCTGTGGCATAAAAATGGCCACATATGCACAGTTTTACCTTCTCTTTTTAAATATGCTACAGATTGGGTAGACAAATAAGCATTAACAAAGCTCTAAGTAGTTCAAAATTGTTAGAAGTAATATTTATTTTTAAAAAAAATATAAATAATGCACCAAATAGCGGATAGTCATTAAATGATAATAATAAATATACGCTAAAGTAAACCACGCCGATGAAAGAAGTGATGACTAGGACAATGTTGTTTGAAGCAGCGGTTGGCTTTTACAATAATGCTGTTTATCTAAATATCCTTTCAATATACTATAATTACCAGTGGATTTAGGGGCGGTTTTCCTTATCTTCGCAAAAATTTTTTTATATGAATCTTCACGAATACCAAGCAAAAGAGCTTTTAAAAAAATACAATGTACCCGTACAAGAAGGCATTGCCTGCAGCACGGTGGCAGAAGCTGAAATGGCTTACAGACAAATTCATACCCAATACAGTAGCAAGTTTGCCGTTATAAAAGCCCAGATACATGCCGGTGGCAGAGGAAAAGGTAGTATTGTAGGTAAGGAGCAACGTGGTGTGGCAGTTGCTAAAAATGCAGAAGATGTAACACGGATAGCTACCAATTTGCTAGGTGGTACATTGGTTACGATACAAACCGGTGAAGCGGGTAAAGTAGTAAATAAAATTTTGGTAGCACAAGATGTATATTATGATGGTGCAAGCCCAGTAAAAGAGTTTTATCTTTCTATATTATTGGATAGAACAAAAGGCGAAAACGTAATCATGTACAGTACCGAAGGCGGAATGAATATTGAAGACGTAGCCCATGATACCCCAGAAAAAATATTTAAGGAGTGGATACATCCTAGCGGAATGCTGCAAGGCTTTCAAGCAAGAAAAATTGCTTTTAACCTAGGCCTAAGTGGCGAAGCTTTTAAGAGCTGTGTAAAATTTGTCACCAGCTTATACAATGCCTATGTAGGGTTAGATTGTGGAATGCTTGAAATTAATCCGTTGTTTAAAACCAGCGATGATAAAATTATTGCGGTTGATTGTAAGATGAATGTAGATGATAGCGCACTTATACGCCACCCCGAAGTAGCCGCACTAAGAGATATAACCGAAGAAGATCCTACTGAGGTAGAAGCAGGCCAGTTTAATTTGAATTTTGTAAAGTTAGATGGCAATGTTGGTTGCATGGTAAACGGTGCAGGCCTTGCCATGGCTACCATGGATATGATAAAATTGAGTGGAGGAGAGCCTGCAAACTTTTTGGATGTAGGTGGAAGTGCCAATGCGCAAACAGTAGAAGCTGGTTTTCGAATTATTATGAAAGACCCCAAAGTAAAAGCTATTCTTATTAATATTTTTGGAGGGATTGTACGTTGCGATCGTGTAGCACAAGGGGTGATAGATGCGTACACCAGCATAGGCAATATAAACATACCTATTATTGTACGCTTACAAGGTACCAACGCAGATGTAGCTAAGAAATTGATAGACGAAAGTGGATTGAAAGTACAAAGTGCGATTTTGCTTAGTGAGGCTGCAGAGTTAGTTGGTAAAGCAGTAGCGTAAGAAAAGTATTGCGTATTTAGTACTAGATATTAATATAAAAACATCCCAAAATTACGGGGTGTTTTTTTTGTGAACTTATTAGCAATAATGTAAATTCTGTTACAAATATGTTTTTGTTATTATTACACATTTATTAAATGCTTAGTAATCACTGTCCAATATTTTTTATTTCCTCCTCTATTATTAAGCAATATTTCCTTGTTTATCCTTCACAATTATAATATATCAAGTTTGATAAACCAGCGAACCAAGCCTTACATTTTGTTTAACCAATTTTAGCACTTTATCAATTTGTAAAAAATGAAACATAACCATGCGGTCAATGGACAGTATTAGGGCGTTCCTTTTTGTCGTCGACATCAATTTAATTAACTGATTCGAATATCATTTGAATACAGCGGATTTTATTGTATAAAATATTTGTGTAAAAAAATAATGAGTTATAATTTTACAACAAAACATAGATAGTATGAACAATATTCTATTTGGCGCTGTCTTTTGAAATAATTAATCCTTCTTCTGGTAAACTAAGTAAGATACTCCGCTCATCTATAAGTGGTTTTAATGCCAACGAATGCAATGAATCTAGCAATACATTTTTTAAATAAAAGGTTTTTACCTCTTTATTTAATTGGTTCCAACGAATAATTTTACATTGGCAACTTGCATTTTCCACCTCATTTATCACTTCTTCAATGGTTCCTCCTTTGCCAAGTTTTGTATATATTTCCCTAATACCAATTATTTTATTTTTTTCTCCAATATCAAAATTCCAAGAGGCAGAAACGGCCACTATAAATTTATTATTGGATTGTAGGTTTAGCAATGAATGTCTGGGAGATTCAATTTTATTTGAATTGTTTTTTATGTGAGAAAAAACAGAAACTATGCCCGGTGATTCAAATTGCATGTAACCAACGTGGTTAAAGCTTGCACCAAATCTATTAAATACAAAATAGCCATCTTTGTATTTCACCTCTACAATATTGGGCACCACTTTATGATAACGGGTGGGGTCAGAAACCCGTGCTTGAGGTGATCCTGTATAACACAACCAAAAGCCTTCAAGATTGTCTATTTCAATTTTGCTTGGTTGATACGGAATGATGTTCATGTCTTTCTTCACCGTTTCCCAATCTCTCTTAGCATTAAAATACATTATTGACAATGCAATAATACCCAAACATGCAGCAGTCGTTACAAAGGAAACCGCTTTAATTATGCTACCCTTTTTTTTGATTTTACTTTCTACAATGGATAATTGTTTTGCCAACGTTAGCTGACGTTCTTCTAGCAATTGGCTATTTTCATTTTTAAGCTCCTCAGGTTTTTCTAAAAGGTTTTCATCTACCGGATTTTGTTCAAATTTCTTTCTCCCTATTCCGTAGAGATAAACATAACAAGCATCTACAAAAAAAGGTCGAGGGTTGGATACAATACCGATAAGCGCATCCTTGAATTGCCCACCCGTAATATCATATTTCCTATAAGGATATTCTTTTCCTGTTTGATTTATTTCTGCTGTGTAATTATCCGTACCCCATTCTTCAAATCGCACGGGTAGTTGATTGCTAATGTCACTTAAAACCATTGCGAGCGACTCATAACTTTTTCTATTGGTATTTTGAACTATTTCTTGCCCGGTTTCCAATTTATACTTCTCTATTGCTTTTGTAAGCAAGTACATGATTTCCTCCTTCCCTTTTTTTACTTTTGGCATAAGTCTTTGACAATGATTACTCTAAAAAATTTCCGAAACAAAAAAAGCATTTCAGAAATGAAGTTAATTATTAAAAATCAATTCTGAATCATTCAAATAACTATTCTTGATTAAACAAGTATTCATTTGTAATATGATTTCTTTCTTGATTAATCTGGGTTCAGGAAAAGAAAAAATATTTTACACATGAATACTACCAACGGCAAGCAATTGAACTTCATTGGCGGTACTCCATTCAGTATTTACTGCCCTACTTTCTTTTTTTACATTCTTTATAAAATAAAGATTAGCATTTACAAAAAAGTAAGTTAAATTAATAGATGCTGATCTTGAAACCTAACTAAGGTTAATATACTACAATTGCCAGCTAGGATATTTGCAGGGGTTTTATGATTAATATTACAAATAGTGGCAGCAAAATAAAGTTAACCCAACAAATAATTAAAGAATAATGTGATACAAATTATCTATTTTGTTTTTAAAATATTATTTTCTATGCGCAAAAAACTATTCCTATTGCTATTTATTATTAACGTAAATAGTAGCTATGCCCAAATAAAAAACTTAACTGCTGGCAAGCAATTTTTTTATTTTGATAATGGAGGCAAATTAAAACATCCGATAAAAGTATTTTATTTTAGTCCAAAAGAGCATGCGCCCGATATGCCTATCGTAGTGCTGTTGCATGGTGCACGAAGGGATGCATCTGCTTATATGGATAGCCTAATAAATGCTGCCACTGTTTTTGGATGTAAAATTATTGCGCCGGAGTTTGACCAAGAGAATTATCCAGGAGCAGATATGTATAATTTGGGCAACGTATATGATAAGAAAAGCAAAAGTTATCATGCGAAGGAAGATTGGAGTTTTTCTATCATCGAACCATTATTTGATACTGTAGTAAAGCAAACAAACAGTTCTTGTAAAGGCTATTATTTATATGGCCATTCTGCAGGCGCACAATTTGTTCACCGCTTTTTAATGTTTGTAAATCAAAATAGGGTTATCAAAGCAGCCATTGCAAATGCAGGATGGTACAGCACTACAAACAGAAATGTGGTATTTCCTTTTGGGCTTAAAAAATCTCCATTGGAAAAAACAAATCTGGCTTCCTTTTATTCGACCAAATTATTTGTTTTATTGGGCATGGCAGATACAGATAGAGAAAGCAAAGATTTTAATGCAACCAAGGAAGCTGATGCTCAAGGCAAAAATAGATTTGAAAGAGGGCAATTTTATTTTAGGACTGCAAAAAACAATGCCAGCTCATTGAAAGTTCCTTTTAATTGGACACAAGTTTTTGTGCCCAATGTAGGACATTCAAATGGCGAGATGGGAAAATTTGCCTTCTCTTTATTTTTTATGGAAGTGCAGAAACAATAAAGTTAATTTCCCACAACAAGCCAAGATAAAGCAGATTTTTTTGCCAACCGGGATTTGATAAAAGATAAAAGGCTTCCCTTTTCAGAGAAGCCTTTCCTTAATCAACATAAAACAAACCTTACATTTTTGGTAACAATACAGCATCTACAACATGTATTACACCATTGCTTTGGTTCACATCTGCAATTGTTACATAAGATTTTCCACCTGATGCATCAGTGATTTGTACTTTTTTACCTTTTAAAGAAAAAGTAAGATCGGTACCAGCTACAGTTGTTGCTGTAAATTTGCCGCCACCTGCTTTTATTTTTGCAATTACATCTGCTGCACTTATTCTTCCAGCTATTACATGATAAGTAAGTACCGTTTGCAATGTTTTCAAATTTTCTGCTTTCAATAAATTATCTACAGTACCTGCTGGTAATTTTGCAAAGGCAGCATTGGTAGGAGCAAACACCGTGAAAGGACCTGCACCAGATAAAGTTTCTACTAAACCAGCAGCTTTTACTGCAGCTACCAATGTTGTATGGTCTTTGCTGTTTACTGCATTTTCAATGATATTTTTTGTAGGGTACATTGCTGCTCCACCTACCATTACCGTTTTGCTCATTTGAGCAGAAGCTGTTGTTGTAGCCATTGCCACTACTGCCAGCATAAATAAATTCTTGATCTTTTTCATAATTCTTTTTTTAATGACTTATTAATTATTGTTTGTTTAATTATTTTATATTTTTTGCTTGCGATCGCATTTGATTTACGACAACAATTCAAATAAAGTTTTAACTGTATTAATTAAGGAAATGTTAATGCATGAAAAAAGCAGCGTAGAAGCTGCTTTTTTGGGCTCACATTAATCTATTGGGGACTAAGCAAAAAGTTTATGTAATCTAAAAAGGAAAAACACTGTATCAGTTACGCCCCTTTGATTAGCTCTAAAGAGTTTAATTTTAGAGTTAAAAGACTCTGCATTAGCATTTGTGT
>JANNGD010000085.1:0-25798 GCA_031380515.1 Ferruginibacter sp. | reverse complement strand
TCTTCGACAGTACATACTTTAAAAGTTGTTTAGTCGGGTATGTGCTCTCATTCTTTTCACTTTTTTTTCAAATCTATTGGTATATTTTAGTAGTATCAAAGATCTATTTATATTTGCTTTTGCAAACATAGGAGTCGGTGTTATAAAAACGTTTTGTAAATTCGGTTTCGACAAGCCTGTCTGCCGACAAAGGCAGGCTCAACCTGACAATTTCGTTTCTTAACTTAATGACATTGCCCGAAGGGGTGATATTAGTAATAATGTCATCCCTTCGGGATTCCGGCATTATAACTTTGGTTGAATTCGATATTAATACCAGCCTTTCAGGCTTAACTCATTATTTTAATATGGTACTTTCTAGTCTTCCGAACAGTAGTGCTGTACACAGCAACCAATAAAAAAAATCTGCTCTAATAAATTTATAATGCTTTGCCTTTGGATAGTGTATCCACTGCAGCTGCAATTATTTTTTTAATTTCAGCATTAGGGGCCTGCTCCAATGCTGCTTTGGCATGTTCCAGTGCTTTTTTAAAATCTCCCAAAGCAGAATAACCTCTCATTAAACCAGCATTTGTTGGCCATGCACCGTTGAATTTTTTAAAATTGAATTCAAAAATTTCCATGGCCTCTTTGGTTTTATTTTCTGTAAGCAACTGCCTGCCATAATTATGTAAATCGCCAACGGCAGCATTGTCCATGGCAGTTTTCATTGTTTTTTCTGCTTCTTCTTTTCTGTTTAATTTATTAAGCAAGCCAGCTTTTGTTGATAATGCCTTAAATGAATTTGAACCGCCTAAATTGGGATCAACAGCAGAATTGATCCATGCCAATGCTTCTTCTGTATTTACCTTATTTTGCAAACACCATGTTGCCGCAGATTCAAGGCTTGGTGGATCAAAACCGGCAGCACCAATCATTTGTGTACGTATGTAACCCAATGTGGTAGTTACCAAATCAACTTCCACAGTAAAAGGAATACGCCATCTCTCCCATTCAAGGCTTACTTCTACTGTTTTATTGGTTTGTTTTGAAAAATTATATTCTAGCCTTTCTTTACTTTCCGTCGCATTCTTTTGCTGAAAAGCAGTTACTCTTAACACATCCTTATCGGCTTTATAAAAATAGCTGCCCCACCCTGTTGTGTTTTTATTAAAAATAAGTGTAGATGAATCTGCACCGAGCGCAATAAAAAATGCATACTTACCTGCTTCAAGATGTTTACCATTAATCGTAACATCGGTAGAAAAAGAAATATTGGTACACTCGTCTGCACCTGCACGCCATGGCGATGGAGAGGAAGAACCAAAGCCCAATACATTAAATCCATACGGTGCCACCTCTGTACCCCATATTTTTCCTTCACGTCCTTTTACGCCGGGAGCATTCCAGCTAATGTCAATATTTGTTGCACCAATCAGTCTTGATGCTTTGCATTTGTAGTTTACATTACCAGCAGGAAGTTGCATCATTTGTGCGGTTACAGAAGAAGCGTATGCAGTAAGCAATATTACTGAAGATATAATAAAGGTTTTGAGGGCTATACTTTTTTTCATAAACAGAAATTTAATTTATAGATAATTTACTTTGCTAAAAGTAGTATGAAATTGCTGTAGTTATTTCCCGTTCATGTAAAAGAGTTGGTTAAGCGAACCTTGCTGTCTCGTTTTTTGGGATACGAAACGTTCGCTAATATCTTCCTTCTATAACAGCCAAATATCTATTTACCCGACCAATGGCTCCCTTCTAAAGTATAGGATATAGTGCGCTGCTTACTCAGAAATCCTTTTGTGTGTAACGAGGAAAAGGTATGTCTACCGACAGGTTAGTTGCATGAGTGCGGCGGCAAATGCTTAACAGCGGTTTAATGAAGAAAGCCCCTATTCATTATATTTATTAATTAGGGTACTATAAACTATCTGCCAATCTTCTTTTCTACTCCAGCAATCGCATTTACTGTCTTTTATTTATCATTTGGTTTATTCACTAACCTATAAATAAAGCCTTTCTATTTCCCTTCCAACTCCTTTAATCTATTCTTTGCTTCTTCATAAAAAGGTGTTATCTCCAAAGTCTTTTTGTAAAACTTAATAGCCTCTACTTTGTTGTTTAGAGCCAAGTATATATTTCCCATTGTAACCAATACCAAGTCTTTATTAGGAAATTCAATAACATTATTTTCCGATATCAGTTTTGCTTCTTCATATCTTTTTAGGCTCAATAACTGTTGTGCAATATTATTCATAGAAATCCAATCAATGTAGTAATGACTTGTGTCAGCTTTCATTCTTTTATATTCAGCAATAGATTTTATTGCACCAATTTGTTCAATATAGGTTTCCATTTTTTTATGAGCCGGCTGTTTTAAATCAACAGGTATGTTATATAATATTTTGTATAAATTGTTCGTTATGCCAAAAAAATCAGTGGGAGAACTATTGCTAAGAATCACCACTAAACTATTGGTTGAGGGAATTCTTCTAATAAATGAAATAAATCCATCCGTCATTCCCAAATGAAAGTTTGATGCTACGCTATCTGTGATTGTATATTTGAACGGCTTGTTAAACCATCCGTAACCATAGTTTGCAAGTTCAATGCCCGGGGTAAACATTTCAGCAGTCAATTCTTTATTTAGTAAACTATTATTTGTTAAAGCAATATGAAACTTGAAAAGGTCTTCAACGGTTGAATAGATATCGCCTGTTCCCATTGTATTAGATTGGTCTCTGAAATCTGCTGAGGTAAACCCACCAAAACTATAATCGTAACCTGTAGCTCTGTTGGGTACAATTTGGGTATGGTAGTAAGAGCCAGAATTATTCATTTTTAATTTTTTAAAAATGTCATCGGACATTAATTGAGCATATGTTTTTCTTGTTACCCTTTCCATTATATAACCCAACGTAAAAAAACCCCAACTACTATAAGCATAATGAGTACCTGGTTTAAATACAAGAGGAGAATCAATAAATATTTTTAGATATTCTTCTCTCGTAAAATTTTGGCGACTTATTCTTGGAAAAAAATCTTTGATAATATCATAATTTGGTATGCCTGAAGTATGCGATAGCAGTTGTTTTATGGTAACATTTGCAGCAGGTTTATTTTTGAATTCGGGCAAATAGTTTTCTATGGTTTTGTTTAAATCTATTAAACCTTTTTGAACTTGCATTAACATCAAAGCAGCAGTCAAAGGCTTTGAAACGGAACCAATCATAAACTTAGTGCCTGTTTTGTTAGGGATATTCCACTCTCTATTTGCTAATCCAAATGCATCTTTGTAAATAATTTCCCCTTTTTCTGCTACTAAAACGGCACCGTCAAACATATTGTAGTTATGATAAGTACTCATTAAAGCTGAAAGTTTTGCAGCTTTATTTTGGGCAAATACTATTTGTCCAATGGATAAACTGAACAATAGAAAGAATATTTTTTTATAATGCATATGCAGTCATTTAAATGTGGTCTGCTAATGTTAGGTACAGCGAGCAAACAATTGTTCAGGTTGGGAATTAACCAACTATCTGCCAAGAACTGCTTGTTAAAGATATGAAAATGATATTAAAAGCCAATGACTGATGTTGCTCGTTCTGCTTGCGTATCGGCGGGGTTATCACAAGCGTAAAATTGAAGTATAAAAGAACTATCCGTGAAACCCAGACACATTAAAAAACTTAGAATTATAATCAAATCATCCTAAAAATTTTAAAATATTTTTTGTTGTCTAAAAAAGTGATATCAATTTATAAGGGTAAAAATTAAATAGTAAGTCTTAAATACTGAAGAGTGTCGATATTTAACTGGCATCTTTTACTGGGGTCGGCTTTGGCACCTAAATATTTAGGCTCTATTAAACGTCGGGGTTTCGCAAAAAGTATTCTTTCCAATTTATAGTTTATGTGTGCGAAAACCCCGCCAGGACAGAAGTCTCAGGTACAGATTAAAAAATAACCTAATTTTAAAATAGGCTGAAGTTATAATAAAACTACCCCATTCCCTCCGAAAACAACAACACAAAAACACTTCCCTCACCTTCTTTACTTTGTACTTTAATATTGCCTTTGTGCAGCAGCATTATTTGTTTGCAGAGGCTAAGGCCTATGCCGCTTCCGGTTTTCTTGGTGCTGAAAAATGGAATAAAAATTTTGTCCAATAATTCTGGGGAAATACCCGCACCATTATCGGCAATTTTTATTATTAATTTATTATGTTCCAAAGAAGCAGACAATAAAATGCGAGGGTTGGGCCTATCTTTTACTGCTTCAAGGGCGTTTACCATTAGGTTTATGAGCACTTGTTCTATTAAGTTTACATCTACATTTGCCATTAGGCTAGGCTCTTTAAGCACCACTTCCATTTCTATATGCTTCTGGTCAAGTGTTGGCTGCATAAGTGTTTGCAGGTTTTCAAACAAATCTCTCACAAAAACTTTTTTACGATTTGGTGTTGTTATCTTATTTAAATTTCGATAAGTTTCTGCAAACTTTAATAAACCTTCGCTGCGGCGTTTGATGGTTTCTAATCCGAGTTCAAGGTCGTCCCTATCGCCATTTTTTTCGTACGTTAAAGAGGTTGTTTGTAGCAATCGATTTTTTAAAGTGCCTGCAAGCGAAGAAATGGGTGCGACAGAGTTCATAATTTCATGCGTCATTACACTCAATAATTTTTGCCAAGCATTTGCTTCGGTTTCGTCCATTGCTTCGTTTATATTTTGGCAGGCAATAAGCTTGTTTATTTTTCCATCTGTTTGAAAAATGGTTGCAGCCAATAATATTTTCAACTGGCTATTTTCTTTTGTAACAGTAACGATAATTGTTTCGTTAGGCCGAATGGCAAGAATAGCATTGTATAAACCTGCATCTCTTTTTTCTAATGAATAAATGGTTTTTAAATAAGGGATTCCCATCATTTTTTTAAAAGTATCATTCATCCAATTTAGATTGCCTGATGCTGTTTCATATGAAATGATTCCAGTATCAACCAGTTCCAAGATTTTTTGTAGGTATTGGTATTGTGTTTCTTTTTCTTTGCTTATTACTTTGAAAGTTGAGTTGATATCGTTAAATCCTTTACGCAATGTCTGCAATTCTGCAGGAGCTTCTTTTACATTAAAGTATCTAGAAAAATCCCGGTAGTGTATTGATTCTACAAACTCTTGCACTTCATCTTGTGCTTTTTTTAGCATGCGATAAACATCGTATAATTGATACAATACTAAGGGCATTACCATACTTAAGTACAAATATTTTTTGCTCACCAATAGCCATGCAGCCGCTACCAGTGTTGCAAACAACAGCACTACTTTTATCAACAACCGCCATTCGTATTTTTTAAATGTCATATTTACTTAGTCTTCTGTACAGTGCTGTTCTAGTAAGCCCTAGCTCTTTAGCTGCCTTGGTTATATTACCATGATGTTTTTCTATTACTTTTTGTATTGCATTTTTTTCTACAGCACTTAGTCTAAAATCAGTTTCATCATCATCTTGTATAAGTTGGTTTTCCAATGCAGAAAAAATTAAATCATTTTCATGTATCACTTCATCTTCGCTCATAATAACTGCACGCTCTATTATGTATTGCAGCTCTCTTACATTGCCGGGGAAATTATACTGGTTTAGTTTATTTAATGCAGTAGTATCTAAATGCATATCGGGCTTAAAATATTTTGTAGCATATAACTTTACAAAATGCTTTGCAAGCAACTCAATATCCTTTCCTCTTTTTCTCAATGGCGGTATGGTTATCTCTACCGTATTGATACGATAAATCAAATCTTTTCTAAATCTGTTTTCATTGGCAAGTTCTTGTAAAGGGATATTGGTGGCGCATATCAGCCTTATATCTATTGGTATGGGTTGGTTAGATCCGAGTCGGGTAACTTGCCTGCTTTGCAATACCGTTAAAAGTTTTGCTTGCTGCTGCAAATTAATATTTCCTATTTCATCTAAAAACAAACTGCCGCCATTGGCAGATTCAAACCTTCCCATTCTATCTTCTCTTGCATCGGTAAATGCACCTTTTTTGTAACCAAACAATTCGCTTTCAAACAAAGTTTCAGTAAGCGAGCCAGCATCTACTTTTACAAATGGGTTGTTTGCCCGCAATGACCTTTGCTGAATAGCATCTGCCACCAAATCTTTGCCTGTGCCATTTTCGCCTAGTATGAGAATATTGGCATCTGTGGGTGCAATTTTTTCTATTTTCTTAAATATATCCTGCATCGGTTCACTTTCACCTAACAAAGCATTGCCAAAAAGAGCATCCTCTTTTAAGGATGGAATATTAGCGCCAGATGTTCTTTGTAAAGATTCTTTAATCGTTTCTAGCAAGCGCTCGTTGTGCCATGGTTTTATTACAAAATCTGCAGCACCTTCTTTGAGCGATCTAACAGCAAGGTCAATATCCCCATAAGCCGTTATCATTATTACTGCCGTAGTTGGAGAAAGTTCTTTTATTTTTTTGAGCCAAAATATCCCTTCATTACCTGTATTGATGGTGCTGTTAAAATTCATATCCAACAATATCAGATCAATTTCCTTTTTTGGCAATAATGATTTTATACTGTCTGGATTTTTTTCAATACTAACCTCTTTCACTTCTGTTTTTAATAACAAACGCACTGCAGTTAGTACATCTGTATCATCGTCAATTACCAATATTGTTGCATTTTTAAGAAGCATAATTCGGTTTGTTTTATTACATCAAATCTTCGTGCCAAATGTACAATTACATGGTTACAAAATGCTTATTTACAGCAATATAAATTAAGTGTACCGATACCGCACACAAACTGTATCATTATCGTACACTTATCAAAATTATTATTTATTAAAATGTTGATTATTACAAGGTTTAAATATTGGCATGGCTTTCATAGTGTAAAGTAAAATTTGGCTTACTATGATACGTATAAAGTAATAGGATAGCGTAGTAACTTTAAGAAAAAAAATTCATGGACAGAGTAATTGCAAAAAAGACTTGGACTACAAAAAGAATTCTTACCATTTTTGGTATTCTAGCATTGGGATCCTTAATTGGTGCTAGTATCTATTTTTCAACTGGCAAGAGCCGCTTGAATGTAGATACAGAAAGGATAACTATAAGCGAAGTGAAAAAAGGTTCGTTTCAAGAATTTATACCAGTAAATGGAACCGTATTGCCCCTTACCAGTATTTACTTGGACGCATTGGAAGGTGGCCGAGTAGAAGAAAAATTTGTAGAAGATGGGGCCATCTTAAAAAAAGATCAACCCATATTGCGTTTATCCAATTCAGATTTGGAATTGAGTTTGGCCAATCAAGAAACATCGGTTTTTCAAACATTGGCTCAAATGCAAAATACAAAAAACAATGCAGAACAAAATTCCATTGTGCGCCAGCAACAAAGTGCCGAAGTGGAGATTGCACTTATAGAAGCAGAGCGAAAATACAACCTTAATAAAAAATTATTTGAGCAAAAAGTAATAGGCAAACAAGAATACACAGAAAGCGAAAACAATTATAATGCGCAGAAGAAAAAATTGAATCTATCAAACGCTGTAATGAAACAAGATGCTGGTTCTATGAGGCAACAGGTATCGCAGAGTGGTGAATCGTACAGCCGTATGCAAAACACTATGCAACTGATGCGCAAAAAAGTGGGCGACTTGGTTGTGCGTTCTCCCATAGACGGGCAACTTACATCGCTTGATGCTGAAATTGGTGAGAGCAAACAAAAAGGGCAAAGGCTAGGGCAAATTGATGCTACTGGAGGTTTTAAAGTAAGGGTAGAAGTAGATGAACATTATATAAGCCGCATATTTATTGGCTTAATGGGTAATTGCAGTTTTGCTGGAAAAGATTATTCCTTAAAAATAAAAAAAGTATATACGCAAGTTGCTGCGGGGCGTTTTCAAGTAGATATGGAATTTGTAGGTGCTGCGCCAGAAAATATTCGCAGGGGGCAAACCTTACAAATACGCCTTGCATTAAGCGATGAAACACAGGCAATTTTAGTAGCAAAAGGTGGCTTCTATCAACAAACGGGAGGCAATTGGATTTTTAAAGTAAGTGCCGATGGAAGCAAAGCTTATAAAGTAGATATACAGCTTGGCCGCCAAAATCCGGATTATTATGAAGTGATGCAAGGGCTGCAACCAGGTGAAAAAGTAGTAACCAGCAGTTATGAAAATTATGGGAATATGCAGGAGTTGGTGTTGAAGAGGTAGTGGCCAGGTATCAGTAATCAGCAGCGAGGTATCAGGTTGGGTTTATTTTATGGGGTTAATCTGTTATCAGTTTTCAGCAGTCAGTTTTCAGCTGGTTATTTTATGCGGTTAATACACTTTTGGTTGATTGCTGATTGCTGAAACCTGATCACTTCGTAAGTTTTGCACAAAAAGAATAAATCATTTTTCTTATTTGCACTACTTCACTTTTTAGTTCATTGTAAGTATTTATATCAATATAGTTTATATCTTTTGACAACAGAAGTTGATATTCCAATTCTGAAGATGAACCAGCAGCAATAACAAAGAAACGATTTAGCTCCGCAGTAGAATTTCTACCACAACCTTCGGCAATATTGGTAGGAATAGATGAAGAAGGTCGTCTCATTTGTGAAGAAAGTCCATACATTTCTTCTTTAGGAAATGTGGAAGTTAGTTTATAAATTTTTAAAGTTAAGCTGTGGCTTTTCTGCCAAGAAGTTAATAATGTATAATCTCTCATAATAAATCTGTTAATGTATATAAAACTTTTTAAAAATAATTTTCAAAAATAAAAAAAATAAAAGCAAAACGCTGAAAGCTGATCCCTGAAAGCTGATTGCTGAACGCTCTAAACAAAAACTCAAAAAACACTCACATGATAAACATCACCAATCTAGAAAAGTATTACAGAACAGAAGAAGTGGAAACAGTTGCATTAAACAAACTATCCTTTGAAGTAAAAGAAGGCGAATTTGTAGCAGTAATGGGTCCATCAGGCTGCGGCAAATCAACCCTGCTCAATATTGTAGGATTGCTGGATGATGCAGATAGCGGAAGTTTTTTATTTAACGGAATTGAAGTGTTAAATTTTAATGAAAGAAAAAGGGCAGACTTACGCAAAAGAAATATTGGTTTCGTATTTCAAAGTTTTAATTTGATAGATGAGCTTACGGTATTTGAAAACGTAGAGCTCCCGCTTATATATACAGGCGTAAAAGGCCCCGAAAGAAAAAAGCGTGTAGAAGCTGTGCTTGATAAAATGCAAATCATGCACAGGCGCAATCATTACCCACAACAATTGAGTGGAGGCCAACAGCAGCGTGTGGCTGTAGCTAGAGCGGTGGTAAACAATCCGAAATTAATTTTAGCGGATGAGCCTACCGGAAACCTGGATTCCAATAACGGAAATGAAGTAATGCAATTGCTGACAGATTTGAATGAGCAAGGCACTACCGTAATAATGGTAACACATAGCGAACACGATGCAAAATACAGCCATCGCATCATACGCATGTTGGATGGGCAGGCGGTTACAGAAAATATACTTACCTAAATTATAAGTAATGTTAAAAAATTATTTCAAAATAGCTTGGAGAAATTTGTGGAAGAGTAAAAGTTACTCTCTCATTAATATTGGCGGACTTGCTGTAGGTATGGCCATTGCTGTAACAATTGGATTATGGATATATGATGAGGTAACCTTTAATCGGTATCATAAAAATCATAAATGCATTGCAAAAGTAATGCAGAATTTAACCTTTAATAAAGAAATAAGTACACAAGATTACAACCCGATGGTTTTAGCAACTGATTTGCGAAATACATACGGAAATGATTTTAAATATGTGACAACAGCTTCCACTAATCAATTTGTTTCGTTAAAGGCAAGCGAAAAAGTATTGAGTATAAATGGAGGTTTTTTTGAACCAGGCATTGTAGAAATACTAGATTTAAAAATAATTAAAGGTGTTGGTGACAGATTAAAAGAACCAAGTACTGTTTTATTATCAGCCTCAACAGCAAAAAAATTTTTTGGCGATGAAGATCCAATTAATAAGCTCATGCTGATGGACAATAAAGTTAGCCTGAAAATAGCAGGCGTGTATGAAGACCTGCCTGATAACACTGAATTTAATGATATAAAAATCATATTGCCTTGGTCGCTGATGCTCAGCCTTAATCCTGCCATGCAAAGAGATGACTGGAACGGAAATATGTTTCAAACTTATGTACAGCTGGCAGACAATGCTAATATGCAAGCAGTTTCTACAAAAATTAAAAATTTAAAATTTAATAATGTAGATAAAGAACAACAAGCCAATGTAAAACCAGCGTTATTTCTTTTCCCCATGGATAAATGGCACTTACATGCTGAATTTAAAAATGGTAAAAGCGTGGGTGGCAGAATAATTTATGTGTGGCTATTTGGTTTTATTGGATTATTTGTATTGCTACTAGCCTGCATCAATTTTATGAATTTAAGTACTGCAAGGTCGGAAAAGCGGGCCAAAGAAGTAGGAATACGCAAAGCCATAGGTTCTTTAAAAGGTCAATTGGTAAAACAATTTTTTACCGAATCAATTTTAGTAGCAGTTATTGCTTTTTGCGTTGCCTTATTAGTTGTATGGTTAACTATACCGATGTTCAATGAAATGGCGGGTAAAAAAATAAACATACTATGGGCAAATCCAATATTCTGGTTTTTGGGTTTATCATTCACAATAATTACTGGATTTATTGCAGGCAGTTATCCGGCATTCTATTTATCATCTTTCCAGCCTGTTAAAGTATTAAAGGGTAGTTTTCGCCCAGGAAAATTTAGCAGCATGCCACGTAAAATATTAGTGGTGCTTCAATTTAGCGTTTCCATTACATTAATAATTGGTGTTATAATAGTATTCAAGCAAATTCAATTTTCTAAAAACAGGAATAAAGGGTATAATAGTAATGGTTTAATTTCAATAGCAAGTAGAACAGATGATGTACACAATCATTTTGAAACTATCAGCAATGAATTAAAACAGTCGAATGCAATAGTAGATATGGCAGAATCGCATAGCCCTGCTACCGAAGTGTGGCTTGGTCTTGATGGTTATGATTGGCAAGGCAAAGATCCTAATTCGCAGGCTACTTTTGCAACTATACTGGTGTCTCATGATTTTGCAAAAACAGTAGGATTGCAGTTAACACAGGGTAGAGATTTTGCGAAAGAAAACTTATCAGATTCTGCTGCCTTTATATTAAATGAAGCAGCTGTAAAATTTATGGGCTTCAAAAAACCCATTGGCGAAATCATTACCTTAAAATTTGGACAGCTTACAAAAAGACCATTCAAAGTTATTGGCGTAGTAAAAGATATGTTGATGGAATCGCCTTATGAAAAAGTTAGTCCTGCTGTATATTTATTGAACAGTGGTAAAGGAAATTTTACTACCATTAAATTAAACCCAGCTACCGATACACGCACTGCATTAACTAAAATTGAAACAGTATATAAAAAATACGATGCCGCAACCGCTTTCGAATACAAATTTGTGAATGAAGAATACGCCAAAAAATTTGACGATGAAGAACGTATTGGCAATTTAGCCTTAGTATTTGCAATCCTTGCCATTTTCATTTCCTGCCTTGGCATTTTTGGATTGGCTGCATTTACAGCAGCACAGCGCACTAAAGAAATTGGTGTGCGAAAAGTTGTGGGAGCTTCCGTATTTAATGTATGGCAATTATTATCTAAAGATTTTGTGTTGCTTGTATTTATCGCTTTTCTAATTGCCACACCAGTAGCATACTTTTTTATGCATAACTGGTTACAGCATTACGAATACAGAACCACTATTTCTTGGTGGATTTTTGTAGTAGTTTGTATTGCTGTTATGCTAATCACCCTATTAACAGTAAGTTTTCAAAGTATCAAGGCTGCACTTATGAACCCTGTAAAAAGTTTAAGAACTGAATAAAATTATTGTCATGATAAGAAATTATTTCAAAATAGCCTTTAGGAGTATAAGACGTAACAAGCTGTACAGCTTTATTAATATTTTTGGTTTGTCAATGGGCATTGCTGCTTTTCTACTTATACTGGAGTATATAAGTTTTGAAAAAAGTGTAAACCGCTTTCATAAAAATACAGCCTCTATTTATAGATTGTTGAACGAAGACCCTAAAGGCCAAACTTGGCCGCAGGTAGAACCAGGTTGGGCACAAAAAGCCAAAGAGAGTTTTCCGGAAATAAAAGATTACTGCCGATTTGAAGAAGGTGTAGGCCAAGGTATTGTTCGTAGGGATGATGCCAAAGGCGAATCATTTCGGGAAAGCAATATTGGATATGCAGAAGGTAACTTCTTTTCATTTTTTAGTTTCGTTTTAAAAAAAGGAACTGCATCTGCATTTAATAAACCGAATATTGTTTTTATTTCACAAACCGCCGCTACAAAATATTTTTCTAAAGAAGATCCGATTGGTAAGGTTCTCACATTGTTTAACCAGTTTGGTAAATCCATTTTTACAGTGGGGGGCATTTATACAATACCTGTTAACTCCGACATAAAATACGACATGGTATTTTCGTTAGAAACTTTAAAAAATCCGGCAAACCTTAGCGACAATGGCTGGGCGCAATTAGATAATTTAAACTCTCAATACATCAATACTTATTTTCAATTAAGCAATGGGGTAGATTATAAAAAAGTAGAACAAAAATTAATTTCACTTCGCAATGAGCTTAAAAAAGACAAAGATGGTTTAGTGTTTCGATTACAACCATTGGCCAATGTACATTTGCCAGCATCGCTAAGTGATACTTATCAAACAACGGGTAACCTCAAATATGTTTATATACTTGGTATTATTGCAATCCTCATTTTAGCCATTGCATGGTTTAACTACATAAATTTATCTACTGCCAATTCATTAAAACGTGCCAATGAAGTTGGGGTAAGAAAAGTGGTTGGTGCTTCACAGCAATCTTTGGTAATGCAATTTCTGAGCGAATCATTGCTGGTTAATATTATAAGTATTACGCTAGCCATATTAATTGTGCAATTGATTCAACCTCTGTTTAACAATATTATAGGCAAAGAACTTTCATTTGCTGCCGTTGGTTACAATCCAATTTGGATGCTAGGTTTGGGCTTGCTACTACTAGGTTCTTTGTTATCTGGCGCATACACTTCTTTTAGCCTTGCAGGTTTTAGTCCAGTAGAAACATTAAAAGGGAAACTGAACAAATCAACAAAAGGGGCAACGCTGCGAAAATCCTTGGTAGTTGCTCAATTCAGTATTTCTATTGCATTGCTCCTAGCCACAGCTCTTATTTATCAGCAGTTGACTTATATGAAAAAACAACAACTCGGCGTAAATACCGAACAATTGCTCGTAATACGAGGCCCCGAAGTTGGTAAGGATAGCACGTATAAAAACCGCCGAAATACTTTTTTAAACAGCCTAGCCCAGCAAAGTTTTGTAAAAGACTATTGTCTAAGTGGAGCTATACCAGGCAACAATTACAATTTTTCTACATCCGGATTTACGCAACCAGGGTCCAAAAAAGGTGATGAGTTAAATTCATACTCATTTGCAATTATTGATAACAGATACCTGAACACTTATCAAATAAAGTTAAAAGCGGGAAGAAATTTTACAGAAGAGGAATGCAAAGTTGAATGGAACGATAACAACAAAGTAGTATTGAATGAAAAAGCAAGTGAAGAACTAGGTTTTGCTTCTGCAGAAGATGCATTGCGCACAAAAATCCAGTGGGATGAACGCCAGCTTGAGGTTATAGGTGTGGTAAAGAATTACCATCATACAGGTTTACAGAGAGCTATTGATCCTATTATTTTTTATCCGCAAAGCAACAGTACTTATTTTACAGTAAGGCTTAGTTCAGATAAAGTGCAAAGCAATATTGCAAAGCTACAAGAGCTCTACAAAAAATATTTTACCAATAACCCGTTTGAATACTTTTTTGCAGATGAAAATTTTAATAAGCAATATATCACAGAACAGCAATACAGCAGGCTTTTCACTACAGCATCCGTTTGGGCTATACTCATTGCTTGCTTGGGGCTATTTGGTTTGGCAACTTATACCGTTGAATCTCGTACCAAAGAAATTGGCGTACGAAAAGTATTAGGAGCAAGTGTATCAAATATTACACAACTCTTATCAAAAGATTTTTTAAAACTGGTATTGGTTTCAATTATTATAGCCTCGCCTATTACTTGGTACTTGATGTACAAATGGTTGCAGGATTTTGCATATCGCATAGATATTAGTTGGTGGGTTTTTGCCTTGGCTGGGATAATGGCTTTAACTATCGCATTTATTACTGTTGGTTTTCAGTCTATCAAAGCAGCGGTTGCCAACCCAATTAAAAGTTTGAGAACCGAATAAAAATATTGATATGATAAAAAGTTATTTCAAAATAGCCTGGAGAACAATTGAAAAGAACAAGCTCTATTCCTTTATAAATATTACTGGTTTAAGCATTGGTTTAGCTATTTGCATGCTTATTACGTTGTTTGTAAAAGATGAATTTAGTTTTGACCAGTTTCAACCCAAAAAAAATAGCATTTACAGATTGGTTGTAGATGAAACTTCACCCAATGGAGAAAAAAATAAATTCGGCATTACAGGCATGGTGCATGGACCTGCCTTTCAAGAGCAAATTGCCGATTTAAAGAGTATGGTTCGTTTTGAGGGTGGAAAAGTAAATGTGAAATACAAAAACGAAGTTTTTGTACAAGATGCCAACTATGTCGATAGCAATTTTTTTGAAATGTTTTCAGCAAGCTTTATTGATGGGAGTGCTCAGCAAGCATTGTACGATCCTTTTCATATTGTAATATCTGAAACAGTTGCCATTCGTTTTTTTGGCACCGCCAAAGCTGTAGGACAAACCTTGGCCATTGAGAAAAATGGAGAATTCAAAGACTATACTATAACAGGGGTTACAAAAAATTCTCCCCAAAACTCCAGCATTCAAATAAGTTTAATGATGCCTTTTGATTATGAAAACATTGGCGATAAGCATTGGATAAATTTTCATCTAAACACTTTTTATACAGTTGCAGCTGGTGCAAATATTGCCAGTATAGAAAAACAAATGGCTGCTGTTTATAAAACCAATGCTGCTACAGATTTAGCAAATGCAAAAAAAGAATGGGATTATAAAAATCAATTAGCCTTTACGTTGCAACCATTTTTAGATATGCATTTGAGCCGTGAATACAGGGCCGAAAATGGTTTGAAAGCGTCCAGTAATAAAACCCTTTCTGTTGTTTTATCTGGGCTTGCTTTATTTATACTTTTAATAGCTTGTATAAATTTTATAAATATTTCCATTTCACATTCTTTACAGCGAGCAAAAGAAATTGGTGTAAGAAAAGTAATGGGTGGGCAAAGGAAGCAACTCCTTTTGCAATTTATGAGTGAATCTTTTTTATTAAACACAGCCGCTTTTTTATTGGCCATTTTATTAACAACTTTATTGTTACCTGTTTTTAATTCGTTCACATCAAAATCTCTTGCATTCTCCTATTTATTCGATGTAAAACTGATTGCAATTTTCTTTACCATATTTTTGCTTACCTCTTTTTTAGCGGGTTTTTATCCTGCCCTGGTTTTGTCGGCGTATAAACCAGTTCAAATTTTATCTGGCAAATTTCGCCTAAGTGGTAAAAACCTTTTACTGAAAACGCTGATTGTTTTTCAATTTGGTTTGGCTACTTTTTTTACCATATTAGCTATTGTTCAGTACAAACAAGCAAATCTTTTTACAACAAAATATTTAGGATATGATGATAGAAATATGGTACTCATTAGCACAGGTGGCTCAAAAGTAGATAAAGGGCAAGTGTTTATAAACGAAATAAAAAAGAACAAAGATATATTGGCAGTAGCCCCAAGAAATTTTGAAGGATGGATGACAGTTGCGACTACAAATAACGGAGAAGAAATGGAAATAGACATGAATGTGATTGATGAAAACTTTTTGAAAACTTTTGGCTTGAAACTCAAAGAAGGAAGGGATTTTTCAAATAACTATCCTGGCGATAGCACTTTATCTATTATGGTAAATGAAGCTTTTGTAAAAGCAGCAGGCTGGAAAAATGCGATTGGACAAAATGTTAAAGTAATGAACCGTGATCCTTACAAGGTTGTAGGTGTTATTAAAGACTATCATTTTTCTTCTTTATATCAAACAGTAAAGCCACAGATTTTTACTTGCAATAATAACTATGGCGGTTATGGTTCTTACTATATAAAATTGACTGGCAATAATATTCCAAAGGCTTTAGATTTTATTAAAGCAACTTTCAAAGAACTATTTCCTACAAAACCATATGCGTACGATTTTCTTTCGGATATAAACGAAAAACAATATATAAAGGAATTTCAATGGAAGCAAATTATTTTATGGTCGGCCATGATTATTATTTTTATTTCGAGCATGGGGTTGTTTGGTCTTTCTATATTAACCACAGAAAAGCGGCGTAAGGAAATTGGTGTAAGAAAAGTGTTGGGTGCAAGTTTGAGTAGCATTGTTCAAATGCTCTCGTTTAATTTTTTAAAACTAATAGTTCTTGGGTTTATCATTTTTGCGCCGTTGGCATATTATACAGGCACTAGCTTACTTCAAAATTATCCTTATCGTATTCATATTGGCATAAGCATATTTGGCATTTCATTGCTGGCATTAATACTGATTAGCATTATTACAGTGAGCTATCATTCGCTAAAAGCTGCCATTGCAAACCCGGTAAAAAGTTTACGAACAGAATAAAAATATTATGATTAAAAATTATTTAAAAATTGTTTTACGCAATATGTGGCGTTACAAAGGGTACACATTGTTGAATATTATCGGTATGGCTATCGGTATTGCCAGTATGGTTTGGGGATATCAAGAATACAGATATAGTTTTAGTTATGATGATTTTCATACTGATGGAGATAAAGTTTATAGAGCGTTATCGTACAAAGAAGGAGCAAGCGGAGTGAAAGGAATTTTTCCGATGGCTGCAGTACAGCAGGCACAGAATAATTTTTCGGGCATTACAAAAGCTGTTCGTTTTGATAGCAGAGGTGCTAATATTAAGTATGATAAGAACGATCCATTTGCTGAACAGGTACATTTTACCGACCCCGCTTTTTTCGATGTATTTAATTTTCCGCTAATAGTTGGCTCCAATAAGATTACAGAAAAAAATTCGTTGTTGATTACTGAGCGTACAGCCAAAAAATATTTTGGAAAAACGGACGCTGTAGGCAAATCTTTGATTTTATATGCAGGGGAGACATATGCAATGCCGCTTACGGTAACAGGTGTTCTAAAAGATTTACCGCTAAACTCCACTTTGCATTTTGATTTTATTACAAATTTTGAAAACCAGTTAAAGGCAGATGGCAAAAAAATTGCTCCCGATGATTGGAGCTGGATGTTAGATGCAGCTTATTTTAAAATACCCAATGCTGCCGATGCAGCAAAACTGGCAAAAGCATTGGATAAATATATTCCAATACAGCAAAAAGCAAGACAAGATTGGAAAATTGCTGGGTTTAAACTTATTACTTTGAAAGAAAATGCAGCACTTTCTAGTTTTGATATGTATGAGAATAATCTTTATCCAAGACCAGCTGACTCCGCAGCATATGGTCCAATTATTCTTGCATTATTAATTTTTCTTTCTGCCTGTTTAAATTTTTCAAACACCACTGTTTCTAGAGCTAACAGTAGACTAAAGGAAATTGGAATTCGCAAAGTGATGGGCAGTTCATACAGGCAATTAATTTTTCAGATGCTGTTGGAATGTGGTTTTATCGTTGTATTGGCCACTGTGCTTTCTATTTTCTTGAACTATCTATGGTTCCCAACCTTTAATCAAATGTTCGAGGGTGTAAAAATTACTGCAGACTATTTTCATGATGCGAAGCTATTACTCTTTATCGGTATAATGTTTATTATTACAACTATACTAGCTGGCGCTTACCCAGCATTTTATATAAGCCGTTTTAATCCAAGTTCCATTTTCAGAGGCGCTGTAAAATTCGGTGGTACAAATTTGTTTTCTAGAATAATGCTGGGTCTTCAATTGTCCATTGCCATCATTACCGTTATTGCAGGTATTGGATTTGCTCGCAATGCAGCGTTTCAAAAAAATTACGATTACGGATACAATATAGAAAATACCATTGGTGCCATTGTTACCGACACCGCTTTGTTTTTGGCTTTTAAAAATGAAGTGGCCGCTATTCCGCAAGTAACTGCAGTGGCTGGCACCAGGAGTCATATCGGGTATGGTTACCGAAATGTGCTGGCAGAGGCTGAAAATAAAAAAAATGAAACCAATTACTTGGAAGTGGGAAGGGATTACATAAAAACTATGAACCTGAAAATAGCTGAAGGCAGGGAATTTGATGCGCAGATGGAAGCGGATTATACCAGTTCCATTTTAATTACACAAAATATGGCAGCTAGTTTTGGCTGGAAAGATAAAGAGGCATTAGGGAAAAAAATATTTATTGACAGTGTAAACTATTCGGTAGTTGGTGTATTGAAAGATTTTCATCTCGATATGCTTTTTGATCCGCTAGAACCTGCAGTATTTAAGTTAGGAAAGGAAAGTAGGTACCTGTATCTTATAATGCAAACAAAAAATTCTGATGTGGAATTGGTATATGCAAAAACAAGAGATGCTTGGAAGAAAATATTTCCGATGAAACCATTTACAGGTTTTTACCAGAATGAAATAAAAGCCGAGGCATATAAAACAACAAAAAATATTGCCAGCATATTTTTCTGGTTTGCACTCATTTCTATTTTACTTACGGCTAGTGGGTTGTTTGCACTGGTTTCACTTACAGTACTAAAAAAACTGAAAGAGATAGGTCTTCGAAAAGTGGTTGGTGCCAATGCTGGACATATTCTTGTTTTAATAAACCGGGGATATTTTTTGATTTTTATTATAGCATCCTTGGTAGGTTGCTTTGGTGGCTATGTGCTCACAAAACTTTTGCTAGATATGATTTTCAAAGTTAATGTTGGCATTGAAACATCAACCATAATTAATTCAATAGTGATATTATTTTTTATAGTTGCGATCACATCCGGAATTAAAGTATGGCAGGCCGTAAAATTAAACCCCGCTAAAACATTAAGAGCCGAATAAAAAAAGAAAATATGCTAAAAAATTATTTTAAAACAGCCTGGAGAAATTTATGGAAGAATAAATTACACAGTACAATAAATATTGTTGGGCTCGTAATTGGCTTTACCATTGGTATTGCTATTTTATTGATGGTATATAGCCAGCTTAGTTTCGATAAGTTTCATACCAATAACAACAAACTATACCAAGCATACCAAGTTTTTAATAAGCAAAATGGCGAAGAAATATCTGCTAGTTTTGGATTTCCGGCTTCTCCTGCTTTTAAAGCTGAGGCAGGAGCCATTGATAAAGCCAGTCGTTATTTATACGGTGGTAGCAATGCATTTTATAAGGACAAAGAATTGGAAGTGCCCGTAATGTTGGTAGATGAAGATTTTTTGAACATGTTTACTTTTCCCATTATAAAAGGAAATAAGATCAACCCACTAAAAAACTTAACCGATATTGTAATAACAGAATTTACTGCTAAAAAAATATTTGGCAATGAAGATCCGGTTGGTAAAACCATCAAAGCATCTGCTGGCAATGGATTACAAGATATGACTGTATCTGCAGTTGTAGAAAATTTCCCCCAAAACTCCAGTATCAAATTTGATGCGCTTGCTCGTATAGAAAACAGAGCTGATTATGCTGAATATAAAAACGATTGGAACTACCAACATCACCCTGTCTATTTTCAACTTAAAGACGGCGCTACACAGGCACAAGCAGAAATGCAGTTTAAAGAGATAAATAAAAAATATGTAGCAGATTGGTATGTAAGCTTAACAAAAGAAGGTGCCAAGCCGGATAAAAGAGGCGATATATTTGCCACTAGATTATTACCTTTTAAAGAGGTGCACTTTTCTCCTAAAATTGCAAACGGTGCTACAAGCAAAGCTCAAATTTATACAGTACTAGCTGTTGGACTTTTGATCATACTAATTGGTTGTTTCAATTTTGTAAACATAAATCTTGCCAATGCATTTACCAGGAGCAAGGAAATAGGAGTGAGAAAATGCTTGGGCGCAGGTAAAGCAAAATTATTTGCACAATTATGGAGCGAAAGTTTTTTAGTATGTTTCATTTCATTTTTACTTTCTCTTGGTTTGGTAAATGTTGTAATCTACATCATCGATAAAATAGAAAAAATAAATATGCCACTTTCTACAATGATTTGGCAACCTGGGTTTTTAATACTTGCTGTAAGCTTGCTCTTATTTGTTTCACTTATTTCGGGTGGTTATCCATCGTGGGTTATGACAAAGTTTAAAGTAGTAGAAACATTAAAAGGCAAGGTAAGTTTAAATAGAAAAAGTGTATTACGAAATGCGTTGATTGTAATACAATTTGTAATTGCCTGTATTATGATAAGCAGCACCTATATTATTTACAAACAGTTCCAGCATTTACAACAAGCCGATTTGGGTATCAATAAAGACCACATTATTAGCATACCACTTTTTAAAGCTGGCAAAGGAAGGGAGACTATTGAAAAACTCAGATCACGCCTTGCTTCTAACCCCAACATTATTTCTATTACGGGTAGCAGCATAAACATTGGGTTGGGCAAAGACAAGAGTAGCTCCAAAAGCACCAGTGGCTTCGATTACAAAGAGAAAAAGATAACAACAAATATTGCTACAATAGACTACGATTATTTAAAAACATTTGGCCTAAAGCCAACCGCAGGAAGAGATTTTGATAAATCGTTTCCTTCTGATGACACGCTTTTTAATGTGATTGTTTCGGAAAGTGTAGCAAAGCAATTTGGTGAAAAAAACCTGATAGGGCAGCAAATATTGGTAGATAGCGCTTCACCACGTTGGAATATCATTGGAATATTTCCAGATTTTCACATGTACTCTATGCACGAAGAGTTAGAACCCCTTACACTTGTGATGGATAAAAATGCGGGAATAAGTTATTGTTTTATAAAAGTAAATGCTCAAAATGCATTGGCTACGATGGAAACAATAAAAAGCGAAATGGCATTAATAGAACCTGGGCGAGATTTTAAAGGATCCTTTGTAGATGAAAATATTAAGAACTGGTATGCACAAGAAAGATTGATGTCTATTTTATTTAGCATTGCTGCTAGCATTGCCATTATACTTTCTTGTATGGGACTACTGGCTATGGTGCTTTTAATTATTCAACAGCGGGTAAAAGAAATTGGTGTACGAAAAGTATTGGGTGCTAGTGTACGAAATATATCGATTCTTATTTCAAAAGATTTTTTACTATTGGTACTTATAGCCGTACTCATTGCCACGCCCATTGCTTGGTTTGCCATGAACAAATGGTTGCAAGATTTTCCTTACCGCATACAAATACAATGGTGGATGTTTTCCTTAGTAGCATTGATAGCATTGGTTATTGCATTAATGACAATTAGTGTAAATACGGTAAAGGCTGCCATGCAAAATCCAGTAAAATCTTTACGAACAGAATAAAAGAAGAACAATGCTAAAAAACTATTTCAAAATCGCTTGGCGCAATTTATGGAAGCATAAATTGTTTTCTTTCATTAATATTTTCGGGCTTGGTCTTGCCATTCCATTTGCCTTATTGAGTTTAATGCAGGTACAGAGTGCATATGAGAGTGATAATTTTCACCCATTCCCCAACCGTACTTACAGAATTATTACAGATGTTACAGATAATGCTGGAAGTAAAATTAAGTATGCTTTATCTCCCCAATATGTAGCTGAGCAATTACAGCAAAATTATCCTACTATTGAAAAAGCAACTTTTGTAGTACGTGATTTTGGATGGGAGCTGAGCAACCGCATTAAGGCACTTAAAGTAAATAGCATTTATGTGGAGCCTGCTTTTTTTGATATGTTTGGCTTTTATTTTTCATCAGGTTCAAAACCTATTGAGCCAAATAGCTTAGTGCTTACAGAGGAAAAAGCAACGGCTTTTTTCGGCACAACTGATGTAGTTGGAAAAATACTTACGCATCCTGATTATGGCGATTTTACAGTAACAGGTGTAATAAAACCCTACAAACGGAACACTCATTTACGAAGTGATGTTATGGTATCTATGGCCACATATAAAAAGTTTTCTAAAGATTCAATATCTACATTACTCAGTGGATTTACTTATGCATTGCTAAAGCCAATTTCTACAAAACAAAATTTAGATGCAGCATTAATGTCTGAAGCTGTAAAGCTGAATAAACGAGTAGCTTCTAAAACTGTTAAAGAACAATTGAGTTTTCGGAAACAATTGGTTACTTCCATTGCCCCAGAGTTTGAGGATCTGCGGGATAACTCTTATGTAGACTCCATACTTGACCTATCGTTTAATTTTGGTTTTGCATTGGCCTTATTATTGTTGGCAGGGTTTAATTATATAAACCTTACATTGGCTCGTTCATTAAGCCGTGCAAAAGAAGTGGGCATGCGAAAAGTTGCAGGTGCTTTACGTTATCAATTGGTGGTTCAGTTTATTTGCGAAGCTATTTTGGTTGCATTATTATCGTTGGGTGTAGGGTATATCGTATTAAAATTACTTGAGCAGTTCAGCTATGTAAATTGGTTTGCATGGGAGGTAGATAATCAGATTGTAATCTGGCTATTATTTATTGTATTTAGTATTTTTATTGGTGTGGTTGCAGGTATCGTTCCTGCAAGAATATTATCTCGCTTTCAACCAGCAAAAGTACTTAAAGGAACAATTGCACCATCAACCTTTGGTAGAATGGGTTTACGCAACAGCCTAGTTGTGATTCAGTTTGTAGCAACATCTTGCTTCATTTTCGCAATGGCCACAATGTACAGTCAGTTCACATATATGGCAACTGATAATGAAAATTTTAACCGAGAACATATTTACAATGTATCAGTAAATGGCAATTACCGCTTGCTACAACAAGAACTGGCTGCCAATAAAAATGTTGAACGTATTGGTCTTGTATCTACACCGTTTGGAGGTACTTCTGCGCAAGCAGCTATCCGAAAAAATGAAGCAGAAGAGAACGCAGAAGCAAGTTACTATGCAGCCAATGCTGATTTTATAAGCAATATGAACCTGCGTTTTGTTGCAGGAAACAATCTCTCTTCATACACAAGCGATTCTGTTTCCAATTTTGTGGTAGTAAATGAACAACTGCTTACATCACTAGGGCTTGGTTCAGCAAAAGAAGCCATTGGAAAAACCTTTCTCTTAAATGACAATCGTACAGTGATGATACAGGGCGTGGTCCAAAATTTCTGTTATTATATTTATCAGTTTGATGCTAAGCCATTGGTATTGCAATACAATCCTGCACAGTTTCAAGTACTGAGTATTAAAACGAAAGATAAGATGGACGATGTTCTATTTAAATCAGAGATTGTTGCAGTTTGGAAAAAATATTATCCTCATGAGCAACCCGCTGTCTCCGATTATGAGAAAGATTTGTATGACCGCTATTTCCCAGGACGGGATATGAAGTTTATGGGAGTATTTTGTTTGATAGTATTGGTAATAGCGATGCTGGGTTTGCTGGGTATTGTAACCTATCATACGGAAAAAAGAATAAAAGAAATTGGCATTCGTAAGGTAATGGGTGCATCAGTATCCGATATTTTAAAAGTGTTATCCAAAAGTTTTATTAAACTGATAGTGATTGCTGCTGGTATTGCTTTGCCAGTAGGCTACGCTATCAGTTATTTATTAATAAGTCTATTTGCTTATAACAATGGGGTGAATATGCTGCTCTTATGTTTGTTGTTTTTCAGCATATTCTCTGTAGCATTGGTAACTATTGCTTACAAGTCAATATACGCTGCTATTGCAAACCCCGTAAAAAGTTTACGAACAGAATAAAACTAATATCATGCTAAAGAACTATTTCAAAATCACCTGGCGCAATTTGAGACAGAACAAATTGCTCTCATTTATCAATATCATCGGCTTGAGCATTGGGCTAGCCTGTGTAATGTTGATAGTGTTATTTGTAAACGATGAATTTAGTTATGACAAGTTTCACAAAAATGCCAATCGTATTGTACGGGTAGTACAAACAGAAATAGATACAACTGGCAAAGAAATGAGAAATGGTAATACAGGCTTACCACAAGGGCCTTCATTTGCCTCAGCCATACCAGAGGTAGAAGCATTTTGTCGCATTCAAGGCTGGGATATGCTTACCAAAAAAGGCAATGAAGGCATTAAGTCAAAAGTATTGTATGCAGATACTACCTTCTTTGCAGTATTTTCATTCAATATTCTAGCTGGCAACCCAACCAACATGTTGCAAGGACGCAATACGGTGGTGCTTACCGATGAAACTGCCGAAAAGTATTTTGGCAACCTCAATGTAATTGGCAAAACAGTAGAAATAGAAGTAGAGGAAGATTTTGAACCGTTTATTGTTACAGGTGTTGTAAAAAAATCCCCTATCAATTCGTCTATTAAATTTGATATGCTCATTCCATTCCAAAGGCAAATTCCGGTAGGTCCCTCTGGAGCAACGATAGATGATAATAACTGGAATAGCCTTTTTTTAAATACTTTTTTACTACTAAAGAAAAACACAAGCATACAAGCTGCCCAAGCAAAAGTATGGCCTGCATTTTTGCAATTTAACGCAGTGGGTTGGAAAGAGACTCAGGCAAGAAGTGGAATGGTAAGTAGAACGTATACTTTACAACCTTTCTTACAAATGCATTTAGATGATCGATTTTATGCAACCAATGGTTTGAGCAGTTGGAGCGACTCTAAATATGCTTACATCCTTTCTGGCCTTGCATTTTTAATCTTGCTTATTGCTTGCATTAATTTTATAAATATCATGCTAGCAAAATCTTTGCAGCGCAGCAAAGAAATTGGTATCAGAAAAGTTTCGGGTAGCTCACGCAGCCAAATGATATGGCAGTTTTTAAGCGAATCGTTTTTAATTACTTTTCTGTCCTTTATTCCAGCTATAATAATTATCCAAATATTATTACCGGTGTTTAGCAGTTTTACTGAGCGACATTACGAAACCAGTTATTTATTGCAACCCTCCATTTTATTTTCTTACTTTATATTGCTTCTGGTAGTATCATTTTTGGCTGGCTTTTATCCTGCTCTTGTTGCTTCCCACTTTAAGCCGGTAATGGTTCTTTATGGCCGTGTAAAGCTTGCGGGCAAAAACGTTTTAGGAAAATCATTGCTGGTAATGCAATTTGGCATTGCCGCCGCATTAATTATTTGCACCATAGTTTACAATAGTCAGTTTAATTACATGACAAAAAGCGATGGCGGTTTTACCAAACAAAATATTATTCGGGTACAGTTTCCTTGGAATAAGGGTGCTGCGCAAATGCAAACTTTTAAAAATGAATTGAAAAAAAATCCATCCATCGTTTCGGTTGGTGCCAAAAGTGGTGATTGGAATAAAACTTCTTTTACTATTAATGGTAAAAAAACTGACTGGACCTATTACGAAAATATAGATGATAATTATTTACAAGTTTTACAAATTCCATTGCAAAAGGGCCGCTATTTAAGTTATTCCAACAAAACAGATTCTATTTCTAATTGTATAGTAAATGAGGCTTTTGTGGAAGCTTATCTAGATAAGACAAAGGATCCCATTGGGCAAATTTTGGATAGGGCAAATGGTAACCCAGGTGTTACAGTGGTTGGTGTAGTAAAGAATTATCACTCTGCATCATTTAAAAATAAAATTGAA
>JANNGD010000064.1:0-22926 GCA_031380515.1 Ferruginibacter sp. | reverse complement strand
CCGCAACCGATTTTGGTGCTTTTGCAATTGGTGATGGAGCAAAAGCCAGCAATTCGAATGCAATTGCAATAGGTACGGATGCAACTGCCTCCAGCGGCAATGATATTGCTATAGGTAATCTTGCAAAAGCTTCTGGCGGAGCATCCATATCATTGGGTTATAATACAACTGCCTCTGGAGCAAATTCTTTTGCGACTGGTTTTAATACAATTGCCAGTGGATACCTTTCCTCCGCTATTGGTAATGGTACACTTGCCAAAGGCTATGGCAATACTGCTGTTGGTATGTTTAACAACCCCTTGCTCACCAATAACAGTGAAAATATATTCTCAACTTATCCCGAGTCTCCCATGTTTATGGTTGGTAATGGCACCTCATCCACCAACAGGAAAAATGCTATCGTAGTTCAACGAAATGGAAAAATTGGTATTGGCGATATCGTGCCGCAGGCAACCCTGCATTTAAAAGGATTGGAAGCAACTTTTGATGCACATATCCGTTTGGAAACTTTTGGTGGAACAGACTATATGAATATGGTATATGACGGCAGCACGAAATTTAGAAATTTTGGAGTTGGTGATGAATTTCAATGGCGCAGTGCTGCAAACACTGTTACCATGCGTTTATTTGAATCAGGTGATTTGAGCATTCTCGGAAGCCTATCACAAAATAGTGATGCCAGGTTAAAGAAAAATATCAGACGGGTAGAAAATGCACTGAATAAACTGGACTATTTACAAGGGTATCATTATAACTGGATTGAACCTTTTAGGAATTCAAATACGCAAACAGGTTTAATAGCCCAAGAAGTAGAAAGTCAAATGCCCGAACTGGTGAGCACAGATGATACCGGTATTAAAAGTGTAAACTACAATGGAATGATACCATACCTAATAGAAGCAATAAAAGAACTAAAGCGGGAAAATGAAGCAATGAAAAAACAAATACAACAACTAAGTAAAGAATAGCAATGATCTTTTAACCAGTGAAATGCATTTTTTGGTATGACAAGAAAAAGAAAAAAGGGTGATTGAAAAAAATCAATATTCATTAAAATATTTTTTCTCATTAAAGGATATGAAAATGCTAAAGTATTTATTCATTTTTGTTTTTATTATAAGTGTTGGTTTGGCTAAAGCTCAAACTGCCAATGATGATTGTATTAATGCTATTGCAATTTCGCCAAGTAGTAGTTGTGTAAATACCAGCGGTACAAATATTGGTGTTGTAAGCACAAACTATGACCCCTGTGCGGAAATTGAAAAAAGAAATGTATGGTACAAATTCACCGCTACAAATGCAAACCACATTGTGCAAGTAACATTTGGCACAATGCAGTTGGGAATCATAAATGTTTTTTCAAATGGATGTGGAACTTTAACCGCTCTTACTTGTGGTGGCTTTGGGCAATCAGGTCCTGTTATCCAAAGAATATTAAATGGATTATCGGTAGGTCAGGAATATCTTGTAGCAGTTTCTACCCAAGAGCAAATGGAGGAAGGCACTTTTGATATTTGCATCACTACACCTCCTTCACCTGTTAATGATGAATGTTCCGCTGCCATACCACTCACCGTCAACCTATCGAACGTGCCAACAATAAAAACAAGTGGCACAAGTTTATTTGCAACACAAAGCCAAGCAGCTTGCACAGGTGTGGCAGATGATGATGTGTGGTATAGTTTTGTAGCAACAGAAACGAGTCATAGGGTGCATCTTTTTTATAGTACTGGCACATTCTCTTTACAAGCATTTAGCGGTAGTTGTGCTTCGCTTACTTCCATTGCTTGCACAACTCCTGCTGGTATTTATAAAACAAATTTGATAAGCGGCTTAATCATTGGGCAATCCTATTTTGTAAGAATATATTCTACTGGTGCTGCAGCATCAGACCAAGGAAGCTTTCAAATTGCCATTACATCATCTGCCAAAAATGACAACTGTAGTGGTGCTGTAAACATTATTCCCTCCGCATCTGGAAATACCATTTGTAGCAATTTAATAGAAGGAAATAGCAATGACGCTACACAGAGTGCATTAAGTTGTACAGGTGGCACTGTGCCAAATGATACCTGGTTTAGTTTTACTGCAAACCAGGCAGTACATACCATCAAAACATTTGGGCTAGGTATTACAGCCCGAAGGATAGAAATTTTTAGTGGCAATTGTGCCAGCTTGGTTTCTTTAAGTTGTAACCTCGAAGTACTTCCGCTCGATAGTTCCATTGTAACTGTAGGAAATTTAACCAGCGGACAAATCTATTTTGTAAGAGTGTATTCTGGCAGTTTAAATGGGCCATTTAATATTTGTATTACTTCGCCAACTTTTCCTCCAAATGATGAATGTTTAAATGCTATTAACCTTGTACCAAGTTTAGACAGCTCTATCAATAATACCTTTGGCAGTACTATTGGTGCCACAAAAGTTAATCTAATTGGCGGCTGCAATCCAACTTTTGGTTTTGATGTTTGGTATAAGTTTACGGCCATTTCAGTGCAGCATGTTGCCAAAATAATAAGACTTACCAATAGCGGTGCACTTACAATTGAGTGGTGGAGCGGCTCTTCTTGCACATCTATGACTAGCCAAGCTTGTTTGGCTACAAATTTAGATTCACTTTTTGGTATGGGTAATCTAACCATTGGCACTACCTATTTTTTAAGGGTTTACTCATCTTCTCAATCATTGAGAGATAATTTTAGTATTGCTTTGTTTACACCAAATAGTTTGATAAATGATGAATGCAATGGAGCTATCGCAATAATACCAACCACTGATGCATCCTGTGTAGAAACAGATGGAAGCAATGTTGGTGCAACACAATCTACCAATATTGGTTGCGATGCCAGTACGCCTGCAAAAGATGTATGGTTTAAGTTTATAGCAAGTTCTTCTTCTCACCGAATTAGACTTAACCGTGGTTCTGCAGAATTTTTATTCTTTCAATTTTATAGTGGCGCTTGTAGTGGTTTAACCAGCATTGGCTGCTCGGCTCAAAATAGTTCTGGAACAATAGGTGCTGGGGTAGAGCAACGTTTTGATGGTTTGACAGTGGGTACTACTTATTTTATTCGTGTGTATAATACCAACGACAAAAAAACTGGCACATTTGATTTGTGTGTAAAAACAGTCGTAGTGCCTGCAAATAATGAATGTACTACTGCAACCAATCTAATTGTACAACCCACCATTCTTACTGGCAGTTTCACTTTTGGAAATACGACAGATGCAACTACATCGGCACAGGCTACCAATTGTAGCACAGGGCAAGATGATGATGTATGGTATCAGTTTACTGCCACGCAGGCCAATGTGCAAGTGATAATACAAAACGGCACACTGGGTCAAAGCAGAGCGGTAGTTTATAGTGGAAGTTGTAGTAGTTTGGTTTTGGTAAAATGTCAAACAGCAGCAGAGGCAAGAGACAATTGGTTAAGGCTATCGGGCTTGCTTGTAGGCACTACTTATTTTATTAGAGTTTACAGTGTAGCCGCTACAGGCAATCAGGGTAGTTTTAGTATTATGGTCACAACGCAATTTAATCCGCCTGCCAATGATGATTGCTCGGGCGCTATTACGCTTTTGCCGTCGAGTACTTACGCACCCGTACAAGGCACGCTCGTAGACGCTTCGCAAAGCAGCAATGCCGTATGTGGCTTTGGTATAGATGTTTGGTATAAGTTTACTGCCACTGCTACTACACACAGTATAATAACCGATGGTTTTGCCAGTGGTGTATTTGTATCTTTATTTACAGGCAACTGTACCAGTTTACTTGCAGTTAATAATTCATGTGGTGCAGATGTAAAAGAAGTAAATGGATTAACTATTGGTACACTTTATTTTATTAAAGTTACTACCAACAATATTTCAAACTTTCCACTTAGTATTTTTAATATTGCGGTTACAACGCCAGCAATACCTTCAAACAATGAATGTATTGGAGCTGTGCCATTAACGGTGCAAAGCAATGCATCATCCGCTCCATCAGAAATGTTTTCAAGTTTTCAATCTACTTTTACCGGCAGTTTATTTTGTAATAATATTGCACAACCAGATATATGGTTTTCGTTTATAGCCCCTACTGAACCCGTTACAATAGAAACAACAGGAATAGGCAATACAGAAAGCATTCAATTATTAACTGGCAGTTGTGCTTCTTTAAGCAGTGTGGTTTGTAATCAAGATGCGCCAGGTATTAATATTTCCAATGTTTTAAATGCTCCCCAACTTATAGGTGGACAGACTTATTTTATTAGGGTTTCATCTGTCAACACTACACCGCTTACATTTAAAATAAAAATATATAAAAACCCATCTACAAAAATTAATACTTCGGTAGATACAACATGTTTTGGTAATAACCTTGTACTTAATCCAAGCCTAGAAGCACCCGCTTTTTTCTTTCAAAACAGTTTTGTTGGTAGTGCAAATCCCGGGCAATCTTTTATTCCCAATTGGACGATTCCTACCCGTGGCACCAGCGATTTTTTTAGCGCTGTAAACACAACCGGCAGTGCAGTAGACGTACCCAATAATTTATGCTTTGGAAATCAGTCTGCACGTAATGGAAAAGGGTATGCAGGTTTGTTTGCCTATTCATCAGGATCCTCTTCTTACAGGGAATATTTGCAAACACAATTATCTGAACCCATGCAGCCAGGCAAAAGATATATTCTGAGCATGTATGTTAGCTTAGCAGATTTTTCTGCTATCGCTATCGATAATATTGGTATGGCATTACGTGTAGGTGCCACAAACCTGTTGCAAAGTACGCCGCTTAATTTTACGCCACAGGTAACGTCAGCAAACAATATTTTTTTAAACAATAAAAAAGACTGGGTAAATGTATCCGCTGTTTTTATTGCCGATCAACCATATACCCACCTTATCATTGGAAATTTTAAAAACAACAGCTTAACAGATACCTTAATGTTAAGTGATACAAGTCAATTATTAAGTGGAGGAACTTTTGCTGGTTGCGCCGGTACTGCAATAACTGCTTACTATTATATTGAAGATGTAATGGTATCGGAAATTACAGGCACAGGCATTTTATGTAGCGGCGTTTTACCTTTAAATATTCTTTCGTTTACTGGTACAATACAAAACAACAAACATCTATTACAATGGAAAACTGCCAATGAGATGAACACAAAACATTTTGAAATAGAACTAAGTTTTGATGGACGAATGTTTGACAAAATTGGAATAGTAAATGCAAAAGGCAATGGCAATAATGTTTACAGTTTTATTAACTCAATTAACGACAATACGACTAATTATTTCTACCGCTTAAAGATTGTTGACAATGATGGCAGATTCAAATATTCAAATACTATTTCACTTGGCAATAAACCATCTAATTCATTACATATTTTTCCCAACCCAGTAAAAGATGTTTTAACCATTAGCGGGCTTAAACAACACGGTACAATTAGCATTTTTAATGTAGAGGGAAAACTATTGCTTCAACAAAATGTATCGGTACAAACAATTACGATGGATATTAGCAGCTATGCAAAAGGTATGTATTTGTTACAATATCGAAACAAAGGAGAAGTGGTGAATCAGAAAATTATGAAACAATAAAATATCCTTCCAAACAAAACCGAGCGGCTTTCGGGGGTTAGCCCTCGGTCGTTTTATCTTAAAAAAGCCATCACAAATTTCATGTGATGGCTTTGTCTTTTACATTAGCTTATTTCAAATTAGCAATTTTTTTATCCTTTGGATATTTTACTGTATATCTAAATCGTAGCTTTTTACTTTCTCCTGGCTTTAATGTTAATTTCCAAGTAAGTACGCCAAGCTCTGTATTTATTGCTGCATCATCAGAATCCAACAATTCTACTACAATATCTTGCACATTACTTAACGGGTATTGGTCTTTCAAAATAAGATTAATGTCTTTTACTTTATTATTTTTTACCATTAGTTCGTAAGTGTAAGTTTGTTTAATGTTGGCATCTTTAATTTTATTGATAGATGCATCTTTTATCAATGTTCTTTTTATGCCCACTCGTTTATCTTTCCCTAGAGATAGATTTAAGGTATCGGCCGTGGTATTTGGGTCTATGAATGATTTGCCAATATAAGTATCATCCATAATAATATTTGCGTTGCCCGGTATCAAATCTAAGTTTTGCCAATCGGTAATTTCTGCTACCAAATAGGCATCTACATCTAGCTTTGGTACTGCATAGTTTTTCAGGTTACTTTGTATCTCTGCTTCTTTTATATTTATACTATGCGCTTGACCATTGCTTACTATATCGTAAGGCAAATCAATTTCAAAACTAGTGTTAAGTATACCTTGTTTTAATGTTGTGTATTGATCTAATGTGCTTGGTGAAATTGTTTGTACACTCATGCCAGCAGATTTACCTGCTAGTTTTTTATCTATATCCTTATCATAAAAACTTTGCATTCTGTTTTGTGCGCTAAAGCCTGTTACCACTACTTCACTTAGAGTGTTGTATAATTGTGGTACATAATATTGTAAATACCAAGGGTTGAGCAATGGCGCAGTTGTAGTAAAATTTGGTGTGCCAGTGCTCAATGTCAATTTTGTTTTTGCCCAATCAATACCTGTATTTTGTATAACACTTGCCTTGTACACTAATTTTATAGCGTTGGTTTTTGAGTTCACACGTATATCGTAAATGGGCTGCCAACCTGCATTATTGGTGTAGTACGACATAGATAAATCTGCCTCCTGTTCGTTTCTACAAACCACTTGCATGGTAATTCTTCCAAATGGTTTTTCAATTACATCTGGTTTTTCGATATTTATTTTATTAGCTATGGTTAGCCTTTCATTTAGACCTTCAATTCTTTCTTGCACTAATTCAATGGCTTGCTGAAAATTAAAAATGGCATTTTTGTTTTTTTCAATCTTAGCATTGTTAAATTCAATCAGCTTCAGCACTTCAGCAGTAAGGTTTGTTTTGTTGCCGCTAGTTGCTATAGTAGACTCTATTAGTTTATCCGTTTTTGCTAGTGTACTTTGCTCTATGTCTATTTTATTTTGCAAAATGGTAATTTCTTTATTAGACTTTTTTATACTGTCTTGTATTTTTATGGCAACTGGGTTTACTGCTATTGGCTTCGTCACTGCCACCGGGTAAAAAACAGAAAATTGTTGCGAAAGCAAGGATACATTTTCTGGGCAACTTATTTGCAAACTGTTTAAATCTATTTGGGTGCTTAGCTTATCTATCACAATATATTTTGTATTTTTTGTGATGTTTACTTTTGCCTTATGTGTAAGCTCTGCTCCGTAACCGAAGTAAACGGTGGCATCGTTCATAGTGGCATTGGCTTTAGCAGTGTCTTGTTGTGCATGTGCAATAAAGCTAGAGAGTGTTATTGCCATCATTAGTACATATTTCATCATAGTTGGTTTTTTTAACTAGATGCAGTGAATTTTAAAAATGCATAATGGCAAATAAAATAATTGCTGCAGAAGCTACAGAAGCACAGAAAAATGCATTTTGCAAAATTTCTACTGATGATATTTATCAAGCTTAATAAATCAAAACTGTGTTTCTGTAGCTCTGTGGCTTCTGTTGCAAAAGAAAAGTATATCTCCAAACCTTAAAAGATTTACTAAAAGCATCAAACAACTTTAACCAAAACTGTGTTTCTGCGGCTTCTGTGGCAAAAGAAAAAAGAAACCTATTTTTGCAACAATGCAAACAACCCAACGATATTTTTTAAAAAACGAAGACAAACTCAAAAGCCGAAAAGCAATTGATTTGCTTTTTGCCGTAGGAAAAAGTTTTTCTAATTTTCCGTTTAGAATTTGCTGGCTGGTGGTGGATGGTGAAATAGGCTTGAAAGCGGGGTTTACTGCAAGTAGCAAGAATTTTAAAAAGGCAACAGATCGAAATCGGATAAAAAGATTGATAAGAGAGGCTTATCGTTTGCAAAAAAATAATTTACAAGACATTTTAATACAAAAAAATAAATCGGTACATGTGTTTTTTATTTACACCGGCAAAGAGGTACCTACATATGAATTTATTTTTGAAAAAACAGGCAATGTTTTAAGGAGATTGATAAAATTGATAGATGAAAACATTGAATAAAATATTAAGTGCTCCTTTTATACTGCTCATAAAAATATACCAATGGGTTATTTCTCCATGGCTAGGAAAATCTAAATGCAGGTATACGCCTACATGTTCACAATATGGCTTAGAAGCATTTAAAAAACACGGCCCAATAAAAGGCTTTTGGCTTACCACTAAGCGAATTATGAGTTGTAATCCTTGGGGCGGTCACGGATATGACCCTGTACCCTAAAATTTATAAAGTGCTAAAGTGGCAAAAACAATATCCTTTCTTATATTTACTATATGAAGACTAGAATTTATATGCTCGTTTGTGTGATGTTTTTAGGTAACACAACCTTTTCGCAAACCCAAAATAATGCTGCAAAGCAATGGGCTGATAGCATTTATGCCACACTTTCAAAGGACCAACGCATAGCCCAATTAATGGTGGTAAGGCTTTCTACGATAGATTCTAAAACGAAAGTTGTAACTTTTTTTGATGATAAAGTGGCTGCTCTTGTAAAAAAATATAATATAGGAGGCATCTGTGTTTTTCAGGGCAGCCCAGTAAAACAAGCTTTGATGATAAATAAATTACAAAGCAAAGCCAAAACTCCCATACTAATGTGTATTGATGCTGAGTGGGGTGTAGGAATGAGAATAACAGACAGTGTATTGCCACTGCCTAGGCAAATGATGCTTGGCGCTGTAAAAGATGAAACTATTATTTATAAATATGGTAAACTAGTAGCAGAACAATGCAAAAGAATTGGCTTACAAGTAAATTATGCTCCCGTAGTTGATATAAATAACAACCCAAACAACCCGGTAATAAACGATCGGAGTTTTGGAGAAGATAAATATAAAGTAGCTGCTTTTGGTATCCAATATATGAAGGGCATGCAGGACAATGGGGTAATGGCATGTGCCAAACATTTTCCGGGTCATGGTGATGTAAGTACAGATTCTCATTATGACTTGCCGGTAATTAATAAAACCATGGCGGAATTGGATTCTTTAGAATTGTATCCTTTTAGAAAAATATTTGATGCAGGCGTAGGAAGTGTGATGCTCGCTCATTTGTATATTCCCGCTATTGATAATACTGCCAATAGGGCAACTTCGCTCTCACCAGCCAACATAAATGATTTAATGCGTAACCAGTTAAATTATAATGGACTCACTTTTACTGATGCGTTGGAAATGCAAGGAGTAAAAAAATTCTTTCCAGATGGAGCAGCTTCCGTACAATCGCTTATTGCTGGTAATGATATGCTTTGCTTGCCCGAAGATGTACCTAGCGCTATCAAAAAAATAAAAGCCGCTATTAAAAAGAAGCTCTTGAGTTGGGATGATATAGAACTTCATTGCAAAAAAGTTTTATTAGCAAAATATGCTTACGGTTTAAATAACTTAAAACCTATAGATACCGATAATCTTACGACCGATTTAAACAAGGGTATAGCAGAAATGAGAAGATTGGTAGCAGAAAATGCTATTACGCTTGTTGCAAAAAATGATACTGCTTTTTTTCCATTAAGGGATACAAAGCCTGGTGATATTGCATTTGTTGGGTTTGGGATAACAACAGAAAATGAACTTGCAAAGAGATTAAAGTCAGATTATAATGCAACTATTTTTTATGCGAATGACAGTGAATTGTTAAAAAAATTAGTCAATTTTAAAAAAGTAATTATAGGCATTCACAATGTAGGAAGATATGCTGCCAGTAATTTTGGATTTACAAAAGCCAACATTGATTTACTGAATACGTTACAACAAAACAAAAACAGTGTTTCCTTTTTATTTGGAAATGCTTATGCCTTAAAAAATATGTGCAATGCAGCAAACATGGTATTGTGCTATGAAGATGATGCCATCATACAAGGGGTTGCAGCAGATCTTTTGCAGGGCAAAATATTTTATAAGGGCGTTTTACCTGTTACAGTTTGCGAAAATTTAAAATATGGATTTGGTATTTCTACTGCAGCCACCACACCCATTTTTGAAAATTGGAGTACTTTATACAATCCAGCCTCTTTTTTAAAAATAGACTCTGTGGTATATGATGGCATTACACGAAAGGCTATGCCGGGATGTGTAATTTTGGTATTAAAAGATGGGAAGATTGCATATGAAAAAGCATATGGTAATTTGATGTATGATAACAATTCGCCTGTAACTTTAGCTTCGGTATACGATATGGCATCTGTTACCAAAATATGCGCTACCACACTTGGGATAATGAAACTTTTTGAAGAAGGGAAACTAGATTTAAAAAAAAAGTTAAGTGACTATTTACCTGAAACAATTGGAACGAATAAGCAACATATTACGATAGAAAATTTGTTACTTCATCAAGCTGGGTTGGTATCGTTTATACCTTTTTATAAAGAAACAATCGACTCTTTTGGCAAACCACTAAAATCAATTTATTCAAATGCACCAGATTCTATTTTCAATATAAAAGTTGCAAATAATCTTTACATGAAAAACACATGGAGAGATACTATATACAAAAGAATTTTGGTAAGCCCGGTGGGGCCGACTGGAAATTATATTTACAGTGACAATGATTTTATTTTTCTAGCAAAAGTTGTAGAAAGAATTTCGGAACAAACTTTAGATAATTATGTTTTAGAAAACTTTTATGCTCCCATGCAATTGTACTCTGTAGGTTTTGACCCATTACTTAGAAACAGCCTTAAAAATATTGCTCCTACAGAAAGTGAGAAAGTTTTTAGAAATCAAATCATACGAAGCTATGTACACGATCCAGGTGCAGCCATGATGGGAGGAGTGTCTGGGCATGCTGGGCTTTTTAGCAATGCATATGACATGGCTGCTATAATGCAGATGCTTTTAAATGGTGGCTCATTTAAAATGCACCAATATTTAAAAAAAGAAACCGTTGATCTATTTACCTCATACCAATCCAAAAATAGTAGGCGTGGTTTTGGTTTTGACAAACCTGAAAAAGACAATGCGACTCGTAAAGACCCCTACCCTGCTTTACTAGCCTCACCGCTCACTTTTGGACATACAGGCTTTACTGGTACTTGCGTTTGGGCAGACCCTGCAACAAAAATTGTTTTTATATTTTTAAGCAATAGGGTATTTCCAGATGTAAGCACTTTGCTATTAAAAATGAATATAAGAATTAAAGTTTTTGATATTCTTTATGAAATTTTTTCATTAAAATCTGCGATATAAGTTTGAAACAGTCACTGTTTTTGTAACTTGCGCATGATTTTACCTCACAATTTGAACAATGAAACATTTCTTACCGAAATATTTTTTTATAATAACAATATTTCTCCTGCAATCGTGTAGAGATGATTATAATATTTGCAACCTACCAAGAGATGTGAAATTCACCGCAGGTTTTTATAAAAAAACAGGAGCTACTGAGGTTGCCATATCGGCACCAAATTTAAATATTTACACATTAAATAGCTCAACCTTTATATATCAGAATCAAAACAATGCAAGTACTTTTGCCCTTCCTTTAAATCCAGTTGTAGATACTTCAAAATTTGTAATTCGGGTCGAAAATACGCTTCAAGCAGATACCTTGTCGATCATTTATACATCAAGACAAGTATTACTTTCCCCAGAATGTGGGAGTGTTGCTTACTATAGTCTTGTAAAAATATTAACAACTACAAATACGATTGACTCGGTTAAAATTACAAATTCCGAAGTTCTTACAGTTTCAAATTCAAATGCTAAGATTTATTTTTAGCCTATTGTGAGAATGAAATTTATTCGCATCCCATATTATTAGCTTACTCAATCCTAAAAGTAACCAAAAATAAGCTCTACTTCTATGGTTGCCCAAATCTAAAGTCTACGATTACAAAATCTGCGTAGATTTAGAAATTAAATAACTATTTTAGGTTTATTTTTGCATAATATCAAGATAAGACAATGGAAATTACCCCAGGACCACTTTTACAACAAATAAACAGCCCTGCCGATTTAAAAAAATTGAGCAAGGATCAAATGCAGCAAGTTTCCGATGAATTGCGTAGGTATATTATTGATGTGGTGAGTGTTTACGGAGGTCATTTTGCTGCAAGCCTTGGTGTTGTAGAGCTATCAGTAGCATTGCATTATGTATTAAATACGCCTTACGACCAATTGGTATGGGATGTGGGGCACCAATCTTACGGTCATAAAATTCTTACTGGCCGTAGAGATAATTTTCCAACCAATAGAAAACTAAATGGCTTAAGTGGCTTTCCTAAACGCAGCGAAAGTGAATACGATACTTTTGGTGTAGGTCACTCCTCTACCTCTATCTCTGCAGCTTTAGGTATGGCTATGGCTAGTCAATATAAAGGCGAAACCGGCAGACAACATGTAGCTGTAATTGGAGATGGCGCTATGACGGCTGGTATTTCTTTTGAAGCAATGAACCATGCAGGAATTGAAAAAAGCAATGTATTGATCATTTTGAATGACAATTGCATGAGTATTGACCCTAATGTGGGTGCATTAAAAGAATACTTGACTGATATTACCACATCGCACACCTACAATAAAGTAAAGGATGACGTTTGGAATTTATTGGGCAAGTTACCAGTTGGAAAAAACTTTACTCGATCTATGGCTACTAAACTTACGGAGGGCCTAAAAGGTATGGTAAGTAGTAGCAGCAATCTTTTTGAAGCATTAAACCTTCGATATTTTGGCCCAATAGACGGGCACAATGTAGCCAAGCTAATAGAAACCTTACAAGACCTAAAAGATATACCCGGACCAAAGTTATTGCATATAAAAACAGTAAAAGGAAAGGGCTATGAGTTGGCTGAAAAAGATCAAACAAAATGGCATGCACCCGGACTATTTGATAAGGTAACAGGAGAAATTGCTAAAAAAGTTTTTGAAGTAAAACAGCCTCCAAAATACCAGGATGTTTTTGGGCATACTATTATAGAACTGGCAGAAAAGAATGACAAAATAATGGGTGTTACACCTGCAATGCCAAGTGGATGCTCTCTTAAATTTATGATGGAAGCTATGCCGCACAGAGCTTTTGATGTGGGTATTTGCGAGCAACATGCCGTTACACTCAGTGCAGGCATGGCTACACAAGGATTACGGGTATTTTGCAATATCTATTCCTCATTTATGCAACGTGCATATGACATGGTTATACACGATGTTGCTATTCAAAAGCTGCCTGTTATTTTCTGTTTGGACCGTGCAGGATTGGTTGGTGAAGACGGACCTACGCATCATGGCTGTTATGATATAGCCTATATGCGTTGCGTACCACATATGATCGTAAGCGCTCCAATGAATGAAGGCGAGTTAAGAGATTTAATGTATACTGCACAGCTAGAAAAAAATCAATTGCCCTTCTCTATTCGTTATCCACGTGGTGAAGGCACCATGCCAGAATGGAAAACAGAAATGAAGGAGATAAAAATAGGAACAGGTAGAAAATTGTCTGCAGGATCTCCGGGAATTGATGGAGAAGGGATCGCTATTTTAAGTTTTGGACATCCTGGAAATTTTGCTGCAGAAGCAATACGCGATGTAAAAAAAGAAGGTATAAACCCTGCTCATTATGATATGCGTTTTGCAAAGCCAATTGATGAAGAAATGTTGCACGAAGTATTTGCAAATTTTAATAAAATTGTAACGGTAGAAGATGGCACAATTGTGGGTGGTTTTGGATCTGCCATTTTAGAATTTATGAACGAGCATGGTTACAAAGCAGATGTAAAAATAATGGGTATTCCAGATAGATTGGTGGAGCATGGTACTCCTAAGCAATTGTATGATGAGATAGGAATAGATGCAAATGGTATAGCTAATATGCTGAGAAGTTTTGTAGAGCGAAGCGTGCCAGTAAAATAAGATATTTAACCAGTTCAAATGATTTTAATCCTGTAAACAAGCTCGTTTGCAGGATTTTTTTATAATACAATAATTCGATATGCAAATAATACCAATTAGACATTGAATCTATCTTAATAAAAACTGTCAGGTTGAGCTTGTCGAAACCGGGGCTATTAGGAAACAAACTTAGTTTATTTATGAAATCGCCTTCGACAAGCTCAGGCTGACAGTATTCGTTCAAAGTCTAATTGGTATAAGATTGCAATTGCTTCTTACTTTTCTGTAAGACTAAAATTCTTCTCATTTAACAAAACACTAACTGCCATTTATTTATTTTCCTACGTTTCTGCACAATAATTGTTGCATTTAAGAGTTATACAAATACCTTAATTTTTTTCTACCAGACTACTGTTGTTTTTTTATCATTAAAATAAATTATTTATGAAAGCACAAAACCAGTTTTCGGCATCTTTTGAATCCATTCAACAATTAACCAATAACGCTACATCTTGGTTAGGACATAGAAAAGGCGATGCAAAAGAAATCGTTATGGGTCAAACATTTATTGCCGCAAGTGAAGGCGATTTAGACACAATTGAAGTATTTTCGAACATTGTTACAAACCCTGGAGAAGTAGCCATGACTTTGCATTCTTTTGATCCTTTGCACCAAAGTTGGGGCCCATCATTGGCAACCTCCAATGTAGCATTCAATGAAAGTTGCAACGGCAAATGGGTGTCATTTAAAATACCAAACCTTCATTTAAACAAAGGAATGTCTTATGGCTTTAGGCTAGAAAGTCATGATACTTACATAGGTGTTGGCGAAGCGGCCGGAAGTGCAAGTCATCCCCCATTTGCTTCTGGCAAAAAATGGAAATTCTCAGGCAATGAAAACAAAGGAGATTCCTTTTCGTATTTTAGTTTGGCTTTTAAAGTAGGTCTAAAAGCAGCATAGTATCGATTTTCATTGTTCTATAACGACACAAATTAAATTTTAAAACGTAGTCCCTATAGAAAAAAGCCATTACAAATTGATTCTTGTAATGGCTTTTTTTATTCCTGCTGTTTAGGCTTATAAACCAAAATTATTAGGCCAAAACATTGTCGATATTATTAGCAAGTTTTCTATCTTTCTCTGTAACAGTATCACCAGCATCGTGCGTACTAAGCCAAATTTCTACAGAATTATAGGTGTTTGTCCATGTTGGATGATGATTTGCTTTTTCAGCTAACAATGCTATACTTGTCATAAAAGAAAAGGCGTCAATGAAATTTTTAAATACAAATTTTTTATACAATTTGTTGTTTTCTTCCTCCCACATAATAGTTTATTTAAAATATTAAAAACTGTTTATTTTTTATTTTCTCATTGGTCATTTCTGTAACCAATTGTACTGAGGGTAATGTTTTTAAAGATTGTAGCAAGCTTTGCACTTCATTTCTTTCCATCTTTTCTCCTTTGGCTAGCCAAAGAAAATCTAAATGTTTAAACTCAGGCAAAAGGTATTCCCCATCATCTTCATTGTTGTACAAATAATGGGCCATACTAGACCCTGGAACAAGATACTCATAAATAGAGAAAAAATAATTACGCTCTTTTTTTCTTAATTGAATTTCTAAGCCATGGTTTATTTTGAACTGATACCCAAGCGCTTGATTGATATGCCATGTAAATAAGTAGTCCTTCATGGGCGCCACAATACCCAATAGGCAAGTGCTATCAAAGAAATCATCAATAAGGCTTTCGGTATCTATTTTTAATTTCATGCTTATACAATTTACCACAAACGCACAAAGTTTTAAAAATATTAGATTCTATTCTATTTAATAGTCTTAAAACGATAATCATCTCAATAATCTACTTACAATTGTCAAAAACCTCTCTGGAGGTAATAAGGGTAAAAGGGCTTTAAAAAGTTATTTTCAATACCAACTCTTCTTTGCCTCTCATCAATTTAAGATTGGTCGTTTGCCCTTTCTCAAATTTATTTAAAACACCCATATAACTTTGTACATCACTAAACTTATGCTCGCCTAGTTGCATCAAAACATCGCCAGCTATTACACCCGCCTTTTGTGCAGGCTTGTTTTCAGATACCCCATCTACCCTTACACCATTACCGGAAAATGTATAATCGGGCATTATACCTACACTTACTTTAAAGGTACTCTTACCCAAAGATACTTCTCTCGTTTTAGTAAATGCCAGTTTATCCAATTTATCTGTTTGTGCAATAATATTTTGTATATATTTTAATATCTGCAACTCGCCTTTATAGTTTATTTTATCTGCATCATCACTTGGTTTGTGATAATCCTTGTGGCTACCAGTAAAGAAAAACAAAACTGGAATATCCTTTTTGTAAAATGATGTATGATCGCTTGGGCCACTACCACTGCTATCAAAATTCAGCTTAAAATAAGCATCTTCCTTTTTTATGATGGAACCCCAGGTAGGAGAAGTGCCATAACCACCAATCGTAATGCCATGCGTACTATCGTTTAACCTGCCCACCATATCCATATTTATCATATAATTAATAGTTTTCAAATCAAGCCCCGCATGGTCTGCAAAATACTTAGAACCAAATAAACCCAGCTCTTCACCCGAAAAAGAAACCAATAAATAATTGTACTTTCTATAAGAAGAATTTTTAAGCCATTTACCCATTTCTATCAATGCAGCTGTGCCGCTTGCATTATCATCTGCACCATTGTGTATCATTGGTGTAGCTCCAGCGTACAAGGAGTTATGGTCTTCACCATATCCTAAGTGATCGTAATGAGCCCCTAGGATAATGGTGTTTTTAGCATTGTTATTTATGTAACCGATTACGTTGTGCCCTTGTTTTATTTTGCTTTCAATATTTATGGCAAGTGTTGCATAAATTAAACCATCATCAAATTTTTCTTTTAATTGGTTTTTTACAAATATTGCCGCAATGGGTAAAGGCATTGTTTTATCTTTTGCATCAAAACTTACATCATCTTTTATGTTGCTGCTATTTCTAAAAATAACCAACTTTCTATTCTTTGATGCTTGATCAATGCATACACTAATTAGTTTATCTTTTAAATCGAAGTGTGGATTGTTTTCATTTTCTTTTAAGAGGGCTCCTATGTCAATGAATGCAATTTCTTTTTCAATATTGATAAGTTTTGTTTCTGCTAAGTTGCCAGAAAATGATAATGGAAAAAAATGTTCATTTGGAGAGTATGCTATGTCGCCTATTATTAATTTACTTTTTTGTTCAAATTCTCTTCCTTCGTTTACATCAAAAGCTTGAATATAAGTTTTGTCGGTGGTAATAGCTTGTAGGCCAATTTTTTTAAATTCTTTTTGAATAAACTCATACGCCAATTTTTCACCAGCGCTACCTGTCCTGCGGCCTTCCAATTTATCATCTGCTAAAAAATTAATGGAAGTTTGTAAACTTTGTATTACTTTTTTATCGCTTTTATCAAGTTTCTGTGCCGATATTGTTTGTGTTACAAAAATTAATCCTAGTAAAATATATTTCATTTCTTTTCTTTTAGCAAAGATAACGCCTTCAAAGCTTCTCGGCAATACCAAGGCACAATTCTCTAAATCGTAACCTGTACAAAAATCTAAACCTTACTTTTGCATTGCATTTAATAATATCTATTGAGTAATAAAATAAACATAGCGCTTGTAGGGAACCCCAATAGCGGTAAAACTTCTTTGTTTAACACACTTACGGGGCTAAACCAACAAGTAGGCAATTTTCCGGGAGTAACAGTAGATAAAAAAACCGGCAATTGTACTATTTCAAAAACCATTGATGCCACCATCATCGATTTGCCTGGCACTTACAGCCTTTACCCCAAAAGGGCAGATGAATGGGTTGCATACAATGTGTTAATGGGTGAAGACAGCTCCATAATACCCGAATTGATTGTAATTGTAGCAGATGCCAGCAGCCTTAAACGCAATTTGCTTTTTTGCTCTCAGATTATAGACTTAAAGATTCCCATTGTTATTGCCCTTAGCATGATGGATTTGGCTAAACAAAAAGGTACACAAATAGATATTGCAGGCATGGAGCGAGAACTAGGCGTGCCTATAGTGACTATAAACCCACGGAAAAATAAAGGAATACCAGAATTAAAAAAAGCAATAGAACAAACGATAGAAAATAAACAACCTTTAGCTGAAAGAAATTTCATAGATGGAACCATACTAAATACGCCGGTTATTGTAGATGCTAAAAAAATATTACCCAATGCCAGCGATTACAAAGTTTTACACTATCTCATAAACAGTGAATACTTTTCTTTTGATGCTTCGTTAGGTAAAAATATAGACAATATAAAAGCCCTTTATAATTTTAATGCTACTAAAACACAGGCAGAAGAAATTATGCAACGGTATAGCAGGATAAAACAGATCATGCAACAAACTGTTGTGGAAAAAGACCCTTTAAAGAAATCGTTGCAAACAGAAAAAATAGACAATATTTTATTACATAGAACATGGGGTTACTTAATTCTAATTGCTGTTTTATTTATACTATTTCAATCTGTTTTTTGGCTGGCTCAGTTTCCTATGGATGGTATAGAATGGACTTTTGGAAAACTGGCAGGTTGGCTTTCTGGTATTTTGCCTCATGGCCTATTTGCAGATGTATTTATTAATGGTATCGTTGCAGGCCTTAGTGGTATCATGGTTTTCATACCGCAGATTATGATTTTGTTTGGGCTAATAACTTTATTAGAAGACACTGGTTACATGGCTCGTATAAGTTTTCTTACCGATAAACTCATGCGAAAAGTAGGCTTAAATGGAAAGAGTGTGATGCCCATGATAAGTGGATATGCTTGTGCTGTGCCAGCCATTATGAGCGCTAGAAATATAGAAAATAAAAAAGAGCGTTTGCTCACCATCATGATTACTCCTCTCATGAGTTGTAGCGCTCGTTTACCAGTGTACACTATCCTTATTGCACTGGTTATTCCTTCAAAATTATACCTTGGCTTTTTAAGTTTGCAAGGTTTGGTTATGATGTTGTTGTACTTGCTAGGCACTGTATTGGCTTTAATTGTAGCATGGGTTATGAAATGGTTTATAAAAAGTACCGAGCGTAGTTTTTTTATTTTAGAATTACCCACTTACCGCAGCCCCCGTTGGAAAAATATTTTGGTGACTATGATAGAGAAAGCAAAAATATTTGTATTTGATGCTGGAAAAATTATTATGGTAATTAGTTTACTATTGTGGGCGCTCAGTACTTTTGGTCCTACAGAAAAAATGAAAGCAGTAACAACAAAATACGATGCTTTTATAAAAATAAAAACGGATGAAAATAAAAAATTAACCGCCAGTAAATTATCAATAATAAGCCTTAATGATAGTATATTGATTGGCCAATACGATAGCCTAATTATTAAAAATATAGCAGCACAAAATCAAATAGAAAAAGAAAGAAAAACCAATCTATTGCAAAATTCTTACGCAGGCATTTTAGGTAGTTTTATAGAACCTACCATTCGCCCACTTGGGTATGATTGGAAAATAGGTATTGCGCTTATTACCTCTTTTGCTGCAAGGGAGGTCTTTGTAGGCACCATGGCCACGCTATATTCTGTGGGGGAAGATGCAGATGAAAACAGCAATACCCTTCGCCAAAAAATGGCCGCTGCAAAAAGAGCAGATGGAACAAAAGTATATGATTTGGCTACAGGATTATCGCTGCTTGTTTTTTATGTAATTGCCATGCAATGCATGAGTACATTGGTAATCGTAAAAAGAGAAACCAAAACGTGGAAATGGCCTATCATTCAATTTATTTACATGACGGGTTTGGCGTACTTATTAAGTTTTATTACTTATCGAATATTTTCCTAATATTCGTTTATTGATTTCATAAGTGTAAACATTTTGTACAAAATAGAGATTGCTTATTTGAGCGGTAAAAATTTTGGCTCACAGATTTCTCAGATTTACTCAGATTTTTTCCTAGAAAAAATTTTTAGCACAAGAAAAAGCAAAACGAGAAAAAGAGATTATCTCGTATATGCGGGACAAACTCATTTTTAATTGTACTATTTTCTGCGCCCATAGAACCAACCCTTAACTTGAGCGATCTTTTAGCCCGCTGTTTCTTGCGAAGTTCTAATGTACTCATCTAATATTGATAAGCCAATTAGAATAACTAAAGTTAATTTTTCATTAGTGGTATGAATTATTCCACTATCTAAATAATTAATTTTATAAGTTCCAAAAAACGAAATATCGTCTTTACTATCGGTTATATGATGTTCAAATTTAAACCAAGTCTTAGGATTTAGAATTTTTTTGATAGCTTGATTTTCATGAAAAAAATAAGTACTTCCTTCTTTAATATTTATGATACATTCATTGCTCGTATTTAAGTAATCTATAGTAGCACTAACAATCTCTTCTTGATAATTAATTACATGATATGTTTTATTTCTCAAGCAACCTCTGTCTCTGTCAATTTTAACTGTTTTATTTTCAAAATCAATGAATGTAAAATCATCACTTGCTAGAATCTTCCCTACTAGCTCACCATTCTTTTCAACTTTATATTCTACACAATTTTTACCAATCTTATGTGGTAATTCTAAAATTATATCTTTTATATATTTTCTTGAAAAGTTATACATGTTCTAAATGACATCATCTTTAGCCCTTCTTGGCATACCAAATATACTTAAATACTTTGCAATACTTAGCCCTTCGCATTGGTTCTTGTGTCACGAACTATATTGGTCAGTGAGCACAAAGCTATAAATTAAAAAGAGGCTAACTCAATATAATGAGTTAGCCTCTCTTTTATTCTTTGTGATTCTTTATTTTTTTTGAATCTTTGTGGTTTAAAGCTCAGTACCCATACTTGCCATCTGCACACAACTTAGCGGCAATACGCCTTCTGGCTTCTTTGCTGTTAAAAGGTGCCATTTTTGTAAAGCGCTTCAAGCCAAGCAACATCATGCGTTGCTCATCGCCATCTGCAAAAGCATTGATCGCTTCTTTACCAGCTTTGTTCACAGCATCTACTGCATCATTCAGATAAACATGGGTCATATCTTTTTGAATGCTCACTGCCGCTTCCCCTTGCTTGTCTGTCATTTTTATCAATCGTAGCAATGCACTCTCTGCATTAAAAGTAGCAATGGTCATATCTGCAATGTTCATTAAAATTTCTTGCTCATCGCCCAAGCCCATCATCAGTTTTTGTACTGCTGCACCTGCTACCATCAATATTGCTTTCTTCATTTGCGCTACGGCTTTTTTCTCTGTAGCAAATGGCGTTTCATCTTCATTACCAAAATCAGGAATGCTCATCAACTCTTTGCTCACTGCCATTGCAGGGCCCATCAAATCGAGCTTACCTTTCATGGCACGCTTTAACATCATATCTACCGTAAGCAGTCTATTAATTTCATTGGTACCTTCATAAATCCTGTTTATGCGGCTATCTCTGTATGCACGGCTAATCATATACTCATCGCTAAAACCATTGCCACCGTGTATTTGCACGCCTTCATCTACTATCAAGTCTAACACTTCACTACCGTCTACTTTTAGCATCGCACATTCAATTGCATATTCTTCGGCTGCGGCAAGGTGTGCTTCTGCATAAGATTTTCCTGCTGCTTCCAATTCATTTTCTTTATCGTCTATCCATTTACTGGTACGGTAAAGTGCACTTTCGCTTACCCAAATACGTGTGGCACATTCTGCTAATTTGTGTTTTATGGCACCAAAATTTGCAATAGCTGTTTTAAATTGCTCTCTCGTATTTGCATAAGTAATTGTAGCATCTAAAGCCATTTTTGCTCCCCCTAAAGCAGCCGCACATAATTTGAGTCTGCCAATATTTAAAATATTAAAAGCGATGATATGTCCTTTACCAACTTCACCCAATAAATTTTCTACAGGTACTTTACAATCTTGAAAATACAATTGAACAGTGGATGAACCTTTGATACCCATTTTATGTTCTTCTGCCCCAAGGGTAAATCCTTCTGTATCCCTATCTACAATAAAACCAGTAAATTTATCTCCGTCTATTTTTGCAAATACGGTGTATACATTTGCAAAACCTCCATTGGTTATCCAACATTTTTGTCCATTTAAAATATAATGTTTGCCATCTTCTGAAAGCACAGCGGTAGTTTTTGCACTCAAAGCATCGCTACCAGCGTTTGGCTCTGTAAGCCCATAAGAGCCTTTCCACTCGCCACTAGTGAGTTTTGGTATGTATTTTTGTTTTTGGGCGTCGGTACCAAAATATAAAATGGGCAATGTGCCAATTCCTGTATGGGCAGCAATGGCTACACTAAATGAAAAACCTCCACCAAGGCCTTCGTTTACCAAAGTAGATGTTATAAAATCTTTGCCTAAGCCTCCAAATTCCTCTGGCGTAGATGCACCTAAAAGTCCCTGCTCACCAGCTTTTTCCATAAGTGATGGCATAAGACCAGGTTCCAATTTGTCTATTCTATCTACCACAGGCAAAACTTCTGTATTCACAAATTGAATACACATATCTTTTACCATTACTTGTTCCTCATTAAAATCTTCGGGCGTAAATGTTTCAAATGCATTGCTTTCTTTGATTAAGAATTCGCCACCCTTCAATGCATTGTTTACTGTTGTTGTATTCATGATTATTTATTTTATTATTTAGTACAGTTGTTGTTTGGTGTTAAAACCTGTTTGTTGTTTGGTGTTTGGGGTTAATAAACTTCTTATATAGATTGCACTCTAAATTTTAAAGCGAACACCAAACAACAAACGCCAAACAATTTACTTGCTTAAATTATCATACACCATCTGCAAAACCTCCTTTGCTATTTCCACTTGTCCATTTGATACCCCTTCCAAAGCCTCATTCAATGTTTGGTTGGCCACCTCCATACTCAACACCTGTAAATTTTGCGCCTCAGGTGTAATAAATATTTTATTTATTCTTCTATCAGTTTTGCTCGCTGTTCTTTTTACCAACCCCAATTTTTCCAGA
>JANNGD010000030.1:0-15595 GCA_031380515.1 Ferruginibacter sp. | reverse complement strand
ATCTTCGCTCAGGGTGATGCCCAAATACCAGCGACGCCCAGTGGACAGAATATTAAACTACGAAAGAGGAAAGGGGTATGCGAAACATAAAGAACCCTCTTTTTCTCTTTTGACCTCTTAGCAAAACCTCCCAACAAAGCTATGATGATTTAAACCGGACAGAATATTAAACTACGAAAGAGGAAAGGGGTATGCGAAACATAAAGAACCCTCTTTTTCTCTTTTTACCTCTTAGCAAAACCTCCCAACAAAGCTATGATGATTTAAACCGGACAGAATATTAAACTACGAAAGAGGAAAGGGGTGTGTGAAACATAAAGAACCCTCTTTTTCTCTTTTGACCTCTTAGCAAAACCTCCCAACAAACCCCTAAGCCGAATTCCTTCCCGCATTTATTATCCCAAACGAAGAACGAATAACCAGTTTCTTAAATGTATCTAATGCAGGCGAAATAACAAGCTGTTCATCCATTTCTCTAATTTTGTTAATGGCATATTGTTGTATTGTTATGAGGGGAAGCACAATTTTTTCCCTCATCGTTATCGATAAACTGTCCACTGGATAATTACTCATCAATTCATTTCTGCCACTTAACATGAGAACATATTTTTTTGTAAGTTCAAACTCTTCGTAAATTATATTCCAGATTTCCCCATATTTTTCATCATTGCTTAAGTATTCTGTTAGGGGGAAATAGCATTTTTTCAGGGCCATTTCACAATTTTCGATAAGGGTTCTAAAAAACAACGAGTTTTTATAAAGGTTTTTGGCAGAAGAAAACTTTCCTTCTTTTTCCAATGAAGCCAATGCGGTGCCCACACCATAATAACCTGTTACATTTTGTTTAAGTTGTGCCCATGCGCCTACAAAAGGTATGGCACGCAAATCTTTTAAACTTAACGTACTGCCAGTATTTCTTTTGCTTGGTCTACTAGCAATATTGGTTTCGCTGTAAAATTTTACAGGGCTTATATTTGATAAATAGTCTAAAAAATCTGGATGATTTTTTAAGGAAAGATATGCTTCCAAACTTTTGGTAGACAGTTCCTGTAGCAATGCTTCTTCATTTTCTTCCAAGGTAATTTCCTTGTTGCTAAATAATTCATTGCTTAATCCAGCATGTATCAATTGCTCCATGCTGTATTGTGCTGCATCTACTGTGCCATAGCTAGAACTTATGGTTTGCCCTTGTACCGTAACTTGTATTTCTTTATTGCTAATATTTTTCCCCATACTAGCATAGAACTGGTGCGTTTTTCCACCACCTCTTGCAGGAGGGCCTCCACGGCCATCAAAAAACACTACATTTATATCGTAATCTTTAGAAATTTTTGTGAGCGCTTCCTTTGCTTTGTAAATACCAAAATTTGCCATTAAGTATCCGCCATCTTTTGTGCCATCGCTAAAACCAAGCATGATGGTTTGTTTGTTGTTTCTTAGTTGCAAATGCTTTTTGTAAATGGTATGCTCATATAAAGTTTTCATGATGGCAGCAGCATTTTCCAAATCATCAATCGTTTCAAACAATGGTACAATATCGATAGTCAAACTGGCTTTCTTCCAACCGCTAGCCAAAAACAAGCCATACACTTCTAATACATTCATTGCACTATTGCATTGGCTGATGATGTATCGGTTGCACCCAGCCTCCCCATTTTGTAGCTGTATTTTTTGTATACCAATAATATTTGTAATGGTATCTTGTACCAAGCTATCATCATACTTTTTTTCTACGGCATCTTCTGTATTAGTTAAAAATTCAATTTTATCTTCTGTATCTAAATTGCCATAAGCTTCTCCATATATTGTTTCCAAAACACGACCATGAATGGTACTTTCTTGACGTACATCCAACGATGCAAAGTGAAGCCCGAAAACATTTACTTTGTTTATTAAATTGGTTACCAGATATAGGAAGAGACCATTGTGTTGATAAATGATAATATCTTTTATTTTTTCTAATTCAATAAGAATATATTTTGTTGTAATGTCTGTTTGATAGCCTGGAATAAAAATATTATCGTACAATTGTTTTTCCAAGCCATTCAAGATGGTATCTATTCCACTAAAAGTAAGTCTGCGTTTTATTCTTCTTATTTCTAGATAATAACATTTAATGATACTGCCTCTTAATGCTTGGGCTACTTTTAAAGTTATATCAGCCGTTACGAAAGGGTTACCATCTCTATCGCCTCCTGGCCAAAAGCCCATTTGTATAATTGATTTATTTTGGGGTAATGCATCGCCAAATTTATCTTTTATGAAAGTAGTTATCCTACCTGCAGCAGCATAAAACACATTCTCTAAAAACCAAATTAAACTGATGGCTTCATCATACGGTGTAGGTTTTTGTTTTTGCAAAAAAGCTGTTTTACCTAGCTGTTGTAAATACATGTTCACTTTGGTAGAATCATTTTCTGACAATGATTTTGACAAATCATGAATGATGCCTAAAACGGTTCCTGGATAAAACTGTGTTGGATGTGCCGTTAAAACCAACATAACAGAAAAATCTTGCAGCTTATTTTGAATCTCTTTTTCTTTTCCCTTGTTTTGGATCTCTATTTCCAATTGCTTTAAAGTACCCGCTCCTGACATATCTCGTACATCTGTAAAAGCAGCATCCTCCAAAGCATCAAACAATACCACTTGCCTTTCTATGTATTGTACAAACCTAAAAAGTAAATCAAGTTTTTCTTTTTCCTCTCTATAGGTTGTATGTTTTTCAAAAAATGATTCTATAATACTGGAAGGACTCATCTTATTTTTAAAAGAGTCATCGCAATGGCTAATTAAAACAGACAATAAAACGCCTGTCTTCTCTACACGATGAAAAGGAAGCGATGAAAATAAACTATTATAGAGTTGAAATTTTATTCCAACATTGCTATTAAACTGCAGCAACCCATATGAGCTGTAATTATCCATTTAATGTAAAAGTATTAAGTGTAGAAAATTTTTGAAAATGAAATTTTGTTCTGATTAAATTTAAAAATAAATACAGAATATTCAATCTTTTAATGTAAATTCAATTTTTAAAATAATGATGACTAAAGTTACACATATTATTTCTTCTAACCGCACGCTGTCTGCATTTTGTGGAACAACATTTACTACATTTACGACCCTTTAGGGGTTAATTATTTTTATATCATCCATTGGGCTTTCGCTTTTTTCTTAAACAGAAATATTGTCATACTATTAAATTTTTTAAATGCAAGTAATTAAGTTTGGAGGCAGTTCTGTAGCCTCAGCAGAAAACATAAATAAAGTAGTAAAAATTGTAAAAAGTAAAACGGGTAACGGGCGTATTGCAATCGTTGTATCTGCCTTGGGCGGCATAACAGACTTGTTATTGGCTGCCGCTCAACTGGCCTCTACCAATGATGAAGCCTATAAAACAGCATTATTTGAAATTGAAACCCGCCACCTTAATACGGTAAAAGAATTGATTCCGGTTACACAACAAAGTTCAGTGTTGAGTTTGGTGAAAAAGATGTGTAACGAAATTGAAGATATTTGTAATGGTATCTTTTTATTAGGCGAACTTTCTGCACGTACAAAAGATAAAATTGTAAGCTATGGCGAATTGCTTTCTTCTCAAATAATTGCTGCTAAATTAAAGGCGATAGATATAGATGTGCAATGGAAAGATTCCCGAGAAATGATTTTTACAGATAGTAATTTTGGCGCAGCATTTGTTGATTTTTCAAAAACAAACAAAACCATTGAATCCTATTTTGCTTCTAATGATTGTCATGTATTTATCCTCCCTGGGTTTATCTCATCTAACGAAACGGGTATTACCACTACATTAGGCAGGGGAGGTTCCGATTATACAGCAGCCATTATTGCAGGAGCTGTAAATGCAGTGGATTTGGAAATATGGACAGACGTTTCGGGTATGATGACGGCTGACCCAAGAATTGTTTCCAATATAAAATTAATACCTGAAATATCGTATCAAGAAGCAATGGAGCTTTCGCATTTTGGTGCCAAAGTAATTTACCCGCCTACCATACAACCTGTAATGAGTAAAAATATTCCTATTTGGATAAAGAATACTTTCGCTCCTACGGATATTGGAACTGTAATAAAAAGAGAAGCTAATATTAACGGTAGTGCTATAAGAGGAATTTCTAGCATCAATAAAATATCGCTTATTAGTTTAGAAGGAAGCGGTATGGTAGGTATTCCTGGATTTAGTAAGCGTTTGTTTGAAGCATTAGCAAATCAAAAAATAAATGTTATTCTAATTACACAAAGCTCTTCGGAGCATTCTATTTCTGTTGCTATAGAAACTGCAAATGTATTAACAGCCAAACAAGCGGTGGACAATGCTTTTGCTTACGAAATAGAAACAAAAAAAGTAGACCCGCTGATTGTAGAAAACGACTTGGCTATCATAGCATTGGTAGGCGACAACATGAAAAGCCACACAGGTGTGGCAGGAAAAATGTTTAGTGCATTGGGCAAAAACGGGGTCAATATACGTGCTATTGCACAAGGCTCATCGGAGCGGAATATTTCTTGTGTAATTGGTTTAACTGATGTAGCAAAAGCCGTGAATGTATTACATGAAAGCTTTTTTGAAACAACTTACAAACAAGTACATTTATTTATTGCTGGTATCGGTAATGTTGGAAGTAAATTACTAGCACAATTAAGTCAGCAAATAGCTTATTTGAAAAGCAGTACCCGATTAAATATAAAAGTAGTGGGCCTAGCAAATAGTAAAAGGGCATTGATAAATGAAGATGGAATTGATTTACAAAATTGGTTGACTTTGTTAAATGATGCACCCTATAGCATAATGGATGAATATGTGCATAACATAATTTCAAAGAATTTACGCAATACTATTTTTGTAGACGTAACTGCTAGCGATGTGGTAGCTACTAAGTATAATAATTTTTTACAAAAAAGTATTGCAGTGGTAGCCTGCAATAAAGTGGCTTGTTCTTCCAACTATGCTTACTACGAACAGTTAAAAAATAGTGCTAGAGAATTCAATGCAAAATTTTTATTTGAAACCAATGTAGGCGCAGGGTTGCCAATTATTGGTACACTAAATGATTTAATGAAAAGCGGTGATAAACTCAATAAATTGCAAGCCGTATTAAGCGGTACACTCAATTTTGTTTTTAATAATTATGATGGCAAAAAATCTTTTGCAACTGTTGTAAAACAGGCTCAAGAGGAAGGGTACACAGAACCAGATCCACGTTTAGATTTAAGTGGGAAAGATGTAATGCGAAAAATTATGATTCTTTCAAGAGAGAGTGGAGAAAAAATGGAAATGGAAGATATAGCCAATGAATCTTTTATGCCTGCATCTTGTATGGAAGGAACAGTAGAAAACTTTTATATAGAGATGGAAAAGCACGAAGCGCATTTTAAAAAACTATATGATGATGCAGCAGCTAACGGAAATAAATTGAAATTTGTAGCAGCACTAGAAAATGGAAAAGCAAGTGTAGGGTTGCAACATATAAATCCAGCGCATGACTTATTCCATTTATATGGAAAAGACAATATCGTTTTGTTTTATACCAATAGATACCCAATACAACCATTAGTAATAAAAGGAGCCGGTGCAGGAGCAGATGTAACAGCAAGTGGTGTATTTGCAGATATTATTAGGGCTACAGCATAAGCTTTTACCACTTTAAAGATTTGCTAAATCCCCAAATCGGATGAAAATAGAACAAGTTTTTGAAGATTAAATTATCCAAAATGAATGAACTTTCAAACATAAATGAAACTCAAATCCCCCCTTTGATGGGTGGAGGGGCCGTAAAAATATCAGCTCCGGCAACTGTTGCCAATCTGGTTTGTGGTTTCGATATTTTAGGCCTTGCTTTAAATAACCCACAGGACGAAATGGAGCTTTCATTGAGCAACGAACCTGGTATAAGAATAAAGCATATTGATAATTACAATTTACCCTGTGAGCCTGCAAAAAACGTAGCAGGCGCTTCTTTATTGGCTTTAATGGAAGAGTATCCAGATAAGCAAATTGGCTTTGATTTGGTTATAAATAAAATTATAAAACCCGGCAGTGGACTAGGTTCTAGTGCAGCAAGTTCTGCAGGTGCTGTAGTAGGTGCCAATCATTTATTGAAAAATTATTTTACCAAACATGATCTTGTACGATTTGCAATGAATGGCGAAAAAGTAGCAAGCGGTGTAAAACATGCCGACAATATTACACCTTGTATTTATGGAGGTGTTACACTTATTCGCTCTATTTTTCCTTTGGATATTGTTCCACTAGCTGCCCCACCTATGTACGTTACGATTGTGCATCCACAAATAGAAGTAAAAACTTCGGATGCTCGTCAGATATTGCGAAAAGAAGTGCAACTAAAAGACGCCATAAAACAATGGGGAAACGTAGCTGGACTAGTAGCAGGTTTTTTGCAAAGCGATTATGATCTAATAGGCCGCAGTTTAGAAGATGTAATTGTTGAACCTATTCGCAGTATTTTAATTCCTGGATTTGACAATGTGAAACAACAATGCAAAGAAGTGGGTGCATTAGGAGGTGGAATTAGCGGTAGTGGTCCTTCAGTTTTTATGCTGAGTAAGGAAGAAGACACTGCGAAAAAGGTAGAACAGATTATGAAAGATATTTACAATAAAATTGGAGTAGATTATCATACACATGTAACAACAATAAATAACGAAGGAGTGAAGATTAACTAAGAGGTCAAAAGATAAAAAAGAGCTGACCTAATTCTCTTTCTGCTCCTTTTCTCTTTTATGCTCCTAGCCAAAAACTCCTAACAAAATATATAAAATGAATTTCTACAGCCTACATAAAAAATCACCACCCGTAAATTTTAAAGATGCTACCATTAACGGACAAGCGCCCGATAAAGGCTTGTACTTTCCAAATAGCATTCCATCAATAAAAAAAGAATGGATTGATAATATTGAAAACATTAGCAATGAAGCTATTGCTTTTGAGGTTATTAAGCCTTATGTAGGCGATACAATTAATGAAACAGATTTATTTAATATTGTACAAGAAACCATCAATTTTAATATTCCATTAGTAAAAGTTACCGATAATATTTTTTCATTGGAATTGTATCATGGCCCCACATTGGCTTTTAAAGATATTGGCGCAAGGTTTATGAGCCGCTGCTTGGGCCATTTCGTAAAAGGCTCCAATAAAAAAGTAACGGTATTGGTAGCTACATCTGGCGATACGGGCGGTGCGGTAGCCAGTGGATTTTATAATGTGCCAGGAGTAGATGTGGTGATATTGTATCCATCGGGTAAGGTAAGTAGTGTGCAAGAAAAACAATTGACAACATTGGGTAATAATATTCATGCGCTAGAAGTAGCAGGGAATTTTGACGATTGCCAGCAAATGGTAAAAGCCGCTTTTATGGATGAGGAGTTGAATAAGAAACTATTCCTTACATCGGCCAATTCTATTAATGTAGCCCGCTGGTTGCCACAACAGTTCTATTATTTCTTTGCATATAAACAATGGAAAGAAAAAAATAATCCACCTATTATAAGTGTGCCAAGTGGAAATTTTGGAAATATTTGTGCTGGCCTTTTGGCAAATGCATCTGGCTTACCCATTAAACATTTTATAGCGGCTTGTAATGCCAACGATGTAGTGCCACAATATTTTGAAACAGAAAATTATCAATCCAAAAAAGCCATAGCAACCATTAGCAATGCTATGGATGTGGGCGACCCTAGTAACTTTGTACGGATCATGGAAATTTTTCAGCAACAGTTTTCTGCATTAAAGGATAAAGTAAGCAGTTGTAGTATAAGCGATACTGTTACAAAAGAAACACTGCTTTCTGTATTTAACGAACAACACTATTTATTGGATCCTCACGGGGCAGTAGCCTATAAAGCTTTGCAAGATTATTTATTGAACAATCCCATCGATAAAGGTATAATTTTAGAAACAGCACACCCTGTAAAGTTTTATGATGTGGTGGAGCCAATAATCAATGAGGCTGTTCCTATTCCAGAAGCTATACAACAACAATTAAAATTAGAAAAGAAAAGCACAAAGATTGGTATAAATGCCAATGAGTTGAAAAGCTTTTTATTGGAATTGTAGGTAGGTTTGGCACAAACGTCAAAAGGAGAAATAGAGAAACGATTTAAGTGCCACTCTCTTTTTCTCCTTTTAATCTCTTAGCTTTCAGTCAATTTGTTCTCTTCCAAAATTATTAAAAACCCTATGAATACCTTCCTTCATTAAATTCACTTTAAAATTCAATATAAATCCATGCTTGAGGTTCATTAATGAAAGATGAGATTTAATTTGTTTATAATATACTGTTGGCAAAGGAAAAACTGATTTCAATTCTAATATCAATTTATCATCCACTAATAAGTCTAATTTAAAAGCTTTTGGTAAATCTAAATCGTCCTATGTAACTGGCATAATAATCTGTCTTTCCACTTTAATACCAAGTTTATTCAATTCGTAATACAATATCTCTTCATAAACAATTTCATAACAACCAGGCCCAATTTTAGAATGAATTTTAATGCAAAGTCCAATAACGATTTCTGTAAGATCATCAATATGCATAGCTGGAATACTTTAAATAAAGATAAATAGGGTATTAGTATATTTTTCATAAATGTAAATAAGCGGGTAGAATAAAAAAAATATCCCTTATACTAATTCTCTTTAGCGTACTTAATTTTCTTACTACCATCTCCTTTCTTCTCCTTTTCTCCTTCAACCTCTTAGCCAATTCTTTTTCTCCTTTTTTTCTCCTTCAACCACTTAGCCAATTCTTTTTCTCCTTTTCTCCTTCAACCTCTTTGCCACCTCTTTTTCTCCTTTTCTCCTTCAACCACTTAGCCAATTCTTTTTCTCTTTTTCTCCTTTTCTCCTTCAACCTCTTAGCCAATTCTTTTTCTCTTTTTCTCCTTTTCTCCTTCAACCACTTAGCCAATTCTTTTTCTCCTTTTCTCCTTCAACCACTTAGCCAATTCTTTTTCTCTTTTTCTCCTTTTTCTCCTTCAACCTCTTAGCAAATTCTTTTTCTCCTTTTTCCTTCAACCCCTTAACCAACTCTTTTCCTCTTTTAATCTCCTAGCCTATCACCCTTCCATTATTTTATTCTGATGGCTGATACTTTCCATATGCACGGCATCATAATACTTCGTCATAAATTCTTTGCTTAGGTTCAATGTTTCTCCTTTTTTGTACGCTCTTTCCAAAATTTCATTCCACCTATTGGTTTGTAAAATCGTAATATTATTTTCTTTTTTGTAAGTGCCAATTTGCTCGGCCACTTTCATACGCTGGCTAATTATTTGCATCAATTCATCGTCTAAATGGTTTATTTGCTGACGCAATTTTTCCAACGCAGCATGATATTCCGCTGAGTTTACATCTTCTTTTCTCCACTCAATAGCATCTAACAATTCTGCTAATCTCTCTGGTGTGATTTGTTGCTTCGCATCGCTCCATGCTTCATCGGGTGTTATATGGCTTTCGATCATCAATCCATCATAATCTAAATTAATGGCTTGTTGAGAAACCGATTGTAAAATATCCCTACGCCCACTTATATGCGATGGATCACATATCAACAAGATACCTGGATTGCGTCTTTTCATTTCAATAGCTAAGTGCCACATGGGGGCGTTTCTAAATTCTGTATTGCCATAAGAGCTAAAGCCACGGTGTATCATACCCACTTGTTGTACGCCTGCTTTTTGTATGCGCTCTATCCCTCCCATCCACAATTCAAGATCTGGATTTATAGGGTTTTTTACCAACACAGGAATATCTACACCTTTCAATGCATCGGCTATTTCTTGCACACTAAATGGATTCACCGTAGTTCTTGCACCCACCCACAATACATCTACATCAAAACTCAATGCATCTTCTACCTGCTTTGCAGTAGCTACTTCTACTGTTGTAGGAAGCCCGGTAATTTTTTTTGCTTGTGCAAGCCAAGGCAACCCTTTTACACCAACACCTTCAAACATGCCAGGGCGTGTGCGGGGTTTCCAAATACCAGCACGCAGCATATCTACTTTACCTGTAGCTGCTAATCGCTCAGCGGTGGCTATCATTTGTTCTTCTGTTTCTGCACTGCATGGTCCAGAAATAATTAATGGTCTTTTTGCCCAAAGGGCTTGTACTTTTTCTTTCATTGTAATATCTTATATTTTTATTTATTAATTATTGCTTCTTTTGCAAGCAGCATTTTGCCAATTGCCCTCTGCCAACTGAAAACTGCTACTTGATTATTCTCCGTATCTTATTCGCATCCTCAATCAATTCCAACAAGTATTCGTAATTTTCCTTTTCCAAGCAGCTTTTAAATTTTTTTAATTGCATAATATGTTCGTTCAATACATCCAATACATTTTCTTTATTTTGTTTAAAAATAGGCACCCACATGGCAGGGTTACTTTTTGCTAATCGCACCGTACTTTCAAAACCGCCACTTGCCAGTTCAAAAATGGCATCATCTTCTCTTTCTTTTGCCAACACCGTATTTGCCAAAGCAAAACTCGTGATATGTGATATATGGCTGATGTAAGCAGCGTGCAAATCATGCGCCTCGGCTTCCATATATACGAGGTGCATACCAATTGCTTTGTACATATTTTCAATGATTTCTACAGCTTCGGTTGCCGAATTTTCTTTATCGCAAATTACACAGGCTTTTCCTTCAAATGCATTGTGCACAGCAGCTTCAGGGCCACTATGTTCTGTCCCCCACATAGGATGCGTAGCTACAAAACGACTACTCATCGGGTACTGCTTTACTATATTGCATATGGCAAATTTTGTAGATCCTGCATCTGCTACTATTTGTTTTTCATTTAATAATGGCATTATTTTTTCCATTATTACTAAGGTTGCATCTACAGGAATAGCTACATAAATCAAATCAGCTTTTTTTATGCCATCTTCTAATGTTAAACCTTCATCAACCAAACCTAGAGCCAGTGCTTTTTGTAAATTGCTTTCATTGTTGTCTACACCAATAATATGCTGTGCAATATTCTTTTCTTTTAGTGCTAATGCAAATGAGCCGCCAATAAGTCCCACGCCAATTATCGTTACGTTTTCTATCATTATTATTTATTTATATTTCTCTTCTCTTTTATCCTCCTTTACTCTTTCATCCTCTTCTTCTCTCTTTCATCCTCTTTTTCTCTTTTTCTTTTTCATGCTCCTAGCCTCATCTTCTCTCATCCATCCTCTTTTTCTCTTTTTCTTTTTCACGCTCCCAGCCTCTCTTTTTCTTTTTAATGCGCTTGGCCTGCCTCTTTTTTTCTCTTTTATCCTCCTTTCCCCTTTTATCCTCTTAGCCTCTCTTTCTCTCTTTTATCCTCCTTTATCCCCTTTACCCATTTTCTTCTTTTTAATCCTTTCTATCGCTTCTTCAAATTTTTCCTCTGGCGCACACAAGCTTACACGTATGTAATCATTTCCATTGCTTCCAAATATTCCTCCTGGGGTTATAAATACATTTGAATTATACAAAACAGCATCGCTTAACTTGTATCCATTTTCATAATTTGAAGGAATTTTTGCCCATACAAACATGCCAGCTTGTGTTTTGTCATATGCACAATTCAATAAATCCAATAATTCAAATGCTTTTACTTTTCTATCTCTGTAAACAATATTTACCTTTTCGTACCAATCTTTACCCAAACTCAAAGCCTTGGCTGCTGCAAGTTGCACAGGTAAAAACATACCACTATCCATATTGCTTTTAAAACGAAGCACTTCTTCAATTCTTTCTTTTGCGCCACACATTAAGCCTACTCTCCAGCCAGCCATGTTTTGACTTTTGCTTAATGAGTTTAATTCTATGGCAACTTCTTTGGCACCATCAACACTTAAAATGCTTGCAGGTTTTTCATTCAAAATAAAACTGTATGGGTTATCATGCACTACTAAAATATCGTTCACTTTAGCAAATGCAATGATGTTTTCAAAAACGTCATTCGTAGGTAATTGCCCGGTAGGCATGTGCGGATAATTTACAAACATCAATTTTACTTTGTTCAAATCTGTTTTTGCCAATGCATCAAAATTAGGCAACCAATTATTTTCTTCTAACAAATCATACTGCACACAGTTACCTCCCGCAAGTGTTACGGCACTTTTGTAAGTTGGATAGCCAGGGTTTGGTATCAATGCTTCATCGCCGTCATTTAAATAGGTCATACAAATGTGCATGATGCCTTCTTTGCTTCCTATCAAGGGCAATACTTCTGTTTCTGCATTAAGCTCTACACCGTACCATGTGTTATACCAAGCCGCTACTGCATTTCGTAGTATCGGCGAGCCTTTGTAAGATTGATAAGCGTGCGTATTTAATTTTGCCGCTTCCACTTGTAATACATTTATCACATCGGGGTGAGGTGGCAAATCGGGGCTGCCAATACCAAGGTTAATGATATTTTTGCCTTCTTTGTTCAACATATCTATCTCTCTCAATTTTTGAGAAAAATAATATTCGTTAATGCTTGCTAATCTATTGGCTGTTTTAATATTCATTTTTTGTTATTATTTTTTTTTGCCGAGAACCTGCCTGTCGGCAAAGGCAGGGACGGAAGGGCGTTTTAGTTTAATGCTTTTTTTCTAGCTGCTATTTTTTTAAAAGAAAAGGCGGAAAGTAAAATGCTTCACATTTTGTAAACTTCTTAATCAACTAATAAACCAAACAACTATACAACCCTTCCAACAATCTTCAACAACCTTCAACTTGTATTGCCATTCCTATAAACCCCATAAACCTTCAACGATTCTGTAAGTATTTTCAATTTCTCTATTGTTTTATTAAAAATATCAACTGACTCAAATTCCATATCTGCATGAAAAGAATATTTAAAATTGCTGCCGGGTATGGGGAAACTTTGCAGCTTGCTTAAATTTATTCCTGCTGCTGCTATGCTTGTAAGAACCTTCGCCAAGCTTCCCCTTGAGTGATCGGTGTGAAAATTTACAGACGCTTTATTGGCATTTTCTATCGCATCAATAGTTCCTGTTCTTTGTAAAATTAAAAAACGGGTATAATTGTTTTTCATTGTTTGTATGCCTGGTGCTATAATATCTAAATTATACAAATTGGCCGCTAGTTTGCTTGCTATAGCTGCAGCATGCTTGTTTTTGTGTTGGTGAATATGTTTTGCACTCAGCGCTGTATCTTCTGTTTCAATTAATTTCCAATTGTATTTTTCTAAATATTCCATGCATTGCAATAGCGCCATTTGGTGGCTGTGTACTTCTTTTATGTGTGCTAGTTTTACGCCTGGGTTTACCAATAAATTTTGTTTAATACTCAAATACACTTCGCCCACTACCACAAGATTACTGTTTTGCAATAAATTATAATTTGGCAAAATGCTTCCTGCTATTGAGTTTTCTATAGCCATTACTCCTCCATCACTTTCATTTTTATCAGCAGCAATACGCACCACATCTCTAAAACTTGCGCAGGGAATTACTACTACTTTTTTACCAAAAAATTGTTGCGCTGCGGTTTGGTGAAAACTGCCCTCGTAGCCCTGTATAGATACTTTTTTTGCCATGGTATAAATGCAAAAATCCCGACTTAGTAGCCGGGATTTTCTGTATGTTTTAAACTTTTATTTTTTAGTTAGACATAAGCAACCCCGTTCTATTGGTAAAATAGAAGTAATAATAGAATGTGCTAAATGTTTTTGTTGTTGTCATGTGTAATTCAAATGTAGGAAATAATATTTGAATGTAAAACTTATTTTGGGATAAGTTTACGGTTTCCAAACAGTTTTGCCACTGAAAATGAGAATTTGTATTAATAGCGTTTCGTTTTAATTCTATCGTGCGGACACAAATGTAATTGGGACACGGATGACACGGATTGCATGGATTAAAAAAGGATTTTTTTGCTTCGCAATTTTTTTATACACAGATGAAACAGATTTTATGGATTTACAAGGGTTTTTGCGACTGTGTCCGCCGAAGGAGGAAGAAAAAAAACAAAATCCATATTTTTTATCCATAAAAATCCGTTCAACCAGCCTACCGGCAGGCAGGTCCGTGTCATCCGTGTTCCATTTTTTATATCATAAATGTGTCCACACTATATGTTTTAATTGGGGCAGTCAAAAATGCTACATTTGTTTTATGATTATCAAAAAAATTAACATTTACAAATACAGCATACCCATGCATCCATTTTCCATTGCCACCGGCACTATGGATTATGCACAAAATATTTTAATAAAAATTTTTACTGATTCAACTATAATGGGTATAGGAGAATGTTCTGCCTTTCCTATGATTGTAGGCGAAACCCAAAACACTTGCTACGAAATGGCAAAAGATTTTGCAATGCTTTGGAAAGGGAAAGATGCATTGAACATAGAAGAAAGACTAAACGAATTGGATTCCTTTACTGCTGGCAATAGCACCATTAAAAGTGCTTTCGATATGGCGCTGTACGATATAGCTGCACAAAATGCCAATCAATCGTTGGTTCAATTTTTGGGCGGAACAAAAATAGAAATGTTGTCTGATATTACTGTTGGTATAGGCACACCCGAAACAATGGCTGCACAAGCAAAAGCATTTGTAGAAAATGGTGCCACGATTTTAAAAATCAAATTAGGTAAAGAGGTAGCTACAGATGTGGTAAGAATAAAAACAATAAGAGAAAGTATTGGCAACAATATAAAAATTAGGATAGATGCAAACCAAGGCTGGAGTATTGCAGATGCTAAAGATGCACTCACAAAATTGGGACAATACGATATCGAATTTTGTGAGCAACCCATGCGTACATACAACGATGAATATTTACCGGCATTAGTAAAATCATCGCCCATAAAATTAATGGCCGATGAAAGTGTGTACAACCACCACGATGCATTGCGCTTAATAAAAAACAACGCATGCAATTACATCAATATTAAATTTGCCAAAAGTGGCGGAATAAATGAAGCGTTAAAAATAATTTCTGTAGCAAAAGAAAATAATATTCCATGTATGATGGGAGGTATGCTTGAAAGCCGAGTAGCACTTACTGCCTTTGCGCATTTTGCGGCGGCAAGCCCGCAAATTATTTTTTACGATATGGATACCTGTATGCTGGGGCACAAAGTAGATCCTGTAATTGGAGGCATTACCTATAATGGTTATACGGTGCTATTGCCCAGTGGTATTGGTATTGGGGCTGGTGTGGAAGAAAGCTTTTTGGAGGGTTGTGAAATGGTTATTATTTAATCCAATCAAATTACCTTCCTTTTCAAATACCCACTATAATCAGGTATGGGCGATTCATATTCATCTTGCATAAGCGGAGAAGTTATAATAAAATCTGCGGTAGCCCTATCACAAGCCATCAAAATATTCCATGCTACAGCAAGTCGTAACAGTGCTTTTACATCACTATCGTGCGGCTGGGCTTCCATAGGGTCCCAAAAAAAGATGAGCATGTCTATTTTCCCTTCGGCTATCATAGCGCCTATTTGCTGGTCGCCGCCAAGTGGCCCACTCAGCATTTTTTTTACTGGCCTATCTAATTCTGCTTCTAATAATTTGCCGGTAGTACCTGTAGCTATTAGTTCG
>JANNGD010000025.1:0-31289 GCA_031380515.1 Ferruginibacter sp. | reverse complement strand
GGCTGGCATATTGAATGTTCTGCAATGAGCAACAAATATTTGGGCAAAAGGTTTGATTTACATGGCGGCGGTATGGATCTTGCAGCCACACACCATACAAACGAAATAGCGCAAAACGAAGCTTGCTTTCATGAAAGTCCTGCACAGATATGGATGCATACAAACATGCTTACGGTAAATGGTACCCGCATGAGCAAATCGTTGGGCAATGGGTTTTTACCGCATGAATTATTTACCGGCTCGCACCCTCTTTTGGATAAAGCCTACAACCCGATGACGGTAAAATTCTTTATGTTGCAAACGCAGTACCGTAGCACATTGGATTTTAGCAACGAGGCTTTGCAAGCTTCAGAAAAAGGCTTGAAACGCTTATGGGAAGCATATGAAGTATTACAAAAACTTGCATACACTGCTGGAGAAATAGATGCCGAAATAGAAGAAAAAGTAACAACGCTTGTAAACGGTTTCGATGAATGCATGAACGATGATTTTAATACAGCAAGGGTATTGGCAAATATGTTTGAGTTGGTACCAATCATTAATTCTATAAAAGATGGATTGATAAAAGTAGGCGCAATAACGGAAACTACATTTGGTTTGTTGTCACAAAAAATGAAAGCCTATTTAGAAGATGTGTTTGGGCTACAACAAGCCACAGAAGCCGGCAATGAAAAACTCTCTTCGGTTATGGAATTATTGATAGATATAAGAAAAGAAGCAAAAGCCAAAAAAGATTTTGCTACTTCTGATAAAATAAGAAACCAACTTACAGCTATTGGTATTGTGGTGAAGGATGAGAAAGATGGGAGTGTGAGCTGGGGGGTGTGATGTAAATTTGATGAAGAAGGCACTAGGTCTATTAGATTGGGCGATATAAATAATTCCAAATCGGCTTGTTTTAAAAGTAGTAAATAATTTAATCTATGTATGAAATAGGGTATATAACAGCATTTGGTATTTCTTATGTAGGAACGTTGCCTAAAATTAAAAAATCTGGTGATCAATTACAGCCTATTTATGAAGCATTTACAAATTCTTTAGAATCAATACGTCTTTTAAAAGATAATAAAAGTAGGGGTAAAATAAGTGTAAATATCTGTTTCAAAAAAAACATGTTCTCCAATCTAGAATTTGATTCCATAAAAATTGAAGATACAGGCTTAGGATTTACTGACAAAGAATTTGAGAGATTATTAAATTTGAATGATACTGGCAAAGGTTTTTCTAACAAAGGTTCTGGCAGAGTGCAGTATATTCATTTTTTTGACAAAGTTGAATGTGAAAGCATTTTTAAAGATCATAATTCAAAAACAGGATTTAAAAGAAGGAAATTTACACTTTCAAAATCCGAAGCCTTTTTAAAAAGCAATGCAATCGTTAGACTTGATAGCTTTATGGACACAGAAGCTACTAATCTTATTACTTCTGTACGTTTTAATAACCCTCTAAATAAAAATGATTTAGAATATTTTAAGTCGCTTTCAATATCGGATTTGAAAGAAAATTTAATTAATAGGTATTTAGCCAATTTTTGTGAAAATAAAGATTCACTTCCTGAGATAGTAATTAATAAAGTTGTTAATGAAAGCATTGAAGAAAAATTAGTAATTGAACAGAAAGATATTCCTGCTGTCGATAAAGAACTTGACATTTTTATCAATTATTCTAAAATAAGCAATGATGGTAAAACAATAGAAAAGTCTGCCAAAACTGAAAAATTAAATCTAAAGGGTTTTAAAATATCAAAAGATAAATTACAAAAGAATGGTATAAAACTAACAAGTAAAGGGGAAATAGCAAAAGATATAAAACTTGAAACGTTGTTAGTAGATGATTACATTGATGGTAACAGATATTTATTTTTAATATCAGGCGATTATATTAATGGAAAGGATACTGACACTCGAGGAACATTAAACATTCCAACCTTAGAAGAATTTAAAAAAAGTATGACCCCTGCCAGTGACCTATTTGCACAAGAAGAAATCCTAATCGATGAAATAAAAGATGTTGCAAATAATACAATATTAAAAATGTATGATGAAATAAGAGAACGAACTAAACAAAAAGATATAGAAGTTGAAAAACTTCAAAAGATGTTTTTACTTAACCCTGTAACGATAAGAGAGGCAAAAATAAAATTAAATGATACAGATGAAGAAATACTTGAAAAAATTTATAAAGTTGATGCAAAAGTAATAGCCAAAAAAGACGCTGAGATAAAAATGAGAGTAGATAGTCTAGATAAGCTAAATCCAAATGAGAAAAACTTTCAAGAAAAATTCACTGAAGAGGTAACGGAATTGACTAAAGCAATTCCATTGCAAAATAGGACTGAGCTTACACACTACGTAGCAAGAAGAAAACTAGTGCTAGATTTATTGGATAAGATTTTAAAAAGAAAACTTACTGTTCAAAATGGAGATAAGTCAAAACTTGATGAAGCCCTAATTCATAACTTATTATTTCAAAAAGGTTCTGATAAGCCAGAAAATAGTGATTTGTGGATAATTAATGAGGATTTTATCTATTTTAATGGTTCTTCGGAAAAGCAATTAAGCAAACTTAAAATAAATACTAAAAAAGTTTTTAAAGAAGATTTTGAAATAGAACAAGAGATATATTTGAAATCTTTAGGTGAAAATAGAAGGGATAAAAGACCAGATGTATTGTTATTTCCAGAGGAAGGGAAATGTATAATTCTAGAATTTAAGGCCCCGAATGTAAATGCATCCGAACATTTAACCCAAATTGATTTCTACGCAAATCTAATAAGAAATTATACAGTAGATGATATTCAAATTACTACTTTTTATGGCTATCTAATTGGCGAGAATATTGAACCGAGAGATGTACTTGGCAGGGTTAGCCGATATGAACATTCTTATCATCTCGATTATTTGTTTAGACCTTCTGAAAAAGTTAATGGCTTTGATGGAAGAGAAAATGGGTCAATTTATACTGAAGTAATAAAATACTCAACATTATTAGAAAGGGCAAGAAGAAGAAATGAAATTTTTATAAATAAACTTTAATTTATATACTGCAATAAAATTAAAACTTATAATTTTAATAAGATGGAAATAAGTACTAATAAGTATCATTTTCAAAATCTTGATTTAAAAAATATTAAAAGCGAAGTGTGTAAAGATTTATCAGGTTTAGAGCATTACTTTAAAATATCTAACTATGGTCGCATTAAACGTCTCTCTTATGAGCAAGTGTATAATGATGGTAGGGTTTACATTAGACCTGAAAGAATCATAAAGCCAATTGTCTTTAAGCTTCATAACAATTTTGTAAAAGATAAAATTTATTTTGTAAGAAATAGAGTAATACTAAAAAAGAAGGTGTATGATTTTTCGATTGCACGATTACTATATCATTATTTTGTTGCCTCAATAAATCTAAACGATTCAAGTATTATTGTACTTACAAAAGATGGTAATGGATTAAACCTAAAATTATCGAATTTAAAAATTGCCTCCTTTCACGAAAAGCAAAAAAGAATTTATGAAAAAAAAAGAAAGTCTCCATATACTTTTGACGAAGAGGCAAATAAAAGAGGCATTATAAAATCTCAACAGGTAAATAATAAAGAGGTAACACAATATGATTTAAATGGGAAAAAAGTTGAAACTTTTGCTAGCATTAGTATCGCAGCTAAAAGTACAGGAATTAGTCATAGTCATATTGCTCAAAAAGCGAGAGGTTCTCAATATTCAGCTGGTGGTTTTATTTGGAGGTTAGGGAACGAGAAAGAATTTGATATTTCTGAAATAAAAAATAAAAAAGCAGAACGAAAAGAGCGAAGCAAAAGAGATTTTGGCAAAAAGGTTACTCAGTATAAAATGACTGGGGAAAGAATAGCCATTTACCCAACTATCAATGATGCAGCAAAAGCAATTGGTAGTTCTAATAGCAATATATCACAAGTTATAAATAAACTTAGAGCTAGTGCAGGTGGTTTTTATTGGTTAGAAGGTATTGGGGAAATTAAAATTGACTTGAGCAATCATGAATATGGTATAAAACTTAGGATAAATAATAGAGTAAAAACAGTTAAAGAAAATAATAAGCTAAAACAGTTAAAAAATGAAGATTTAAATTTTGCGAATCCGCCCAAAGGTTTAAAGCCTTTAACTATGGCACAAATAGATTCTATAAAACATAAAGCTAGAAAAAAATAAATTTTTATTTTACAATTAATAACAATTCGTTTTTTTAAGCTGATTCTTTAAAATATTTTCTACTATAAATTCATACTAAAAGATGCCAAAGTTCTTGTAAAAAAATTTCACTACCAATTAACTCCAACTCACACTAATTTTTTCCACACTCACTCCCCTTAGCACAATAATTTCATAGTTACGTTTTTATTTTACAATACAAATTAAAAACAAATGAATATGAAACAAACACTGAAAAGACTGTTTTTCGTAACAGCATTAGGCTCCATGGTTACGCTATCGTCTTGCGATAAAGAAGATGATGTACCAATAGTAGTACCACCAGTTGTTACGCCCACGGTTGTAGGAGTGGCGCAAGCAGATACTACATTTTCTATATTGGTATCGGCAGTAGTAAAAGCGGGTTTAGTAGCTACGCTTTCGGATCCTACCAAGTCTTACACTGTTTTTGCTCCTACCAACAATGCATTTAGAGCATCAGGTATTACTTCGGCAATTATAGATGGCTATACAGCTGCACAAGTGACTAGTGTATTAACACCATTGCTTACCTATCATGTATTAGGTGCAAAAGTATTGTCTACTGGCGTACCAGCAAGTGATACTGTAAAAACATTAAACGGCAGAAATTTATTTGCGTCTAGAAATGCAAATGGTGTATTTTTAAATGGCATTCGAGTGGCAATAGCCGATATAAATGCAAGCAATGGGGTTGTGCATGTTATTGGTAGTGTACTTCTACCACCTACGAAATCAATAGCACAAATAGTAATTGATGACCCAGCTAATTTTTCTTTACTCTTAGCTGCGGTATCTAGAGCTGGCTTAGCGGGCGTATTATCTGGAGCTGGGAAATTTACAGTATTTGCACCTACCAATGCTGCATTTATTGCCGTGGGAGCACCATATAATTCTGCAGCTACTATTGCAACAGCTGACTCTGCTACAGTGAGAAGAATAGTGTTGGCACATGTGTTGGGTACCAATGTATATGCAGGAGATTTAATAGCAGGCGCTACAGCCAATACTGCAAATCCGCTTGCAGCAGTAAGCCCCCAACAAACATTAACAATTGGGCTTACACCAGGGCCAAATGTCAAAATAACAGGTTCCTCTGCTGCAGTATCAAATATTGTAACAACACCTACTCCTTTGTTTAACATTACTGCTACCAATGGAGTAGTACACGTGATAGATAGAGTGCTATTATAAGAAGTTCCTTTAAAAACCAAAAAATCGAAGCATCAACGGCTGACTCCCATTTGTTAATCCGTTGGTGCTTTTTTAGTATTTTACAGTATGTTTCAACACAAGTACCGATATTATTTTATACTGCTGCTTTCGTTCTACACTTATTTAAGCACGTTGTTATGCGAAGTATATAAGTATTTTAAAATAGAAATAGAATGGTATTATGCGGCAGGCACTATTACCATTGTAACGCTTAGCATTTGGGAAACAGGTAGGCACCTACAACCTTTTTTCGAAAAAAGAATAGATGCGCACAAACATAAAGTATCTGGGTTAATTTATTTTTTCTTAATAACAAGCATCATTACAACAGTTCTTACAATAGGTTTTGTTTTGTTTGTTAGCATGGTATTGCATGAATATAATTTTAGCCAAAGCATAATTCCAATAAAATTAAATTTGATTTATTGTATATTGGTAAATCTGTTGTTTCATTTAGTAAACGCCATATTCTTTTATTTTAAAGAGTATAGAATGAAATTGATAGAGGCAGAACAATTGAAGAGAATAACCGCACAAGCAGAATTACAATTGGTAAAAAGCCAAATAAATCCACATTTCCTTTTTAACAACCTCAATGTACTTTCTGCATTGGTAATGCAAAACAACAGTGAAGCCAATAAATTTATAGAGGCATTTTCGCAAGTGTATCGGTATATTTTACACAACCAAGATAATGAGTTGGTAAATATAAAATCGGAGTTGGAATTTATAAAGCCATATATTTTCTTATTGGAAAAAAGATTTAACCAAGGGCTTAAAATTGCAATTGAAATTCCAGATAAATATTTAAACAATTTCATAATACCAGCATCTTTACAAATGCTAATAGAAAATGCTATAAAACATAATATTGCAAGTAGTGCAAAACCGCTAAGCATTTTATTACATGCCAATGGCAACAATACACTCGTAGTAACTAATAATTTACAATTAAGAGAAACAGTAGAAAACTCAACAGAAATAGGTTTGCAAAATATTATAAAAAGATACCAGCTTGTAAGCGGCAAAGAAGTATTGGTAGAGAAATCCAATGAGGAATTTAAAGTTACATTACCGCTGATCAGTTTAAACCAATAACAGCCATGGATATCCTTATCATAGAAGACGAAATATTGGCTTCAGAAAGGCTACAGATGCTTATAAAAAATTATGACCCATCTATCAATATTGTAGGCTCGCTCGAAAGTGTAGAAGAAGCAGTTCAATGGCTTAGTACAAAAAAACATCCCGATTTAATGTTGGTAGATATACAGCTTGCAGATGGACATAGTTTTGATATATTCAAAAAAGTACCTACCAATAAGCCCATCATTTTTACAACTGCTTATGACCAGTATGCCCTAAAGGCTTTTCAATTGCTAAGTATAGATTATGTATTAAAACCAGTTACTGCCGAAGCACTTTCCAATGCATTTGGCAAGTACAAAATGCTTACACAAAATAATAATACACAAAATAATTTTGAGGATGTGCTGGCTTATGTAAAAGAAAATCTCACATCAAAATATAAGAATCGTTTTTTAGCAAAAATAGGGCAAAGGGTTTATTTTATACCTGTGCACGAGGTAGCTTGTTTTGTTGCCGATGATAAAATTGTACACTTGGTAGCTAGAGATGGTAAGCGCTATGTAAAAAATGCCACTATGGAAAAATTAGAAAAAATAATAGATCCCAAGCTATTTTTTAGGGCAAATAGAAAAATAATTTTGCATATAGATGCCATTGAACAAATAAAGCCATACGACAATAACCGGCTGCAAGTAGTTTTAAAAAATATAAACCCTGGAGAAGAAATAATAATAAGCCGTGAAAAAACAGCAGACTTTAAAGCATGGGCAGACAGCTAGATTTTGTGTGAGCGAAAATATTTACTAAAAATGACGGATATTAGCGGCAAATTAATCCCATGCAACATATCGCCCATTTATCGAGAGATAATAAATTAAAAAAAATAATTGAATTACAAGAGCCATTTATACTCAATAAACGAAACAACATCCATTTGCATTTATGCAATTCAATCATGAGCCAGCAGCTAAGTACAAAAGTTGCCGACATTTTTCAACAACGTTTTTTGGCGCTCTATAAAAACAAAATACCCACCCCAAAACAAGTAGTAGAAACCCCTTTTGAAACTATGCGAAGCATTGGCCTTAGCAATGCCAAGGCTAATTATGTTCACAATGTTTGCCATTTCTTTTTAGAAAAAAAATTAAAAGACACTCAATTGCATAAAATGAGTAATGATGAGCTTTTTGCGTTGCTTACACAAATAAAAGGGGTAGGCAAATGGACAGTAGAAATGGTGTTGATGTTTACCATTGGCAGGGAAGATATTTTTGCCATAGATGATTTGGGCATACAACAGGCCATGTGTAAGCTATATAAAATTGATGAGACAAATAAAAAGGAAATGAAAGAAAAAATGCTACATAAATCTGCCAAGTGGAGCCCTTACAGAACTTATGCTTGTAGGTATTTATGGGGATGGAAAGATAATGGAGGTTGATAAATAAAATTATCTAACAGTAACTTAGAGTTGTATCCATCCAATAATTTCCTCTAGATATTTTGCATCTACATCATCAAACTCATTTAACAATGCGCTGTCTACATCTAACACCCCAAGCACTTCATTGTCTCTAATAATAGGTACCACTATTTCCGATTTAGATAAACTACTGCAAGCAATATGGCCAGGAAATTTTTCAACGTCTGGCACAATTAAAGTTTTGGCTTCCGCCCAAGAAGTACCACAAACACCTCTGCCTTTTTTTATACGTGTACAAGCTATAGGCCCCTGAAAAGGCGCTAGTACAAGCTCGTCTTGCTTTACCAAATAAAACCCAACCCACAACCAACCAAATTGTTCTTTTAATGCTGCAGTTATGTTTGCAAGGTTTGCAATAACATCAGGTTCACCAGTTATTATTGCATTTATTTGTGGTAATAAGGTTGTGTATTGTTCTTCCTTTGTCCCTTTGTTTATTTGTAAATCTTCTGCCATTTGGCAAAGATAAGTGCAGAATATGGAATGAAATTGACTAACAAAATATAGATTTTTATATCTTGTTCAGCTTTTAATAATTATAGTAAAATCATTGGGAGTAGCAGAAAAGATACCTTTAAAAGAATATCTGAATAAATTATGTAGGCATATACTGCACTGGTTCTAGAAGTTGAATGATAGGATATAGAAGTAATAGTAATACCCATACAATTATCCGAGTTTTATTCCCCAGTAATGTTAAAAGAAAAAAGCTGCAAGAGGGTCAGCCATAGGAGAAATGGTTGTAATTACATCTCAGGAATCAGGTATTTTTCTCAAATAAAAAGGAAAGCTAACAAGATATAAAATGACTTTTAATATCCTGTTAGCTTTCCATAGATCAACTCTACACTCTTTGTTCTTTTAAGTTGTTATGATCACAACATATACTGCTTACTGCTTTACGAATTTTATAGCAGGGATTTGGTTATTGTCAGTAAAAATAGCTTTGAGCAGATAAACGCCGCTTCCTAGTGATGAAACATTTACTGGAATCAAATTATTACCTTCTTGTACAATAACCTGTTGTTGTTGAATCATTCTTCCCATCATATCCCACACTTGTAAATTTATTAGACTTTTGGCGGGGCTGCTTATGCTAGCTGTGAGTTTGTTTTGTACAGGATTTGGTGCAATGCCATCAATGGTAAATACGGCAACTTGTTCGCCCTTTATTCTCACTATATCAGTATACTTGCTTTGATTGTTGATATCTACTTGGCGCAACTTATAATACTGAGTAGCACTTTTATTGATATTGCCATCAGTAAAATTATAGGTAAGATTACTTGTATTGCTACCAGATGCCAGTGTATTTACAAAGCCAACGCTGGTAAAATTTTGCCCGTCTTGTGAGCGGAGTACTTCAAACCCGAGGTTATTTTGTTCATTACCCGTTACCCAAGTAAGTTTATTACCGTTACTTGTGCGGCTACCAGAAAAATTGATAAATGTAACAGGCAATATCGCTAAGTTGCTTGTAATACCAAACGGAGAAAATGAAGTAAAGCCTGTACCAGTTGCTGTAGTACCCGTTACTGACCCATTGCCGTAGTATGTTGGACCACTTCCACCGCAGTCTACTATCTTAGCCGCTGCTGCCGAATAAGTAGCACCGGTTGCAGCCCCAGTATAATTCAATGAGATGGTGCAATTAGACCCACCAATTGTTTCTTCTGTAATGATCCACCTTGCTGTTACACTTTCCGCTGCAAGGGCACAAGAAGGAGCTGTAGATGCTACGTTTACCGAAAAATTATCCAAAGTTCCAGTGTTGGTTATTGTAGCAGGATGATAAAGTGTTGTACTTGGTCCTACAGGAAAAGTTTTACCAGTTGCACCTACCGCATTAATTTTTAAAAGACCTGTGCCATTGGTTGCAATATAACCAGTTGAAGATCCACCGCTGAGTGTACCTGCCACAGTAAGGGTGTTGGCACCTATTAAAATATTACCAGCATTTAAACTTAAAATACCATTAACCGTTAAAGGTGCAGCAAGTACTAAGTTATGTGTACCTGCACCTGTTGAATTGTAAATAAAGTTATTGAGTACTTGACCCGCTGCTGCAAAGCGAGCTGTACCTATTGCAGTTGAGCTAGTAGTTCTATCAATAATTAAATTGGAAGTGCTAGTGCCACTAATTGTACCTTGGTTAGTCGACAAAAATGTAGATCCATTACTCATTGTAAGGGTATTGCCATTTAAAGAAAGGTTATGAGTTGGTTGTTGTAAATTAAAACCACCAGCTGTTGTAGTTCCCGTTATTAAATTGGTATTAGCACCTAAAATAATATTTAAGGGAAACGCTGGAACTGTTGGAGAGATAGCTTGCGTTCTCAATTGACCTATAACAAAATCACCCCCGCTTAATGTTTGTGTAACTGCTCCACCTAAATTCAAATTAATTCTATTAGCATCTGCAATAGCGCCAACATCAAAAGAAGAACCGCTCAACGTAACGTTACCTCTTACAAGAATACTGGCAGATCCATTGCCTGTCCCATTTAGACCTACAACATTGGTAATGTCTAAAGTTCCGTTTGCAAAAGCAAAACCAGAGGAAAAATATTTAAGTCCATTTATTAATTTTAAGTTGCCGAATGTTTCTGCTGGAATACGCACTGTATCGGTTATATCTGTTCCATTCCAAGAGTATTCCACTGTACTGTTATTATCCATTACTCCAAAATAAGGAAAAGGAGTTTTACTATAATCGCCAGGACCAGAACTGCGATATATTTTATTGGCAATTTCTAGTGTGGCATTGTTACTTATATCAACCTTATGATCAAGATCATTAAGTATAGTAAAGCCTGCTGGCAGCTTAAGATTTATAGGATCAGTTCCATTTCCAACAAAAATTTTTGAGCCTATGCAAAATACCTTAAATTTATCAAGCAATTCGTAGGAATATCTGTTACAAATTGTAAAAATTTGTTAATCTGTAACAAAATCGACTGGTGCAGTACCGCTGCCATTTGCGGCTGTACCCCAAGTACCTACAACCTCAAGACTACCAGTAGATTTACTAAAAAATGGAGTCCCAGCCCCTGCGTTTACTGTTACCGTAGGTGGTACTGCTACAGCACCGCCGGTTATAGTTAAATTAACTGTTGCTGCTCCTGCAGTAGCCGACGAAAAACGAACATAAACAGGTATTGCAGCAAGTGTAGGAGTTGTATTAGGAATATTAATAGAACTGAAAAAATTAATATTATCGCTAGACACTTGAAAAGCAGGATTAGGCGAAGCAACAGTAATATTACCCGGCGCAGGCGTAAGAAAAGTACCTGCAAGGTTAAAAGATACAGAAGGAGAATTTGTATTTACCGGCACTGTTGCAATGGTAAGTGGAGTTGCTGGGGTTACTGTAAGTGTTGGAACTGCTATTGGAGTTACAAAGGCCCAAGTTGTTCCATATCTCACCCCATCAATTTGACAAGTTGGTGATGCTAAATCTCTTTGAAAAAAGCCAGGGCCTGTAAGAGAAGTTCCATCATTTTGACCAGTAACTGGCAAAGCTGCTGTAGTAAGTGTTGCAGCTGGTTCTACTACTCCTAGTGGTGGATCTATCCACATAGATACAAGATCGTCCGTAGTAGTTACGCTATTATAAGTGTACTTCAATACTACCAAATATGTAGTTCCAAATGTTCTTACAGTACTTTCGTAATTAATATTAGTTACAGGCGAAATGAGGGTTTTTCCAACACCAAAATTAAAGCCACCACCAGCAACAGATCTAATAAATGCTCTTGCTGTGGCGCCTGGGCTTGGTGAAGGACCATTCATAATACCAGCAAAATTGCTTCCTAATGTAGTACTATTTCCAGCCGCACTCACATTTACAAAGAACGACATATAAGCAGTACCAGTTGTAATGCCAGTTACAAATCTGCCAACACGCTGTGGAGAAGTACCTCCTGAAACCATATTTACTCCAAAACCTACATTATTCGATGCGGAATTTGGATAAATTAATCCAGCACTATTTACTGTAAACGCATTAACTGTTGTGCTTGATGTATTTATTACTGTCCAACCAAGGTTTTTCAATGAATCACCAGTTGTGTAATTAAAGTCATCCAAAAAAGTTTGCCCCCAGCTCAAAGAGCTAAGTAAGGCAGCAATAATAAATAAGTTAATTTTTTTCATTTTGTTTTTGTTTAGTTATTATAATAGTAGATAAATTGTATTTCTAATTTTTATTTTTTTGTGGGTCAACAGCTGTTACAAAATCCCAGGTTGAACCTATTCTTATTCCATCAATTTGCAAAGTGGGTGCAGTAGTTGGGTTTCCCTGCCTTAAGCAAGCACCAGTTAGCCCCGAACCAGCATCTTTTACAGCATCACCCATAGTAAGTTGAGGAGTAGTTGCTGCAGCGCCTAATACCGGATTTACCCACATATCAACAATATCGTCTGTATCACTTCCACTATTAAAGCTGTACTTCACCACTACTAAATACGTAGTTCCAAATGTTCTTACCGTGTTTTCGTAAGGAATAGAAGTTATGGCAGATTTACCAAGACCAAATACAAATCCTTTTCCGCTTTTTTTAATAAAAGCCCTTGCTGCTACGCCCGGGTTTGGTCCAAGGCCATTCATAATACCTATAAAATTGTCACCACCTTGAGCCGCGCTTACATTTACCAAAAACGACATGTAAACATTACCAGAAGCAACAGGCTTAAAAAATTTGCCAACATCCTGGCCACTTGTGGTCATGTTTACACAAAAACCTACGCCTGATGCTGGCGAACCTGCATACGTTAATCCGCTGCTATTTACGGTAATTGCATTTTCTGTGCTTTTACTAAAAACGGTAGTCCAGCCACTAGAGGTAAGCGTAGTGTCCGATTTGTAGTTAAAGTCCTCTACAATGGTTTGGCCCCAGCTAATGGTCGTAACAAGAACAGAAACGGTAAACAATTTTATTTTTTTCATATATTTTGTGTTTTATGTTATTATGCTAACGGAAAATCAGTTTCAATTTCTTCATCTTGCAATTCCATTATGTACTTGCCCGAAGCTAAATTGGATAAATTCACATTTTTATATCCTGAACTTTCCTTTAGTTAATTCGTTTTAAAATCTTGCAATCGCTTTTTATATTTTCTCATTTATGGTTTTCAAAAATTTTGTCAAAGTATTCATTAATTTAATTTCGCTAACCAAACCCAGTTGTTTTAGAAGTTGTTCTTCCTCTATAAAATTTTCTAGAATAATCTACCGGTAATGCTAAAATCTGAACCTACATCAGATGTACCAGCACCAAAGTAGAACACACCTGTTCCTGTAGCATTATAAGGTGTAATCCTGAATGTTACGGTTGATGTAGGTGGTACATTTTGCAATGCAGCTATTCCAGATAAATAAAGAGGGTTGAGCGTGAAATTACCAGTAACAGCCGTTGGCCCAGTTAATATGCCTGCAAGCATAAATGCGCCAGCATTAATTTGGTAGTCTACTTGGTAAGCAATAGGCCCATCCGATGCAATTCTTATTTTAAAACTATCTATTGAATTGTAGCTAACATTTTTCCCGTTGGTAGATTGTAATTGAAAAGTAAGCATTTTATTAGCTGTAATACCAGCTGCTGCTGTAGTTGTAGAGAAACTATTGGCCCCCCAAAAACCATTAGAAATTGAACCCGGAGACAATGTAGTACCCGATCCCCTTGTTAAGCCTGTAACTGCCGTAAGGTCTGTTGCTATTGAAGTAGGCATGAAGTTGGTTACAGACTGTCCTCCTCCTGTAAGAGCGGATGTGTTCCAAGAAACAATTTCGGAGAAAGGGCTTCTAGTGTCTACTATATTTGTTGCAATTGCAGGTGTTGATACATGGTCTTTATAAAATTGCCCAAGGGGTGTTAATACGCCACTTATTGCTTCAGGCGAATGATCTTCAAAAAAATAAGAATATCTTTCAACTTGAGGATTAGATTCTAACCAAGGCAAGGCCAAGGCCATAAAAGCTTGGTGTACCTCTGTTGGTCTGTTCACATTGCAATTAAATTCTGTAATCCATATTGGTTTCTTGTGTAAATTATAAGCCGCATTTATATAGCTTTTAAACCTATTAAATACTGTATTTACATTTGGATTAACCTGAAAACCATCATAAAACCAGCCACCCCAATCGTACCAATGAACGGCTACATAATCTACACGTAAAGAGTCACGTTTTGCTCTATTCATAAATTGAACTAACCAGGTGTTGTATCCACCTTCTTTTCCTGCAGGCGAGCCCATTCTATAGCCGGTACGTAATAATTTTTTATAAAGAGAAGCGCCGTTATACCATGTAATATTTGCCTGTCCAATCCCATCAGGTTCATTAAAAGTAAGTAAGGAGGTGATATTCGGTTTAGCTATTAACTCATCTACTTTAGCTTCGGTACTTACCCAATTTTCATCCCACGCCATGAGTGTATATTCTCTGCCTGGAGCTGAATTATCATTAACACCCCAGTCGTAAAACCAAGGTACATTTAATAAAGCTGGATTTATTTCAATAGGTGTGCAAGCTCCTTTCTTATTTACACTCGTAATAGGTAATACACGTATAAACGAAATTTTATCTTGTAACGGTAAAGCAAGGTTTACAGTAACATTACTTACTGTTGCAACATAACAAAAACTTTCTCCTGTTCCATCTTCATTAGCAGCTAATACTGCTTGAAAACCCAGGCTAAGTGTTATGGATTTTATTCCATTATTCAAACCACCAGGAATCGTAGCGCCCTTGTAAATAGTGTTAGATAGACATGTAGCATTAGTGCCTGTTTGGTCATAGTTTTGATGTATGATCAATTGGGCATTTAATTGATTGCTAAATGCTAGCAGGATAAGGAATTGTAATATTTTTTTCATTTTTCTGATTTAAAATTTTGCTATATTTTTTACTTTATGTATTGTTTGTTTTAAAGTGATTGGTAGAGAGATTCCTCAACATCGTTGCTGCCACTTCCGCTGTAATATCCCTTTGCGGATTAGCAAGCATTTCATAACCCACCATAAACTTTTTTACGCTTGCGCTCCGCAACAACGGCGGATAAAAATGCATATGCCAATGCCATTCATCATGCGTCCCATCATTAACCGGAGCTTGGTGCATACCTGCCGAATATGGAAAAGAAATATTAAATAAATTATCGTACCTCGTTGTTAATTCTTTTAATATTACAGCGAAAGAATTCCTTTCCTCCTCTGTAAACTGTAGTATATTTTGAATGTGCCGCTTGCTGATAATCATTGTTTCAAAAGGCCATACTGCCCAAAAAGGAACAAGGGCAACAAAATGTTCATTTTCTGAAATGATGCGCTCCTGCAATTGCAATTCAAGTTTTAGATAATTGCTTAATAAACTTGTTTGATTCTTATCATAGTATTTCTTTTGCTCATTGGTTTCCTTACTAAGTTCAAGTGGAACAGAAGAGGATGCCCATATTTGCCCATGCGGATGAGGATTGCTGCAACCCATCATTTCGCCTTTGTTTTCAAAAATCTGAATATACTTTATAGATGTATTGCTGGAAAGATCACTGAATTCTTTTTGCCAGAGTTCTATCACTTTGATGATATCGGCTTCACGCATCAATGGTAAAGTGAGACTATGGTCGGGTGAAAAGCATATTACCCTGCAAATACCGCTTTCACTTTTCGCCACGAGTAAATCATCCACGTTTACATCTCCATCAAACGTATCGGTAAGCAATGCAGAAAAATCGTTGGTAAAAACAAATGAATTTTCATATGCAGGGTTTATAGTTCCATCTGATCTTTTATTGCTTGGGCATAAATTGCAAGTGGGCTCATAAGAAGAACGCTCATCATTAGGCAATTCTTCTACCTTACCCTGCCAAGGACGTTTCATGCGGTGTGGCGAAACCAAGATCCAATCGCCCGTTAAAATGTTTTTCCTCGTGTGAGGATGTTCTTTTAAATCAAACATATTACTCAATTATTTCTGTTCCATTTTCAATAGATGCTATATAAAAACTTAAAGGCAAACCCATTGCTGCATGGTAAGCAGGTTCAATTTTTTTTATAAGCTCATCTATATAATCTTCCTTAACTAAATTAATGGTGCAACCACCAAAACCGCCACCCATCATACGGCTGCCAAGCACGTTTTCATTATTCCTAACTGCATCTACCAGCCAGTCTAGTTCTTTACAACTCACAGCATACATTTTACTCAATCCATCATGAGTGTCAAACATCTTTTGCCCCAAAGCTGCAATATTTCCTTGCTGCAAATCCTCACAGCCTTTTTGTAGCCTGCTAATTTCTTGCACAATAAACCTTGCCCTTTTATCAATCAATTTATCTTTTGGCAACACATATTTATCCAGCATTTCTTCTGTTACATTGCGTAAAGAATGTATACCTGGTATATGCTCCTCAATCCATTGCACTGCCTGTGTACACTCATTTCTCCGAGTGTTGTATTCAGATGATGCCAATGAATGTTTTACATTTGTATTCAATAACAAGATTTTTATTCCATCCAATTTAAAAGGCACATATGCATAGTCCAATGAGCGGCAGTCAAGTTTTATTACATGATTTGCCTTGCCCATCATGGATGCAAACTGGTCCATAATGCCGCACATTACAGATGCATATTCATGCTCTGCTTTTTGCGCCATTTTTACCATCTCTATTCTATCCAAACCTGCATCCAACAATTCGTTTAAGGCAAAAACGGTTGCACACTCCACTGCTGCCGACGAAGACAATCCTGCACCAATAGGTATGTCGCTTGTAAGAATGGCGTTAAACCCTTTTAAGGGAATACCTTTCTTTAAAAACTGTGCCGCAGCACCTAATATGTAATTAGGCCAGCTTATATCGCCAACAGGTTTTAGTGACTCAACCGATGTGGTGAAGTTTTCATGTAAATCCAATGCCGTTAAATGAATTTCATTATCACTTCTTAGAGATACTGCTATATATGCGGCCTTGTCAATAGCTGCAGGTAAAACAAACCCTTCGTTATAATCTGTATGCTCACCAATAATATTTACCCGTCCCGGGGATTTTGCAATCAACGGTTCTGTTGAATATGTTTCAACAAAAACTTTTTTAAGGGACTCAACCATCAACGCTGCCATAAATATTTTGTTCTTTTATTTAATTGAGATTGTATTCAATTTTATTTTTTGCGCTTGCAATAATCCTCCTGAAACTTGTATCGTTATTTCTCCTGCTTCTAAACCTGGCTCTACAACTGCTACCAATTTCCCATTAAACACATTCATATAACTAGAAACAAAAGCTGTTTGGTCAGTAGCATCACCATTACAAAGTGCTCTTAACCTGCCTGCACCTTCCACTTTAAAAAACAAAAAATTATTTGCTCTTGGGCAAAGGTTTCCTTGTTTGTCTAATATATCAACCGTTACATAAATCAAATCCTTGCCATCGGCCTTTACTGTATTTTTATCAGCAGTTAATTTTATCGAATAAGGTTCTCCTGCCGTTTTTATTATTTGTTCTGCTACAGGTTTGTCATTTGCATCGTAGGCTACTACTTTTATTTCGCCAGGTTCATAAACCACCTCTTTCCAAATGATGCGGTAGCGGTTGTTCTTACTGCTCTTGTCTTTTTGTTTGATGCCCATACTTTTGCCATTTACAAACAACTCGGCTTTTGGATAATTGGAATAGCAATACACCGGAACGTTTTGTCCAAGCCTATCGGGCCAAGTCCAATGAGGTAATAGGTGCAACATTGGTTTGTTGGACCATTTACTTTGATAGAGATAATACCTGTCTTTAGGGATGCCTGCTAAGTCTACCATTCCGAAATAAGAACTCCTTGCAGGTGTGCCTTCGTTGTAAGGAGTTGGCTCGCCCAAATAATCGAAGCCTGTCCAAACAAATTCGCCTGAAATAAATTCCAAATCATCTTGCTTTTCAAACTCTGTATCTGGGGTGGTAGCCCAAGGTGGACATTCCAAATCGTAACTTGAAACTTGGTAATCGCTGTGCCATGGTTTCTTCGTTTCTTTTACAGGAAATTTATATACGCCTCTAGAACTAACGGTGGAAGATGTTTCGCTTCCATAAATAAATAAGTTTGGATACAGTTTGTGTTTTGTTTCATAATCTTCGGGCTTGTAATTAAAACCTACTAAATCTACTTCATCCGCTAAGCCATTTTTTAATGCGCCGTTGTGGTTATTAAACCCAGCAGAAACTGGCCTTGTAGAATCAAGCCTGTGGCATATCTGCGTTAAAAATCTTGCCATTTCTTTTCCTTCTGGCATACCCTGCTCCCTTATTTCATTGCCAATGCTCCACATAATTACAGATGGGTGATTTCTATCTCTACGAATCATTGCACTTAAATCTTTTTCGGCCCATGCATCAAAAAATTCACCATAGCCGTTTGCATTTTTCCCGTTTTTCCACTCGTCAAATGCTTCTACTTGTACCATTAAACCCAAGCTATCGCAAATGGCCAATAAGTCTGGTGATGGTGAATTGTGTGAAGTACGGATAGCATTACAACCCATCTCTTTCATCATTACCAATTGCCTTTCTGTAGCACGGAAATTAACGGCGGCGCCTATAGGACCTAAATCGTGGTGCAAACAAACACCTTTGAATTTTAAAGGCTGCCCATTTAGAAAAAAGCCCTTGTCTTTATCAAAACGGATTGTTCGGAAACCAAAAACAGTTTTGTAAACATCTGTTTGTTCTTTGCCTACAAATAATTTTGATATGGCTGTGTACAGCACAGGTGAATTTACACCCCACAACTGCGGTTGCTTTACTTTTATAGTTTGGTTGAAAAATAATTTTCCATCTTTCTTATTGTTTGAAGAAATACTGCCTACTTTATTTCCGATGGCATCAAACAGTTCTGTTAGCAATATTAAATTTGAAGCATTATTTGCATCAGCATTAATGGTTGTTTTAATATTAACCTCCCCTATTTTTTCTGTAATAATTGGGGTTGTAATAAAAGTGCCCCATTGTGCAATATGTGCGGGGGAAGTTTTAACCAATCGAACATTTCTGTAAATTCCAGCACCAGAGTACCACCTTGAAGATTCTGGTTTATTTTCAAGCTTTACGGAGATTACATTTTCCTTATCGAACTGTATGGATGTAGAAAGTTCAAAAGAGAAAGATGAATAACCATAAGGCCACTCACCAATGTACGAGCCATTCAAATATACTTTTGATCGACTCATGGCGCCATCAAATTCAATGAAAATTCGTTTGCCTATATCTGCCTTAGAAATAGGCAAAACCCTGCGATACCAACCAATGCCGAAGCAGGGCAAAGCACCCGTTCGTCCAGTTCTTAATTGTGTTGTTTTTTCACCATCTTCTACCACCTGCACTTTTTGTTTGTCAATGTTCATGTCAAAATTCTGCACCACTGCCCAGTCGTGGGGTACGGTTATTTTTTGCCATGCTGCATCGTTTAGTTCTGTTAATGTTGCTTCGCTAATATCATTGTTAATAAAACGCCACCCTGTATCAAGCAAAAGAACAGTTCTATCCTGCGCCTGAGCACAGAAACAAGCTTGAAAAAGGACAACAATAATTATTAATTTTCGCATACTTCACTATTAAATATTTTATCAAGAACCAGTTTGTAAAGCTACAAGCTGACTCATTTTTCACGTCCCCAATCATCTGTTCTAAACGATGAAACTGGTAAACCATTTGTTCCAAATAAATCGCCCACTGCAAAAGATTTAAAAGCATACCTAACAGCCACAGGTAATGGTACTGCGACAGCTTTTACAGTTACACCTTCTCTTGTTATTACTGCAGTAGCAGGATGAAAAATTTTATCTTCACCAGCCATTTCAAAACAGGATAGCGTTTTACCAAAAGAATTTAGACCACCCGGCGCATCACTAAAAGTAATTTTCGCAGTTTCGTTTTTGAATGTTACATCTTTAAACTTGGGGCTAAAACCATTGATGCCTTTAATTTGATAGGTTTGAGATAAGGCGAGATAAGCCAAACGGTTGGAACCAATTTCCTTATTTGCAGGATGTACTAAATTTTGCTCCCCAATATCTATAATACAAGCCATGCCCACATTTGGTAATGCAGTGGATGCTTTAAGTTGTGCTTCACGGAGAAATGCTGAATTGGGTGGATTCTCATTTTTACCAACAGGAGCAATTTGCATGTAGTAAAAAGGGAAATCTCCTATTTGCCATTTGGTGCGCCAGTCATTTATTAAACCGGGCATCATCTTCTCATAATTTTCAGGTTCAAGTCTGTTTGATTCTCCTTGGTACCATATAGCACCTTTTATACCATATCCTACAATAGGGTTTACCATTGCGTTGAATAAAGTTGAAGGTGAACTTGGTGGGTTTTTTGCCTTGGTAGTATCCTTAATAAAATCAAAAGTTTTACAGCCGTCCTCGCTCATCCAAGGCTGTATGGCCGTGCCTCCCCAACTAGAATGGATTAGCCCAATAGGAACATTAAGCGTTTTCTGCAACATCCTCCCAAAGAAAAAAGCGGTAGCACTAAATTCAGGTGCGGTTTCACTGTTACAAATTTGCCAACTGCCTTTGCAACTATCAAGCGGATTAGCACTTGTTGCTTTACCTGTAGTAAAAAACCGCATGGTTAAAGCGGGCGCATTTACGGTGGCTTCTAAAGAGCCTATTACAGGCTGGTTCATATATCCTTTCAGTGGCATTTCCATATTTGACTGCCCCGAACAAAACCATACTTCGCCTATTAAAACATTTTCAAGTTTCAACACTTTACCATCGCTTATGGTAATAGTGTAGGGACCGCCAGCTTTTGGTGTAGCTATTTTGAGTCTCCATTTACCATCAGCCGCCGCTTTAATTGTATAATTTTTATTATTCCAAGAGGTGAGTAATTTAACGATTGAATTTTCTGTAGCAGTTCCCCATATTGCCACATCAGTTTGTTGCTGCAATACCATATTATCAGCAAAAAAGGCAGGTAGTTTTATTGTTGCAAACAAATTCGTTGTTATAGAAATGAAAACTAAAAATATACCTAGTGGCAAAACAATTTTTTTTCTCATTTTTATTTTAATTACGTTGTTCATTTAAGATGCAGTTATATTTTCTTAATTGCTTTATTTATTTACTGAATGTTGTAGTTTTGAAATTCCTCCAAATTTTAGCAGCAACCAACCCACAGGATGTAAAAAAGCGATAATTAAAAACCAGCTTGCATAACCTGTTCCTTGAACTAAATCTAAAATAGGCGATAGTACTGCATGAAAGCCTTTGTCAAGAAAACCTCCAGCATTTGAAGTTGGTCCAGAGACCATTGCTTTTACAATCATATTCATAATAATGCCACCTATTGTACTACCTGCAGCTACTATACTAAATACAGTTCCTAATGAATGGCTTGGAACAATATCAACAACGATGGAGCTAAGATTGATAAGCCATGCCAAAGATGCAAGTACAACTACCGAAGAAATAATTAATGACAAATTCAACCCTGTAACCATACTAATTAATGGAGCCATTGGCATAATACAAGCACAAATAAGCATTACCAGCATTCTGCTATTAACTGGCAAACGGCCTTTTTTAATGAGCCTTCCAGAAATCCACCCACCAAACAAACTACCTACACCTGCTGCAGCATAAATAACCCATGTTATTTTTAAATCATCTTGCGATAAATTTCTTTCCGCAGATAAATATTTTGGAAACCAAAATTGAAAAAAATACCAAACCGGATCAGTAATCAAACGAGCAAACAACAATAGCCAGGTTCCTTTAAAAGTCAACACTTTTTTCCATGACCAGCTTTGAACTTTTTCGTGAGAAATATTTACTGTTACTTCTCCATTATCTTCAATATAGTTTAGCTCTTCTTTAGTAATAAGTTTGCTTTTTTGAGGTGTTCTATAAATCAACAGCCAAGGCACAACCCAAAGTAAACCTACAAAACCTGTAAGTATAAATGCCAACCGCCAACCCGTACCTTGCCCTAGCCAGCCTGCAAGGGCTGGCAATTTATCTACATAGGCATAGGTAGCTAAGGGTATCACTACATAAGGGGCAACGGTGGCTCCAATGGTGGCGCCCATCGTATAAAGGCCAATTGCAAATGCTCTTTGCTTTGCTGGAAACCATTCTGATACTGCTTTTGAAGCTGCGGGCCATATTCCTGCTTCACCCAATCCAAGCAAAAAGCGATAAGACCCTAGAGATGACATTCCCCTGGCTGCAGCAGTGAGCATGTTAGCCACTGACCACCATATTACAAAAATTAATGTGCCTGTCCTTGTTCCTAATTTATCAATAATTCTTCCCGAAATAATATATCCAATGGTATAAGCAATCAGAAAAATATTTACAATATTGGCATAATCACCATCATCCATACCCAAGTCTTTCTGAATGGTAGGAGCCAATGCTGAAAGCGTCTGCCTGTCTATATAGTTTAGCACGGCTGCTGTAAACAACAACCCCACTATCCACCAGCGCATTCCTTTAATTTTATTGGCCATACAAGGTAATTAAGGTATTCAATGATTTAAATCAATGTTGTTAAGTTAAGGAAGTTAAACAGCGGCGGGTGGAACACCCGCCACGGCTCTCCGCCGCTGTGGGTGTTCCACCCACAGCTTTAACTTAACGGCATTGGATTGTAACTACTTCCAAATTATTTTATTCCATTTCATTTATAACAAACTGTCGTATATCATCATTCCGCCTTTATTTTCTATCACAATACGACTATTCGAAACTCCTTTTTTGATGCTTATTTCCACATTACCACCAGGTTTTATTTCAGGTATTGGATAACTCGTGCTCACTTTATCTCCCTGCATAATTTTCATAATGTGGTTGCTTATGGTATAAGAAGGAAATCCTGATTTTGCTGTTATGGTAATGATGTTTTTTTGTATAGCAACAGTAACCGGAGACAATTCTTTTCTGAAAGCGCCATACAATGCCCTTGGTTTACGGTTAGCATCTACAATACCCCATGGCCTGTAACCATCTTTATTGGTGCCGGAATAACGACTGAGATAATCATTAAAACTCCAGTAAGAAAATCCAATCACATAAGGGTGTTTGTTAATCACATCTATTACTCCTTTTAAATGATCAATCCTTACTTGCTCATTTTTTACTTCATCTGAGCGCATGCCTGTTTCACTGATAAAAATCGGTTTATCAGGATACTTCACATGCAAGGCACTTATATTTTTATCCAATCCTTCTATTGCAGAATAATTGTTGAAATTTAAAAAATCGCAATACCTAAAAGCATCGTGTGGCAACTTGAGGTTAGCTGGATTAACTGCGGAGCCTATCGCTACAAATGTTAGAAGCCTTGTCGTATCCAGCAATCTGTATTGTTCAAATTCATCTCTTGTAAATTCATCACCTTCTGGAGTCCAGCTGGCATATTCATTACCGGCACTGTAAGCAACAATGGATGGGCTGTTCCAAAAGGCTTCTACCATCTCCTTCAGTTGAGATTCGAAATCATCTTTCACTTTTTGGCTAGTCATAAATACAGGACTAATTTGCCAGTTAGGTGTTTCGGCAATGAGTAAATATCCATGCTCATCTGCCCATTTGTAAAAGTGCTTGCTTACTGGAGTATGGTTCATTCTTGCGAAAATCATGTTGCCATTCCGCTGCAGTTCCATATCTGTTTTGGCAAGTATGGCAGGTTCGGTGGACCCATATACAGGATGATCTGAATGGCGGTTACTACCTGCCAATCTTATTGGATTTCCATTTAAAAGCAATTGTGTACCCACTGCTTTAAACTCCCTTATTCCAAAATAGGTTTCATATGTATTGACTACTTTGTTTGCAACCTCAATTGTGCTGGTAACATCGTATAGGTTGGGATTGTCAAAGTCCCACAACAATACTTCGCTTGCAGGCAAATCATACTGTTGAATGATTTTTTCAATAGTAAACGCTTTTAAGTTGATTGATTTTGCCAATGTATTTTCACTGGAAATTTGTTTAGCAGTTGTTCTATTTTTTATCAAAGGTTTTAATGAAACAGCAGCGTCTGTCAACGATCTGTTTTCAACCCATGTAATAATTGTTACTTGAGCTTTACCAGTTTTCAAATCAGGAATGGATTCTATCTTTTGATTTTTGATATAAATTTTATCTGTAATCAACAAACTTACATCTCTGGTTATTCCTCCAAATTCGTACCAAGGAAAAAATTGCGCTGATGGATTATCACCCATTCTTGCACCAGGTACCGTTAATTCAGTCCAAGAATTATCTACCTCTACAGCAATAAAATTTATTTGATTGTATTTAATATGCTTAGTGATATTTACTGTGAACGGTGTGTATCCTCCAACATGTAACGCCGCCAACTCGCCATTGATGAAGATGCGGCATTTGTAAAAAACAGCTTCGAAACGCATTCTAACCAATTTATCTTTTGCGTCTTCAGCCAGCTTGAATGCCTTTCTATACCATCCCTTACCAACAAAATTGTAGCGTATATCTGTACTCCAACAATGAGGAACAGTTACTTTATCAAATTTATCAGGAGAAAAGCTGGTATCCTTTTCATTATATTTCCATGGCTGGTCCCACCCCATTGCTTCTCCTTTGGATAATGGGTCCAATGCAAAACTCCACTCACCATTCATGGTAATTTCCTGTGACTTTGCAGTAAACGTTGCAATAACCGTAAAGATTAATAATATGAGCTGATTTAATTTCATTTTTATAATTAATAGCATCTTACTTCAAACAGCGACACAGGTGCTGTGCTATCTGAATTGGAAATGTTGATTTTTAATTCGGTTACAGTAGCTGGTTTATCAAAGTAGATGGTACGACGGGCCAGATAATTTCCATAAATTTCACCAACCAGTTCATTGTTGCAGTTGTACACTTTCACTTCATCTGCACAAAAGGGCATTTTTACTTCTGGGTTAAATAACAATACAGATTCTAATGGATGATCATCATCAGCATCAAAAAATAATTCTACTTTACTAACCGATTGTACTTCTTGCCAAACTATTTTTATCTGAGCATTGCTTTTGTCATAATCAGCCACCCAAGCATTGGTACTTTTCACAGGCCTTTGTACGCCATTTCTCAAGTTTTCTGGAGAAAATGCTTGCAATGCAGGTTCAATCTTCATTGCTATATTTTTGCCATTGGGTCTACGTTGTGGACACCAGAATTCAAAGGCTTCCACTCCAATATCGCCTGTAGGTTCTTGTTTCCCGTAGTTTGAAACGGCCACATTTATCGAATTGTAAACGGATAGCAAGCCAGTAATTCTTTTTTCACTTACTGCCAATTCTACCTCTTCATTACTCATAAAACATACAAATGCGTATTGCGTTTCATTAAAGGAATGATTAAATTCAATGGTATATTCATTTGAGCCAGATGTTATCGCTATCTCTTTTTCTGCAATGGTTACATCTGGTGTATGGTTGAATGATTTACTACTAACCCTAAGTTGAATTTTAAGTGTTGTATTGTTTTTAGCTTTAGCCCAAAAGTTTATAGCTGGCATTTTATGGTTACCCACTGGCAGCATTTGCGCTGTTGAATATTGCAATGGTTGCCATTCTCCCGATGGAGGAATTTCTGAAAGAGATAACGTTGAAGTTGCTTCAATACGGAGTGCTTTTTGCACAAGGTCCTTGGGGTCGTTTAAATTCAATCCGGGAATGTGCTGACCAGTTTTCATCAGTTCTGTCTGCAATTGGTTGATGTATTGTTCACCAACAGTTTTGGGAAGTACATTGTATTTTTTACACAAGCTAGCTGCAATGGCAACAGCTTGGCCGCCATGTGCACAAGTTGCCATTACCCTTGTAGAACCAAAAGCAACATGAGAGGCGCTGATGATGCGGCCAGCAAGGAAAAGATTGCTGATATTGCGGCTATAATAACAGCGGTAAGGGATACCGTAAACGCCTTTCGAGTGCCATTGATTACATCCTTTCATTTCACTAAATACGCCATCGGCAGGGTGAAGATCTACACTCCATCCGCCAAATGCTACTGCATCTTCAAATGGGGTTTGTTCAATAACATCCTGTTGTTTTATTATATAATCTCCTTCAAACCTTCTACTTTCTCTTTTACCTGGCACATGGCCAACCCATTCTAGTGTAAGGTTTTCGGCTTCAGGAAAATTACCTGAGTTTTTAATATAGTCCCACACGCCATACACCACTTTCCACAATTGCCATTTTATGTTTTCTGTTTCATGTACAGTATCCAATCTGCCACCATATTCAATCCACCATAAGCGGCAGCCAATATCTTTTGTATTAAAACTTTTGTAACGGGGAATTTCTTTTGAAACGTCTATAGCAAAGGAGGGTGCAACGTATTTTACTTTTTTGCCAGTATCTTTTGAATAGAAGTAAATGGAATGCCCCAACAATTCGCCATATTCGCTAGATGGTGCAAACTTTTCGCCAAACTCATCTTTTGATTCGGCCCCCATTCTGAAAGCTGCACCTGAAAGAAAACCAACAATTCCATCGCCAGACGCATCGCAAAATAATGGCGCTTGCAAAATATAAGAAATAGAGTTTTGGGAACAAAATGCTTTTAATGACTGTATCGTATCCGCATCTTTCTTTTCTAGGTCGAATACTGCAGTGTTCAATAAAAGTGTAATGTTTTTTTCCAATACCACTTTTTCTAATAGAATGGTATCAAAAATCAACGCATTTCCTTCTGGATTTCTGTATGCATTCTCCAATAACATTTCATTTATAACGCCGCCTTCTCTTGCCCAGCGGTTATTATTTCCCATGTGAGAGGTAGCTCCCAATACCCACAAACGAACTTCGCTGGAAGCATTGCCACCAAGAACCGGTCTGTCTTGTACTAATACAACCTTCATACCCTCTCTTGCAGAAGTTATTGCACAACAAGTGCCTGCAAGACCTCCCCCAATAACAATAAGGTCGGCTTGGATATTTTCAATTTTTAGATCTCGTTTTATAGCTGCTGATGCTGTAATCATTTTTAGAAACCAGTTATATTGATGAATTTAATTTTATTAAAAGTCCGGATTTTGGGTTACGTTAGGGTTATTGGCAATTTCCTGAATAGGAATTGGTAATACCTTATGTTTACTAGGATTAAGACTATCTATAAAATTATAATCAGAAAGAGGCCTATTGAAATAATCTGCAAGAGAAGCTTTGATAGTAGGTACCAATATATCCCAACGTTTTAAGTCAAACCAACGCATACATTCAAATGAAAATTCTCTACGTCTTTCCTGCCTTAATTTTGTACGCAAATCTGCTTGATCAGTGTAAGTAAGTGGAAGCAAAGAAATACCCCCATGTGTTCTTCTTACATTGTTAATAATTGCCAATGCTGCATTTAGGTTGGTAGTGCCACCAATTTCTGTTAATGCCTCTGCGGTCATCATCAATACATCGGAATAGCGTAATAAAATCAGATCATCACTTGCATCATTATTATCGGGAGAGTTGTATTTATTTACCAGTGAACTGGCGACACCAGATAAAGCAAAATTACTTACCGTAACATTTCTTCTTGCATCTCCAGTTTCGTAAACCCTACGAGCCAAATTTGCATCCGTAGCAAAATCTTTTGAAGGTCTGCTATACGAAAAAGTTCTAAAGGTCCATCCCATACGAGTAAAAGCTTGCAAACTGTTGGCCAAACCACTGGTTCCCCTAATAAAATATATGCGTTCTTTATCTACTTGTTTTGTACCAAGGGTTGGTGTAAATATATTTGCATACACCGGGTTGATGTCAATGTTATACTTTGCTTTGTTATCAATAAGGTCTTTTAATTCATCTATTGCTAATTGATAACCTGTAGGAACGTTCAATGGAAAGCCCGCCATGGTTAGATAAACTTTTCCCAGCAAGGCTTTAGCAGCGGCAGTAGTAACTCTTCCTCCATTGCTAGAATTATACCCATAACTGCTATCTAAATTTGCTTTGGCATACAGCAAATCATTAATTACAGAGTCATATACAACCCTTGTAGCTGTACGTATAGGATAAACGTTTCCTAAAGTTACATCTGCAGGTTGCATCATTAAAGGAATATTACCAAAAATTTGTACCAGCCTAAAATGATAAAAAGCCCTAAAGAACTTCGCCTGTGCTTGTGCCAATCTTATTGTTTTGGGGCTAGATTTTGAACTATCAATTGCAAATTTTATTACGTTATTTGCCCTGTTAATAACAGAATAAGATCTACTCCAAGCACCACCAATTACTGAGTTGGCAGAAGTAAAAGTCATTATATCTAGTTGTGAACGTTCCGCTACAAAGTTGGTATTTATAGAGTAAGAACCATCATCAGAAATTTGCTCTAGGGGAAACATAATGGGTAAACCACTGCTTGCTTCAAACCTTGCAGCATTATAAATACCATCTACACTTGCCTCTATATCTGCCTCTGTAATATAAAATGTTTCGTTGGTAACTTGGTCTTTAGGAATTTCTTCTAAAAACTTTTTGCAAGAACTAATGACGATTACCAGTATTAATAATAAAAAAATATTCCTTTTCATATGCTGTAATTTTAATGCTGTTATAGTGTTACTGTAAAACCAAAACGATAAGATTTTGCCAATGGTGCAGCACCATTATCCATACCTCTTGCAAATCCACGACCAGAAGATGCACCGATTTCTGGATTAAAACCTGAGTATTTAGTAATTATAAAAAGATTTTGAACATTTCCATAAAATTGTATATCCTGTAATCTTAACTTTTTGCTTATTTTGTTTGGTATTTTGTAAGACAAACTAACATCTCGGCAACGGAAAAAATCTGCATTTTCAATAAAATGATCGGTAGATTCTCTTTGATCGGCTGTAGTACCCGGTACAGGTGAAGTGGCAGTTTTGTTGCTTTCTCTGATTTCTTCTGCCAATTTTGGATCGGTTCCTGGAAAAACGAATCTGTAACGATTTTCATAGGTATCTCTTCTTACATTATTTAATCCAGTCATTGTACCCCAGTTTATTTCATATTGGTTAAAAATCTGGTGCCCATATGCGTAACTAAAGAAAGCAGACAATTCAAAGTTTTTATAACCAACCGTTGTATTTACACCACCAAAAAACTTTGGTAAAGCCGAACCTAGCCATGTTCTGTCCAAATCATTGAGTAGACCATCTTCATTTAAATCTGCATATCTTCTTTCTCCTTCTCTGGCATTACCTCTTATGCCTAAAGGAGCTGTTGCAATACCAATACTATCCCATAAACCAAGCGATTTTAAACCATAGAAAGCACCGACAGCTCTACCTGCAGCTACTCTGAGTGTAGGTACATTATTGGTTAAGTTTCCGGCAGTATAAAATTCATTGGGGTTATCTGTACGAAGTCTTTCAACTAAATTTCTATTAAAGTTAATGTTGCCTTCTACTCTCCATCTTATGTTTTTAGTATTAATAATTTTTACACCAAGTGTCATTTCAAATCCTTCATTTAATAATGTACCTATATTATCAAAAATGGTAGAAAAGCCTGTTGAAGGTGCGGTTTGTACTTGAAATAAAAGATTTTTGGTTCTTCGTTTATAATACTCTACTGTGGTAGTAACTCTGTTATTAAAAAAACCAAGATCTGCCGCTAGGTTAAAACTACTTGTTGTTTCCCATGTTAGGTTGGGATTACCAAGTCTTGCTGGTGAAAAACCTATACTTTGAAAATTATTTCCCCAAATTGAAAAATTAGGAGTTAGTGTTGATTGAGTTTCATAAGGAGAAATGGCTTGGTTTCCTACTAATCCCCAACTGGCTCTTAACTTAGATTCGCTTATAACTTTCTTTATTGGCTTGAACCATTTTTCTTGTTCCATTTTCCAAGCTACGCTGGCTGCAGGGAAAAGACCAAACTGTTTGCCATATGCAAATTTAGAAACACCATCATAACGTGAAGATAGATTTACCACTACACTCTTTTTATACAAATAATTGAACTGCAAAATACTTCCTACCAACTGGCTTCCTGTGTAGTTTGATGTGATTGACTGTGGAATAGCGGCACCTAGATTATTAAACCCAGTTATATTGTTATTAAAATTTCCAACAACGGCTCTCTGAGAAGTTTGAACAAATTTTTCAGCAGAAAAAACCAATGCAGTATTAATAGAATGTGTAGCGTTGAATTTTTTCTTATAATTAAAATTTACCTGATACAATACACTTCCGTTCTGTGAATTACCAGCATTTGCCTCACCCCTGTAGTTGGTAAATGGCAATGGTATGTTTATGGGAATATAAGTTTGGAGTAATGATTTAAATTGTATGTAGCTGAATTTACCCTGCACACTAAATTTTTCGTTAAACTTATAATTTAACCCCGCAGTTGCTGATATTTGAGAAGAGTTATTGGCATTGCGAACTCCTCTTTCTGAAGTTAACAGCAATGGATTTAGTCTTCCTTGGCTAGCTTCTACATCAGCCAGTGCAGCATTAATTTCTGCCTGTGAAAACCTTGCATTATGAAATATTGTACCGTATTTTGGATCATTAAATCTTGCATCACCAATGCCATATCTATAATCCCAAATGTTATTAAAATCCCCATCTGGATTAATTAATGGTGAAGTTGGCGACCAGTTTAAAGCTCTTGATGTTAATGTTTGTGTGGGAGTGCCAAAACGATCAGTGGTTGTAACGCCTAAATTTACATTGAGTGTTAGCTTAGTTGTTATGGGCATTTCATAATTAATCCTACCGCTATAACGCTTTAAATAGGTACCGGTAATAACACCTTGTTGATCGAAATATTGACCCGATACAAAATATTTAGCACCACCAATGGCACCGCCACTAATGCTGAGTGCCGCATCTCTTGTTACGGATGAACCTTCGAGTGCTTTTTGGTGATTGTAATTTTGCAAATTGGGAATTTCTCTTGCTAAATAAGGTGTGTCGGCTGTAGCAATGGCTATCCCCCTTAATTTTCTTAATGCCCATGCTTCGTTTGCATATTCTGCAAACTCCTGCGCTTCTAATACATCTACTCTTTTTTGTGGGCTATTTACCGACTGGTTATAATTAAAAACGATTTTTGGCTTCCCAACTTTTCCTCTTTTGGTTGTAATTACTACTACACCGTTGGCTCCCCTTGAGCCGTACAAAGAAGTGGCTGCTGCATCCTTTAATATTTCTATGTTTTCAATATCATTAGGGTTTATCATAGCTAGTGGATTAGCTGTAAGATTATTACCAAATAGGGTACTTATCTGACTACTACCATTCAAATTCATATCTGGCTGCTCTATAGGTACACCATCAATAAC
>JANNGD010000235.1:0-21844 GCA_031380515.1 Ferruginibacter sp. | reverse complement strand
ATAGTTGTTGATGCCCTGTAAAATTAGGGTAAACACAACGTTGTTCTACATATTCAATTAATTGCGCTGGTTGTTGATGCCCTGTAAAATTAGGGTAAATACAACTTCTAGTGTTCTTTCCACAAATAAGAAACCGTTGTTGACGCCCTGTAAAATTAGGGTAAACACAACACAAGCGTCGTGCGGCAAGTGCAAAAAAATAGTTGTTGATGCCCTGTAAAATTAGGGTAAACACAACACCTTCACGAGTGGCTAAGTAAGTCTTTAAGTTGCTGATGCCCTGTAAAATTAGGGTAAACACAACTAAAAAAAGTAATATACACAAAGTACACTGTTGTTGATGCCCTGTAAAATTAGGGTAAACACAACGAACCTACCAAAAGAATGTTATGAACTCTTGTTGTTGATGCCCTGTAAAATTAGGGTAAATACAACTTGGATTGGATAAACAAATTTAAAATACAAGTTGTTGAATCCCTGTAAATTTAGGGCAAAAATGGCAAGAGAGAGAGCAAATACTCATTTATATCTTAAAATCCTTTGAGACGGCTTTGCCTTGTCGCTGAGAATAAAGGAGAAAGAGTAGAATTCTCCTTTAGTGGTAGGTGTCAGCACCCACCACTACCCTCTTACAATGAAACACTAAAACTTGTAAATAACATCCAAAAAAGTAAAGGCAAAATTGGCATTTGCAATCTGGTTTTTACAAATAGGCTTGTCAACTTTTTTACGATACAATTATTTTGTAATTACCAATAAAGGTGGACAACCCTTGCGACGTAATGCTACACAAACCAAAGTACAAACTGTAGGCGATAAACAATTGGTAAAAACAGTAAGTTGGTACGACAATGAAATGAGTTATGTATCGCAATTGGTGCGTACGGTAAAGCATTTTGCGGGGTTAATTAGTTAAGTTTTATTGTAGAAATATATTTAAAAGGCCTCTAATGGCGGAGCAGGTAGAGCGTACCTGCCTTTGCCGGCAGGCAGGTAGGCGGAATCAAATGATTGGCCATGCATGGTTGCTCCTGCTCCCCTTATTCAAGAACCGATTGTAAATGCTGTAGGGGCACCATTTAAATCATCTCTGTCATCTTTGCCAATTGCACCAGTGCAGTGGTATCCCTTGCACCAAGTTTTTCTATCATATTGCTGCGATGATTGCCAACCGTATTGGGACTTATAAAAAGTTGTTTGGCTATTTCCTTTGTATCGGTATCGGATGCAATCATTTTAAGGATTTCTTTTTCTCTGGTACTAAGTAAGTCATGTTTGGAAAATAATTTGTCATTTGAATGAAAGGTTTGTACAAATTGCTTTTCTTGCCCATAAGAAAACCGTATCCAATAGTAAGGAAAATCTTTTTTAATGAGGTGATGGATATTTTGCACATAATTGAGCGTGTACTTAAAGTTGCGCTGCTCATCTACCTGTATGGGCATACCCTGCGAAAAAATGCAAATAGGTTTTTCATCCATACGTGTAAAACGCATACAACTATGGTGAATCTTCATGTTCACCCGTTCTTCAAATGGGATATTCAACAACACTTTGGTGAACCAATCAACCGATTCGTAGGGGAACTGAGCGTATTCTTTATTGAGCAAGCCAAGAATAATAATCATCCGTTCTTGCATGCTGCCATCGGGCAATGGCCCCCAAAATTCCTTGTGGCCCACTTCCAATTCTGGTGCAAAGCTGTTATGGTTAAAAATGGTAAGGTGAGCATCTGTACCTTTTATTCCCAGTAAAAGAAATTCTAGTTCTTTTAAATAAGCTTCTCGGTCAGCAAGAATGTCTTCTGTAAAAATATATTGCGATAGCTCTGCAACGGTATTATATATGGCTTCACTTTTTTTTAAGCCGAGTAGTATTTCGTTGTTAAAAATAGTTGCCATCTATTGTAGGTTTATGATGGTAATTAAATGAAGAAGACAAGTAGGAAGATAAACTTATTTGCTGGAATAGCCAATACTAAAAAATAGCAACAAACAAATTGGCTTATTTTCCCATTTGCGTTGTCTATAGATATTTTATGTACCTATATATTCTAAATCCATTTCTCAAATAATTTCTGACATCTTTGCCAATTGCACCAATGCAGTGGTATCTCTAGCCCCTATCCTATCTATCATATTGCTGCGGTGATGGCCTACTGTAGTGGCACTGATAAATAGACGTTCTGCTATTTCCTTTGAATCAAAGTCTGCTGCTATTAGTTTCAAAATTTCCTTTTCTCTTTGCGATAATAAATCTTTTGAAGAATATTTTTTATCTGCAGAATGCAGGGTATGCACAAATTCCTTTTCGGCACCATAAGCAATCCTTATCCAGTAATGTGGGAATTCCTTCTTAAAAAGGTGATGGACATTTTGCACATAATTGAAGGTGAAAGTGAAATTTCTTTGTGTATCGTAATGTATGGGCATTCCTTTGGAAAAAAGGCAAATGGGAGCTTCATCTAAACGCACGTATCGTATGCCGCAATGAAAAATAGAAATATTTACCCTATGCTCAAAAGGGATGGAAGCCAATGTTTCTTGAAACCATTGTACAGAGTCTGCAAAAAAAGAAGCATAATTTTTATCCAACAACGACATAATCTGTACCATTCGTTCTTCTTTGGGTACCTGGGGTAAATCGCCCCAAAACTCTTTTTGGCCTACTTCCAAAACTGGTGAATAACTGTTGTGGTTGAAAATTCCAATTACGGCATCGGTTCCTCTAACACCCTGGAGCAAGAATTCTGCTTCTCTCAGGAAGTTATCTTTTTCAGAAATTTCATCTTGTACGAAATAGTTTTCGCCTAAGTCAAGCATCTTTTTATATAGGATGTCTGCATCTTGTAATCGGCTATAACTTAATTTCATGTTGATAAAAAATTATTATTTCTGTAGTAAAAATAGCGATTGTAGCTATTGTTTCAAGTTATATGGCCTACTATTTTCCGGGCAAATAAAAATGTATTAAAAATAGCGACTGTCGCTATTGAATACAGATTATGATAAATATACTTTTGCTAAAGAAAATAGAATAAAGTTGTATAAGCTATCATCTACAAAACAATACTATTTTAAATATGCTTTTTTATTAAATACAAAACCAAATTTTGACCAAATGGGACAATCCTTTTTAAATTGTAGTAGCCGAAAAGATTTTGACTTCCTGTATGACATGTTCTCAGCAAATATATACGAAGCGGTTCTTTCAATAGTAGAATCGGAAGAAATAGCAGAGAAAATACTTACTGAAACTTTTGTAACCATTCGTAAACAACAATTTGCTTACGAACAAAACTATGTAAGCATATTCACGATGTTACTTCGAATTGCCATCCAGTTTTCTTACAAAGAAATGAAGGATTGTAATCCTAAAAAACTAGCATACCAAAAGCTATGGGAAAATATAAGTTTGGTAGATAAACTAAAATATGCTTAAACAACTGGATGGAAAATACCATCTATGCACCCAAGTAGTTTAAAACTATCCAAAAAACCAATTAAATTATCTGAAAAAAAATATGCAATATCATTTTTACCCAATTAAACAACAACTCTTCTTTTATTGCTTTGCCCATACAAAAGAAAGTTGATTTAAACCAGCATAATAAATAATACTCCAGCGCTCTATGATAAACATGCCTTTGTATTAGACTTTATTTATTTTGAAAGATGCACGTATGAACAAGTGGCAACTTTATTGAAATTGCCTAGGTATTGTACAAATACGAGGACGAACTGGATTGGCTTTAATAAAAAAAAGGATATAAATGAATATTGAGGAAATTATTAACAGTGGTATTTTAATGGATTATTGCCTTGGGTTGGTTACTGAAATGGAAAGAAAAGAAGTAGAACAACTTTGCAAGAACCATCCTGCAATAGCAGCCGAATTGAAGCTATTACAAAATGGCTTGGAAAGCTACGCTGTAAAAAAAACTACCTGGAAAAAGGAAAGTATTAAACAGAAAATTTGGGAAACCATAGATAAAATAAACAAAGGTAAAAAGGAACCATAATTCTTTCACTAGATTTTATGACTATAGAAATTAAATAATACCAATTATAAATTTTAACTAGTCCGTTAAATTATAAAAGATGTCTCCACAAAAGACGGATGGCAAAGGCGGCTTTTATTAGATGCATCGGGTTCGACAAGCTCACCCTGACAATATTATTTTTTTGGCCTTTATATTAATTATAATTGGGAGAAAAAACAATACCAACATTCTATTCAGCCAGAAAATTTTTAAAAAATGCACCCCAAAGGAATGCATTTCCTAACGTAAATTTTAACTTTAATAATTTAACCTCCTCCCATAAGCCAACCCAAACCGCTATCCTAATGCGAAGCAAAAGAAAAATCAATCGTCTGTTTTTGCAGATGCCGCATCAATAATTTTTGCAAAGAAAATAGCATTCATCATGAGCTTGGTGCCTCCCAGCCAAAAAGCCCTAAAGTTGGGATTATTATCAATATTAATTATTCTACCAATACCCACGGTGTTTACAATTACTGCTGCGGAATTTTTTATGGCCTCGCTGTTCTCTTTACTTAGCCAACCACTTTGCAGTACATTTTCTTTGTAAAAAAAAGGAGTAGCGTAAGGGTTTTTACTTTTTTCCATATAAACCCTGTTGGCTTTAAATAGGCTTATGTTTTTTTCAGTATACCCATATGCCAGTGGATGTGTAAGGTCTACTTCTGCGCTAAAAATAGCGCCGTTCATTTGCTGGGCGCCATCAATTTCTTCCTGTTCGCCATAAGGCAGTCGCTTACTGCTGTCTACAGGGGCTTTTGCTTTTTTAAGGGTTACTGTATTTACAGCATTTGTACTGGCCCATTGTACGGCTTCTTCCAATAATATTAAATTTCCACCGCCAGTTACCCAAGCTTTTAATTTTTCTTTATTTAATTCACTATAGGCACCTCCTACCATAATCAGAGTATTGTAGCGGCTCAAATCGGTTCGGTTAAAAATAGCCGGTTCCAAATGTGTGGCGGGTATGTTTAACCGTTGGTCCAGCAAATGCCACACTTCTCCTGCATCTGTTGCATTCACACCTGCGCCAGTTATCATGGCTATACTGGGCTTTGTTAGTGCTGCAAATTTTCTACTTCCCATATCTATACCACTAATGGCGTTACCCGTTTGCAAGGCATAAAATGGTACTCCATATTTTTTTGCAATATCATTTATAGCAGCATACAATTTTTCTGTATCTAACAGTTGATTGTTTACAGCAATTAAAATAGTGCCCGCTTTAAAATTTTTATTGATTGCATTAATACCAATTTCAAAAGGCTCTGTGGCAACTTTCGTTATAATTTGTTGTTGTTGTAATTCAAATAAAGCCGCCGGTGCCATCAAATCATTCCACTCCATTAAATAACCATAATTACTTTTACCTCCACTTACAGAAGCTACTAATTTGTAATCGTCTGTAATTTTTGTTCCCAGTACATTACTGGTAAACTGTGCTGCACTTAATTCGCTATAGGGCATTCCAAAAGCCAAAGGCATTGTCCATGCGGTGATGTCGTAAAAAATACTGTCTTTATAGTTCAGCGTTTTTTCAAAAATAGTAAGCAGCAATTTATGTTGTGGTTGCTGCATGGGTATTACAAAAGAATCGTCCACTTTAAATGTTTTACCATTTGCAGTTATATCATTTTTAGGTTTATAAATAGCAATTTGGTGGCGCAGCATCATTGCTACAAATTGTTGCGTTTTATTTCTGTCGGTAGCATCACCAAAAACATACGCCTGTACTGGCGCTGTGGCAGCTTGTAGCATCGCATTCATATAAAAACTGCGTTGCCAGTTTAAAAATTCGCTGCGCAAGCTATTGGCGCCTTCCAATGTGGAAAGGGCGGTTGCAAACTGATTTTTTATAGTGGCAGGAAATCTTAAAATACCATTTACGGTTTCTTGTGCATGGCCTCGACTGCTGGCTTGCTCAAATAAAATGCCAATAGCGCCATTAATATCAGGATAGGTAGAGCCTTTCCCATAATAAAAATCATCGTAGTTTTCTTTGGTAAAATATAGTGTGCCTATTTTATCCAAAGCCTTGGCATGAAATTTTGCCAGCTTTTCTGTAAGCTCTTGGTTTTTTTCGGGAGTCAATGGGTTTACCCTTGCCGGCACACCCGGCTGAAAAAAGAAGGTAGCATTGCTGCCCTGCTCGTGGTGATCGGTCAATATATTGGGTTTCCATTTGTGAAACCATTGCAACCTGTTTTGACTTTCTACATGTACCGCCGGTAGCCAATCTCTGTTCAAATCAAACCAGTAATGGTTAAATCTACCGCCGGGCCATACTTCATTAAATTCTCTACTGGCGGGATCGGTTACAAGGTTTTTACTTTTGTGCTGGTTGGCCCATGTAGAAAAACGCTGCAACCCATCGGGGTTAAAAGAAGGGTCGAAAAGAATTACCGTATGCTCCAACATTTCATCAATCGTTTTGCCTTGTGCAGCAGCTAAATAATAGGCCGTAAGCAAAGAGGCATTGGCGCCACTCGGTTCGTTGCCATGTATACTGTGGCCTATCCAAACTACAATAGGCATGTTCTCTATATTTACATTGGCAGCTTTTGCAGGATCGCTCAGCAATAAATGCTGCTGCCTTATGGCTTCTAAATTTTGATGATTTTTTGGCGAAGTAATAGTAAGTAAAACCTGCGGGCGGCTTTCATACGTGAAACCCATTGTTTCCAATTTCACTCTTTCTGGCGCTGCAGCAGCAATGGCTTTCATGTAATTTACCAGCCTATCGTGCGTGACGTGCCACTCTCCTACTTCATGATAAATAATGTCTTTGGGTTTTGGTATGGCCTCGTTATACGTTACATCTTTTGGCAAATAATAACTCAAATCTTGTGCAGTTGCTTTTAATGCAATTGTAAAAAAAGCAATACAAAAAAAAATATTTCTCATAAACGTCTGGTTGAGGTATGAAAATAAGCTGTTTAGCGGAAAATGCAAAAGCTAATTTTGTAAGAGGCTGTAGGAATACGATATTCCTTTCCTTTATTGGTGGGTGTCACTACCAACCAACAACCACTTACAATGATATATGTCCTAAAGGACGGAGCTATTCAAAAAGGTTGTTGGAATTGAAAAGGGATTTTTAATTGGGAATATTTTATTAGAAATAAATAATAGGCAGGGAAATCTTGCCTTATCAATTGCTGGCTAATCAACTGAAATTTCAATCTGAAAATTCTGGCTGGTGAGAGAACTAACAAGTAATTAAAGTTTCTAGAAGGGTTTGTTATGATGGTTCTTAGCAACCTAAGCCTAAAATTAAAAATTGGTAAAATATCATTCCTCTGTATTTTTCAATTTCATCAATAATGAATAAGCACCTTTCACTACAATATTTTTGTTAGCAAAGTCTGTGGAAGATGCTATTTCGGTAAACCCATTTTCTGTATTGCCCAATGATACTGATGTCATTTCATATTGCTTGTTTCCTTTGTCTATAAAAATGTAATTCTTGCTTTCAAAATTTACAATGGCATCGGCTGGCAATGCGTTGGATTGCTTGATTTGTAATTCTATTTCTGCATTCATATACATTCCTGGCAACAATGTTTTATCGTAGTTGAAAAAGTGGCAATGAATTTCTGTACTTCGGTTTTCTGAAAAATCTTTGCCTAATAAAATAATTTTGCAAAGATATTTTTTGTCGGGATTGCTGTTTGTGAATGCGTTTAGCATTTGCCCGATGTAAAGTTTATTGATGTCTTTTTCAAAAATGGTAAGAGCCAAATGTATGTCGGCAGGGTTTACAATTTCAAACAGTACATCACTCGGTGTAACATACTTGCCAATGTTTACATTAACCTTTGAAACATAGCCATTGATTGGTGAATAAATATTGATGTTCTTGGTAATTTTATTTGCAGAAACATTATTGGGATTGATACCTGCAAACTTTAATTTTTCAGCATAGGACTGTATCAATACAGAAAGTGAATTGTATTCAGTTTGTGCCAGCTGATATACTTTATCACTACTGGCTTTGCTTTGGTTTAATTCTTTTTGCCTTTCGTATTCGGCTTTGGCGTAACCAATTTTTGCTTTTGCCATTAAATAATCTTCCTGCAGTTGTATATATTGTTTGTCTTCTACAATGCCTAAAACCTGCCCTTTGCTGATGTACATTCCTTCTAACAAGTTTGTAGATTTTAAATAGCCACCCATTGGAACACTTATGGAAACTAGGTTTTGCGGTGGTACATCTATTTTGCCATTTACTTTTAAGGTAGATGAAATGTTTTGCTGTTCTATTTTTCCTGTAACGATTCCTGCATTTTTTATTTGAGCATCTGTAAGTGTTACAATATTTTCAGCTGTTGGTGCTACTGCTTTCTCTTCTGTTTTTGTTTCGCTTTTGCAGCTTACAATTAGCAATAGGCAAAGGGCAATGGGCAATGGGCAATGGGCAATTTGGAAGGGATTATATTTTGCCTTTTGCTTTTTGCATTTTTTTATGTGATTTTTCATTTTATAAAGATGTTAAGTTGTTTAAATTGATAATACTATTGTTCAATTGATGTACCGCTTCTACATAATTGCTTTGTATTTCGGTGTTTTGATTAATGAGCATTACCCATTCCAAATAATTAATATCGCCACCAATAAATTTTTTGTTGGCTGTGGTTAGAACTAAATCAACATTTTTCAATGCTTCTGTTTCATAATAAGTTACTGTTGCTTTGTACTTTTTATATTCTTGAAATAGCATTTGGTACTGACTTTGAAGTTTTTGTTTTTCTATGATGAGTTTGTTGTCGGCTATTTCATTGTTTACTTCTAAGGCTTTCATTTTGTTTTTTATAGAAGTATTGAACAAAGGGATCGCAATGCCTAACGAACCATATAAGCCGTTATACCCATTTTGAATTGTGCTATTTGTTCTAAATGTTTGGTAATAAGCACCACCCACTAATTCAGGATTTTTCTTTGATTTTTCCACGGCTATTTTGGCAATGTTGATATTTTTTTCTTGCTCTATCAATTTTATTATTGGTAATGCAACAACAAAATTTGTATCTAATGTTTCTGCAAATTCCATTTTGTATTTATCTGCCGAAGGCAAATAATCTGTATCTGTATTCAATAAATATTTGAATTGGCTTTGCTGTATTTCATAATCGTTCTGCAATTCTGCTAACTGTATTTTTATTTGCCCTAATTGGTTTTCGGCTGTTGCTTTTTCTAATACATTGCTTTCGCCTTTATCAAAACGTAAGGTTGATTTTCGCAAAAATTCTGAATAGATAGTGTCGGTTTTATGTAGCAGTTTTTCTTTTTCTTTCAGGTAAATCATTTCATAAAAAACCTGCGTAAGCTGTTTTGTCCATTCTCTTTTTTGTATGGCTTCGTTCCATTGCCCTAGCTTTGCTTCTTCTATTAAAAATTGTTTTTGTTTTTTGTAAACGATAGGAAATTTTATGCTTTGTGATACGCCTAATTTTACATCAAACACATTGCTATTAAACTGCCCAAACTCTGTACCTACAGCTGTATTGGGAATGTCGTAAGCCGTTTTGGTCATTCGGTTTAAATATTCTGTACTCAATTTTTCGTTCTTTATTTTCAAGCTATTTGCATTTGCTGTTTCAATTGCTTTTTCAATGCTAATTTTTTGCTGTGCATTTATATTTTGCGAAGCTAATAAAGCAAAGCATAGTATTATGGTAGCTGTTATTTTGGGGTTCATTGTTTGTTTGGTTTTAATGCTTTTTTCAAACATGATGTATAAAATAGGCAATACAAAAAGCGTTAGAAAAGTTGCAATCAATAAGCCACCGATAACAACTGTTGCCAATGGCTTTTGTACTTCTGCACCCGAACCATTGCTTAATGCCATTGGTAAAAAACCTAATGAGGCAACAAAGGCTGTCATTAAAACTGGTCGCAATCTTGTTTTTGTTCCTTCAAGTACTGTTTCTTTAATTTGAGTAAAGGGTAAAGGGCAAAGGGCAAAGGGCAAATTTTGCTCTTTGCTAATTGCCGTTTGCTTTTTTAACTTTATACGATTAAACTCTGCAATCAATACCAATCCATTTAAAACAGCTACGCCAAACAATGCAATAAAACCAACGCCTGCACTTATACTAAAAGGCATGCCACGGAGTGCCAAAAAGAAAATGCCACCAATGGCAGATAGTGGAATAGCTGTATAAATTAGCAAACCTTGCTTAACAGAGTTGAAAGCAAAAAATAACAAAAGAAAAATTAGCAGCAAAGAAACCGGCACAGCAATCATCAATCTTTTTTTTGCTGCATTCAGGTTTTCAAATGCACCACCATAAGTTGGGTAATAACCCGCCGGAAATTTTATTTGTGTGCCGACTTTTTCCTGCAATTCTTTTACAATGCTCTGCACATCCCTGCCACGAACATTAAAGCCCACCACAATTCTACGCTTTGCATCTTCTCTTTGTATTTGGTTTGGACCTTCAGTAATTTCTACTTTAGCCAATTGCGATAGTGGAATTTGTGAACCACTTGCTGTTGGTATCAAAAGGTTTTGTACATCGGCTACATCTTTTCTTTTTTCGCCTTCCAATCTTACTACTAAATCAAATCGTTTTTCATCTTCGTAAATAATACCAGTGCTTTGTCCTGCAAAAGCAGTGTTTACAATACGGTTAATGTCTTCAATGTTTAAACCAAATTGTGCAATGGTTGGTCGGTTATAATTAATTACTACCTGTGGCATACCTGTTACGGTTTCTACATACAAATCGCTTGTGCCTTTTACGGTATTTGCAATCTTGCCCAATTTGTCTGCATACAAAGCCAACGTATCAAGGTTTTCGCCAAATATTTTGCAGACCACATCTTGCCTTGCACCTGTCATTAATTCATTAAAACGCATTTGAACAGGATATTGAAAACCAAATGTAACTCCTGGCACGGCCTCTAATTCTTTTCCCATTTTTTCGGACAATTCATCAAAAGTTTTTGCTGATGTCCACTTGCTTTTGTCTTTTAAAATAATCATCATATCACTGGCATCAATGGGCATTGGGTCGGTTGGCACTTCGCTGCTACCTGTTTTGCCAACCACTTTTTCTACCTCTGGAAATTTCTCTAATAATATTTTCGAACCTTTTGCAATAGCATCCATGGAGGTTTGCAGATTGCTTCCTGTTAATACCCTTGTTTCTACAGCAAAGTCGCCTTCTTCCAACGATGGTATAAATTGCCCACCCATAAAAGATAAAATAACCATTGCAATAATGAATAATGAAACAACAGCTGCAATTATCAATTTGGGGAAAGCAATTACTCTTTTCAAAGTGTTTGAATACGCATTTGTAATGCTGTTCATTATTTTATCGGAAATATTTTGTTTGTCGCTTAAATTTTTATTTAAAAACAAAGCACTTATCATAGGAATATAAGTAAGCGACAAAATAAATGCACCCAATAAAGCAAAAGCTACTGTTTGAGCCATTGGCTTAAACATTTTCCCTTCAATACCTTGCAATGTGAAAATAGGAATGTACACCACTAAAATAATAATTTGTCCAAACACTGCACTGTTCATCATTTTACCTGCACTGTTTTTCACCTGTTCATCCATTTGTGCAGTATTTAATCTTAAGAGTTGATGAGCCTTTTTACCATGCGTTAGTTGATGTAAAACAGCTTCTACAATAATTACAGCACCATCTACAATTAACCCAAAATCCAATGCACCCAAACTCATTAGGTTTCCACTTACGCCAAATAAATTCATCATTATTACAGCAAACAACATTGCCAACGGTATCACGGAGGCAACTATTATACCTGCCCTGAAATTTCCTAAGAACAGCACCAAAACAAATATTACAATCAACGCACCTTCAATTAAATTTTTACCAACTGTATTGATGGAATTGTTTACCATTTTTGTGCGGTCCAAAAAAGGTTCAATCATTACACCTTCGGGCAAAGTTTTTTTAATTTGTTCAATGCGGTCTTTTATATTTTGTATTACGATATTGCTATTTGCCCCCTTCAGCATCATCACTACTGCACCCGATACTTCACCTTTTCCGTTGTAAGTCATAGCACCGTACCGAATGGCACTGCCTATTCTCACATCGGCTACATCCCTTATAAACAGTGGGCTACCGCCTTTGGTATTTTTTACAAAAATTTCTTTGATGTTATCAATATTGTTTATCAAACCTTCGCTTCGGATGTACAAAACCGTCGGGCCTTTTTCAATATATGCACCACCAGTATTTTGATTGTTTTTTTCTACTGCGGTAAAAACATCGGCAACGGTAATATTGTAGGATTGTAATTTGTTGGGGTCAATGGCAATTTCGTATTGCTTTAATTTACCACCAAAGCTGCTAACTTCTGCCACGCCTTCCACGCCTAATAATTGGCGGCGAACAATCCAATCTTGTATGGTTCGTAATTCTGTTACATCATATTTTTTTTCATAGCCTGTTTTTGCCCTTATTGCATACTGGTATATTTCGCCTAAGCCTGTTGTTACTGGTGCTAAAAAAGGGCTGCCAATACCTTTTGGTATCTGGTCTTTTACGGCACTTAATCTTTCTGTTACTTGCTGCCTTGCCCAATACACATCGGTTGCATCACTAAAAACAATGGTAACAACCGACAAACCAAAACGTGAAAAACTTCTTATTTCTTTTAAGCCTGGGATATTGCTATTGGCTTGCTCAATGGGAAATGTTATGAGCCGTTCAATATCCGTAGCACCCAACGATGGAGCTGAAGTAATTACCTGCACTTGGTTGTCGGTAATATCAGGCACGGCATCAATAGGCAATTTGGTAAATTGATAACTGCCATAGCCAATAAGGACAAAAATAAACAACCCAATTATGAGTTTGTTTTTTATGGAAAACGCTATGATTTTATTGAGCATACTTTCAAGATTAATGAAATGCAAAATGCAATGAGCTAAGGGCAAAGTGCAAATGGTAAATGGCTAAAGCGTAAATGGTAAATGGCAATAGCAAAAGAGCAAATTTGATTACTGCCTTTTGCCTTTTGTGTACTGCATATTGCCTTTTGATTTTAACCTAACTTAGGCGGTTGCCAAATGTTTCCAAAAGATTTGGAAGTATAATGCTGCTCTGTATGGAAAGCAACATTTTTAGAAGAAGCTATAAAAGAGGTATGAACTGTAAATATATTTTGCTGCACCAATGCAATGACTGTATGTAAAGAATGACAATCACAAGTTTTGAAAGGCAGGTTTTGGTGGTCGTGTTTGGCATTGTCGGAATGATTGTCATTTTCGTTGTAATGCTTTTGCAGGAAATCTAAAAAACTTATATCGTGGTCTTCATCGCTTTTGTCTGCCCGATGCTCTACGTAATGATGGATGAGTGTGGGCAACTTCAATAGCTGACCTATTTCTGTATTGGCAAACAAAAAGATAAACAAAAATGATATGGCGATAATTTTTTTCAACCCGTAGCAAATATAATGATAAAATTTTGGGGTAGGAATATTTCAACTTGTCAATTGCTGTCCCATCAATTGAAATTTAAATCAAAATAATGTGGTTGGTGGCGACAGCAAGCAGTAATTAAAAGGTTGAAAACGTATAGGGTCAGAAACATTTTGTCTCCATATAAACCTACTATAGTATAACAATCTTTTTATAAATCACTTTATCAGTTCCAGTAATGCTGAGATTATAAATACCCGCAGACAGGTTATTCAATGAAATAGTTTGTGAAGCAGACCCGCCGGAATGTTTTATTTTAATTTTTCTTACTACCTGCCCCGTGCTATTGAAAAGGTCAAGTGAATAATCGCCTGCTGTCACACTTTCCATCTGCAAAACAACAGTGCCGTTTTGTACAGGATTGGGAAACAGCCTGAATACATCTTTACCGTCGGATATTTTTACATTTACAATGCTGCTGAATTTGAACTGGCCGCTAATGTCAATCATTTTAAGCCGATAGAAGTTGTTGCCAGTAAATGGGTTTAGATCCTGAAAATTATAATTAATAATACCATTGCCCCCTGTTGCTGTCTTAATGCCTATGGGCAGAAAATTTCTGCCATCCGAACTCTTTTGGATTTCATATACGGCAACATTTATTTCTGTAGTTACTTCCCATGCCAGCTCTATAGCGCTGCTTCTCTGATATGCACTGAACGTTGTGAGGGTAACAGGGACAGGGAACATATTCAATAATGTAATTGTAGCATCACTACCAGTGCCAGTATCAGGGTCATCAGTCAATACATTACTGAAATTGCCACCACTCACCGTTCCCTGGTTGCTAATGGATGGTGCATTGGGTGGCACCAACGGATTGTTGATAGTAACATCATAAATAATTACAATACTATCGCCGGCATTTATAGTACCAATATTGAATGGACCTTGTGCAAAGCAGGAATTGGCTGTAATAACAAATACACTTACCAAAATTTTTTTAAGAAGATTATTATTTTTCATATAATTTTTTTAAGAATTTTTAATCTAAAATTAAAAACATACTGCACCTCCTACAATTCCGGTTGTTCCTAAACTGGTATTTACAGAACTTGCCGCCATTGTATTATTCGACTGTACAAAAGCATTTACCTGTGCTGCGGTTGCTCCCGCTGAAGGAATGAGTCCCGGCAAGCGCAAGGCAACTGTATTGTTATTATTAGTTACACGAATAAAATTCCCTACCTGCCATGCCCCGCTGATAATATTAGGTTCGCCACCAAGGATGCCACCTATTTCTGTACAAGCCGTCATAGATGCTCCTCCACTGTTGCCAGGATCTACTATAATTGCCCGCTGGAATAATGGTGCACCTGTTGGGTCAGGTTCTGCTATCGTATTTCCTTTGATCTTTACATTCGATGTACCTGCAGCACCCGTAACTGAATTTTTAAAATTAATACCCAAAGCATTTACCTGTCTTATATCATTATTGATAACAGTTGCCTGAAAAATTCCTCCTGTACCGGGTAACAAACCAAGTCCTCCGGAATTGTTTGCAGCTCCCGAACCGGTAACACCCGTTTTACCAATTTTATTACCACTGAAGGTTCCGATAAGGCGTGAGCTTGCAGTGGTTGAAGCTCCGCTGATAGTAACGGCATAAATTGCTCCTAACAAACCATCAGCTCCCCAAAATGTATTATTACTGATTAAATAATTCACTTGCGAACTGCTGCCATTGGTAACACCAACGCTGAATGGCGGTGGGTTAGTGATGGTTGTGCCCGGGTTATTTACAGGACTTCCTGCATTTATATCTGTACCAAAGCCGCACTGATTTATTGTGACATTCAGTATTGAAGTTCCAGCCCCTGTTGCAAAAACTCCGTATGTGCGGTTGCTGCTGAAATAGCTATTCTGTACATTGGCTGTTACATTCGCAGCTCCACCTGCTTCGAATTGGAGAAGAGATTTGTTTTGAACAACACTTGTAGTTACGCCTATAAAAGTGCAGCCGGTTACATTTACAGTGACGTTACCACTGGCATTGTTATCTACCAGCATACCAGAATAACAGTTAGTATTTAACGACATGTTCATTGATCTCAATGTGATAATGCCACTTGCTGTAAGCATATACACAGGGGCATTCCCAAGAACCCCGCCAGTAATATTGGAAAGGGAACCACCCGATCCGTTTGCAAATCCGCTGCCATCTCCTGTGACCGTAAGATTGCCAGATGAACTGTTCAGTAGTATTCCATTAGCACCACCGCTGGAAGAAATGCTTTGAAAAGTTGCTCCACTGCCACCGAAAGAAGTACTAACAACATTCAATGCAGTACCAGTGGTTGAAGTAATTATATTTCCTGTTCCTGTTACATTAATTGATCCTCCACCGGTTGCATTAAAGCCAGTAGCAGTTGTAGAAGTAATAACCAAACCGCCACCAGTAAAATTTATTGTTGCTCCTGTGTTTGTAGCAAGAGTTACCGGATTTACAGCAGGTGTATTCATTGTTTTAGTTGCCCCGGCAAATGTAACTGTGCCGCCGGTGCAAGCTGATACGTTGATACCTGTTGATGATGTGGTAGCAGAAAGATTACTATTTATATTTACTGAACCTCCTGATCTTGATTGTATGTCAATCAAGCGGCCAGCACTGGTTTTTGAAATAATACCTGTATGATTAATAGTACTATTCCCTCCGTTCACTAAAAATGCTACACCACTTGGGTTAGTAATTGGTGCATTGGTAAAGGTAAAGTTGCCAGCCGAGCCATTGATGATATCTATACCAGCATCGCCGCCATTCAGTGTTGTTGTTCCATTAAAATTGTATACACCATCTGCATTATCAAATTGCAAACCCGTTCCATTGGTTGCACTTAATGTACCTGTTTGGAAAGTTACCGTGCCAGTTGCATGGCCGCCGCTGATGCTTACCATTGCCGTATTAGTAGCATGTGTGATGTTGCCGCTGTAAGTTATTGCGCAGGTAGAAGCAGTTCCACCAATATTAAAGGCGACACCGCTTGGGCTGGTGATGGCAGTACCGTTTCCGAAACTAAATGTACCGGCTGAGCCATTTAATATATCAATCCCTGCATCACCACCATTTAGTGTGGTTGTTCCATTAAAGCTGTATGTGCCATCTGCATTATCAAATTGCAAGCCATTACCTGTTGTGGCAGTTGTTGCACTTAATGTTCCTGTTTGAAATAATATAGTACCTGTTGCATGATTGGTAATGCTCACCATACTGCCTGCATTATTTTTTGAAATGCTGCCGTTATAAGTTACGGCTGCCGTGTTAGCAGTTCCCCCAATATTAAATGCAATACCTGATGGATTTGTAATAGTAGTTCCGGTTGTAAATGTAAATGTTCCGGCACTACCATTCAATATATCAATGCCTGCATCACCGCCATTTAGTGTAGTTGTTCCATTAAAGTTATAAGCGCCATCGGCATTATCAAATTGCAAACCGGTTCCATTGGTTGCACTTAATGTTCCTGTATTAAAAGTAATAGTACCGGTTATATGGCCACCGGCAATGCTCACCATCGCTGCATTATTAGCTTGAGTTATACCACCACTGTATGTAATATTTACTGTGCCACCGCTTACATTGAAAGCAGTACCAGTTGCCCCGCTTATTGCTCCGGTTGTTATAGTTAGTGTTCCGGTTATAGTTGTTAATGATACAGCATTTACAGAATTGGTAGTTGTTATATTGTCAATAATTGCTGTGGCTCCAAAAGCACCGCTGGTCAACGCAAGAGCCTGGCCAGTTCCGTTTTTACTTATATCTGAAATAGTTAGTGTGCCAAATCCGCTTCCGCTAATACCTGAACCAGTTGTATTTCCAAGAGTAAAGCCTCTCAGCAAATTAGTTCCTGCTACACTATTTAAATTAACAGCATTTGTAGCAGCAACTGTTGTTGATAATATTGTTACCGGTGCACCAGTATTCATTGCAGGAAATGCTGTGCTGTAAGTTGCATTAGGCGTCAATCCTGTGATTGTTGACAGAGTTGCAGTAGCATCCTGTCCTATTAATCGTTGCCCATTTAATAATGTAAAAGAACCTGTATAGGCAGCAGCATTTTCATAAACAAAAATATTATCATTAACAGAAGGGGGATTAGCACCAGCAGCAGCATTGTATGCAGCAATAGTATTAAAAGGGGTGGATATTCTTCCATTCCCGCCAGCAGCGGCTGCAGCATTGATAAACCATACCATACCGCTGATGTTTAATGTAACTGTTGCAGTCTGTGGAGAAGCAAAACCATTGTCAATGCTGTATGTAAAATTATCTGAGCCTTCAAAACCGGCAAGCGGATTATAAGTAAAACTTCCATCAGCATTCACCGTTAAGTTTCCTCCACCTGCTGTAGTAATGGGTGTTGCCACATTTGCTACACTACCATTAACCGCTGTAATTGTTATCCCATTGCCGCCATCATTTGCCAGCACACCAGCAGCAGCATTCGGCAGAATAGAAACATTTCCCACAATACTGTAACTCTCATTACTAGCAACTGCGGCACTACCCACAGAAATTGTTACAATCGCATCATTATTTGGAAGATTACCATTACCTGCTATGTAAGAAAATTTATCCGTACCGGTAAACCCTGCCAGCGGTGTATAGGTAAATGTTCCGTTACTGTTCACAATAACAGTTCCTCCATTATCAGATACTCCACTACCGCCTGCTACAGTTGCGGCTGCATTGCCCGTTGGACCAAAAGAAAGTACTGCGGGAGATGGTAGACCAAAATCATTTGTCAAAACATTATTGCCTGTTAAAGCAGTATTAAAAGCTGTAGAAAAGCTTTCATCTTTCGCCAATGAAGATGTTTTGGCTGAGCCAGGTACAAATGTTGTGTTGGTTGGTGCCGGGTTTGTTAAGATTACGCCATTAGCATCACCGGTACCTGTATTTTTAATTACCGTTGTATAAGTAAGTTGATCACCCGGGTTTGCCTGATTGAGAGGTGGGTTATCAATAGTTAATGCATCTCTTAGCTGCGCAACAATGAAGGGCGTGGCAGTACCAGCAAAAAGGGAAACATTATCAAGACCCAGGCCTTGTGAGTTACTACTTCCAGTATTGGTAAATATCCAACGCAGGTAAAAATCACCATTATTTAAAATAGTAAGCCCCGTTAGTGTAACAGTTTTAAAAACTATTTGCGGCGACCCAAACGAATAAGCACTGGCAGCTGTCGCAAATACAGTAGTACCAATATCACCGTCAGTTCTTGCCGTCCATGCTGCACCATCTGCTGATGAAAAGAATGCAAGACTGAATGCAGCTGTGTTGATGCGGTAACGTTCAATGGCAAAATTTATAGTAAGAGTGGTAATAGTGGCTCCTGTTGTGTTACGGAAGTAAGCCATGATTGAGTTTGGGCTTGCATAACCGCCGGATGCCATAAAGCCTACGGCTCTGTCTGTACCTGCGGTAGTAGCCCAGTTATAAGCACCGCCTGTTGTTGGCACACCAGTACTGGCCGTCTGAGTCGTGGCAATAATATTAGTACCCGTTGCCCAACCGGAGGTAAGCCCAGTACCTGCAGATGACATTTTCCAATTGGCCGGAAGTGAAGCAGTGGATGATGCGCCGATTGCATTAAAATTTTGGGTTACAACAGTATTAAGCGGAATATTTGTTTGTGCTTTTACTTTTATTGCATGCAATAGTATAAACAGAGTTGCTACGGCAAGCAGTTGGCTATGTTTCATGAGCAAAGTGTTAGGTTAAATAGTTGTAAAATAAAGGTAAGTTTTTTCGAACTAATTATACTGATTCCAACGGGTGCATTTCAAAGGCTAGCAATTTTTTTTATCATCCTTTATCGCCCTGCCCTGCAAAAAACCCTTTCAACTGATGCATAAAGTGTCATGCCTCTCTTGACTGAATGGGATGTCGCCGAAATAATTTCTGCTGACATCTGCAATTTCGCTAAAATATGCTACTATTATTACCCAAACAATTTTTGCAGCTAGTTTATTTTTCCTTTTGTGGAAGGTGTCAGCCCCCACCACAACCCACCTAGAATGATTTATCTCCTAAAAGACAAAGCTATTCAAAAAGGTTGTTGTAATTGAAAAGCGATATATAATTGAAAAATATTTTACTAGGTAGTAAATAATAGAGAGGAATATCTTAGCTAATCAATTGCTGTCCCATCAAGTGAAATTTAAATCAAAATATTCTAGTTGGAGGGGAATGCAACCCGTAATTAAAATTACGATATTTACGCTTCTCATCTAAGCGACTAAATTACATAGGACCAATTTTTGTAGCAGTTTTATTTATTTAATTTTTGTTTTTGTGACTTTATCCAATCCCAACCTCTTTTACTAATCCAACCTTTTGTGTTTTTGAGTGATACTTCTAAAATTAAAAGTTTGTCTTGCCCTTGATTTATAACTTTATCTAGATAATCTTTCACCTCATCAATTGTCATTGTTGTACACAGCATATATTGATTGTCAAAATGATTTGACCAAGCACCTAAAGATTTTACTATTTCCTTCACAGAAGCTGATTTGCTCCCACTGTATGATATTATAAATAGATTATACATTATTTATTACAACTTTCATGTTTAACGGTTATACAATTTTTCATTTCAGTTAATCTTTGTTCCCACTTTCCGTTCCAATTTATTTCTAATTTAAGTTCTAAAGGTTTTGCATTTTCACTATATACCATAAAAATACAATAATATACTGCGTTTAAATTTTGTGTCGAAATATCTAAGCCTGCTATTTTAATTTGTGGTTTAAGCTGTGAGTTCGATGTTGTTTCCGAAGCTACTATTTCTGACTCGGGGCTCAAAATTTCTAATATTGAAACATAAGATTTTGCTGTCGATGGAATTATAATATTTAGATCTGTTTTGCCAATCCATTCAAGTGGCTTTCCTGTAGTTTGAAATTCCTTTGGCTGAGGATAATTTGAATTTTTCAAACTAAGATGCTCAAGATAAATTTGGCAACTTCTTGCGGCTAATTTTCCTTTTTTTTTACATTTATTACTAGCTCATATTTTTTTGCAGCTAAATTTGAATTACCGTTTGCTGCATTACCTGAAGTTTCTGTTTCTAATACTTCAGTAATAAAATCTTTATGTTTAAATTCAATGCTCAATGATGCATATTCATACATTTTTTTTATATCTTCCTTAAATAGTGCGACTAAAGTAGCAAGAATGGTCGCACCTGCACCAATTAAACTTACCATTCTTGTATAATAGTCATTCATTGTAATTTCTTTGTTTGAAACTACTGGATGAAGGAAATCCCAAGGTATATATTGTCCAATCAAATAGCCAAATATTAAAAATATAGCTATAAAAAGAATTACATATTTAAATTTCATTAAGGAAGTTACATTTGGTCATATAAATTTATTCTAAGTTCAGAGTATTGTAAATTTTGCAAATTGCCGCTAACGGTAGCCCTTTTTACAGCGTGGAATAAGAATTCCTTTCGCCCGAAACCAAAGCCGCATAAAGATATAGATGATAATGATAAGAACCAAAAGCTAGGCTATGATTTTCTGCCCGAACCATAGCCCAATATCGAATCCTTGCTCATTGGGCTTCCTTCCGCCACACATGTATAAAACGCATTGTTGTACGTTCGCCCTTTCGCTATAAATTATTCACCAATTTTGTAAGTATATAATTGTCGTGTGCAAATACTCTTTCTGTCGCAATTTTATATGTACAATTATTTATAGAATCGACAGTTTCCTTATCAGTATGAATTATTTTAATCTTTTTTGTTAGTGAAAATGTATCGTTATTATCTCTAACTTGATGATTAATAAATAAACAACATATCGGAGTTAATGGATAAATAAACTGAAATTCTAATCCAAAACCACCAATTGACAATAATTCTCCAGTTGGAAGAATTGTAAAACCTGGGCTGTCCGATGTAACGAACTGGCTGCCCAAAGGGGCATGGTAAACATAAATTTGATATTCTAATAACTTATTTATTGCAATGTTTGTACTTTTACTTTCCTCTATAAATGTTCTCAAATACATATCTGATTGCTTATCTTCATTGGTATTAACCTCATTTATGTAATTTTCTAAATATTTTTCTGGGTTAATTATATCAATTTCTTTAGCTATATTAATTCCAATTTCAACTTCTTTTTTAAATTCTTCTGAGTTAACAATATTTTTATAACTGTTAATCATATGTTTCCTGTAAGTAGGATTTCTTTTTTGTATTGTAATTAATGTATCCAGAAAAGTTATTAAGTCTAATACTGAAATTTCTATATTTTCTGATGCAAGTTTTGTTATTTTTTTTAAAAGGTTTGTATATGAATTTTCGTGTTTTTTA
>JANNGD010000225.1:0-15084 GCA_031380515.1 Ferruginibacter sp. | reverse complement strand
AAATAAAATTACTCCCTTCACCCTTGGGCAGCTAATTGCATTTTATGAACACAAAATTTTCGTACAAGGCGTCATTTGGAATATTTTTATTTATTAAAAAAGTATTGCTTGGTCTATTGCCTTCAAATATTCTATAAGGGTTTTCATTTTCTGAGCCATTCATTAAAGCTTCGGATTGTGCAAAGAAATTACTCATTAGTTTCATCTGGTGATCTCCAATTTGGTTATGGCTTTGCGCAGCTGCTATAAAGTCGCACGGAATAATTTCTGTACCTTGGTGTATGAGTTGGTAAAAAGCATGTTGCCCATTGGTGCCGGGCTCTCCCCATATAACAGGCCCTGTTTTGTAAGCTAGTTTTTGTCCCTGTCTATCTACATATTTTCCATTGCTTTCCATATTTCCCTGTTGAAAGTATGCTGCAAAACGATGTAAGTATTGGTCATAAGGTAAAATGGCCTCGCTGCTAGTTCCATAAAAATTTCTGTACCAAATGCCTACCAAAGCCATTAAAACAGGTATGTTGTTTGCTGATGAAGATTCTTTAAAATGAACATCGCTTGCATGAGCTCCTTTAAGCAATGCTTCAAAATTATCGTATCCAATGGTGAGGGCAATGCTCAATCCAATGGCACTCCATAAACTATAACGGCCACCAACCCAATCCCAAAAAACAAACATATTTTGTGGATCAATTCCAAATTTTTCTACATCAATTTTATTGGTACTAAGTGCTACAAAATGCTTTGCTATATCTTCTGTTTTCCCCCCATTTGCTAAAAACCAATCTCTAGCGGAGTGCGCATTGGTCATCGTTTCTTGCGTGGTAAACGTTTTGCTTGCTATCAAAAACAAGGTTTCTTCCGCATTTATTTTTGTAAAAGTTTCTGCAATATGGGAGCCGTCAATATTACTTACAAAATAAGTTTGGATGCCATCTACCCAATATGGTTTCAAAGCTTCTGTAACCATTACAGGGCCAAGATCGCTGCCACCAATACCAATATTTACAATGTATTTTATTTTTTTACCTGTATACCCTTTCCAACTTCCGGAGTGAATTTTGCTGCAAAATTCTTTCATTTGGCTTAACACAGCATTGATAGCTGGCATCACATCAACGCCTTCAAATAAAACAGGGTTTCCAGAAAAATTGCGCAAAGCAGTATGTAAAACAGCTCTATCCTCAGTTTTATTAATTTTTTCTCCAGTAAACATAGCCTCTATGGCACCGGGTAAATTGCATTCGCTGGCAAGTTGCAAAAGCAGCATTAATGTTTCATTATCAATATTGTTTTTAGAAAAATCGAAAAGGATATGCTCCGTTTGAATAGTATACTTGTTAAAACGTTCGACATCAGCCGCAAATAAACTTTTTATTTGTACGTTTTTTTTATTTTCAAAATCTGATACCAAGGATTTCCAAGCTGCTGTATCTTTTAAATTGACCGAAGGGAACATGTTTTACTTATTTTAGACCTAAAGTTAAAACAATATGCCAATATGAATTGATTAGAACTAAATTTATTATGCGCAGATTTACTTTACTTTGTAAGACTTAACATTTAACGAAGCTTCATGACCAAAAAGATAAGTGTTCTTTTGCCCGTTTTAAATGAGCAAGATAATATTTCGGCAGTATATACTGCTGTTAAAAATATATTCTCATCATTACCAATGTATGATTATGAGATAATATTTATTGACGATGGTAGTACTGATAATACACTTCAAAACCTTAAGCAGATAGCAATATCCGATGCAAAAGTTTTATACATTAGTTTTTCGAGAAATTTTGGAAAAGACAATGCGCTCTGCGCTGGGCTGCGCAAAAGTACGGGTGATGCGGTGATAACGATGGATGCAGATATGCAACATGCACCCACATTAATGTCGGATCTTATTACCAATTGGGAGAGTGGATATGAAGTAGTTTATTTTTATAGGGAAAATAGGAATAGCCATGCTGGTGCATTATCGAGTGTTTTTTCTGCCACTTTTTATAAAATACTCAATACACTTTCCGATGTGAAATTGGAAAATGGCATTTCCGATTTTCGGATTTTAGATAAAAAAGTAGTGAACTCGCTAGCAACATTACAAGAAGATAGTTTGTTTTTTAGAGGCTTGGTAAAATGGGTAGGCTTTAAACAATTGGGCTTGCCCTACAATCCAGCGGAAAGAAACACAGGCAAAACGAGTTATAAAACCCGCATGCTTTTTAAATTGGCTATTCATAGCATTACCTCATTTAGTACAAAACCGCTTACCCTCGCTATCTATTTGGGTTTTATTTTTTCCGCCGTTTCGCTTCTTTATATTCCCTACGCCATTTTTAGTAAGATAAACGGGATAGCCATTTCTGGCTGGGCATCTGTAATTGTAACTATTGCGTTTTTTGGTGGACTAAATCTTATGATTATGGGTATTGTAGGACTATACCTTGGTAAAACATTTATGCAGGGAAAAGGTAGGCCGCAATTTATTATTAGCGAATCTAATATCGAGGATTGATGCGCAAAATAAAATCATATTTATTTACGGGTGATTTTTTAAGGGATTACAAATTGGCCATGTTGCTCTGGTTTGGGTTAGCATTTATAGCTACCATGCTTTCGTTTTTACATCATACAGGTATTAACAATTACATGGTTTTTCGTTATGTTTTTACACATGCCATCGAGCAAAAAAACCTCTACCTTTTTTATCCGCAGGAATATGGAGATGTAAATTTGTATGGTCCTATTTTTAGTATTGTAATAGCACCATTTGCATTGTTGCCCGATGCACTAGGGTCCACACTTTGGGTGTTGGCATCGGCTGCTTTACTGTTTTATGCCGTTATGCAATTACCTGTAAAAAAAGAAATACGGATCGGTATCCTTATTTTAAATGCTATAGAAATGATGAACGTAGCATCCTGGTATCAAAGCAATGCGCTTATTGCAGCCTGTATTATACTGGGATTTGTTTTTATTCACAAAGAAAAAGAGCATTGGGCGTTGCTGTTTATTTTATTGGCTACTTTCATAAAAATTTACGGTATTGTTGGGCTTGCTTTTTTCTTTTTTAGTAATAATAAATGGAAGTTTATTGTTTGGTTTATTGTTTGGTCGGCCGTTTTCTTTTTTTTACCAATGAGCATTTCTTCTTTTCATTTTATTGTGCAATCATACAAAGATTGGTACGCTGGTTTGGTACAAAAAGCCGCATTAAACATCAATACATTTGTACAAAACGATTTTCAAGATATAAGTGTAATGGGTATGCTCCGTAGAATTTTTAAATTATCCCATTTGAACAATACATTTATTTACATAGCAGCAGTTGTACTATTTGGATTACAATATTTGCAAATAAACTATTTTAAAGATATCCGTTTTAGACTTTATTTGCTTTGTTCCGTTTTAATAATGGTTGTTATCTTTAGTACCAGCTCAGAGTCTCCTACATATATCATTGCATTTCCTGCAATATGCCTTTGGTATTTTTTGCAAAATAAATCCAAAGTCGTTTCCATATTTTTTATTTTTGCCTTTATACTAACCACCCTTTCCTATTCCGATATTCTCACTCCCTATGTACGAACCCATATTGTAAGACCCTATTCATTGAAAGCGTTGCCTTCTTTTATTACCTGGCTTATTATTTGTTGGCAGATGTATACAAAACAATTTTTGAAAATAGATTTACAAAAAACTACCGTGGTATGATTAGGAAAAATCCTACTGTCTTATTAACTTTTGATGTAGAGGAATTTGATCTTCCATTAGAATATAATTTGCCAATAAGCAAGCAAGAACAAATGGAAATAGGCAAGCTGGGTACAGATGAAATGAAACGAATTATAGCATCACAAAATATACCAACCACCCTTTTTACTACGGCTAATTTTGCTGAACATTTCCCTGGTTTAATTAATGAACTTTCGCAGAAAAATGAAATAGGATCGCATGCTTTTTTTCATAGCAGTTTCAAAAAAGAAGATCTATTAAATTCAAGAATGGTTTTGGAAAAAATAACTGGAAAGCCAGTTAATGGACTTAGAATGCCTCGTTTTAAAAAAGTGAATTTGGAGTGGGTAAAAGAAGCTGGTTATTATTATGATTCCTCCATAAACCCAACTTATATGCCCGGTAGGTACAATAATTTGAAGGTTTCTAGAACAGTTTATAAAGAACAGCACTTTTTAAGGTTACCCGTGTCAGTATCTCCATTTCTTAGGTTCCCATTATTTTGGATGGCGTTTAAGAATATACCTTATCCATTGTATAAAAAAATGGCATTGGATACTTTAAAAAAAGATGGGTATCTGTCACTTTATTTTCACCCTTGGGAATTTACAGATATAGGTAAATGGAAATTACCTTTCTATTTAAAAAAACACAGTGCTGGTAGGCTTTCTGAAAACCTAATTCGGCTTATTGAAGATTTAAAAAAGGAAGCGGTTTTTGAAACAGCATCTAACTTTTTATCAACATACACTACATTAGATGAATAGTATGTAACACATGGTTTGTCATATCCCTACTAATATCTAAATGGGTAACCATGCGTACTTGTGTGGCAGATATGGGTAGGCACAAAATACTATTGCGTTTCATTGTTTCACAAAAAGAAACGGGACCTCCCGCACTTAGCACTTCAAAAATGATAATATTGGTTTCTACAGGCATCATCTTGCCTGCAAAATCTTTCTTTAACAAGGCTTCTGCAATTTCTTTTGCATGAATATGATCTATTTCCAATCTTTCTACATGATTTTGCAAACCAAATAATCCTGCAGCAGCCATAAACCCAGCTTGCCTCATCCCTCCACCCATCACTTTTCTTACTCGTCTTGCTTTTTTAATAAAGGAAGTATTGCCTATTAATACACTTCCTATAGGAGCACCGAGTCCTTTACTTAGGCAAATAGAAATACTATCAAATATTTTGCCGTATTGTTTTTCTGTTTGTTTTTTTGCTACCAAAGCATTAAAAAGTCTGGCACCGTCTAAATGAAGCTTAAGCCCATTTTTATCACAAACTGCTTTTATTTTTATGATATCATCAAAATCGTAACAACTACCACCACCTCTATTTCCCGTATTCTCCAAACAAACAAGAGAGGTGTTTGCTTTGTGTACATCATCTGGGTTTATAGAAGCTTCTACATCCTCAGCTGTTATCAAGCCGCATATACCGTCTATTGTTTTTACTTGGCAGCCGCTGTTAAAAGCAATTCCGCCGCCTTCATAAATATAGACATGGCTCACTTTATCGCAAATAACTTCATCGGCAGGTTGTGTATGGCATTTAATAGCTATTTGATTTGTCATGGTGCCGGTAGGGCAATACAATGCAGCTTCCATTCCAAATAATTCGGCACAATAAGATTCTACTGCATTTACGGAAGGGTCTTCCCCAAAAACATCATCTCCAACGGCTGCCTTGAGCATTGTATCTAACATGGCTGGAGTAGGTTTTGTAAAAGTATCTGAGCGTAAGTCTATCATCATTTAACAAATGTATATAAGTGTTTTTGTAACCGCTAATTTTTTTCTTTTAATAATTTATTATTTTGTAATTACTGTTACCATATTTGCTATTCGCATTGCTTGTTCTCTTACGGTATTTGTATCTGTTCCTACATTATCATAAGCTAACGCCACACCCATTCGTCTGTATGGTCTACACAAAGGCTTTCCAAAAATATATACATTGCTTTTGCTGTTGTTCATAGCTTCTTCCAATCCTTCATACAAAGGGTTTACGCCATCTTCGTCAGCTAGTATTACTGCACTGGCTGCGGTTCTTTCTAATGTTATTTCTGTAATAGGTAATCCTAAAACTGCACGGGCATGTAATTCAAATTCCGAAAAGTTTTGTGAGCCTGCCAGCGTTACCATGCCAGTATCGTGTGGGCGAGGGGATAATTCAGAAAAATATACGCCATCATCTGCCAAGAAAAACTCTACGCCCCACAAACCTGCACCAGTAAGCGCTTTTGTAACTTGGGCTGCCATATTTTGTGCATCTATTAAATGTGCAAAATCAATTGCAGCAGGTTGCCAACTCTCTTGGTAATCGCCTCGCTCTTGCCTATGGCCAATAGGTGGACAGAAAAGTGTAATGCCATTTTTTTGTGTAACGGTGAGGAACGTTATTTCTGAATTAAACTTAACAAAAGCCTCTACAATTACTTCTGTATAGTCTCCACGTTTTCCTGCTTGGGCATAGTCCCATGCTTTTTCTATATCATCAATAGATTTTATTACTGACTGCCCCTTACCAGATGAACTCATGAGTGGTTTTATAACACAGGGAATACCTACTGTATCTACTGCGGTTTTCAATTCATCAAAACTATTTGCATATTCATATTTTGCCGTTTTTAATCCCAGTTCTTTCGCAGCCAAGTCTCTAATGGCTTTTCTATTCATCGTAAAATTTGCTGCCTTTGCGCTAGGAACAACTTGTATTCCTTCTTTTTCGTAATCGTAAAACCGCTCTGTGCGGATGGCTTCTATTTCGGGTACAATAATATCGGGTTTATGTTTTGCTACAATGCTGTCTAGTGCTGCAGCATCCAGCATATTTATTACTTCTCTTTCATCCGATACTTGTTGTGCAGGTGCATCGTTGTAAGCGTCTACAGCCACAACATAATGTCCTAGGCGTTTTACCGCTATCACAAATTCTTTTCCCAATTCTCCAGAGCCAAGGAGCATTATTTTTTTCATACATTTAATTTAAAAATATACCAATAATATTTTTTAGAATATAGACGAATACATAAAAGTAAAGAAATTAGATTTTGATAACAACACTGCCTGCAACAAAATCATGTATAGCCCTTTTTTCATGATTGGTATTGATGGTAAGAAAAGAAACCCAACCCAAAGAGATTTTTACAACATACCTGAATATTGCCAGTACAATATTTATTTTTTTTGTATGGTTGTTGTGCTGCCTTACCCTAAGTCCTTTTACATAATTGCCAAGCGTGCAGCCCAAGCTTGTACACAAAGGATCGTACACCAACCAAATACTTGCAAACAATGTAATTCTAACCCAATCTGGCACATTTTCATATCGGTCTAAAATGGCGGAAATGATGAACATGGATACAATGATAAGTATGGTATCTATAAAAGTGGATTGCACCCTATCTCCCAACAGCGGATATTTTATGGGCGTAACAACAACTACATCTTCTTGCATAGGAATTTATCGGTATTAATAAAGTATAAAATTTAATTTGAAGGCTTTACCAATAATTTTATTCGTTGCCAGTCAATATTACAAAGCATAGGTACGATTAAAAAAGGGAAATAGATACTTCTATATCGAACAAGAGCACCGGCGTTGGTAGTTATATAACCAATAATAAGAAATACAAGAAAAGTAAATACCAAACCAAATAGAATAAACGCATTATTGAATGTTATTTTATTTACATGAAAGCACAACATTAATATAAACAGGAGCATATATACCAATATTTCTGCTCCTAATATTTGCAAGTACATGTTGTTGAATTCACCAGGTAGTGGTGAAAAAAAAGATTTTCGTAAAGCACTGGGGGCAGCTATAATAAAGCTCTTCAAGGTAGGTTGTAGGCTATCATTATGGTAATCTGAATTTGCGTTCCCAAGTGCAAGAAAAGCATGTTGCCTATCTACAATTATTTGAAGTGGATTGTGTACAGTCGGAAATAATTGTAATGATGAGATACCTATAATAGCAATAGCAAATAAACTTAAATAGAGGAGCTGTGGTTTAATTTTGTACCTAAAGCTAATTACCCACGCAATAGAACAAGGCAATAAAATAACTGCAATAAAATTTCTAACCAATAAAATAGCACTAAAACTAAGTACTAAGAAAATTATTCGTTTTGCTGAAAAATGTTGGAGGAGTGAAAAGTAAATACAATAACAAAAAATACCAACTGCTGTAAAAACAATTAAATCTTTTTGAATGCCAGAAGAATAATATAAGAGCGATGGCAATAAGAAACATCCAATTACCAAAGAAATTACTTTTGTTGGATAAATTGTTTTGAAAACACGAAACAATGCAATATTACCTAAAAATGCTATAAAATTGAAAAACAAACTGTTTATATAAAATTCGCCCCTGCTAAAAATATTCATAAAGCCCAATAGCTTTGCCATAATATTGAAACCCAAATTATTCCAATAGGAATCTTTGGTACCAAAATATTCACCATAAGCCGGGTATGCAAATGTAAAAATATCAGTAAAGAAAAGCCTCGGATTGTTTAAAAGTGTATGATGTTCAACTATCCCAATTTTATTCAAAACATCGGCATCGGTATTGTTGTGGTATAAATAATGGTTTACTAAGCCAACAATGATTCCTGCAGCAATTTTTATTGTAAACAATACTAAAATGGTTTTGCAACCTAAACCAGCATTTGCCACAAATTTCGATCTGCAAATAAAATAACAGCCTACTATAAAATATATCAAAAAAAGAAAGAATGCCAACATGTAAGAATTTAATATGTGGGAAGATAGTTAAAATAATGATTTTTTTTTATCCAATATAAACAAAATGGCTTTGTAAATTTGCAAAAATTGAAAATTCGCCTAGTAAAATATTATCATGGAAATAACAGCACACACGGCCGCACAACTTAGAATAACAGAAGAAGAGTTCGAATCTATAAAGACAAAACTGGGTAGAACGCCCAATTTTACAGAGTTGTGTGCATTTAGTGGCATGTGGAGCGAGCATTGCAGCTATAAAAATTCTATTAAGTTATTGAAAACCTTACCAAGGGATGGTGCCAAAATGCTTGTAAAAGCAGGGGAGGAAAACGCAGGGTTGATGGATATTGGCGACGGTTATGGCGTAGTTTTTAAAATAGAGTCGCACAATCACCCAAGTGCTATAGAGCCTTTTCAAGGAGCGGCTACGGGCGTAGGCGGCATCAATAGAGATATTTTTACAATGGGTGCAAGGCCTATTGCCTCTTTAAATTCGCTCCGTTTTGGTAATTTAAATGATGCAAAAACGCAGCATTTACTAGCAGGTGTTGTAAAAGGAATTGGTCATTACGGCAATTGTTTTGGTGTGCCTACAGTTGGAGGAGAAATATATTTTGAAGATTGTTATCATACCAATCCATTGGTAAATGCCATGAGCGTTGGTATTCTTAAAAATGGCGAAACCGTTTCTGCTACTGCCGAAGGGAAAGGCAATCCGGTATTTTTTGTGGGTAGTGCTACTGGAAAAGATGGTATAGGTGGGGCTTCTTTTGCCAGTGCAGAAATTACAGAAGACAGTGCGGCTGATTTACCGGCTGTACAAGTAGGCGATCCTTTTCAAGAAAAAAAATTGCTAGAAGCATGCCTTGAAGTTATACAAACGGGTGTTGTTGTGGGCATGCAAGATATGGGCGCAGCTGGCATCATTTGCTCTACTGCCGAAATGAGTGCAAAAGGCAAAGCTGGTATGCGCATAGATTTGGAAAAAGTGCCTACTCGCCAAAAAGATATGAAAGCTTGGGAATTATTGCTAAGCGAAAGCCAGGAAAGAATGTTACTGGTGGTAGAAAAAGGAAAAGAAAAAGCGGTATTGGATATTTTTGAAAAATGGGATTTGCCTTGTAGCGAAATTGGTGAAGTAACAGAAGATGGCATGTTGCAATTTTTCATGAATGGCGTTTTAGAAGCAGTGCTTCCTGCAGATGAATTGGTGCTGGGCGGTGGCGCACCACAATATACACGTGAGGTAAAAGAACCAGCGTATATTCAAAAAATTAATGATTTTGATGCAAGTAAAATACCCGTACCCCAAGATTTAAAAGCAGTAGCAGAAAAATTGATTACCCTACCTAATATTGCCAGCAAGCGTTGGGTTTATGAGCAATATGATAGCATGGTGGGTGCTGGCAATACAAGCACAAATGGCGTGTCAGATGCAGCAGTTGTTTTGGCAAAACCAACCAACAAAGCATTGGCACTTACTACAGATTGCAACAGTCGCTATGTATTTGCAGACCCTTACAAAGGCGCTATGATAGCAGTAGCAGAAGCTGCCAGAAATATTGTATGTAGTGGAGGAGAGCCATTGGGTGTAACCAATTGTTTAAACTTTGGTAACCCCTACGACCCCGAAGTGTATTGGCAATTTTGCAATGCCATAAAAGGTATGGGAGAAGCCTGTATCAAATTTGATACTCCCGTAACTGGTGGCAATGTGAGTTTTTACAATCAATCACCCGATGGGCCAGTGTATCCTACACCTACTATCGGAATGGTTGGATTATTAGAAAGCGTAGCCGATAAAATGACCATGAATTTTAAAAACGAAGGCGATGCAATATATTTAATGGGCGAAAGCAGAAATGACATAAATTCATCTGAATATTTGCATAAAATAGTTGGGGAAGAATACAGCCCTTGTCCCTATTTTAATTTAGACGAAGAATACGATATACAACAAGCCTTATCTTCATTGATAAAGAAGAAAATAATTTTATCTGCACACGATGTGAGTGAGGGCGGACTTTTTGTAACGCTATTGGAAAGTGCCTTTACAAACAACCTTGGTTTTTCCGTTTCACAAAAAGATTCCAATATTCGCAGCGATGCTTATTGGTTTGGCGAAGCTCAAAGTAGGGTAGTGCTTTCCGTTTCAGCAGCGCAAGAAGAGATTTTAGAATCATCTTTAAATTCTAGTAAAATTCCTTTTATTAAGTTAGGAAATGTTACTGCTTCCACAGTAAGTATTGGACAGGAAAATTGGGGAGTTATAAAAGACTGGAAAGAAAAATATGACAATGCAATAGGGGAGATGATGGGGAAAGAATTGTAATAAATGATTTTAAGCTTTGTGAATTATTAGGTAAAAAATTATACGAAGTAAAATAAAAAATAGTCTGAAAAAATTTGTGTGCTGGCATCAATTGCAGACACATTCTGATAGTTATAAGAGATAATAAAAATAACTATACTGATGCCACCTAATTTTTTAATTATACTCTTATTATAAATTGGTTTTAGTAGAGAACTATTTAGTCAGGTATCATTAGTTGAAAATTGGAAGAGCGTTATCCTTTGCCTCCGTTGCTGCATCGCTAAGTTCTTGGCTTCCATCTTCTCCGCCACTTGGTCTGTGACAAGCGGCGTACACTCATAAGTTTCCGCTTAAATTTGTGTCTCACGAATGCAGTACTTATTTAGCGTATCATCGAAATTAACAATTGCAAGGAGAGTTTTATTAAAAGTATTTATTATTTTCGTATTTAAAACCTAACACTTAATGATTGCTACGTTTTTCGTGAATTCTTTTAAAAAGAATGTCGTTTTCTTTCTGTGCATATACCTGTTTACATGCCTCGGCGCAATAGCTCAACCAGTCATTTCAACAATCGCACCCAGTAACGGACCTGTTGGCACAAGCGTTGTTATTTCCGGGACAGGTTTCAGCGGAACAGCTTCTTCTAATATTGTAAATTTTGGAGGGATAAGAGCAACAGTAACGGCGGCAAATCAGAATGCTATTACGGTAGCAGTTCCATACGGTACAAGTCCGCACGTTCCCATTTCTGTAACAACTGGAGGTTTAACTGCCTACTCTGAAGCAGCATTCATAACAACCTTCCCGGGCGCCAATGGTCCTTTTACAAGCAATTCATTTGAGTCGGTACCCAATATTTCAACACCCGGCAATCCAACTGATGTAGCGGTCGGCGACCTAGACATTGACGGTAAAATAGATTTTGTTGCGATCAATGCGAACAATTGGGTTTCTGTTTATAAAAATATAAGTACAACTTCTGCCATAAGTTTTGCAGCAAGCATAGACATTAATAATATTCTAACTGCATATTCTGTTGCCCTGAGCGATGTAGATGGCGATGGATTGATTGATATTATTGTAGGAAGCTACTACAACGGCGCAGATTCTATTTCCGTTTACAAGAACCAGAGCAGCGCTGGATTTATTTCATTTGCACCGGCAATACGTTTTGCCGCTGTTACAGCAAACAGCGTTACTGTGGGGGATGTGGATGGAGATGGTAAACCGGATATAATTTCTACAACCTCTACAGGCATATTTGTATTCCGTAATACTTCTTCTGGAGGGATTATTTCATTTAATGATAGATTTTCATTTTCTGCAGGACAATCCCCTATTGATGTGATCCTGCTTGATTTGAATGCAAATGGTAAACCTGATGTTATTGTTATGGATGGCAACAGCCTGGTTTTCGTTTTGAATAATACCAGCAGCACAGGAAATATTTCTTTTGATCTGGCTCAAAACGTTGGGATTGTTAACACTGGATTGGCTGTTGAAGCGGCAGATCTGGATGGCGACAATAAACCGGAGATTGCTGTATCCGGTTATTATGAAAATGCAATCGTTATACTGAAGAACAGCAGCAGCGGGGGAGCCATTTCTTTTGCCGCTCCGCTGAATCTAACAGTCAATAACCCATGGGGTGTGAAGTTGGCAGATACGAACGGTGATGGAAAGCTGGATGTTGTTTGTCCACAGTTTAATAACTCTTATAATGTAACCGTATTCCGTAATACCGGCAATGGTAGTTTATCTTTTGATGCGGGAGTAAATTATTATACAGGAGCCAGGAATTTTCAATTGGCTGTTGCAGATCTCCGTAATACAGGGCTACCTGATATAATAACATTGGAGCGTATTATCAATGCTATCGCAATTTTTAAGAATAAGTCCAATGATCCGCCTACCTTTTCATCGTTCAACCCAACATCAGCTGGCAACGGATATGAAGTGACCATTACGGGCACTAATTTATCTTCTGTTACGGCTGTTAGTTTTGGGGGTGTTCCTGCTACTTCATTTAGTATTGTTTCATCTACGAGTATAAAAGCTATGGTGAGTACAGGTGCTTCCGGCAATGTAGTAATCACCAGTCCCGCAGGTTCTGCATCCCAACCTGGTTTTATATTCACCACTGCTCCTACCATAAATTCTTTTATCCCACTATCCGGGCCAGTAGGGCAGGTTGTAAAAATTAACGGAACAAATTTCAGTACAACACCTGCCAACAATATTGTTTATTTCGGAGCAGTAAAAGCTGTTGTGAATAGTGCTACGGCAACCACCCTTTTTGTTACTGTTCCTGCAGGGGCAACTTACCAGCCCATATCGGTTACTACAAACGGCTATACCATTTTTTCAAAGCAAGCTTTCAATACCACATTTCCGGATGGAGATATTACACTGAATACTTTTATTAAAAAGATGACCCTGGTTGACGGCTACCAGAATTTATTATATGATATTAGCCTAGCTGATATAGATGGCGATGGGTTGTCAGATATTATTACCTCCGCTCATAAAACCTCATTGAGTGATGTAATATATCGTGACAGTTTTGCCGTATATCGAAATACCACGGTAAATGGCGTTATTTCTTTTGCAAATGGTAAATCGTTTAAAACAACCGGCAGCTTTTCTTTAGGCATTTCTATCGGTGATTTTAACAGTGATGGCAAACTGGATGTTTCAGTAACCAATCAAGTCTTCAATGTCTTTTTAGGAAATTATGCGGCTGTAGATCTTTTTAGAAATACAAGTACGCCGGGAGCAATATCCTTTGCCGCCCCGGTAAGCATCAATGCAGGACTTTATCCAACCCAGGTAAGCATTGGTGATCTGGATGGTGATGGCAAACCTGATTTTGCTGTGGCAAATGGCGACGCAGGGTTCTATGTGTTTAAGAATGCATGTTCGGGCACTACGATCTCTTTTATAAATAGGCAATTCATTCCCATCCTCGGTGGTGGTGCAACGAGTGTATGCATATCAGATGTAGACGGCGATGACAAGCCTGATGTACTGGCAACCAGTACCGTGAGCAACCAGGTTGCCATTTTCAGGAATAACAGTAGTATCGGTACAATCAGCCTGGTACAGGTAGCGGGATACAACGCAGGAAGGCGTAGCACATACATAACAACGGCCGATCTTGATTCGGATGGCAAAAAAGATATCATTGTGGCGGCCGGTAGTTATTATGGGTCCACCGTGCTAGCGCAGGACTCAGCTCTTATTATCGGTAGGAACCTTAGCAGTCCAGGTAACATTGCTTTTGACACAGCGATGGCTTATCCAATGTATTTTCCTGACAATATCAGTATTGGCGACCTTGACGGGGACAATAAACCAGATATCGTTACAACCAATAGCAATAAATTTTTTACGATTCTGAAAAATGCCAGCACACAAGGAAATTTATCTATGGCTCCGAAGATTCCGTACCTAATTGGTAATCCTGTAGTTGCGATCGCTTCGGCTGTTGGAGACCTGGACGGTGATGCCAAGCCTGATATATTGATTGTAGATGAATATCCAAGTTCTGCAATCTACGTTTACATCAATCAAAATGGATCTGATGCTGAACTATGCCCCAATGGTAATAAAACCATCCGGTCGAATATTACTGGTTCTTATCAATGGCAATTGAATACTGGCAGTGGTTTTGCAAATATTTTTAATGGCACAAATTATTCAGGCGTGAATACGGTTGCGCTCAATTTGGTTAATATCCCTTCATCTTGGTATGGCTATAAATACCGCTGTCTTGTTAGCGGAAATTACAGCAAGACCTTTACCATAAAATTTGTGAACCGCTGGACGGGGGCGGTGAATTCTTCATGGGAGCAACCTGGCAACTGGAGTTGTGGAACGATACCGGATAGCAATACAGATGTTGTTATCAGCAGTGGGCCTGTAACGCTAAGTTCGAATACCACTATAAGGTCCATGAAAATAAATCCCGATGTTAATTTTACTGTAAACCCAGGATTCAACCTAACAATACTTAATTAATAATAGGTACACGATACGGAAAGCATCTTATCGGATTCCCTCAACCTCGGTTCCTGGCACTCGAAACAATGAAGCAAACATTGTTTAGAATTTACGCATGGCATAAAATGGCTCAGTTTTATTTAATGGGGACTAAAGTTATCTTTGGTTAAAATTTAAATCGATTGGATACAACATTACTAGCCCATTTTTTACCCAAAGGCTTACTAGAGCATTTTACCATTACTTCTATAAATGATTTAGAAGAT
>JANNGD010000224.1:0-149933 GCA_031380515.1 Ferruginibacter sp. | reverse complement strand
GCGTCGAACGCCTCGACGCGGGCGAAACCCTTTTCATCGAGCGTGCCTTCGGCGACAGAATTGTCCGGCAGCGTGACCCTGTAAGGTTCGCCAGGGACGGGATGGTTCTCCATGTCCACCAGCACGATCTCGATCCAGCTCTTCTTGGTCTTCTTATCCTCTTCGGTAGGGTTGTGCGGTTTAGCGGAACCTGCGCCATGTTTTACCACCGTTTTTACAGCGTACTTATTTTTTAAATGTCTTGCAAGCGCATCCGCTGCATATACGCTCCTGTGTTGCCCGCCTGTGCAGCCAAAATTCACTTCTAAAATTTCAAAATTTCTTTTAATATAATCCTCTACAGAAATATCTACTGTACTAAAAACGCCTGCCAAAAATTCATCCATTCTTGTTTTATCCATCAAGAAATCTTGCACTGGTTTATCCCTACCCGTTTCCTTTTTATGTTCTTCTATTCTCCCTGGGTTTAATATGCCCCTACAATCAAAAACAAAACCGCCCCCATTATCAGATACATTTTTTGGATAACCCGATTTTAAAAATGAAAAGCTTTTAATGTTTACGACAAGAGGTGTTTCTGCAGTAGCTTTTATTGGTTCAAAACGCTGTATTACATCATCGGTAATAATTAATTGCAATATTCTTTCAAACTCTGGAACACTAATGCCCATTTTATTATTTTGTAAAAAGCCCTTAAGGTTTCTTAAGGCTAAAGGAATGCTGGTAAGAAAATGTGCTTTTCTTTCAAATATGCCCCTGAAGCCATATGCCCCCAGTACTTGCAGCAAGCGGATGAGCACATAGCCATTGTACTGGCTCACAAACCTTACCCTGTCTATTGTTTGATCTAGCGCTACTTCGGCACAATCTAAATAATACGAAAGCAATTCATTTTTCCAATCATCACTTAAATCGGCTTTTGCCTGCCAAAGCATAGAAGCTACATCGTATTGAAGCGCACCATGCATCCCACCTTGGTAATCTATAAAAAACGGCTCTTCATTTTTTATCATCACATTTCTGCTCTGAAAATCTCTGAACATAAAAAATTTATAATCAGTATGATTTAAATAGTTGCTCAATGCATCTAAATCTTCTACTAATTTTTCTTTATCGTATGGAATTTTTAAGGTGTCAAGAAAGTAATATTTAAAGTATAAAAAGTCGCTCAAAATAGCTTGCTTGCCAAACTCTTTGCTGGTAATGCATTTGCTATAGTCCAGATTTTTATCGCCGTTTATTTGTAAATGACTTAAAGCTTTTAAGGTTTTTTTGTAAAGTGATTTTACATTTTCGTTGGGGCCTTCTGATTCTAATCTATCTAGTAAAGAAACATCTCCAAAGTCCTCTTGGATGTAAATATTCTTTTCTTCGTTAATCGCAAAAATATTTGGTACAGGTGCAGCAGTATTTTTAAAATGCTCAGAAAAATATATAAAGGTTTCATTTTCCCTTATGTTATTGCTATAAGTTGCAATATAATTCCCCGCTTTTTTTGTTGCTATTCTATAATAAATTCTATCTCCTCCGCTCTGTGGTATTTTCTGTATACTCTCAATTTCTTCTGTATTAAATTGGTTAAAAAGAATGGCTATCTGTTCGTTTGCTGTAGGCATGATTAAGTTATGATGAAGTGTAAATTTAGCGGAAATTATTTTTTTGGCTGAAAGATTTTATAAAAGCTAAAATCAATAATTTATAGGTATTAATTTTTCTAAAATCAAATCTTTTGTTTGTAGCTTTATTGAAAATAATTTGTATGAAAATATCCCTTTCAATCGTTTTGTTCTTTTTCTTTTTTGCCAACGCATCTGTGGCTCAATTTTTTAATAAGGACAATCCCTTTGCCCATACTTTTTCTATTGTAGCCAGAGATGCAGTTACAGGCGAAATGGCTGTGGGTGTACAAAGCCATTGGTTTAGTGTAGGTACAGCCGTTCCTTGGGGCGAAGCTGGCGTGGGGGTTGTAGCCACACAAGCATTTGTAAATAAAAGTTATGGCATAAAGGGATTGGCATTGATGAAGGATGGAAAAACAGCTCCAGATGCTTTAAAAGAAATGCTTTCTAAAGACGATGGTAGAGAAGTGAGGCAAGTTGCCATGATAGATGCAAACGGAAATGTAGATGCTTATACAGGCAAAAACTGTATTGATTATGCCTCTAATATTGTAGGTAAAAACTTTTCGGTGCAAAGCAATATGATGCTAAATAATAAAGTGTGCCCTGCTATGGTAAAAGCCTACGAAGCTAGTGCAGGAAAACCATTAGCAGAAAGGGTTTTAGCTGCATTGCAAGCTGCACAAGCAGTTGGTGGAGATATACGGGGCAAACAGTCTGCTGCTATTTTAGTAGTTGCTTGCAAAAGCAATGGTCAACCTTGGAACGATAAGTTAATAGACATAAGGGTAGATGATAATGAAAAACCGTTGGTAGAATTAGATAGGTTATTGAAATTATTTAGGGCATACGAACATATGGATAAAGGTGATTTGGCTACAGAAAAAAATGACATGAAACTAGCCATGGAAGAATATGGTGCCGCCATGAAACAATTTCCTCAAAACCTAGAAATGCAATACTGGACAGCCATTACACTGGCCAATAACAAAAAGGTAAAAGAAGCGGCTGTAATGCTTCAAAAAATTTATAAGCAAGATGCGAATTGGAGGGAGCTTACAAAACGATTACCTAAAGTAAATTTGTTGATTGTATCTGAAATTGATTTTAAAGAATTGACCAAATAAATTTCGTTTTAAAAAAATCGAAAAAAATGACTGCACTTTTCAAAAAGCTTAACTTTAAAGAACACAAAACTATCGTAGTATTAAATGCCCCACCATCTTTTGAAATGGAACTTGCCGAAATGGCAATGGAAGCAAAAATTGTAAAAGAGTTAAATAAAGTAAAGGAAATAGAATTCATTTTATGTTTTGTAACTACACAAAAAGAAGTGGATAAAATGGCGGCTGCAATACACCCCAAATTAATGGGAGATGCCATACTTTGGATGTGTTATCCCAAAGGAAGTTCCAAAAAATACACTTGCGATTTTAATAGAGATACTGGTTGGCAGATTTTGGGCAAGTTAAACCTTGAGACAGTAAGGATGGTGGCTATAGACGAAGATTGGAGTGCTTTGCGTTTTAGAAAAGTGGAATTTGTAAAGACGATAACAAGACGTGAAAGCTTTGCTTTGACAAAAGATGCAAAAAGTAGGACCACACAAAAAGGAGTATAATAAAATCGTTATTATTCAATTTTGCCACCTAACTTTTCCAACATTTCATTGCTCAAATCATCAGAATAAATGCCATACCCATTTACCAAAAGCCCTCTCAACGAATGCTTTTCCGATGAAATAGCATATAGTACAGATTGGTCAGAAGGGTCTTCATCTACATCAAACCGAAAAGATTTATCTATCACAAATTCCTGCGGCAATAATTGTTGCCTTCCAGCTATACACTCAAGACAATTTTCTTTAAGATTAAAATCTTCTGTATAGCCTTGTGTTTTTAAGGCGGTAATTGCTTCTGTAAGTGTTTCGTAAGATTCCATGAGTGTAATTTATTTAACTTTTTTATAAAAGAAATACTGTCGCTTTTTACTACTATCGATACCATCATCTATAAATGCATTCAAAGAATCCGATGATATTAATTTATAAACAATCCTTTTGGGAAAATCATGTTGAGGGTTTTCAAAAATAAACAGATTGTTTTCTTCCTTCGTAAAAGTAAAAACAATTGGAAGTTTGTTGTTTTGATTCTCAACAGTTGATGCATATACTATTGAATTTTTTATCCTTTTTAAAGTTACCCTTTCTGTTATGGTAGTATCATTTCCGCTAATCGTATAACCTTTGCTTTGCAAATGATTATTATTTATCTTTTTCCATTCTTCACAAATAAATCCTTTTTTGGTTTTCATTTGCCAAGTACCTTCTAGTGCGTATAATTTTTTAAATACTTTTTTATTATCTGAAACACAAAATGCAGATAAACACAAGATTATTATGATAGCAATAAATGTGTTTTTCATTTTAATGTATTTTTCTTTTATCAATTCATGTGATGTACAAATAAAATTTTGTCATTCTTTTTTTGATACTCTTTTGATGCAATCGACAAAACCCATTTATGTTTTGCAGGGTATGGCGCAGGCTTAGAGCTATTTCTTTCTAGCAGCTTATTAAATGTTTCTTCATCCGTTTGAAAAGAAGCAGAGATAGATACGCTCTCTACATCAATTACAAAAATAATTTCTCGGGTTCGATTAGCTAATTTTTCATTACAAGCCATCTCATGCAGTAATTACATTTTTTAACTGATCATTTTTATTTCGTAAATCATTTCCATTTTCTAAAACACTTTTCATATTTACCATAAAAAAACTCCAGCCCGTCATACAGCCTATATGATAATGTGTTTTTCCTCTTTCGTTGGTTGGAATATTTTCTTGTAGAATTTCTAAAATGGTTTCATCCTGTTCAGTATATATTTTAAATGTGCAAATCATATCTTCCGCACCTTCCTGTCCAAACGTAAATTTTATTAAATTTTTTCCGTTCACCTCAAGTACTTCTCCTTTCTCTTCCACAGAATCATCCCAGCCATGCCACAACCAACGAAAACTTTGCCCATGTGAAATAGAGTCATTTGCATTTAAAACTATTCCATCTTTGTTCTTAAACTCCGCTAAGCGCAAAAACCATTTTTCAAAACCTTCGGGCGTGCTGCATAAATCATATACTGCTTCAATGGAAGATTTAATATTTACTCTTTTTGTAAACGTACTCCAATTGTATTCCATAACAATAGTTTAAGAATGTGACAATATAAACATACAAATAGTTAGTAGTAAAGTTTATTATTTATGGTACTGAATGCAAAGCAATCCTATTCCCTTCGGTATCTATAAACACAGCCATAAATCCATAGTCGGGGCTTATCTCCGTTTTTGGAACTACAATGGTACCACCAGCATTTACAACCCTATCTAAAACAATTTGTACATCAGGATTTGCATTTAAATAAACCAACGGCCCTTCTGTATTTGATGGCTTGTGAAAGCCTCCACTTTCTACCAAAGCACCCCCTACTTGTGTAGCCATATCATCTAAAGGAAACATCCTCATTTTAATATTTGGCAAATCCATTGCCATCATGGAAATACCAAAAATAGTTTCGTAAAATTTTTGTGCCCTGTTTATATCTGTTGTTGGAATTTCAAACCAACTAATTGCATTGTTCATGTGAATAAGATTATTTAACTTTATTGTTTTACATACAATTTATTAGTGCAACTATTTGGTTTTACTTTATTCTTCCATTCGCTCATACCAAATTCTAAATTTGTAACTTTTGTAAAACCATTTTGTGTAAGTAGATAACTTGCCCTTGGGCTTCTATGGCTATGGCTACAATAAACTACTATTTCGCTTTGCTTATATTTTGCTAACTCTGCTATTCTTTTTTCTAAATCTTGTACTGGAATATTTATGGCACCAGCTAATCTGCCAAATTTTTCAGGTGCTGTACCATTAAACTCTTCAACCGAACGTACATCCAACAATATGATATTCTTTTGTCCTTTGCCTGCAATAAAATTACACAAGGCTGCGGGTTCAATTTGTTTAAATTTTATGGAGGATTTAGCTACCAATTTCATGTTGCAATGGCTACACATACCCGGTTTGTTGTAAATGGCTTTGTCGCAACTGCTGCCACAGGGCATACATGCATATTGCGTGTCTGTAAAATGTTGTTCTACGTGGCGAGTAGTGATGCTGTTTTTATTGGTGAGACTTACACACACAGTAGCAACCAATACCAGCCCTAAGATTAAAAATTTATTTTTCATTTTAGAAATTTAGTGAGTAGTCAATTTGCACTTGCAAAAAAGTTATTGTGGCATATTTTGTTTTTGCCATTGTTCCAATACTTTTATGGAGCTATCGCTCAATGCCGGCCTTTTGTTTTTAAAGGGCATAAACCTCGCATCATCTTTTGGGTGCTTCACCCTAGTAATCATATCAGCAATATTCTTTTTTACTGCTTCATAAGTATTTAATGGTTCTTTTCTTCCATCTGGCGGAAAATGACAAGGTGTACAGCTGGCTTTCAACATGGGCGTTATATCTTTTTCAAAAGACACAATTGGCTCTGGTGTTTTTGTAGTGGCTTTTTTGGAGGAGCTACAATTTTGCATCACAAATAAGCTACTAATACTTACCAATAAAATTATTGATTTTTTCATTATTAATTTTTTGATTAGTTTATATCTTTTTCCTCTTTCAATTTTGCAATCAACCCTTCAAACTGTTTTTTAGCAGCATCACTTGGAGCTTGTGCCATTGCTTTCTCAGCATATTTTATCGCATTTTTAAAATCGCCCTTTGCACTATAGCCTGACATTAGTCCATTGTTTACGCCATAGATATCTTTGTATCTTTTTTGAGACGCCAAGAAAACTTCCAGCGCTTTGTCGGCCCTTTTCTGCGTTATTAGCTGCCTGCCGTAAGCGGTATATTGATTTGCCGTAGCAATAAGCAACGCTTCATTCATAGTAGAATCTGCTTCGGATATCCTATTAAGTTTTTCATAGGCAGTAGCCAGGTTTCTTAGGGTGATATAGGTTTTTTGTCCGCCAACACCATCTATTGCTCTTTTGCTCCATTGCAAAGCCTCTTCGAAATTAATATTTTTATTAAAACAATACTGTGTGGCTTGTAACAATAATGCTGGCGTAAAGCCTTTTTGACTGGTGAGTTGATCCCTAAATCTTGCTACAATTATATTTTCCACATCTATGCCCACTTTAAAAGGCACAGACAATTTTTCCCATTGCATGGCTATCACACAATGCTTTTCTTTGTGCTCAATAAATTCATATTTTAGATATTCTACACTTTTATCTAGTGCCACAGGTTTTACATCAACCCTTAACGCATCGTATTTTTCATCGTAATAAAAACTGCCCCATGCCTCTGTTTGAGTAGAGAAAATAAGTGTTACATTATCTGCACCCATAGCCATGTGTAAACCATAGCTCCCAGCTTTTAATGGCTTGCCATCAATGGTTATATCATGCTCAAAACTGATAATGGTATTCTCATTTGCTCCTGCACACCAAGGAGATGTATTTTTATTGGTTATAAAATTGCTTGTAGTAAAACCATAAGGAACAGGATTTCCATCACCGTAAATCTTGCCCTCCCTTTTGTTTACATCGGGTCTTGAATATTTAATGGTAATGGATGTTATGCCTACTTCTTCGCTTATGGTTGCTCTTGGGTTATTGCCGCTTGCAGGCAAATCTAATTGTGCAAAAGATGCAAAGAATGATAAGATTGAAATTGAAAAAAGTACTAAGTATTTCATGTGTCGTTATTTTAATTGTAAATAAAATGAAGGCATAAAAGGTATTATTTTTTCTTCCTTCTGTATTCTAAATCATATTCTGTTTCCCAACTTTTGCCAGCATTCTTGGATATTTCTCCATGTTGCCGCAGCTTTACGGTATTTAGGTTGGTAAAAGTCATTTTGCGAATGGCCATGGTATCTCTGTTAAATTTAAAAGGAGTAGAAGTATATATAATTTGATTGTTTTCAAATTTGCCTTGCAAGTATTCATTGGTTCCACCAGCATTGTCTACCCAAGTTTGTTGCCACTGTTTTGTGCTTGCATTGTAAGTATTAAAACTTTTGCCAGCATAGCGTAAGCCTTTTTGTAGCGAAGCGCTTGTCCATTCTTCTAAGATAATGCAACTATCTAAAATTAGACTGATCTTGCTGTCGCCAGCCTTGGTTCCATCTTTACCAAAAGCTTCCCATTCGCCAATCCAAAAATCAAATTGGCGATAAACCGGATTACTGCACGGTAGTTTTTGTGCATTGCCAGCAGTTATAAACAAAATCCCGAAAATTAAAAATAGTATTTTCTTCATTTTGTATTTTTATAAATAGGAAATATTAAACACTAGAATAAAAAAAGTAAACCATTGTTTAATATTTCCTTTAGAAGAATTTATTTCTTATTTCCATCTACATCCAACTCTACAATTTCATAACCTAACTTTTGTAAACCTGGTAATATTTTAGCTTTATCGCCTACTAGCAAGATATTCATTTTATTTACATCCAACCATTTTTTTGCAAGCGCATCTAGCTCAGATTTTTTTATATTTTTTAAAATGCTGTTTTGTGTACTTGCAAAATTTGCAGGCAGATTGTATTGTAAAATTCTACCCACAAAGCCCGCTTTTTGATTGCCCGTTTCATAAGCCAATGCATCTCTTTGCCCTATTGCCATTTTCATAAAGGCAAGTTCCTCTTCTTTGATACCATTGGCTGCGTAATTTTTTATTTCTTTTATCACTTCTACCAACGCACTGTCTGTAGCATTGGCTCTAATGCCCGAACTAAAAGTAAAAGTGCCACCATATTCATTGCTAGCAAAGCCAGATCTTGCTCCATAGGTCCAACCTTTATCTTCACGTAAGTTGATGTTGAGCCTACTATTAAAATCACCACCAATGGTATAGTTTAGTAAACCTAGTTTGTAGTATTCGCCCGTTGCATCGTACATTATATTTGTTGGCATGCCCACACGAAACTCTGTTTGTGCAGCTTTGGGTACATCTACAAGATACAAAATGGTTTTAGTAACGGGAGCTGCTTTTTCAGGTTTTACCAGTTCTATTTTTTTATTGGGTAGCTTATTTAAAAATGCCAATTGTGGCAATATATCTGCTTCTTTTACATCTCCTACTACCACCACTCTTGCATTTTGAGATGTCATATTATTGTTGTAATAATCTTGTACATCTTTTAGTGTGAGTGTTTTTACGGTAGCTTCTGTTCCGTTGCTATTCATGCCCAAAATATTACTATTGCCATAAGTAATTTTATCATAAACAAAACCCGCTACGGATGCCGGTTGAGATTTGAATTGCTTAAAGCTTTCCATGGCTTGCTTTTGTAAACGATTAAAATTATCCTGTTTAAAATTTGGATTTAAGATGCGCTCTTCCAACAAAGCAAGTGTTTGAGATAAATTCTTTTTTAAAGTTTGTACATTAAATACGGTGCCATCAAAAGATGAAGAAACATTGATATTGCTACCAAGTTTTTGTAGTGCTACCGCCATTTGTTCTGCTGTATAATTTTTTGAGTCTTCGTTCATCATAGCAGCTGTCATATCTGCAATACCAGATTTAGATGGGTCACCCATTTCTGCAAGCTGGCCACCAGGTATCCTTACAGAAATATTTACTGTTGGTAACTCATTGCTTGCTGCAAAAATCATTTTAATACCGTTGGCGGTAGTTTTAGTGGTAAATGCAGGAACTTTTACGACTGGGTTTGCACCCACACCTGGTTGTTTTTTCCTATCAAAATTATCGGTTGCTTTTACATATTTTAAACCAGCGTACCCATAGTTAGGCCTAGTATAGTTGCTAGAATCTATGCTGTAATTGTCTGCCATAGCAGGTTGTGCCGATTGCCCTTTTACCAACACACTTACGGTGGTACTGTTTTTTCCTTTTATGTATTTATTGTACGCAGCCATTACATCTTCTTTTGTTACTGCTCTATACATGTCCAATTGTTTACCAATCATATTTGGATTGCCAGTGTATGTTTGAAATGCAGCCAACTGAGAAACCTTGCCAGATACACTTTGTAAACCATTGATGAATTGAGCTTCTATAGCGCCTTTAAATTTTGTAATATCTTCATCTGTTACGCCTCTTTCTTCAAATGCAACAAGTGATGCTCCAAATAAACTATCCATACTGGCAAGTGATTTTCCAGCATAAGGTGTAAGTTGGAAAGTAAACTCGCCAGCCAATTCGCTCAAGCGGCTAGATGCATTTGCATTCAATGCTTTTTGTGATTTTACCAATTGCTGGTACAAAACAGAATTTTTGCCTTGTCCTAATACTTGTGCAAGGCAAGCCAGTGCTGCCATATCTTTATCGTAAGACGGTACAGTTACAAATGTTTTTGTAAGGATGGGGAGTTTTGCATAATTATCTGTAAGAGAAACGTACCTGTTTTTTTCGATTACAACAGGTGCAAGAATTGTTTTGGTTACTTCTGGCCCACGTGGTATGCTGCCAAAATATTTTTCTACCATTTTAATTACTTCAGCAGATTTTATATCTCCACCAATGGTTATCGTAGCATTGTTTGGACCATACCAACGAAGAAAAAAGTTTTTCAAATCATTTACGTCTCCTCTATTCAAATCATCAATATATCCTATGGTAAGCCAGCTATAAGGATGACCGTAAGGATAAATATTTTTGCTTGAAAATTCTCCAACCAATCCATAAGGCCTGTTATCATAATTTTGCCCACGCTCATTTTTTACTGTGCTTCGTTGTATTTCAAATTTTTGTTTTGTTACCGCATCCAGCAAAAAACCCATACGATCACTTTCTAGCCAAAGCATTTTTTCCAATTGATTGGATGGAACTGTTTCATAATAATTTGTGCGATCTTGATTGGTACTTCCATTTAAAGTGCCACCAGAGCCAGATATAATTTTAAAATGTTGCTCATCTGCCACATTATCGCTTCCTTGAAACATCATGTGCTCAAAAAAATGTGCAAATCCGCTTTTGCCAATTTCCTCCCTAGCACTGCCTACATGGTAAGTTACATCTACATGTACGAGTGGGTCACTGTGGTCTTCTGTTAAAACTACGGTAAGGCCATTTGGTAAAACGTATTTGCTGTAGGGGATTACAAGCTCATCGCCATTTTTGGTAATTGTTTCTACAAGTTTTGCCTGCCCTACACTGGTAAAAGTAGCCAAGCAAATTGCAGCGGATGCAAATAGGTATTTCTTCATAAAGCGTTTTTTTTGAACAATAAAGTAAATAAAAAATTGGACTATAAATTTACCGCTTATCATTTAATTTTTTTAAAAGAATGATGGCATGTATTACTTTTATGAAAAATTATAAAATATGAAAACAAACCACGAAATAGACTATAAAATTTTTGGAGAAGAACTCCAGTATGTAGAAGTAGAGCTTGATCCTCAAGAGACTGTAATAGGAGAGCCGGGAGGCTTTATGATGATGGATGATGGTATACAAATGAATACCATTTTTGGAGACGGCTCAAAAAATGATGATACAGGCTTTTTGGGTAAGCTAATGAGTGCAGGCAAGCGATTGATTACTGGCGAAAACCTTTTTATGACAGCCTTTACCAATACTGGGCAAGGCAAAAAGCGGGTGAGTTTTGCAGCACCGTACACGGGTAAAATAATCGCATTGGATCTATCGCAATTAAACGGTAAGATTATTGCACAGAAAGATGCATTTCTTTGCGCTGCAAAAGGCGTAAGTGTAGGGATAGAATTTCAACGTAAGTTAGGCACGGGTATTTTTGGTGGCGAGGGATTTATTATGCAAAAACTGGAGGGCGATGGAATGGCATTTGTACATGCAGGTGGTTATGTAACGGAACGTACATTGCAACCCGGGGAAGTATTAAAAATAGATACTGGTTGTGTAGTAGCTTACACGGCAGGCATTGATTATGATATTGAATTTATTAAGGGAATAAAAAACTGGATGTTTGGAGGCGAAGGACTTTTCTTTGCTACACTTCGTGGTCCAGGTAAAGTATGGATACAGTCGTTACCAATAAGCAGGCTTGCAGGAAGGCTAATGCAATATGGCATGGGGCCTCGTAAAGAAGAAGGAAGTATTTTGGGTGGCTTGGGTAATTTGTTGGATGGGAGATAGTATAATATAATTTCTTAAAATAAAAACTGCCTCGTTGTTTTATAACGAGGCAGTTTTTTTATAATTATAAAAATATTTATCTCCTATTCAATTTACTCAACAGCCTCAATATCTCCATATACAACCAGATAATAGTTACCAATAAACCAAAGGCACCATACCACTCCATATATTTAGGGGCTCCCATCTCGGCACCTTTTTCTATCATATCAAAATCCAATATTAAATTCATAGCAGCAAGTGCAACAACAAATAACGAAAAACCAATGCCGAGTGCACTGCCTTGGTAAAGAAAGCCCGGCATGGGTACATTGAAAAAACTAACTATCCACAATACCAAATAAAATATGCCTAAACCTACAGTAGCTGTTACTACAATGGCTTTAAATTTTTGGGTAGCTCTTATGATATTAAATTTAAACAAAAGGTACATTCCTGTAACTACAGAAAAAGTAAGTGCAATGGCTTGTATTACGATACCGCTGTAACCACCGGCATAAAAACCAGTAGTAGTAGCACTTTGAGCACCGTATTCAAAATAAGCCGAAATGCCACCCAATACCAATCCTTGTAATAAAGCATAAGCGGGAGCTAAATAAGGACTCCATTCTTTTTTGAAAGATACAACCAATGCTACGCCTAGCCCTCCAAATACGCCCACTAGTATATAAGGCCAAACATTGCCACCTCCAGCAAATTCTTTCCAAGTATAAAAGGCTGCTGCCAGGGTCAATAAAAACATCAAACCAAACTTATTAAGCGTTCCCTTTACCGTCATTGCATTTTGTACATCTTCAAATTCGGAAAGTACTGTACTGCTAAACTTTTTTTCCGAGAGGGTGGGATTGCCCGATTGAAATAGTGCCATAGTATTGTTTTTTTAGGATTCAAAATTACAAAAAAATATTGTTCCCTCACTAGAAAGGAATTATTTAACTAGCTTTTAGCCAAACAGAAAATGCTATAAAAAATCTTCCTCCTCTTTTTTATTCTCTCCTTCAAATAATTTATCAACCGCTCCAGCCATAATTGGAAATTTTTCTTTTACATAATCTTTTACTGCATCCAATGCTTTGGCACTTTGCTCAGCCGTAATACCAGCAGATGCCATTATTTTGTTTATTAATTCGTCCATAATTTTATCGTTTATTTTTTCATGTCCATATAATCCAATACCAAATTGGTGAAGGCATTCACCCCTATTTTAAAAGAGGCTTCATCCAAAAAGAAATCTGCCGTATGGTGGCTCGTGGCTTTTGCATTCAATGGCTTAGCACCTAGTCGAAAGAAAAACCCTGGCACTTTTTGCTGAAAAAAGCTAAAATCTTCGGCACCCGTCATAGCAGAAATTAACACGGTATTTCCTACACCAGTAGCTTTTTGCAAAGAGGGCAACATTTTTCTTACTAGTGCCGTATCATTAAACGTAACGGGGTAGCTAAAGGTATACGGTAAAATAACTTCAGCGGTTGCGCCATTAGACTCGGCCGTTTTTGTAACAATGGTTCTTACTCTATCAAAAATCATTTTTTCATCTTCGGCTGTAAACGTTCGTATAGTGCCCAGCATTTCTACTTTTTCTGGAATAATATTGGAACGATTGCCTCCGTTTATGGCACCTATGGTTACAATGGCGGGGTTATCTATCAGTTTCAGATTTCTGCTTACAATTGTTTGAAGGTTGTTTACAATTTGTGTAGCCGTTACAATTGGGTCTACACCCATCCACGGAGATGCGCCATGCGCACCTGCACCCTTTACAATTATTTTCATGTCGCTGGCACTAGCCATAAATCCAGCGGGTCTATAACCAATTTGACCTATTGGAATTTCTGCACCAACATGCAAGCCAAATGCTACTTCTACTTTTGGGTTTTCCATTACGCCTTCTTTTATCATAAATTTTGCACCATTCTCTTCACCCTCAGGTGCGCCTTCTTCTGCTGGTTGAAAAATAAATTTTATCGTTCCACGTAAATCTTTTCTCATACCAGCGAGTATCTCTGCTGCAGCCATGAGCATAGCTGTATGTGCATCGTGCCCACAGGCATGCATTACGCCCGTTTCGCTGCCATTGTAAGTAGTTTTTATTTTGGATGCAAAAGGAATATTCACTCTTTCTGTAATGGGCAATGCATCCATATCTGCACGCAGTGCAATTACTGGGCCGGGTAAACCACCTTTTAAAACGCCCACTACGCCCGTTTTTCCTACGCCTGTGGTTACTTCTATATTTAATGAGCGTAGGTGTTTGGCTACTATTTCTGCCGTACGAAATTCCCTATTACCCAACTCGGGGTTTGCATGAAAATCTCTCCGCCAATCAATTATTTTTTGTTCTATTTTATCTGCCGCAAGTCTTGCTTTTGTTTGTAATGTTTGAGCGTTGGTTTGCCCGCAAATAAAGCAGATAAGCACAGATGTTAGTATTGTTATTTTCATGTATTCAATTTTATTGCTTGCTAAGGAGCTTAAGGCGCAAATAATTATTTTCATCAAAAGTCCATTTATAAAAATTAATTTAAAAAAACCATTTCGCCGTTAAGTGTTCAGAGCTCGTTTGCAAAATATTACATTACTTCAAAGTGATTTTCCATTTACTTAAAGTATCCCTAGTTTTACTTAAAGTATCCTGAATGATTAAAGGTTTTAGTAGCCAGAGATCAATTACTTTGCCTTTCGCAATATAATTATTCAATCCCTTACTATTTTTTGCTGGAGGATTCTGTTTAAATACAATTAAGTTATCAGTTAAAGTAGCATCAGTTTCTGAATCAAGGATTATTGATCCTAGAATAAACCTTTTAATTTTAATCTTTTTCTTCGCTTCTAGAAATGTCAACCCTACCAAATCTGGCACATGAGAATGAGTTTTGGCTATCAATCTCAAATTTTGTGCCTGTAAGCTCTCACATGTAAAGAAGATGAGTGCAGCAAGTATTGATATTTTCATGTTTTTATTTATTGCCAACAAGTCGTTAAGGCGTTTTATTTTTCAATTGGTATCTATTAAAAAAAGTAAAGGCGGGGGAAAATGCTGCGCATTTTACAAGCTCTACAATCTTACTTTTTGTAATATTAAATTTTTACCTTAATTCTTTAAAGATAGCACAAAGTATTTAAGACTCAAGTCCCTCCTGTGGAGGGATTTAGGGAGGCCGTCTAATCTATATCATACCTATCTACTCTTTCAATTCCTTTAAGTGCCAATAATGATTCTACCAGTTTTTCCAACTCATCTTTATCATGCACAAATACTTTTACATTGCCTTCAAAAATACCATCCTTTGCTTCTATCGTCATGGCAGAAATATTCACCCGCAACTCTCCGCTAATGAGATTGGTTATTTTATGTATCACGCCCACATCATCTAAACCAATTATTTTTAAACCCGTAAGAAAAGATATTTCTTTGTTCTTGGCCCATTTAGTTTTTACAACCCTGTGTCCATAATTTGCTAGAAGCCTTGTGGCATTGGGGCAATTGGTACGGTGTATTTTCAACCCTTCACCCGTGGTTACAAAACCAAATACATCATCACCTGGTATTGGTTTGCAGCAGTTGGCAAGTGTATACATTATCTTATCGCTGCTTTCTCCAAAAATGATAAGCTCCGTATCTTTTTTGTTGGCGGTTTTGTGTTCGGGATCGTATGAAGGTTTTTCTTCTACAGCTTTTACCGGCCTTGGTGCCATCAATTTATCGCCGTGCACCGTAAATTCTTTTAGCTCTTTTAAATCTAATTTTTTTGTAGCTATATCGTACAATAGGTCTAGGGTACTTTGTATTTTATAAAATTGGCAAAGCTCCTCCATATTTCCCACACTCATTGCAGCACCTATACCTTCTAGTTTTTTTTGTAAGATGTATTTTCCATCATCAGCAATTGTTCTCTTTTCTTCTTTAAGTGTATCTTTTATTTTTGCCCTAGCCTTGCTGGTTACTACAAAATTTAACCATTCTGTGTTTGGCTTTTGTTTTGCACTGGTTATAATTTCTATTTGATCTCCACTGCGTAATTTATAACTGATGGGTACAAGCTTGTGATTCACTTTTGCCCCAATACATTTGCTACCAACTGCCGTATGCACACCAAAAGCAAAGTCCAAAGCGGTAGCGCCTATTGGCAACATTTTTACATCTCCCTTTGGCGTGTACACATAAATTTCTTCTGTAAGAAAAGATGTTTTAAAATCTTGCAGAAAATCCAATGAATCACTTTCATTGTTTGCAAGGCTTTCTCTAATCTGATGAAACCATTGGTCAAACCGGCTTTCTTCATTGGTACCTTCTTTGTATTTCCAATGTGCTGCCAACCCTTTTTCTGCAATATCATTCATACGCTTGGTGCGTATTTGCACTTCTACCCATTTTCCTTGTGGGCCCATTACGGTGGTGTGAAGTGCTTCGTAGCCATTGCTTTTAGGATTGCTAAGCCAGTCTCTAAGCCTTTCTGGGCTTGGGTTGTAGGCATCGGTAATGATACTGTATACTTTCCAGCATTCTTCTTTTTCTTTTGCTGGCGCTGCATTTACCAAAATACGAATGGCAAAAAGATCGTACACTTCTTCAAAAGAAACCCCTTTCTTTTTTATTTTGTTCCAAATAGAATGTATACTTTTTGGACGGCCATAAATTTCAAAATCGAAACCGGTTTTTTCTAGTTTTTCTTTAATTGGTTTTATAAAATCATTGATGTATTTGGTTCTTTCCTTTTTACTATCTTGTAATTTTTGTGCAATAAATCTAAAAGTATCGGGCTCCATGTACTTCATGGATAAGTCTTCCATTTCTGTTTTTATATTGTACAAACCCATGCGGTGTGCAAGGGGTGCATATACATAAACTGTTTCGCTAGAAATTTTTAGTTGCTTCTCCCGCTTCATGCTATCCATGGTGCGCATGTTGTGCAAGCGGTCGGCCAATTTTATTAATATTACCCTTGGGTCATCTGTTAGGGTAAGCAATATTTTTTTAAAATTATCTGCCTGTTGCGATGTGTTGTTGTCCATCACCGACGATATTTTGGTAAGCCCATCTACAATCTTAGCAATCTCACTCCCAAATTCTCTTTGTACATCCTGCAATGTAACGTCAGTATCTTCTACTGTATCATGTAACAAAGCACAAATGGTACTTCTTACGCCAAGTCCTATTTCTTCTACACATATCATAGCCACAGCCAGTGGGTGAAGAATATAAGGGTCGCCACTTTTGCGCCGCATTGTTTTATGGGCTTCTGCTGCCATTTCAAAGGCGGTGCGCAATAAAATTTTGTCTCCAGGCTTTAGGTTTGTTTTTAGCGCACGCAACAATGCTCGGTACTCTCTTAGAATAAGTTTTTTCTCTTCTTCCTCATTTAAAGTATAAGGGGGTACAATATTATCTATGGTTACTTCCATTCATTACGAATATACTGCAAAGATTTTGTAAAAAGAAAAATTGGGGGCTTTCGGCATTTAATATTAATCATCTTTTGTTCCCGCTATACGCTACAATCTTTTTTTCGTCCCTCAAAAAAGGATTTCCGCTTCTATCGGGCAGCCCTTCAAGGGTATATCATTATTCAACAATTACTGCAAGTTTCTTTATTAGCAGATAATTCATTAACTTCAATCGTACAAAAATAAACGATGGATAAATATCTTTTACATATAAACGAAGCTTGTTCAGAAAATTGGGATGCTATGACCCCAAATGATAAGGGCAAATTTTGTAACAATTGTAATAAGACAGTTTTTGATTTTACTACTGCTACCGATAACGATATCATACAATTTATAGAAAAAGCAAAAGGAGAGGAGTTCTGCGGAAAGTTTGAAGAACAGCAACTAGATAGATGGTTGGAGAAAACAAGCATAAGAACATCCAACCCTGCGTTGTATAAATTTTTATTAAGCTTTCTGTTATTAACGGGTGGGCAAGACTTGTTTGCGCAAGAACCTGCAAAACAAGAAAATCTTGTTTTAAAACAAAAAATGGATAGCCTATTGCAAGCTGCAGCATTAAAATCTGAGAATCCAGATATTAAATGTAGCGCAAATGGTATTCAAGTTCAAGGGCAGCCTCGTATTAGAATGGGCGGTATAAGGACTTTAACGGGCAACCATAAACCACTTTTTGTTATTGATGGAGTAATGATGGATTATTTTAAATTTGAAAAAATTAATCCAAAAAAGATAATTTCAATAAACGTTCTTAAAAGTGAGGGAGCGGTTGCTATTTATGGCCCAGATGGCGTAAACGGTGTTATTTTCATTGAGACAAAATATTCAAAAAAAGGAAGGAAGAAATTATTTGCAGTTCAGTAAATTCATTTCGCCGAGTATTGCATAATAACAAAAATGAAAAAGAGGCCAATATTAATCAGCCTCTTTTTTATGCATAGAGTTATGTTATTATTGTCCCACCACTATCAAATTTCCACCCGTAGTAATTGTTACACTACTTCCTGTTTCGGTTTGTAAAGTTCTGATGCTGCCAGCTACATTTACCAAAGGATATATCGTTTTTGCACTAGGTACTATTACATCTACATATTGGTCGGGTAATGATCCACAACTCCAGTTGGCAGGGTTCAGCCAATTGTTATCTACTGTGCCTTGCCAACGGTTGTAAAAGCGCATGGTATTTTCGGAGCTGTAAGTAATTCCACCATTGGTAACCATGCAACGAAACTTTGTGCCAGTTGTAATACTTGCTGGGTTTATAATGCTGAGTTTGCTTGTGGTAACATTATTGTACAAACTTCCATCAGCAATATTTACATACCCACTGCCATCATTTCTTTGCCATTGATATGCTGTGCCATTTACATCCGAAGTATATACTTTATTTGAACCTGTGCAAGCTTGTAAATTTTCGTAGGCACCCATATCTTGTATTGTTGTTCTAGTTACAAAATCTAAATCAGTTGTTGGTGCGGCTATCGATGTTCCTGCATCTATGGCAATGGAAGATTCCTTTAAATGAAAATCCATCGGTAAAATAAAGGGAGAAATATTACTGTTTATATTACCTGCTACATTTGTATAATTAATAACCGATGGTTCTAGCAAACTATATTTTATTGATGTGGTTGCATTATTATTAAAGAAGGTTTTTACGCCCCCATTGTTCCAAAAAATACAGTTCGAAAATGTAGGTACACAGTTACCTGTACTGCAAAAATTATATGCAACAGCACCATCTATGCCTGCACTATTATTTACAAATGTACAGTTAGTAAAAATCGGACTAGCAGTACCTGCAGCAGTACCATCGCTGTACAATGCAGCACCATTTGCAGCAGTATTATTATTAAATATACAATTGGTAAATACAGGGTTAGAAGTACCATTTATCGCATTGTTATAAACAGCACCTCCATTATCTAAGGCATTGTTGTTTGCAAAAATACAGTTGTCTATTTTTGGACTGCATTTATCTAAAGCACCTCCCGCATTGTTGAATAAGCCTCCACCTACATTTCTAAAACTTCCGGCAGTATTTGCATTTCCATCTACTATAACAAAACCATCTAGTACAGCAGTATTATCAATTCCTGCAGCGTTGCTTATTACATGGTAGCTATTATCTGCATTTCCCGCAGCTCCAATATCTCCGCTAAGGGTTGTAATATTTGTTGTAGGGTTTCTTTGTCCAAAAACTGGGTTGCCAGTATTAGGGAAACCTCCATATACGCTTAGCCCATTTCTCATAGAAAAACTTATTGTTCTATCTAAAGTAGTGGTGGGTTTGTACGTACCCGCTGCCACCCATACCTGCGATCCTGCGCAGGTAGCTGCTGATGCTATAGCCGGTTGCAATGTTGTAAAAGCATTTGCCCAAGAACTACCATCATTTGTTCCACTAGCGTTGGCATTTACGTATAAAATAGTAGGTCGTATGATAAACGTTACCAAAGAGCGGCAGTCTGGATACTGTGCATTGGCAACATAAAATGTGCTTGTGCCCACAGTTGCAGTATTAGTTATGCCCGAACCAGCAACACCTACCGGATTGAAAATTTCTCCGGTCGCTAAAGGAGCACCACCTGTTGCATTAAGATACCAGTTATTGGTTCCCAAAAATATATTAGCCGTAGCTTGTAATGAGAAACTACCTGTTACTCCATTTGCATAAGTACTTACTACAATAATATAAGTAGTGCCTGCGGTAAGATTGTGGGTGAACGAGGATAATAACCCAGCACCTGCATCATCATCGTCTCTTAAAAAATTTATGGCTGGTGTTGCTGGGGTAAACGAAATTTGGTATAAAGACATATACGTATCATCGGCAGAGCCAGGTGAAAGTGCAGCAGCAGTAGTAGAAAAAGTTACTGCTGCAGTTGTAGGTGCAACAAAAGTAAAAGTTTTGTAAAATACACTAGAGCCATTGGCTGTTGTGGCAGCAGTATAAACAGTCGGATTAGTACCAGTACTTCTGGTATAAGTTGCGCCAGTGGCTATAATACCATTTACATTATTACTTGCAATTGGAGGCGCTACCAATCCCTGTCCACTCGGTACAGTTTCATTTCGGCAAATATTGTATGCATTTACAATGGGTGTAATAGAAGGATTTACAAGCACATTTACTGTTTGAGGATCAGGTGCTCCTCCACAATTGTTTGGTGTAATATAAAATAGATAAGACACCGTAATAGGGCTCGAAGTTGTATTTAACAATACCTCGTTTATACTAGCAGAACTACCACTACCAGCTGTATTGCTTATGCCAGCAACAGTAGCCCTTGTCCAATTAAAAGTATAAGTACCTACAGCCCCTGTAGTAGCAGTATATACAAAAGCTTGCTTAGAACATATGCTGTTGTTTATAGCAGAATTTAATGAGGGTGCAGAAAAGTTAGTAAAATCTTCTGTTACAACTCTATCATTGGTAGAAGCCCCTGTAGATGCATTTAAACCTAAACCTCGGCGAGCAAAAGCCCTACCTATTGCACATCTATAACGGCTTCCAAATAACGATGCATCGGCTTGCAAAATGGCATCCCTTGCTTGCACAAAACTTGGGCTACAAGCTTGTAACCTCAAGCCTTCTGTTACCAATTTATAGGCTGCAATATTGCCCCTCATATTTGTAACAATGGTAGGAACATCATAAATATTTGGCGCTATAAAATTATCTTGTAAAATTATTTCCCAAGTCATATCCCATAACATAGTGGCCCATATCGAACCTATGCCGTGTGGTTGAGAAAAAGCTGCATCAGCTACTTTACCATAGGTTACCACATTGTTTATATTTGCTTTATCATACGAATAACGATAAGGGCGAATGCCAGCTCCTGAGGTTGTTTGGCCCAATACATAGGTTCCAATACCTCTTGGAATATTTGCACTAGCAAGTGTAGGTGTAAGCGCTGCCCAATTGGTGGTTAACATCAGTCCATTGTAGTCTGCCCATCCTTCTCCCCCTTGCTCTGCGTTTTGCAAGCAACTAGAATTTGCTGGTCCGCCGGTTAGGCGAATAGACCAGCCATGCCCGTATTCATGCGCAATAATTCCATTGTCAAAATCAGAATCGGGTTGATACAAAGGGCTACCTACATTGGCCCATATATACATTTGCATACGGCCGTTGCTTCCATCTACTGGCGTACTAAAATTTGCATTGCTTGTTCCACTTCCATCTTGTGCATCTGCTTGTACAAAATCGTTACCTAATCCTCCTTTGCCAAGGTTGTCTTTTTGAAAATTGCCACTCGGTTCATCAAAACCATACCGCCAAAGCACATCGTGTATTACATTGTTCCAATAAAACAGATTGGTAATGGCAGCGTTTAAGTTTGCTGCAGCAGTGGCCGTACCCAATGTGTATGGATAATTAAAATCCAACGTAGCAGAGCTAGGGCTAGAGCCAATGGTAGTTTCATTGTCGTTGGCGAGATCATCTTTTGCCCACACATTGTTTCCACGTGTATTGGTATAATTGGTAGTGCCATCGTTGTGCCAGCCATTGGTTGCACCTGGTCCCATGGTTGCTGGCAAAAATCTTGTATAAGGGTTTGTTGAAATTGTTCTACTGCCATGAATTGGGCTTTCTAATGGATAATCAAAAACAGTGTATCCATTTGCAGTGGGCGAAGATGTTATTTCATTTTGCATGGTATTTATTTCTTCTTTACAAATACCGGTATTGTGTGTATGATTTAGCACACCAAAATCGCAATGAATCACTTCATCTATTTTTTGTAAAATATTTCCTGTGTTTGCATCTACATGTACACTCCAGGTATTTTTGCCATCTTTGGTTGCAATTCGAACGTTCCATGTAAGTGCAATGGAAGAAACAATTTTTTCACCCTCTTTATTTTCATAGGGTAGCCAATATAATTTTACTTCTATATTTTCGTTGGATATATTTTTATCTTCAAAAACAACTTTGCCTACTTTGCCATTATCAAGTATGGAAGAACTTATTTCTTTTAGCGGTGTATTATTGTTTGCTATAATGTTTACAGATGCAGCAGCTTTTTGTAAAGCATCTTTTGCATTTAAAGATGTGTTGGTATTGCTAGATGCAAGCCTAGATGCTAGAGAGCTTTCGAAACTATTGGCTACCCATTCAACCTTGTCATTTTTTAAAGTTATACCAAGCAATGCATTGTACACTTCTACTCCTTGAAATGTTTGATTAAAATAAATGTGATACCAACCTGTGGTAGGAGATAAATATTGGCTTGATATTTTCATTTCGGAAATATCGGTTGGAGCAAGTTTTTGATCTGGTGCAATTTTATACAGATGCTGCTTTGCAATCTCTACTTCTTTTTGAGCTTTTACTGCTATTGAATTGGAAAAGAAAAAAAGAACCAACATTAATTTTGCGAAAAAGGGCTTTGAAATACCAATGAAAAAATTTTTCATCTTACAATTTTAATTATTAAAGTATAATTGTCTGTTACCTATCACTTCTTGTTTTCTGTAAAGGATTGACAAAAGGAGGTGTAAAATAATCAATTATTATTTGATATAACTATTTTTACCTATGATATTACTACATTTTTCTAAATGAAAAACGAATGGCAAGTGCCATAGATGTTTATTTCTAATGGATAATTTTTATATTTAAAAGGTAATAGCTATCCGATATTAGGTGCAAAGAATATAAATTCTTAGAAAATTCAATACAAGCTGTATAAAATTCATCCTTAATTTAAAGAATTTATTTCAATAAATTTACCCATATTATCTGTAATCTATTTGTGTAATAGTTAAAAGATCATATACAAAACAGCTTTTCTGTGAATCTGTTGCAATATTTTTGCCACAGATTCACAGAAAAAAAAATAAATATTATTTTAATCTACCCCTTTAAAAATCATAAATTGTGTATTTCGTACATAAAATTCTTTTGCAACCATTTACGGATAGTCATTAAAAAGATTGCATATGAAAAATCTTACAGAAAAATAAAAGGAAATGTTTTAGGGTATGCAAATTTTTTCTGCCAGAAACAACCTACAACTCATTTAATCATTAATAGCAGCGTATGTTAAGGTCCTGAATTTTTCTACCACATCGCCATGTGTACTGCTTTGCAACTGGCGGTAAAAAAGTAGCACCATTTTTTCTTTAGGATCTACCCAATAAGATGTGGCATATGCCCCGCCCCAACTGTAAGTACCTGCTTGTGCCAGTGTGCGACCACTACTTTTTTCTGTAACAATTTGAAACCCCAAACCAAACTTATCGTCTCCACGAAAAGCAGCATCACCCAATTGGTTCATCGTCATGATGCGTACGGTGTTTCTGCTAATTAATCTTTTGCCATTGTACACGCCATTGTTCAGTAGCATTTGTAAAAATATTCCATAATCATAAATGGTAGATGATAATCCGGCGCCACCAGAATAATAGCTACTATTTACCAGTGGATAATTTGGAACGGTTGGGCCGTTAAGTAAATTGCCCGTAGATTTTATTAAATGTCCTGTAGAATCTTCCCGATAAATATTTACCAAACGAGCTGCTTTTTGTGCAGGTATAAAAAAATATGAATCGGTCATCCCAAGCGGCTCAAAAATTCTGGTGCGAAAAAAATCATTTAAAGAAATGCCTGATATAACTTCTATTAAACAACCCAACAAATCGCTATTTAAACCATATGTCCATTTTTCACCGGGTTGGTGCATAAGGGGTAAAGCAGCAAGCCGATTCATGGCATCAAGCAGATTACCATCGTACACACCGATACCCGCAGTAATTTTACTTTTAGCATAAATTGCATTGGCTTCTTTAGATCCTATTTGAGCATAGCCAAGCCCCGATGTATGCGTTAGAAGTTGACGGATGGTAATATCGCTTTTGGCTGGTATGGTAGTGTAGGTAGTATCTGCGGCATTAAATTTATCTAATACCTGTTGTTTTTTAAATGCTGGAATATATTTGGACACCGCATCATCCAATTGAAATTTGCCTTCCTCAAAAAGCATCATTATGGCTACACTAGTAATGGCTTTTGTTTGCGAAGCAATGCGAAATATATTTTCTTTCTGCATGATGGACTTTGTATCTAGGTCGTTATAACCAGCCGCTTTGTAATAAGCTACTTTTCCATTGCGTATGATGAGTGCTACACTGCCATGCATCCATTCTTTTTTTACCCATTCATTCATTTCATTGTCTAGGCGTTTTAATTTTTCGGACGAAAAACCAGCAGCTTCGGGGGTTGTAAGCGGCATAATTTTTTGCGCAGTTGCAAATTGTATTTGCAGCATAATGATTGCGGTACTAAAAATTAATTTTTTCATGCATCTTTTTTTGTAGTTATAATTACTCCCCAGGATGATAGCTTCTCTCCACATGCTTTAGCACATCATCTTTGTAAAACAGCACATCTTTAAATTTTCCTTTTGTATACATTTCTAACTGATCTGTAAAGTGTGTTGATAATGGATTGCCAGTATTGCCACCCGCTAGTAATGATTTGGCTTTTATTTTTTTGCCGAATTCTACTGCACAAATAAAACTATTGCCATGATAGCCGTATCTTTTATTAGTACCGCTATAGGTACGGCTACTATAGGATGGTAACTGTCCCCAAGATGCCGACGCAAATCCAACGGGAAAACTTGGTTCATCATCTTTGTATTTTTGAACAATATCAGAAGAGATGCGTTGATAACGATTGATGTCGCCCCAAGGTATTTCCCATTTACCGAATTTGGTTTTCAACTCTTTTATTACAGCCAGCAGTGGGAAAAGCAGTTCTGCTTTGGTGGCGGTAGCAGCAAACTTTTTTACCAATGTTACCTGGTCATCCGATCCTTCATCTATATATATTCTGCGAATAGAAGCGGTAAGTTTTTCCGCCCATTCAATGGCCAGCGTTGTTGCTACTGAATTTTCAGCGGAGTTGTAATCCCATTTTTTTAATGTTTGAATCGGTTCTAACAGTTGTGCATACAATGTATCCGCAACCGGAACATTTTTTTCAAATGAACTGACCAATGAGGGAATCAAAACTTCCATTGCTGATAATTTCCTATCATACCCAGCAGCAATTGTTTTATCAATCGTAAATTTATTTTCTGCACTTAACACCCTAGCGGCATTAATACCACGAAAATTTTCTCCATCCGGTGCCATGTAATTAGGATAATCTTCTTTTTTTGGACTGCTGCTTCCAGAAACAGTAAAAGCAGAGGAGTTGCAATTTTGTATCCATCCCGTAGCCGGGTTAAATACATGCACTATTTCATCCAGTGTGTGTAGTCCTTTCCATTCGGTAGCAGCAGTAGTGCCATCTATAGGATTGCTCCAATTTATTTTTTTATCTCTTCTTGGAACATAATCACCATGCCAGTAAGCAATATTTCCTTTGTTGTCGGCAAATACGGTGTTGTTGGAGGTGTTGGCATGCATTGTCATATTCTTTTTATAATCTTCCAGCCCTTTTGTTTTAGTCCGTTGAAAACTCTGTATCAAACTTTTTAAAGAACGGTTGTACCCTCGTACACTTATCCATTGCCCGTTTCGGTTGGCCATAATGGGGCCATGATGGGTGTAGTAAGTTGTAATTACTTTTGTTTTTACTTCATCATCTTTTTTATAACGGAGTGTAATTAGCTTTTGTGTTACGGGCTTTAATTTTTTTTCATATTTATAAAATAGCCCATTATCTTTTTTCACAATTTTTTCCTTGTACATATCGGCTACATCCACAATGCTGCTGGTATGCATCCAGCCGCAGTATTCATTAAAGCCTTGGTAAATGAAAAACTGGCCCCAGGTTACAGCGCCATATGCATTCATTCCTTCGTTACTTACCATATGCACTTCGGGCCTAAAATAAAAAGTAACATGTGGGTTGATATATAAAATAGCATTGCCCGATACTGTTTTGGAGGGAGCAATAGCAAAACCATTGGAACCGGTATTTTGCTCTTCAAAAATATCTTTTGTTTTAGCTAAGGTTGGTGCCCCTGCACCAAGGTAAAAACTTTTTACATCGTTGTCGGTTACATCGCCTGTGCTGATGGCGCCGATGCTCCCATCTGTCCATAACAATTGATACCAGGGTTTGAAACGGGTAAGTAACACAGGTTTTACTTCAGGATGTTTATACAGGTAATAATTAATACCATCTGCATAAGCGTTCAATAGCTTTTGTAACCATACCGGACTTTTTTTATAATCAGCCACGGCTTCTGCAGAATCAATAATGAGTTTTATGTATAAATCATTTTGCAAAAAAGTTTCGCCTTTTACTTCGGCCATGCGGCCCAGCTTTTCAATATAGTTCATCTCCACTCTTTTAAAATCATCTTCACATTGTGCATAGAGTAAACCAAACACAGCATCTGCATCTGTCTTGCCATAAATATGTGGTATGCCCCAATTGTCTCGAATGATGGTTATATTTTGCGATTGTTTTTGCCAACGAGCAATTTCTGTTGCAGAAAAAGGTTGTGCGGTTAGTTGTAAAGAAATTAATAAGAGAAAGATTAGACTTTTCATAATTTATTTTTTGCACAGTAAATGTAAGTTTCTTTGTTCAACGCTGCTTTCGTTTTCTTATCAAAAAACGTTTGCTTACTCTACTGATAAGACTAAAAAGGGTTATTATTTTTTACTTGTTCAGTTCATTAAAAATTGTTACAAATAGATACCTATTACCAACGCAATCATACAAACAATGAGCAGCATAATGAACAATGGCATAATAAATTTAAACCAGGTTTTTAAACTAATGTTGACCATTGCCAGCGATGGCAATATAAGCCCTGTAGGCGCCAGTAAAGACATGAGGCACATGCCATACATATAGGAATTTACAATTTCTCTGCCCGGTACGTTTACTAAAATAGCCAGTGCACCAATAATGGGCATGGTTAATACCGCCATACCCGATGTGGATTGTATGAAAATAGAAAACACAATATAGAATGCCAATAGCAACATAATAAAGAATGCAGGTTGTATACCCTGCACCATATTGGCTGTATAAAACAATATGGAATCACTCACATGTCCTTCATTTAAAATAATGGTAACGCCCCTGGCTACACCAACTATAAAAGCAACCGAGAGTAAACTTTCTGCACCTTTTATAAATTCATGGATGAATACTTTTTCTTTTATTCTAGTGATTACAGCTATTAAAATAGCTGAGCCTAAAAACAACGACGACATTTCTGTTGTCCACCATTTTAAAAATACCACACCAGCAATCATGGTTAAAAAAGTACAGATATAGATGAGCAACAATAATGTTGTTTTCCAATCCAGTGTAGGGGTTTCAGTTTCGTTACTGATGTTTACTTCATATATTGGTTTTACTTCGCCATCAATTTTATATACCAATGAAGCTGTGGGATCTTTTTTTATTTTAGCAGCATATCTTAGAATATACCAAACCAGTAATGCGGTTACAATAACCCACAATATCAGTCTTTCTGTCAATCCATCCATCCAGTTAATACCTGCTGCATTGGATGCGATTATAACGGAGAAGGGATTGGAAAAAGCCGGGATGCAACCGATAGAAGTGCCGCCAAAAATAATGGCCAACGGTATCAATAGATCGTATCCTGCAGCTAGAAACAAGGGAACCAGTATGGGATAAAAAACCAGCGCTTCCTCGGCCATGCCGTAAGATGCGGCAAAAAAAGAAAATACAGTTGTAAGAATAATAATGAGCCAATGCTCACGGCCTTTCATGCTATGTGCTAGCCAACTAATACCTTTTACCATGGCACCGGTTTCGTTAAACACAAACATAAACCCGCCGATGATGAGTATAAATAAAATAATATCCACACTTTCTATAATTCCTTTTATGGGAGCCTGTAACACATTGATGAAGCCCTGCTGCTTTCTTTTTTGTTTGGTAAATGAACCGGGTACCGATACAGGCTTTCGAATATCTCCATCAATAAATTTCTCCACTTTTATCTTAATGCCCAAGCTGTCTAACGTTTTTTGTGTAAGCGGCAAAGCAATTTCACTGGCATCAGTTACCATTGTAAATGTTTTACCGGTTACCGAAAGTTTATTGTACTGCCCTGCAGGCAACAACCAAGTGCTGATGGCTGCAAGGATGATTACCATCATCAAAATGGGGATAGGGCCGGGGAAAGATCTTTTTGTTGCCATGTGTTTATTTTAATTTTCTAAATGTTCAATTGTTTTCTTTGCTGCAGCCAATCGTATCTGCTTATTCTTTTCTACCAGTTTATCCGTAGCCCAATAAATTACTTTACGAGGCAATGGAACAAGCGATGCCGCAATAAAAACCAACGCCAGCAACATTAACACTGGCGAGTGCTGTGTTATTCTTTCTAAAAGGATGGATTGGTAAATTCAAAAATTCAAATACAATTAATAAAGCAACTATGCCGAAAATGCTTTTATAAAAATGTTCTAAAGTTTTCTTGATTTATTAATTCAGTTTCGGAACTATACGTTTCACTAAATATTTTATTTTTTTTTACTTTTGCTTTTGCATTCCATTTTATTTCATACGCAGTTATTTTTCCATTTACTTCTTCTACATAATCTATTTCTTGCTGTTGCACCGTTCTCCAGAAATACGATTTAGCTAAACTATTTTCGTAATTGTTTTTCTTCATTCTTTCACTTATCAAAAAATTTTCCCACAAAGCTCCCTTATCTTGGCGAAGTTCCAAAGCATTGAAGTTTCCAATAATCATATTCCTTATACCATTATCATAAAAATAAATTTTCTGATTGGTTTTTATTTCGTTTCTCAGATTGCGGCTAAAGCTTTTTAGTTTAAAAATTACAAATGCCTTTTCTAATATATCTATATAATTGCTTACGGTGTTTTTATCTATACCCAATAATTGCGAAAGCTCATTATAACTTACTTCGCAGCCCATTTGCAATGCCAGTGCTTGCAGTAGTTTTTCTAAAATTTCGGGCTTTCTAATTTTACTAAAAGCTAAAATATCTTTGTACAAATAACTATTTGCCAATTCCTTTAATACATCAAAAGCTTCGCTAGTATGGTTAATCACATCAGGATACATGCCATAAATTAATCGCATTTCTAATTGCTGCGTTACTTTTACAAAGCCAATATTATCTTCAAACTCTTTCCACGAAATAGGAAACAATTGAAATTCCCATTTACGTCCTGTAAGCGGTTCATTTATTTTATTGTTTAATTCAAATGCAGAAGAACCACTTACCAATAGTTGCACATTTTTAAATTGGTCTTTAATTAATTTTAAAGTAATACCTATGTTTTCTATACGTTGTGCTTCATCTATAAAAACAATTTTATTTTTACCTATAATACTTTTTAGTTGTTCTGTGTTGGGGTTGGTTAAAAGGTTTCTTACCGTGGGATCATCGCCATCTAAAAATAAATGCTGTTCTTTTTTTAAGATGGTTTCCATTAAAGTTGTTTTACCTACTTGTCTTGGTCCAACAAGTATGATTGCTTTTCCTTTACCAAGTTTGGCTATTATTTTAGCCTGTATTACCCTATTAAACATACTATTTAGTGTTTGTATTCACCAAATATATTAATTATTGGTGAATATACATACGTTTAATTACTTTTCTCCCATTGCTCAATTGTTTTCTTTGCTGCTGCCAACCGTATATGTTTATTCTTCTCCACCAGTTAAGCTGTGGCCCATTTTTCTACTTGGTGATTCAATGGAACCAGCAAGGTCGTAATACAAACCAACTCCAGCCTGCATACTTGTAATAAAACAAAAGTGTATTATTATTTTTTTATCAAAAACAATTTATTTTACTCTGTTATATTTCTTTAACACATCTATCACCAGTTTATGCGGCAGGCCATACGCTTTATTACCATTTATCCCTTCCATCGTTTCTGCAGCCACCATGGCATTGATGATGGCTTCTTCAACAGCCTGCACGGTTCCAATAAACAACGGGTTAATCATATCATTGGGCAGCTCATCCAATTTTGTAAAATCTGTTCTTTGAAAAGCATTTGGATTTGCGGTTGAGAAAGCAATAAAAATATCACCCGAACCATTTTCTCCCCGTCCACCAACTTTACCTACACCTAAGGCAATTCTTGCAGCAATTCTTTTTAGCTGGTGTGGTAATAGCGGTGCATCTGTTGCCAGTACCACAATAATAGAACCGTCACCCGGTTGATAGGATGGCGGAGCTTTAAATTCATAATTCATGGTGTCTTTCAGTTCTTTACCAACAGGTACACCGGCAATAGTAAAATTATTTTTGCTTCCAAAGTTGGATTGTACCAATACGCCAATGGTATAAGTGGAGTCTTTAATTTTTATAATTCTTGATGCAGTGCCAGTTCCCCCTTTAAAACCCAAGCACATCATTCCAGCGCCACCACCCACATTTCCTTCTTTTAGCAAACCTGATTTTGCACTGTCCAAAGCTTCGTAAGCATTTTCTTCTTTTACATGAAAACCATAAATATCATTTAAAAAACCATCATAGGTTTCGGCCACTACAGGATAGGTGTACCAAAAATCTTCTTTGTACCAGCCTGTTTTTACATACCACTTTAAAACGGCATCTCTTACCGTTCCTACACTATTGGTATTGGTAATCATTACCGGGCCTTCTAAAAAACCAGATTCGGTCATCCAAGTTGTTCCGGTCATTTCACCATTGCCATTTAGCGTATACCAGTTGGCATAAACAGGATTGTTATTTTTTCCTCTTGGCAAAATGGCTGTAACACCGGTACGCACCGGACCTTTGCCTCTTATGTTTTTTCCCGTTCCAGAAATGATGGTGCTATAGCCCACTTCCACTCCTTTTACATCGGTGATGGCATTGAATTTTCCTGGGGTGCCTTCAAACGGAATTCCGATATCCCGGGCACGTGGTTTTTGTGCAAATACATTTTGTATGCTTGTAATAAAACAAATAAAGATTATTATTTTTTTCATAACGTGATTTATTTTACTTCTTTTTGCAATAAAAAGAGTGAGTTAATTATTTATCATCCAATGATTTTATTACCAAACCCAATACATCAGCTATTTTAGCATCATCCATCCACCGGGATACTATTACTAAATCATGTTCTTTATCAACAATAATATAATTTCCTCCAAAGCCAACTGCATAATAAACTTTTTCAGAAATGTTTTTCATTTGTGCCTGATTGGTATTGAGCCACCACATATAACCGTAATTTTTATTGGCAACAGATGGTTGTTGTAATGCGTTGATCCATTTTTCTGACAGCAATTGCTGGTTTTTCCATTTCCCGTTTCTTAAAAATAGCAAACCAAATCTTGCATGGTCAAGTGTATTGATAAAGATACCACCGCCATGATGCCCACCACCACTTACCGATTGCATCATCAGCCCATCCATATTCACAAAGGAGTTTTCATAACCATACCATCTCCAAGTAGTAGATGCGCCAATGGGATCCATGATCTTTTCTTTCAACACAACCGGTAAAGGTTTACGCCAAACCTGTAACAATGAGTAGGCCAATAGATTTACACGAACATCATTGTATTCGAAAACCGTACCCGGTTCCTGCATTTTTCTATTTTTCCAATCATCAATGCCGCCTTCTTTTGGTGGCCTATCTGCCCAGTCATACAAGCCAAACAAATTGCCCGACCAGTCGGAAGATTGCGTTAACAAATGCTCCCATGTTACTTTTGAATTATGCTCCCCATAAAAAGATTCATCCCATACATATTGGTTTACTTTGTCATTCACATTTTTTATCAGGCCATTATCAACTGCTAATCCTGCAACGGTAGACAAGTAGCTTTTGGTTGTACTAAAGGTCATATCTACTTTATTCACATCTCCCCACTGTGCTACAATAAATCCATTCTTTATTACAAGCCCCGCTGGCCCTCCTCGTTCTTTCATGGGGCCAATAATTTTATAACCTGGCTCTCTCGAATAAGATTTCATATTGGCAATGCGTAAATCTTTGTCCACTTTATTTTCACTTCTTAGCGCAAGAGCAACTGCACTATCCAATAAGGGCTTATTCATTTTAAGCTCTTCAGGTTTTTTTACTTGCCATTCCGCATCGGGATAATAAGGTAGCTGTGCCTGAACGGTAAATGTGTAAAGACATATAATAAGTGGTAATATTTTTCTTTTCATTTTTTTAAAATTTTGTGGCACAACCAAAGATTGTTTTTCTACTTATTATATCCAACCATATTTTATCTTCATTTTATCTGCTTGAATGCGGAGGCATTTATTAATGAATAAAATCTTTTTAGGGTTATTGTTTTTGAGCAATGTAAATACCAACAATGGCAAGCGATAAAATGAGTAATTTTTTTTCATGACTGTTTATTGATGATAAACAACAAGATAAATTTTATTTGCTAATAATACAATAACAATTTTTTGCGTTTTCTAGGCAATAGCTTAACCATAATAATAAATATACTATCGAAGGAATTCGCCTAAGGCCAATTCTACGATGAACCCGCCACTGTATGAATTCGCCTGTGGCGAATTCTGTCATGAACTCGCCATAGGCGAGTTCCTACAAGAATTGGCCTGTTTCAAATTTTATGAAATACACGCTGGTATAGGAATTCGCCAGTTTCGAATTCTATGATGACATCGCATATGGATAATTCTGTGATGAACTCGCCACAGGCGAGTTCCTACAAATTGACTGCCACCACATGATCTATTCGATTGGAATTTCCGGCGATTTTTTGGATTTTATTAGCGATTGTATTCTAGAAAGTGAATGCTTTTGCACACCAATATAATTATTTGTAAACGTACATTACCAAATAGCCACCGCTGCTTCTTCACCCGTATTTATAGCGCCCTCCATAAAACCTTGCCAGTCGGCTAAATGTTCGCCAGCAAAATGAGTATGTAAAAAATGCTTCTTTAATATATCCTGCGTAGATTTCCATTGCCCAATACCATACAAAGCATACGCACCTCTCGAATAAACATCACTTGCCCAATTATAATTTATTTGTTTTTCATAATAGGGTTTAATATCCTCAAAAGCTTTTTTTAATGATAGTTGTACAATATTAAATTTCTCCTCATCTGTCATATTATTAATTACATCTGCCTTGTCGCCTATACTATATGAGATCAATACCCCTTTTTTTGACGGTTGGTTTTTAGTGGCATGATAAAAATAGTGGGCGGGCATATCTGTAATTAAATCAAAATTTTCTGCTTTCCAAAAACGCTCATTAAATAGTACGGGGTTTTTATTTATGCGGGCATATTGTAAAGAATTAATTGCATCCTGAAGTGCTATAGGCAGCGCAGGCTCCCATTTTATTTTAGTTAAAGAAAAGGTGGGTGCTGTGCAAATAATTTTATCTGCTTTTAGTATTTCTCCATTGGAACAATGTACTTCCACACCCGTCTTATTTTGCACAATTTTAGTAACGGTACAATTCAGTTTTACTTTTTCTTCACCAACATGTGTTACTAGTTTTTTTGCTAGCATTCCATTGCCATCTTTTATTTTATAATCCATCTCATTTTTTTCGCTGCTTTCTGCATACTCGCCTAAGGCAGCTAAGGCAGATACATGCCTTATGCTTTCACCAAAATCTGTACTATCGCCCAATTCTCTTACAGCCAAATCAAAACCTTCACATCCATTGTTGTTCAGATACCGCCACCAATCCATTTTATCTAGTGTCGTTTTTTCTGCCACAGACATTGTTGCATACCTTTTTTTTAATAGTTCAAATTTATCTTTCCAAGGCTTTGAAAAATCCCACTCCTTATTTTTGTAATACCTGTTCTCGTATATGAGGTGTGTATCAAATTGGTTATTGTCAAGTGTAAGTTTCATTTCTGCACAGAGCGTTCGCAGGCGGGTATGCGATTCGCCCACCCACTCTGCACCCAGCTCCACTACCAATTTTTCAGCCTCATCTATTGTATGCGAAAAAACCCTACCACCAACCCTATTGCGTGCTTCTATTATAGTAAAGCTAATATTTTTTTGTTTTAATTTTTTGGCCGCAGCCAAGCCAGCAAAACCAGCTCCAATAATAATTACTGTAGGTTTTTTACCAATAGCAAAAGTTGGCGAAAAAAGCATGGCAGTGGAAAGTAGTGCAGAGTCTTTTATGAAATCTCTCCTTTTCATATGAGTGTTGTTTTTATAATATTTTAATAAATTTAATGTGTTTTTTCATTTAATCATTATTTAGCTCGAAAAAACCAGAAAATGTTTACCTTCTATGGATACTGTTTGCAAAACATATTTGCATGGAAATACCAATAAACAATTGCTTGGGTACAATGAGCTTTTTATCGGTACGAGCAAAAGGATTATACCCATAAAAATATTTGTGTTATTACTTAATAGCTTTTGAAAAATTGATGCTATAATTTAATTGACGACTTGCTAAAAAAACTTCCATTCTTGTTAAGGCTATCTCTATCTCTATTATATTTTTTCAATACACCCATAAATTATGATGTGTGTATTTCTGTTACTATTTATGCCCTTTGTAGTTTCGGTAAACAATATATTTTTTCGGTTTGTGTCTCCACCAGCTCAAGGTAAAGTGGTTGGTAGATAAACCAACCACTAAGCAAACCAAATACATTTATGCGCCAGTCCATTTTACTCTGAGCCCGCTATCGGTTGGATTTTTTTATAAATAACTCAGCCATTTTTTTTCGGGATGGCTGCTCTTGTATTTATCATACCATTTGCATAGGGGGTATAATGCAATTACAACAGATATCCAGATGCCTTAGGCTACAGCCAGGCTATACCCTTCGCCGGGTACTACAAATTTCCATGGAATACCCGGTGCTCCTTTCAATCCTTCGGTAACAGTATGCCCCCGTGATAGGTAAAGCAAAATATTGATAGTAGTCAATATATAAAAGTGAATGATATAATAGAACATGGGCACCCTGCCATACACTATAAATATTTTTGAAAGCCGGCTTCCCGTTTTATTTACCAATCCAAGAAAGATAAGTGCAGGCCCAATAGTAGCACACATATACAACAACGATGGTGGATATTTTTGTACATTCATAAACGACAAGAAAGTATACAGGGCATTTTTTTGCCCAGACCAATGTAAGGGATCGCCGTAAGCATTTGTAAAACGTAACAGCGCAAAAAATGCCAGTAAACCCAAACCAGTTCTTATCAGGATTTTATTTCGCTGCTCTGTTTCATATTCGGTGAAAACCTTGCCAAAACAATAGCCCAGCATCATTAACCCGCTCCAAGAAAGAAAAGGATAAAAAATAAATAAGCTGTGCCCGCTCCACAAATTGATCCCTCCCTGTCTGTGCAGTAGGTTCCACCAAAAAGGAAATGCTCCCTGGTGATTAGCTTCTGCAAAATCGAGGATATTATGTCCCAATACAATGACCAATCCTGTAATTAAAATAACATAAAAAGGCAGCCAGATCATTAGCCCCAGGATGGCCATACTTATACCAATGGCCCAAAGCGTTTGAATAATAAAAATGCTGAAATGAATATTTCCAGTAGTACCTAACGTTATAATGGTAAGATCAACCAATATCAACCAAAGTCCACGGGTAATTAAGAATTGACTAAGATCTTTTTTTGTTTTCCTTCCCCTCTGTAACCAAGCAGAAGTGCCGGAGAGGAATAAAAAAATGGGTGCACAAAAATGAGTGATCCATCGGGTAAAATACAGGAATGGACTTGTAGTAGCCAGGTTAAGCGGATCATCTACCAATGCTGCGCTGTGAAAATAATCACGACTATGATCGAGCGCCATGATGATCATAATGATACCACGAAGAAGGTCGATGGATTCAATCCGGGTTTTTTTAAGTGTAGTCATGGTTGAAAGTTTAGTAGTTATAATTTTATAAGTGAATTATCCGGTTATAATTCCCTGCTTACTGTGAATAATAAATAGCGCTCATCATACAATTTTTCTACAGGTTTCTTTTAGTTAAATCCTACTTTCCCTTTTACAGAATCAAACAATTTCTTAGCGTTATAACCAATACCATTTTTAAAAATTGTATCCTAGTCGTTGTACTCAATATACTTTTTTGTTTCATCACTGAAGGTTGTTTGTGAAAAAGCAGGGGCTATTAAAAGACAAAAGATGATAGGAGATAATAGTATTTTTTTCATTGCGTTAAAATTATTAAAAGATTGAAATGTGTTGCAGTTGATTTTTAACTTCGTTTGATAAGTGTTGAATGCAGGTGTTTTACCTTCCACTGTTTTTTTGCTTTCACTAAAACGACTGTTTCAAGCCATAGTACATTTGCCTGTTTACCATCCTTTGTTATTGCCGACTGCAAACGATAATTAACCAATGCCATATTATTATCTACTGTGGTATTGATGAACTCAAAACTATTAGTACGTTTAAAATCTGCTGACTGGTTTAGTGTAATGGCTTTCAGGATAAGGCTATCCATATTCCATACCTGGCCATATTCGTACAAGCTAATATCTGCTGTGCTATGGGCTTTTAGACTAACCGAATCACGGTTGGATAATGCATCAAATAGTTTCACAACGGTTTGCTGAACCATCTGTTGGTTATTGGTTGTTGATGGTTGTGCCTGTAATAATGCTAAGCATAAAATTGCAGGGAGAAGGAGTAATATTTTTTTTATCAGTTGTTTTATACGCATACAGTTTGATTTTTGTTTTTTATAAACCAATACAAATTGAAGAACAGCAATGGAACCAGCCACACAAATATATCTGAAACAAGAAATGCCGTTGATTCGTTTGGAAATAAATAATAGAATACGCCCATGGCAAAAGCGTCAATTACCCGTATGGTAACAAAATAAGCCGCACAAATAAAACTGCTTATCATCATTCTTTTATGCTGCACTATTTTTCGCTGCTTAATAAAATAAAAAGCAAGTGTTATAAAAAGCAGCCATAAACTGGTTACGGTTAGTTGTGATGGCCTGCATCCAATGCACCAGGTTCTTGGTATCATTATGTACAGCGTAGTAATACAAATCAGTGATGCAAGAATGTAAAGCTTATCTGTAACACGATGAAAGGAAAGGTATTTATTGCGTATGGCAGGCGTGAATTGGAATATGGCGGTGCAATAAACAACAATGCCGGCAAAAATATGCAGCGCAAAAATGCTGTTATCAAATGCAGTGTTGCTTCCCCAATGTTTATAAGTACCATCGGTGAGGTACTTATTCTTAGGAATCAGTTTGTATAAAAAGAATCCGAAGAAGGTGAGCCAGAAAACTGTAATGGAAATTTTCTTAAGCATTTATTTTATTTTTATTTTGCTTTCTTCCTCAGCTACGTGTAGCAGGTAGTAGCAATACAATAATTGTCCTTTGCGTATGCTTGAAAGCCTGAAAAACTCATTGGCAGCATGCTTATTTTCATCCTTTATTTGGAAGCCTAAAGAAAAAGGATAAATTCCCAATGTTTCTTTGATATCAATCAAAGGCCCAACACTACCACCTGCAGCAATTTGCAAAGGTTGATTGCCATAAATTTTAAATAAAGCATCGGATACGTAATTATAGGCTTTTGTATCGGCAGGAAATTTCATAGGTCTTGCATACCCTTCACTAAATTTATAAGAAACGGTTACTCCTAGCGGGCAATTTTTGTTGATATGCTTCACAATCAAATCAATGATTTCCTTCCCCGATTGATTGTTTACCAACCTACAGGTAATTCTTGCCATGGCATTGCCGGGAATAATATTTGAATGTCCTTCTGTTGCTGTATAACCGCTTTGCATACCAATTATTTCAAGTGTAGGGCGATACCAAATTCGTTCTAATGGTAAAAAAGTTGTATCACCTGCTTCTGCTGTTGTGCCTAATATTTTCATATCTTCAGCTTTATCATAAGGTACTTTTTTTATCATTTCTTTTTCTTGTAAAGTGGCTGGCACTACTTTATCATAAAAACCTTCTACCGCTACATTGCCTTCTTTGGTATAAAAGGAAGAAATAATTTGCGATAGTGCCATAGCGGCATTGGGGGTTTTGCCGCCAAACTGTCCTGAATGTGCGTCGGTGTTCGCAGTTTTTATATTAAATTCTAAAATGGCAGCACCTCGCAAACTCATTAAAATGGATGGCATAGTTTCGCTGTATTGACTACCATCGGCATTCAGGGCAAAATCTGCTTTCAATAAAGCTGCATTTTTATCAAGAAAACCTTTAAAACTTGGACTGCCTTTTTCTTCTTCACCATCAAAAATAAATTTTACGTTTACAGGCAATTTGCCGTCTGTACGCAACATAGCTTCCACAGCCCAAATCGTTACCATCACTCCACTTTTATCATCACTTGTACCACGTCCGAAAATTTTTCCATCTGCAATTTTTGGTGCAAAAGGTGGAATCGTCCATTCCGATTCCTTTACAGGTTGTACATCATAATGCGCATAAATTAAAACAGTGGGTTTGCCCGGTGCTTTATCCCAACTGCCATACACAATAGGATTTCCTTCTGTCGGTATTGTTTGGGCTGTTGTAATACCAATAGCTTTTAATTTATTTACGATCCACGCCGCAGCTTTCTCAACATCGGGTTTATTTGAAGGAATAGAAGATATGCTTGGAATTGAAACTAATTCTATAAATTCTTTTAGGTGTGCGTCATTGTTTTCATCAATGTATTTTTCGTAAGAGGCTTGCGATGATTTGACTGGCTTATTAATTTTCTTTTGTGCCAATAAAGGCGCTGAAAATATATTTATAAGTGCGATAAATACAAGGATTAATTTTTTAATATTCACTTTATTATTTTTATTTATAAACTTTTGACTTACTATTTTCTCCTTCTTGATAAAATTTATTACTTCAAATACTTATCCAACCAATCCAGAATATACCTATTCATTTCTTTCGTTCTTATTGGGTCTGTTGGTATATGTCCTGCAATGGGGAAAACAATAAACTTTGATTCGATGCCATTGTCTTTCAGTACTCGGAAATAGGTATAAGATTGAGAAATAGGCACTCTTTCGTCACCTGTGTTGGATAGAATCAAGGTGGGTGTTTTTACATTTTCTGCATAGGTAACGGGAGAATTTTTTATCCAGTTTTCTTTTACTTTCTTATCAGTAAATGGCGATATGCCTTTGCCTACTTCAAACCGGGACATACTTCCCACGTCATTTTGAGTATATTGAGCTATCCAGTCTGTAACTGCTGCACCTGCCACCGCACATTTCCAGCCCTGGTAGTTTCCAATAAGCCAGGTAGTCATAAAACCACCATACGACCAACCAGTAACTGCAATTTTTGTACTATCTATGTAGCTACGCTTTTTAAGTTCAGCTAAACCTCTCATTACATCTCTACCCGGTCCTTGGCCAGCATCACCATTGATAGCTTCCGAAAAGCGGTAGCCCATATTATCACTGCCACGGTAATTAGGTTGAAAAACAATATACCCATGTGCAGCTTTTAATTGTGAGGATGGATTGAATGATTCTTTTGACGTTGACCTTGGTCCGCCATGTGGCTCTAATACCAATGGATATTTTTTAGCTGGATCAAAATCGGGTGGGAACGTCAGAATCCCGTTGGGAGTAAATTCATCCGATTTCCAAGTAAACGTTTCAACTTTACCCAAGCGGACAGACTTCATTTCCTGATGAAAATTGGCTAGTTGTTTTGGTGCCGATTCCGGATTGGCCATGAAGTAAAGCTCATTGGGAGATTGAGGCGTGCTTGCAATCATAGCGATGGTATTATTTTTTCCAATGGTATAATTGTACCAATAGGCTCCGGCTATGGTTATGTTGTTAAGATTTAATTTTTTTGCTTCACCGTTGATGGGATGCATCCATAACGAAACGGTATTGAAATCATTGGCCGCTACAAAAAGGGCTTTGCTATCCATACTCCATTCTGCCCTAAAGAAACAGCGGTCAAGTTTTGCTGTCAAATTAATTCCATTGCCTCCATTGAGTGAGGTAAGAAAAACATCAAAGCCATAACCAACATTTTCTAAATTACGTTGATAGGCAATCGACTTACCATCAGGAGAAAAAGCAGGCTGCCTTTCTTTATGCATCGCATCAGGGGCTATTTGAGTGGTAGTGATTCTGTTAATTTTCCCGGTGGCTACTTCAACAGTTTTAATCGTAAAAATAAGTTCACCAGAGTAGGGCGATTCATTACTTTGAAATATGATATTTTTTCCGTCGGGAGACCAAGAAAATGAATTAGCAACTGCAGCAGGAACTGTCCAATTACCTGCAGTAAGCCTTTTTGCTTCACCAGCATCCGTTCCTATAAGCCAGAGATGCGATGGATTTGGCCGGGCATTCATAAACATACTATTGTATTTTATTTCAAAGCCATCATACCCTTTATCTGTCTGTTTCTTATTTATTATTTCGTCTTGCTGTACAAACGCAAACGTAGTACCATCAGGACTCCACTCAAATTGTGTTACACCTGCAGAAGAATTAGTAATTTTTTTTGCTTCTCCACCGTTCATTGATAATAAAAATATTTGTGCCTTTGCAGTTGCATCGGCAGCTATAAACGCAACAGCATTACCCGATGGAGACCATCTTGGATAACTAACCAATGTCCTTTCATAAGTTAACTGTTGCACAGCTCCGCTCACAACATCTACCTTAAAGATAAAAGATTTGTTTTTATTGGTTGTTGTATCAGGTTTAGATACCACTACTAAAACTGATTTACCGTCAGGCGATATTTGCGGGTCGGTTAAAGTAAAGAGGTTATCCATATCTGTTAATTCAAATTTCTTTTGTGCTAATAACTGAAAAGAAAATACATTCAGCAATGCGATAAACAGGATTGTTGTTGGTTTGATTTTCATTTTAAATTTTTTTTTGATGATAACAGTGGAAATGCTGACTGGTAGCTAATTATTATGATGATGCTTGCTTTTTTTATGATGCTCATTTAAAAGGTCTACCCCAAAGTCACCATTGAAATCACGCCAAACTATGTGAATATGATTGGCATTGTGAGTAGTATTATCAAACTCAATTAAGAAAGTCTTCCCTTGTATTCTGTAATAATGTGGAACTCCTTTTATTAAGCTTCCCGCCCAACCAAATCTTATTTGATTAAAATCTTCTGATACAATTCGCTTCATTCTCATCCCTGCAATTTTAGTTGGCATTGAAGAAAGATGACTAACAATTAGTTTGTTTAAAATATTTTTTTGTTGAGTTGTCAAGTCTTTAGCTAATATTCCGACTGGCGTAAGCGGTCCAACTTGAATAGCGTTTGTAGTTACAATGTCGCTAAAAGATTTTGATTGAAAAATTGCTTTTGCCTTTTGCTCACTAGCAAGCATGTTTATTAATTCAAAGCCGATATCTTCTTCCTCTTTTATTATACGTCTTCCTTTATTTTTTCCTTCTTTTATTTCTGCAGGGTATACGCCAAAAAAGATGGGCGTTAATGCTAATTGATTATTTACGATTGTATAATTCAGCGCAATATGATGCCCACTAAATTTCCATCCCCAAACACTGTCTTTTGCCGGCGTACCATAAAATGTTATGAAATGATTTTCAGGTATCCGATGTATCATGTCAGGCTCTAACGCTTTCAAATAATACTCATTATTCATGATGTCCTGTGTTCTTAAAAAACCTTTATCACTTAAAAAACTTTTAAGTAAGGCATAAACATTACTCTTTTGTATGCTATCCAAGTCTTTTAAACAAACACCTCTTCTTGGTATTAAACTGGGAGGAAGATAGTTCCAATCGTATCTGGACATATCATCAAAAGGAAAAACCGCTTTTGCTCTTTGTGTGCTGTCTAAAGAATTTACAACTGTCAATGCCGACGAAAAATCCACCCTATTATCCTGAGCTGTCAAATCGAAAGGAATGCATAGCTGGAAAGAAAATACATTCAGCAATGCGAGAAGTAAGAGGTTTTTTTTATTCATTTTATTTAAAATTTCAATTTACTTTTTTAATTTCTTCATAATAAAATAGATAACACATACTGTCGCTATAAAAATAAGTGTTGATAATATTTCCCATTTACTCAGGCAGGTAAGCAACCACACAATAGATGCTATGCCAATTACGGGAAATAACAATCCTCCCGGCGCCCTGAAAGTTTTTTCTGATGCGGCCTGTTTTTGTTTCCTTAATTTGATGGTAGCCAAAATTACAGCCAGGTAAATCAGCAGTATTGCTGCGCTGGCCAGCACGGCGAGTTGTTTAAATCCACCTGATACAGCAAAAATAAAGATGAGGGATCCGTATGTTATTATAGCTAGATGCGGTGTTGCAAACCTGGGATGAACCTTACCGAGAAACCCAGGAAATATGCCGTCGTTTGCTGCGGCAAATAGTGAACGTGGTGTGGCCATCACATCAGCACTTGTACTTCCAAAACAGGATAGAGCTGCTGTAAACAAGAGGATGGTTGCTCCAACAGGTCCTATAATGCTGTTGGCTACTTGAGCCAGCGGGGCATCTTTAAAGTGGACCATGGCTGCCCCAAGCACACCCTGTGTTACCGTTTGTAAAAGTATATAAACAATAAGCACGGTTAGGCCTCCCAGCAAGATCCCCATCGGCACTGTTCGCTTAGGGTCTTTGAATTCACCGCTTACACCAAGGCATGTTTCAAAGCCTGCAAATGCAAAGAATAAGATAAGTGCAGTATTGCCAAATGTTGTAATAGAAGGAACATGTTCCCAATGCAGGTTGCTGCCTTTTATCTGGCTGAAGCCAAAAATGATGATACCGAGCAGCGGCAATAATTTGATAATAGTGATGCCTTTTACAAAACCAATACCTTGTTTTGCTCCCCGTATATTGATGAGCATCATAAAGCCGATCAGAATAGAAATTAAAAATCCTCGAGCTAACGCATCGGAAAAAACAGGAAAGACCACCGCCAATGAATCTGCAAGGATATTCATTACAGCAGCACTACCCAAAATGCCCCAGCCAAAAACAAATAACCAGTTAATAACGAAACCGGCAAAATTTCCGAAAGCAGCTTCCACATAGGCATAAGACCCACCACTGCTGGTGACCTTACTTCCAATTTCGGCATAGCAAAACATGATGGCTGCTAGCATAATACTGCAAACGATATATCCAAACACACCAAAGGCACCCATGGCAATACCAACGGTTGCCGGCAGTACAAATATGCCTGAGCCAATCACACCATTTACAATAGAAAGTGCTAGCCCCGAGACACCTACTACCCGTTTTAATCCTTCAGTTGTTTTTTCGATGGCCATGCATGGTTGGTTTTGGTTGAGTATGCCTAAAACAGATTTTTACTTTGCTTCGTTGGCTTTTAAAACCCGTAAAAAATTTTCGCCTAAAATTTTATTGATATCTTTTTTACTGTACCCTTTTTCTACCAATGCTTTTGTAATGAACGGATAGCCTGTAACATCATCTAACTGCTGTGGTGTAAGGTTGATGCCATCAAAGTCGGAGCCCAGACCAACATAATCGACACCAACTAATTTAATAATGTATTCAATGTGCTGCATGAGTAAGGAAAGTGAAGGCCTTATTGCATTTGCTTCGTCCTTATATTTGTTATAGAAGTAATTTTCCATCACCCAGCCATTCATACCAGCATTAAACAGTGAGTCAGTTTCTGTTTTATGTTGCTGAAAAAAAATCGTTTCTTTTTTTGCAAAACTGCTGTCGATAAATGGGGGGTTAAAATTTACCTGTATTACGCCGCCATTTTTTGCAATAGCGATAATTTGGTCATCTTTTAAATTTCTTTGATGGTTACACAAATTATATACTGAACTATGTGAAGCTATCACTGGCTTTGCAGTTGTATTAATTACATCCCAAAAAGTTTGTTCTCCCACATGACTAATATCTACCATCATTCCCAATTGATTCATCCTGTTGACTACCTGTTTGCCAAAATCCGTTAACCCTTTATGTGGCAAATCTTTTTTAAAAGTTTCGTCAAATGCACTCGTTGCCCATGAGGTGGAATTGTTCCAGGTAAGCGTCATGTATCTTGCACCACGCTGGTATAAGGCATCTAATTTACTCAGCTCATTTTCTATCATGTGCCCACCTTCTACACCAGCCATGGCAACTATTTTGTGTTGCTTCACTGCTTGTAATAATGCTGTACTGTTTAAAGCTTTCATCATTTCATTAGGGTGCCGGGCAATCACCGCATCTAAGGAATCAATTTGTTTGTTGGCAAACAGGAATGGATTTTTTATGTCGCCTGTACAAAAAACAGAAAACACTTGTACATCTAATCCGCCTTTTTTTTGTCTTGCTAAATCAGTATGGGTTTTTCCTTTAAGATCTTTATCAAATGCAAGTTCATTGTTTCTGTACTTTACTGTAGCCTCATCTGTAACCAGCATCAAAAAATCATTGTGGGTATCCACTACAATTGCTTTGCGATGAATTTTTTGAAAGGATTGTGCCTTGATTTGCTGTGATAAAAAAATGCAGATAATTAGAATTCTTATTTTCATACTGTTATCTTTTAGTACTAAAAGTAATTTTTTTTAAAAAAATTATATTATTTAATTTCAAACAGTACCAAATTATTTTTTTCATTTTCATTTGCAGAAAAATAAAAAGAGCTGCCGGGTTGTAGGTACAAATATTTTCCAGGTTTAATGCTGGTTAATTTTTTGGTCTTTGTGTTATGGCAGATCACTTCATTACCTGCAACGAGCTCTGCCAGCATCGGCCCACTGCCATTGATAACTTGATTGTGGAATGATGTACCGCTTAAACGGTAAGCAATTGCTTTTTCATTATCAAACAAAACCGAAAATGGTAAAGGCGCAAGCAATGTTGTTGGTTTATAAGAGGAGAGCAGTTCGATATCGGTAACATGAAAAGGTACTGTATCGCAATTGCTCACCCGATGAATAAGGGTATCATTAAAGAAAGAGGTATAAGAAGCATTTCCTGATGTATTTCTATTTTTTGTCCATGCCTTGCCTTTTATTTGTACACAAACATCTGTGTTGGTAAAATGTAGAAACAGCGATGGGGTAGAGTGAATATGCAACAAACTGGTATCACCTGGTTTTATCCATACATCCAACAGGCGAATGTATTTATTCTCTAAAACATTTTTATGGCGTGGCTCATTTCTTACTTGTACCTGCGCTGAAAGAGCAGTACTGTGTATGAATAATATTGTAAGCAGTAATTTGGTTTTATTATTCATTTTCTCAAATAAGATATTGGTTTAGGTTCGGTAGAAATAAATAATTTATCCATTGTTTTGATTATTATACAAATTATTACCTACTTGGTTTTGGGCTTCCCTTGTTTTACTTTTATTTTTGCCCAACACTATTCACTTCAATCCAATAACCATTTGGGTCTTGAAAATATATTTGCTTAATTCCGTCTGCTCTAATGTTTACTTTATTTGCTGTTCCAGGCCAATCGGAGAAAGGAATTTTCTTCGCTTCTAATGTTTTTATGAATGCATCAAAATTAGAAGTGGTTAAAGCCAAGTGAACCGCTTTGTTAATGGTAACTGGATCTTTCAAAAAGGAGATAAGATGTAGCTCTTTTCCTTCGCCCAAAGAAAACCATCGAATGTCTTCTATTTTGGTTTTATTAGTGATTTCCTGTAGCCCTAACACTGCTGCATAAAAAGTAGCAGACTCATCAAGATTTTTTACCGATAATGCAAAATGATTAAAAGTAAAATTTGGATTTTCCTGTGCTTGCAATGTTCCAAAAAATGGAAGTAGCAGGAGTAATAAAATTGTTTTTTTCATATTGTTAGGTTTTAAAAATTCTGTAATAACCAGCTTCTCTTATTGTGTTGCTACATCTTTATTCTCTAAATCAACTACCCTTTCTACCTGTTTATTGATATTTAAAAATTGAATGAGTAACCATGCCAATGCAATCATAACAGGGAAGGCTATCAGGGCAACCTGCCAACTGAAATTTGCCGTTATTGGACCAATTAATGCGGCTAAAGCAATACGCCCAAGGTTAGCAATTGTCATATAAAGGGTAAACTGGCTTGCCGAAACTTTTTTCCAGCAGCATTGCATAGCAATAGCAAAAATGCCTATAGAGGCAAATGTGTAAACTATATTATACAACGTCATAAATGCATAGATAAAACTGGTGTCTGTCCAATATATTTTTGAAAAAGCCAGAACCGATGTAAAAAGTACCATTCCAAAAAAATAAATGTTCATCATACGCTTTTTACCAAACCTGTCAATGAGTAAACCTCCAAACAGCATTCCGCTAAAGCCTCCTATGATTTTAGCAGTTGCATAAAATTGTGAGTAACTCCCATTAGACCACTTTAATTCTTTTACTGTAAAAATGGGTAAGAGTGTATCAATATAATTGTAAGCTCCCGTGCATAAAAACAAAATCAATGCAAGCAGTATAGAGTTTCTTAAACTGAATACGCTGTACAAAGATTTAAATATAGATGCCCAACTGGTTAATTGCATTTTTTTAGTTTCCTGCGATGCTGCGCCTACTGTCCATGGGAGTATCTTTTCATTTTGTCGCTCTCTTAAAAATATAGGCGCCAGCATAATAATACCTATCATTGCTGCAAGCATAAGAATGGAAGTGGTAAAATCGTATTTATTTAGAAGCCAGGTTCCCAATGCAAGCGTAGTAGAAATGGCAATTATTTTTGAGCCCCACATTAACCCATTGGCACGGGCCTGCTGGTTTATTGGAATAATATCAACCGCCATGCCATCGGTAGCTACATCCTGAAAAGCGCCAAAGAACGAAACCGCAAAACCTGCTGCCATAAACAGGTTTAAATTATTTAGTGGGTCAGGTACAAAAGCCATGGCAATACAACTTGCTATTAATCCCAATTGCCCCAAAAGCACCCATGGCCTTTTGCGCCCCATGGGCAAATAGGTGTAGCGATCCATCAGTGGGGCTACTATAAATTTAAAACTCCAGGGCAAACCACAAGCCACCGCAAAACCTGCTATTTCTCCGGGTGTTTTGCCATTCATGGCCATCCATGCCGGAATACCATAGAATAACATTCCTTCCGGTATACCTTGTGCAAAATAGAGGGCAATGAAATTAAAATAACGTAGAAATGTGTTTTCAGATAGCGAAGGTAGTGTAGCACTATTTTTTAAGATATGTACATTCCTGTTTCTAGAAGTTAATATGGACGCTTCGGTTAAGAGTTTTAAATGATTCATTTTCCAATTTTTATCGAGATAAAACAATCACGAGGTTGTAAATTGACAAGGTGATTTTATAAACCACCTTGTCAACAATCATTAAAATTTTATTTTCAACTTAAACCCGGCTTGTACGTAAGTATTTCAGAAAAACGCGTGGTTATTTTAATCAGTTACATCTACCAGTTCCCAAAGTTCCTGTGCTACAATTACTCGTAAGCTTGTCAGCTTAGTTCCGTAAGCAGTAAAATCTTCTTTTGGATATATTTTTTTATATTCCTCTGCCATACCCGTTTTACCACTTGCCCATGACAGTGCCTGCTCCAATGATGAAAAACTAAAGCTAACTGTATAATCGTTTGAGTAGCCCACATTCGTAACATAGGTGCGTTTCCAAACATTGTATCCTTTTAATTTCCCGGCTTTGATACACTCTTCAACAACAGGTTTTAAAGACTCCCACATTTTCTCAACTGCATCATTGCTTCCAGCGTTTGCATTTATGAGATTAAGCTGTACAAAGTCGCCCGTTTTACCAGCAGCGCCTACACCCATTTTAAAGTCGTAAAGTTCAGTTTGTATCACAGTACGAACATTGCCTAGTGAACTTAAATAATCAATCGTTTCTTTAGCGCTCAATTCTTTCATTGGAGCATTCCAAGGAACCCAGTCTTTACGAGATTCCATTTCTTTACCGCTTGGGTATACCGCAAGCGTAGCATAATCGAACTCCATTTCGCTGCCACGGGGGTAAACTCTGCGGAATAGTTGCCAGGAGTTAATTGTTTTATTAGCTTTAAGCCCATTGTTTATTTTCTTTGCTGTCTTCATGTCTATTAAGTAACTCTCGTTCATACCGGGCTTTACTTTTACAAAACTCACTTCGCCAAAAGGGTTTTGAGCTATAGCAGATAAGTTGACAAAGAAAATTGCGAAGCTTAATGCTAAAAATTTCATTTTCTGTTTCATACTAGTTTGTTTTTGGTTTAAAAATGTATTGCGGAGTTTTGTTTCCCGCATGTCAATTTCCAAATGAAAGAAAGTAAAAACAAACCCCACCAATTTTTTTCATTATGAGGTCTGTTTATCTATCAATATGGGTAAGGGCTTATTTCGAACCCAAATCTTTACGTAAAAAAAGTAATTCACTCCAATTTTCATTTATAAATTCGGCAGCATCTTTAAGGTATTGAGCGTAAGAACCTGCTCCATTAACTGCTTCGTACGTTTCCCTAAATGGTTTACGAAAACCTGATGCCTTTTCTTTTAAGCCTTGCTTATACCTCGTTACCAAAGTGTATTGAGCTTCACCAGAAGAATTTGCTGTATAAACTGCAACAGTGGAGCCATCTACAGCCCATGTTTTTTTCAATTTCATAATCATATTCCTAACGTCGTCTCCATGACCTATTTTGGGATATATATGTGCAATATTTATTTTGTCGGAAAAATCGCCTAGAGCAACTGTACTTAAAGAATCTTGGTAAACAGAATACCCACCAGATTGCTTGTCTGTTAAATAAATAGCTACATTTTTATTCCAATCTAATTTGTGTTCTGGGCCTAAATCGCCTCTTGTATCTTCATCTGCCCAACTTGTTGGCCCTTCGGTAATATGAAAGCCCCCTAAGTCGGGTCCAGATTGAATAGCAAATACCCTCCAATAAGTATTGCCCGTGTGGTACTTTTGTGCATGTGCAGCAATTGCTTTTTCAAATTCCATCACTTTATCGATTTTTGGAAAAACCCTATGTGTTGAAATTACATTTTTTGTTTGGCCAATACCTGCAAACGGTAAAGCCATGAAGATCATTGATAAGGCAAAAAGCGCCTTCATTTTTACTTTGAAATTGTTGGTCATGGTAGTTTTATTTAGTAGTTAAAAAATAGTTTGGGTTATCAGAAAGTACTTTTAAATAACATCAGCTTGCAGTGGCTATAAACCGCCCCCGGGAGGCTTATAACCAATCTGCAAAATGATATGTCAAATCTCAGCACAAATAGCAAATTAGTAGCGTAGATATTCACCATAAATAAGTAAGTATTCGCCAAACTATAGGACAAACTGTGCAGGAGTAGGATAAATCTGTCATTTTTAAAAAAAATGGAACAAACCTGTTTTTTTTGAAGATTTTTAACGCTCTTTGTACCAATCCTTTCCCTAGCGAAAAATCCAAACAATATACTTGTACTATGCAATTGCAATCCCCCATTTGCAAATGGATATTTGATTTTGTATGTAAAATCTAGAAAGAGATTTTAAAAACTAACTATTGAATGACAAAGTGTTTGGCTCATATTAAACCGTTTATCTGTCTTGTGCTTATTTGTGCTTATATGAGTGTACATGCGCAAGCGCCCATTGCATACGAGAGTATTTCTACTGCACAGGGTTTATCACAGGGTATGGTGTTTGATATTTTGCAAGATAAAGAAGGCTTTATATGGGTGGCTACCAAAAATGGACTAAACAGGTACGATGGATACAGTTTTAAAGTATTTGTAAACGACCCTTATAATGCTTACACCTTAAGCAGTAATACCATTCTTAAGCTTTTTGAAGATTCTAAAGGCAGGTTATGGGTAGGAGCCGAAAATGCAGGGATAAATATTTATGATAAGCAAAACGGCAAATTTTACCGGATAGCTCATAATAAAGCTGATGCAACCAGCCTATCGGGAAATGGTATACGTGCTATAGAAGAAATGGCCGATGGGAGATTCTTGGTTGGTACCGATGCCAACGGCTTAAACATTATTGAAATAAACAGCGGTTTTTTTAAAAAAGAAAGCAAGCCGGTCATCACCAGGCTTAGTCTGCCAGGTAATACACAGGTTTATGGCATGGGTAAAGATAAGAACGGGATTATATGGGTTGGTGGTATGGACGGATTGGTCTACCAATTTAATTCGCAAAATAACAGCTTTGTTAAGCTCAATAATGGAATGCTGCTCAACGATGGTTTTTTGAATGCAGACAGTAGTAAGCTGATTAATAATAACCTTTACCTTTTTAATGGGGAAGATATCATTCCATTATTCGATGGCAGAAAAATACCAGCAGGTAATATAATATTTAAACCTGTAACAAAACCCTGGGAATATCACCACCGAGAGGAGTATTTTTACGATATCTATAATCATGAACCAGGTAAACCTATAAAATGGAATGAGCCTTTGCCCAAAACAACCATCAGAATATGTTACCCATTTATAATAGACCAGTCAGGAATATTGTGGTCTGGCTCTGTGGGATGGGGTTTGCGCAAGTATAATTCGGTAAACAGTAAATTTAAAATTTTTGCAGCTGGGCAAACAACCCGTTTAATTATACCTACAGCCAATAAGTATATGTATATGGTGAGTTATGATTATAATTGGAAAAAACTACAAGAAGATGGATTGATTACAGATGCATTTAAAAAAGATCCAGCCATAAGCCAGTTAGATAATTTGATTATTGCATCTACAGGCGACTATTGGTTTAAAAGTGATGAAAAAGGGTATTTTAAATATAATCCTTCTACTAAAATATTACAAGCATGGCCCACCATAAATGCAAACCTTTCGTTTGGTAAAAAACAACCTTTTTTGGAAGATCGTAAAGCCAACCTTTGGTTTCCCGGGCAGGATGGAGTTATTACATTGTTGAATACAGTAACCGAAAAACTGGATAGTTTTACAATAAATAAAGATGCTTCTAAAATTATTTGTACTGCATTGTTTGAAGATAAACAAGGTACTTTTTGGGTAGGTACAGAAAAAGGATTTGCAAAAGTCATTTTAGATTATAACAATATTGCTTCTTCGCAAGTAAAATGGTTTTACAATAACAGCAGCAACCGCAATTCGCTTAATTATAATCATGTTTCCTGCTTTTTAGATGACTCCAATGAACCAGATAAATATTTATGGATAGCAACAAAAGGAGGTGGTTTAAATCGGTTGGATAAAACAAGTGGGGATTTTTTTCATATCTCAGCAAAGGAGGGTTTACCCGATGATGTGGTATATGGTATTTTAGCCGATGATGCGGGCAATATATGGGGAAGTAGCAATAAAGGGATATTTTGTTTTAAAACAACAAAAAACAACACCCATGTATTTTACAATTTCACCAAAGCTTATGGCTTACAAGATGATGAATTTAATACTGGCTGCTACGCTAAATTGAGTAACGGCAATCTTGCTTTTGGCGGTGTTAAAGGAATTAATATTTTTGATCCTAAAGAAATACTGGCGCATGTTTTTTTGCCTAATGTTTACATCACAGATATCCTCATTAATAACCAATCAGTTTCGCCAGGAGATAAAACGGGCGTGCTACAAAATACTATAGAAAAATCAAAAGGCATTACACTTTCGTATGAGCAGGATATTTTAACACTCGAATTTTCTTCACTAGACCTTACTGTTTCCAATCAAAATAAGTATCGCTATCAATTGAAAGGTGTAGACAAGGATTGGGTAGAATCTGGCACACGTCGCTCTGCCACTTACTTGCACTTGCCGGCAGGAAATTATGTTTTTACATTACAGGGTAGCAACAGCCAGGGCATCTGGAGCAATAAAATAGTAGAGCTTCGTATAACCGTTCTGCCGCCTTGGTGGCGCACTTGGTGGGCATATCTGTTCTATATATTGGTATTGGGCTTTGCCGTAAGAGCCTATTTTAAATTTAAAGTAAACAAAGCTAAACTTCAAAATCAATTAAACTTTGAGCAACAAGAAGCCAAGCGGGTAAAAGAATTAGATGTTGTAAAAACGCAATTATATACCAATATTACCCATGAATTTCGTACCCCACTTACCGTAATATTGGGTATGGCGCAGCAGGTAAAAAGCCAACCCGATGATTATTTTGACAATGGCATGAATATGATCATACGCAATGGAGAAAACTTGCTCAATCTTGTAAATGAAATGCTCGACTTGTCGAAATTGGAAAGTGGAAAAATGGAATTGCATTTGGTAAATGGCGATGTAATTAATTTTTTAAGATATATAGTAGAGTCTTTTCAATCATTGGCAGAAAGCCAGAAAAAGCAGTTCCATTTTTTATCAGATATCGACAGTTTGCATGCAGCGTATGATGGTGAAAAATTAAGGCAAATTGTTGCGAATTTATTATCGAATGCATTGAAATTTACGCCCGAAAAAGGTAATGTATATATTACTATTGCTGCAATAGCTAAGCCAGGTACAGCTTATACTACGCTAATAATAAAAGTAAAAGATACTGGTATAGGAATACCCGAAAGTCAATTGGAGCATATATTTGAGCGCTTTTATCAACTAGACAATAGCCATACTAGAAAGGCCGAAGGTACTGGTATTGGGCTAGCACTTACCAAAGAGCTAGCAAAATTAATGGATGGAACTATTGAGGTAAAAAGCCCCCCAATAGGCGCCAATAAAGGAACAGAGTTTACCGTATCATTGCAATTAAAAAATGCTGATTATGCTGGAATGGAAAATCCAGATGCGGTAAATGAAAAAGTGTTTGTGCAAAAAACAACTGTAGAAAGTGCAGGTATCAAAAATGTAGAAAATGCCCACACCCAAAAGCAGTTAATTTTATTGGTAGAAGATAATGCAGATGTAGTAGCATACACGGCTAGTTGCCTTCCCGAATATAGATTTGCAGTAGGTAAAGATGGAAAAGAAGGATTTGAAATTGCAACAGAAATTATCCCCGATTTAATTATTACCGATGTAATGATGCCCTATGTAGACGGCTTTGAGTTATGTCGAATGCTGCGTGCAGATGAACGTACAAGCCATATTCCCATCATTATGCTTACAGCAAAAGCAGATTTAGAAAGTAGGCTAGAAGGCTTGGAACGTGGTGCGGACGTTTATTTGGAAAAACCTTTTCACAAAGATGAATTGCTGTTGCGTATAAAAAAGCTATTAGAGCTTCGTAAGAAATTACAACAATATTATACCAAGCAAATAGCCCCAAATAATGAATCTGAGAATATCGGAGAAGAAATAATTGTACAAGCCAACATTGAAATGGCAGAGCATGAATTTGTAAAAAAAGTAAGGGAAGCGGTAGAAACACATATGGCCGATGTAAATTTTTCTGTAGAGCTATTGTGCAAATATATTTTTATGAGTCACTCACAATTGCACCGAAAGTTAGACGCACTTACTGGCTACTCGCCCAACAAATTTATCCGTACTATTCGATTAAATAAGGCAAAAGAGTTATTAAAAAACCCGGCAACCAGTATTGCAAGCTTAGCCCTGGATTGTGGCTATAACGATGCTGGATATTTTGCCAGAGTATTTAAACAAGAATTTGGGGTTACACCGCAGGAGTGGAGGGTGAGGGAGAAAATTTAAACAAAAATATACTGGGCCGTTCTATTCATATGCTTTTTATTTTGAATAATATACTCGCCAAAAACGCACATAATTGGTAAATAAGAACAACAATTAGTGAATTCTCAATGGTTACTAAAGATTTGGTCATGTGGTATTTGATCGTTTATATTTAAATTATTGACTTTGTGTAGTAATAAAAATTTCAAAAAGCGCCTGATTATATAAAAATTCCTTAGTTTTGCACTCCCCAGCTAATTAATAGTTGCTGGCATTTGCGGATATGGCGAAATTGGCAGACGCACTAGACTTAGGATCTAGCGCCGCAAGGCATGTAGGTTCGACCCCTATTATCCGCACCTATTTATCTTCCTTCCGCCCAAGCGGAAGGATTTTTTTTAAAATCTCGACAAAATTGTCGAGACAAAAACAACATCATGGCTACAGTAGTTAGAGAAAACATTGGTTTATTAAACGACAAGCTTACCGTAAAGCTTAATAAAGAAGATTATTTACCAGCTTTTGAAAAAAAGCTAAAAGAATATAGCAAAACAGCCAATATCCCAGGTTTTAGAAAAGGAATGGTACCAGCAGGTATGATAAAAAAAATGTATGGAGCTGGTATATTTTCTGATGAAGTTCTTCGTACTATAGAAAAAGAATTGTACACTTATTTGGATACAGAGAAGCCGGAAATTTTCGCCCAGCCACTCCCACTAGAAGGTGAAATGAGCAAATTGGATATGAACAATCCAAGTGATTTTGATTTTTCTTTCGAAATTGGATTGAAACCAGCTTATAGTTTACCAGACCTTTCTACAGCAAAATTTACCCGCCACAACGTAGAAGTTACCGACGACATGGTAATGGAAGAAATAAGCCGCATGCAACTAAAAGCAGGCAAAATGGTAGAAAAAGAACAAGTGGATAATGAAGAAGATGTAGTGAATGTGATTTTTACAGAAGCAGATGAAAATGCAATAGAATTGGAAGGGGGCGTTACCAAAGAAAATTCTGTATTGGTAAAATATTTTAACCCAAAAATGCAAAAGCAATTGATGGGTAAAAAGGTAGGCGAAAGTTTTGTGTTTCAACTAGAAAGCGCATTTGAAGGAGACAAATTGGAAAAGATGCTGCAAGACCTTGGTTTTGCAAAAGATGATGAAGTAGCTGCCAAAAAATATTTCAAATTAGAAATAAAAACAATTGGCTTAGTTAAAAAAAGAGAAATGAACGAAGAATTTTTCAACGAAGTGTACCCAGGAAAAGGGATAACCAACGAAGCTGATTTAAAAACTGCTTTGAAAGAAGAAATTGAAAAATATTGGGCATCACAATCCCGAAATCAATTGCACGACCAATTGTACCATCATTTATTGGACGAAACCAAAATGGAATTTCCACAACCATTTCTTACCCGTTGGTTAAAAACCGGTGGCGATAAACAAAGAACACAAGAAGAAGCAGAAAAAGAATATGCGGGTTTTGAAGGCCAATTGAAATGGACTTTGATAAGCGATGAAATTATACGTACCAATAAATTGGAAGTTACAGAAGAAGAATTGCGTTCCAGCATGAAAGAAGAAGTGAGCCGCTATTTTGGTAACATGAACATAGGTGAAGATATGAGCTGGTTGGAAAGTTACATTGATCGTATGATGAAAGACGAAAAGCAAGTAGATGCTACTTACCGTAGAATGATTACAGAAAAATTATTTAGTTGGGCAGAAAGCCAAGCAAAGCCTACGGAGAAAAAAGTTACAAGTGAAGAGTTAGTGGCAATGCAGCACAATCACCAACATTAATAAAATAATATTTTTAAATTTTATCCCTTTGCATTTTTGCAAGGGGATTTTTTTGCGGTACGGTACGGCTAATTGTTTTTGGAAGTTTTAAACCGAAAAGAAGCTCCTATGGAATAAAATTTAAGTTTGGTATTTTTATTTATTCGAGCACCTCCCGAAGCATCTATTTTAAAGTCATCGTTTATAAAATAAGAAATACCCCCATCAATACTAGTTTGAGGAATACGACCCTTCCAAACATATCCATAAATTTCTACAAATGCTTGCCACTTTTCAGTAATATTAAACTTTGGTGAAAAGCTGTATAAATACATTGGGTCATAATTCCAACTCCTCATGTCTAAGCCAAAAATGTATCCAATGTGAAAATTTTCTGTTACTTTATGCAACATGGCAAGCCTAATATTACCACCGTTTGTAGTATCAAATCCTATTGCATTTCTGTTTAGTGCATTTAATCTATAATGTACAATGATAGTAGTTTTAGGTATTATTCCTTTTTGTTTTAAGAAATTAAATTTACCGCCAATTTGTGTATTATTAGATCCTTTGTAAATAACATTTCTATTAATATTTTCTTCTCTCACGTAGGCATACTCAGTTACCAGCCTCAATTCAACTCTATTGCCTATTCCATATTTTACTAATATTGCTGGTTGCTGAAAATAAAGATCTTTTAATATTGGCTGAAATCTATAGGTTTGTTTTTGAAATCCAATTTCTGTTTGTAGCCATTTATTAGGAGCAGTGCTTGCAGTAATTGTTTGGCCAGGTCTATCTGTTTCAATTCTTTCAACTTGTGCAAAAATGTTGCTAGTCAATAATGAAAGCCCCAGAATTATTATATGTATTTGAATATTATTTTTTTTGGAGTTTAACATTATAATTTTCATAGTTCAAATAATAAAAAAAGCTCGGCTAAAATGATGAACTACTATCACAATTTAAATAAAATAAGCAAGATATATTTTTTAATTTTGAAATCTACAGGGAGGTTTTGTCGTTTGAAATCTAACGAACTCAAATTTTCTTTGTTTACCCATTAATACAAAGCATTATTAGCTTAACGGTGATTTTATTTCTTTACAAGCCCAACCATTTTTGGGATTACAGTATCTATAATATTAGGAAGCAAATTAACAATTGGATCAAAAGTATTTTAATTAATATTATCGTAAAATGATGCTATTTGTAAAGTTTTGTTAACGCTGTAACTTTCAGAAACCTATAACGTTTCAATTTTAAAGATGGCTTTAAATTTGTTAAACACATTAAAACCAAATAACATGGAAATGGGCTAAAACTAAAGTTCATTAAAACTGAAAATTGATCTAGGCCAATAACGTGTTACCATTAATAACCATAAAAATATAGAACATGAAAAAAGTAATTTTTACCCTCAGCATTCTTTTAGCAGGTTATGTTACCATGGCTCAAGATTTGGCGCCAGATCAAAATCCCAATTACAAAGTAAGCATGGATAAATACGCTGCTACCCAAGTAAGCTTGCAAACCACCAACAATACTACCATACAGGATACTTACAAGGCCTACGATTGGAGTACGGCAAAAGCAGAGCGTAAAGCAGAAAGAAGAAATTTTAGAAGAGAGAGGGCTTTGTTTAATATTAGGAACAACGGTTGGAATAATGGTTGGAATAACAACAATTGGAACAATGGTTGGAATAACAACAACTGGAATAACGGTTGGAATAATAATAATTGGAACAACAACAACAATTGCAGCCCTTTCCGTTGGAGATGGTAACAAATAAATTGCTCACAAAATTTCAAAAACTAAAAAACCTACAATCATGAAAAAGATATTTACACTAGCCACTATTGCCTCTATATTAATTTTTGCATCTTGCGCACATAAAGTAACCAGAATAGACCCTATAGATACACCTGATATTAGCGGAAACTGGAATTATACCGACAGCCGTATGACGGCAGAGGAAATGATTAACCAGAGCCTTACAGGCAAATGGTTAGGCGATCACCTTCAGGTAAAAGGAAAAAGACCTGTTGTAATTGTAGGTTTTGTAACCAACAAAAGCCACGAGCATATAGAAGCAGAAACATTTATGAATGACCTGGAGAAATCGTTTGTAACTACAGAAAAAGTAGGGCTTGTACAAAGTGGAAAAAAGCGTGAAGAAATGCGTGCAGAAAAATCTGACCAACAAACAAACGCATCTGTAAGTACCATGAAAAAATTTGGCTTAGAAAAAGGAGCGGATTATATTTTGCAAGGCTCCATCAATTCTATTGTAGATGCTTTTAAAAGAAAGAAAACAGTTACCTATCAGATAGACCTTGTTCTTACCAACATAGAAACGAATGAAGTAGTTTGGATAGGCGATAAGAAATTATCAAAGAATGTAAAAAACTAATTACACACATCAGTTTTTCTCACTCAAAACTTTACTGATGAACAGTATACTGCAACGGGCATTGGCGGCATTCCTGGTGGTGCCCGTTCTCTTTTCTTGTGCTACTTACAATAAATCTATGAGCTCGTATTATGCAAATATGCGAGAGCGTAACTACGAAAAAGCAGCACAAAGTTTAGAGCATAATAAACTTATAAAAAAAGATAGAAATGCCTTGCTCTATAACTTGGAAATGGGTAAACTTTATCGGTTGCAAAATGATTTTGTTAGAAGCAATTATTATTTGAATACAGCTGATGGTATGATAGAAAATAATACCAAATCTGTTGCAGATATTGCCCTTGCTAATTTGATAAACCCAATGCAACAGTTTTACAGAGGCGAAGATCATGAACAATTTATGATGCATTTTTACAAAGCACTAAACTATGCTACATTGGGGCAAATGGAAGATGCGGTAGTAGAAGCAAGAAGAATTACCTTATCGACCAATGCTCAAGGCGATAAATTTAGGAACAAAGAAAACCGCTATAGTAAAGATGCATTTGCCCTAAACCTACAAGGAATGATTTATGAAATGGCAGGCGATATAAACAATGCATTTATAGCTTATAGAAATGCCGTAGATATTTATCTTAAATCAGACAATGAATATTACGGAGTAAAAATGCCCGTGCAATTGCAGCAAGATTTATTGCGTACTGCCACCAGCTTGGGCTTTACAAACGAGCAGCAACAATATGAAAAAGCTTTCAATGTTTCTTACAACGAAGGCAATGCTATAAATGGAGAATTAATTTTATTCATTGAAGAAGGGCAAGCACCGATAAAGCAAGAGAAAAATTTCTTTCTTACTGCGGGTAGCAATGGTATTGGGAACTTTAATTACCTGGATCCAAATGGGTATAATTCCAATTTTAATTTTAACTATAATAGCTATGGTATAGCAGAAGAAAGACTTTCTTCTTTGCGTGCATTTAAGTTATCGTTGCCTGTTTATACGCTACAATATACACAGCTTCAAAATATAACTGTAAGTAATGCCGAAAATAGTTATAAACCTCAGCTTGCACAAAATATAAACAGTGTGGCAGTAAATGTTTTAAAAGAAAGATTTATTACCGAATTGGCAAATGCGCTGGCAAGGCAAATGACAAAAAAATTGATAGAAAAAGGAACAGAAGCGCTTGCAGAAGGAATTGCTAATAAAAAGGATAAAAAAGAAGCTGCTGATACAGCCATGACCAGTACCGAAAAAGAACAGAAGGCAAAAGCTAGACAAGAAAAAGCAAAACTTGCAGGCGATGTGGCAGGTTTTGTATTGAATATGGTAAATACTGCTACAGAAAAAGCCGATACCCGCAACTGGCAAAGCCTTCCTGCATTTGTAAGTTATGTGCGCATACCGCTTCATGCAGGCGAAAACACCATTACAGTTACTGCAAATGGGCAGCCCATTACTTTGAAAGTAAATGCAGGCAGGGGTTTGCAAATGATGAGTGTGTTGCTGGATTAATGGCGATATTCACTTCAAAAATTGCATAATTAGCTACTAAATTTTCGCAATAAAATTTTCCTACTCCTCCGCTCATAATGTCGTAATTTCGCTCGTTCAAAATGAAATATTGTGGTTTATAATTTTAATGCAGGTCCATCCATATTGCCAAGGGAGGTTTTTGAAGCAGCAGCAGCAGCTGTACTTAACTTTAACGAAACGGGTCTATCCATACTAGAATACGGGCACCGTACAGCAGCTTTTGAAGCAATTATGCTAGAAGCAAGAATGCTAATGAAAGAATTGATGAGCTTAGATGATAACCATGAAGTGCTTTTCTTACACGGTGGTGCATCTACCCAGTTTATGCAAGTGCCTATGAATTTATTGGATGCAAAGGAAACTGCAGCATATACAGACACAGGTGTGTGGGCAGCCAAAGCCATCAAAGAAGCAAAATTATTTGGTAAGCCAGAAATTGTTTGCTCATCTAAAGATAAAAATTACACTTTTTTACCAAAAGACTTTGCAGTACCCAATGATGCAAAATATTTGCACATTACAACCAACAATACTATTTACGGTACACAGTGGCAAAAAATTCCTATTACTTCCAACTCAATGCTGGCAGATATGAGCAGCGATATTTTGAGTAGAGACATGGATTTCAATGCCTTTGATTTGATATATGCTGGCGCACAAAAAAACATTGGTGCAGCAGGTGTAACGGTAGTGGTGGTTAACAAGAACATACTCGGTAAAGTAAAAAGAAATATTCCTACCATGATGGATTACCGCAATCATATCAACGAGGGCAGTATGTTGAATACGCCACCCGTATTTGCTGTATATACTTGCATGCTTACATTACGTTGGCTGAAAAAGCAAGGTGGCGTAAAAGCCATTGAAAAAATAAACAATGAAAAAGCAGCGTTGTTATATGCAGAAATAGATCGCAACAGTTTATTTAAAGGTACAGTAGAAGTAGAAGATAGAAGCAAAATGAATGTTTGTTTTGTAATGAATGATAGTAGCAAGGAAGCAGATTTTTTAAAGTTTGCCGATTCACATAATATTATTGGCATAAAAGGACACAGAAGTGTAGGAGGGTTTAGAGCATCTTTATACAATGCAATGCCATTAAGTAGCGTAGTATTTTTAGTAAGTTTAATGCAGGAGTACGAACGTAGTAATTAGTTGATTAATGGCTTAGTTAAAAGCAGTGTTTAAAAAAAGGAAAAGGTTTAAAAAAAGAAAAAATGATTACAATTTCACCATTTGCGGCATTGAGGCCAGAAGTAGCACATGCTAAAGAAGTAGCATCTAGGCCATACGATGTAATGAGCAGTGCAGAAGCAAGAACAGAAACACAAGGCAATCCTAAATCTTTCTTGCATATTACAAGAAGTGAAATAGATTTAAATGAAAATGTAGATATTCATTCGCAAGAAGTGTATGAGAAGGCAAAGGAAAATTTGACTGCATTTATAAGCAGAAATATACTTTTTAAAGAAAGCAAACCTTGCTATTATATTTATCAACTTACGATGAATGGCAGAACACAAACTGGATTGGTATGCGGCAGCTCAGTTGATGATTATGAAAAAGGACTTATAAAAAAGCATGAGTTTACCAGACCAGAAAAAGAACTGGATCGTATTACCCATATAAAAACCACCAAAGCACAAACAGGCAATGTATTTCTAGCATACAGAAATGTGCCAGCAATAGATGCGCTATTGTCAAATTGTATGACCGATAAAACACCTAATTATAGTTTTATTGCAGATGATGAAATAGAGCATAAAATTTGGGTGGTAAATGATGAAGAAACTATAGGGAAAATTACTTTGTTGTTTAAAGAGCAAGTGCCAGCATCGTACATAGCCGATGGACATCACCGAGCAGCTTCTGCGGCAAAAGTGAGAGCGGCATTGGGCGCAGAGGCAACTGTAGATGCTGATATTTTTCTTACTACACTTTTTCCTGCCGACCAATTACATATTATGGATTACAATAGGGTAATAAAAGACTTGAATGGCTTAAGCGAAACGGCATTTTTGGAAAAAATTGCGATAGATTTTTCTATTGAAAAAAAGGAAACAGCTTTTCGTCCAGAAGCTATGCACGAATTTGGCTTGTACATAAACAAACAATGGTACAAGCTTGTAGCCAATAAAAGCATCATTAAAGAAGATGTATTGGGGGTATTGGATGTTAATATAATGCAAGAAAATATATTGACACCTATTTTAAATATTGTAGACCAACGCACAGATAAAAGAATTGATTTTGTAGGTGGCATAAGAGGGTTGGAAGCATTGGAAAAAAGGGTTGATAGCGGAGAAATGGCATTGGCAATAAGTTTATTTCCAGTAAACATCCAGCAACTTTTTGCAGTGGCAGATAGCGGAGATGTAATGCCACCAAAAAGTACTTGGTTCGAGCCAAAATTGAGGGATGGGTTGCTTACACATTTAATTAACTAAATATAAGGCGCTTTTAAGCGCCCTTTTTTTATATTTACAGCACATTGAGTATACTGTTGGTTCTTAATGTATGAAAATAATAATCGATAAATAAGCTCCCGAGAAGGGGGGTAATTGATTAAAAGCTTAAAATATCCGAATGAAAAGATTAATACTAGTTACACTGGTTTGCGTTACAATTTTTAATTCAAGAGGGGTTGCACAGTCTGTTACAGCATTACAAGCTACTGCTAAAAATTTTATGAAACAGGGTGATTTTGCAAATGCGATTTTGATTTTGAACCGGTGTGTAGAAAGAGAACCTGCTAATACAAGTGTAGGCAAAGATTTAGCAATGAGTTATTTTTATTCACAAAATAATATCAAAGCGCTGGAAACAATAAATCCTGTTTTAGAAAGCAATGATGCAGATGACCAGTGTTTTTTAATAGCTGGCAATATTTACAAACAATTAGAAAAGCCAAAGGAGGGAGAAAAGGTTTTCAAGAAAGGGATAGAAAAATTCCCGGAAAGCGGGCCCTTGTACAATGAACTTGGGGAACTTCAAATTGCAAATAATAATAAAGATGCTATAAAAAGTTGGGAAAAAGGAATAAAAGCCGATCCTTCTTTTGGTAGAAATTATTTTAATGCCAGCAGATATTATTTTTTTCAAAATGATTTTGTGTGGTCTATCCTCTATGGTGAAATATTTGTAAACATAGAATCGAGTGGAAACAGAGCTCCCGAAATAAAAAAAATATTGTTGGATAGTTACAAACAGTTGTTTACCGAAACAAGTATGAGTAAAAATAATAAAAGTAACAATCCTTTTGTAAAACAGTATTTGGAAGTAATGAAAAAGCAAGAAGCGGTAACTGCAAATGGAATAAACACAGAATCACTCTCTATGATAAGAGCCCGATTTATTATAGATTGGTTTTCTACTGATAATAAACCTGCGTTTCGTCTTTTTGATATGCAACAACAATTGCTTAAGTCTGGTATGTTTGAAGCTTACAACCAATGGCTGTTTGGTATTACAGAAAACTTAACAGCTTACCAAAATTGGATAAAAATAAATGCTGACGATAACAATGCATTTCTGGCATTTCAAAGATCCCGGGTTTTTAAAATGCCAGCAGATCAATATTATCACGAAAAAAATTAAGGTAAAAACCTTCAAAATTTCAAAGGTTTTTGTAAGAAGGTTAAATCTTTACTCCAACATAGTGAAGTTGTAATAATTATATACAGCCTAATAAATGTACGATTTTAACAAATCCTCATAACATTAGTTTATAAACAAATCAATTTACCTGTTTGTAAATCGTACCTTGCAGATAGACAAATACCAGCAAAGTATTTTTACATAACACCAATTTATTTATATAACAATTAAAAAAAATAAGATGAGCAACGAAAAACAATTTGGCGTGTGGATGGATTCTCTAAATGCTACAATAGTTGGAAAGGCCGAAGCGGGAGACTTTGTGGTAATAGAACATGTAAAAGGAGAGGAAACATTTCAGAGCTCAAGTGAAAAAAGTTCTAACAACCACGAAAGAATGTCACAAGCAAAATTTTTTAAAGAAATAACATCGAATATGCAAAATGCAACCGAAATACATTTAACAGGAACAGGTACTGCGCAAGAACAGTTTATACACTACTTAGCAGATACGCCTCAGTTTAAAAATACAAAAACTACTGAGTCCACTTCTAATAAAATGAGCGATGAAAAATTGCTTGAATTTATTTCAGAAAAAATGAATTAAAGAAAATAGATAAGCCGCAAAAAAATTGCGGCTTATCTATTTTACAAAGAAGCAAGTGAGGGCATTTCAGAATAGGTGCTTCCGCCAAGTTCTCTTCCCGCTTTCTTTTTATTTGTACCTCCCCATTGCTTGAAGAAAAAGGCTGTTCCTTGGTCATTGCATTGTTGTTTAATATCCCAAACCCAAGATTCTAGCATGGGTCTTGCTTTTCTTCCGCTCTCTCCTCCTACAATTGCCCAATCAATACCATCTAAATTCAAATTGCGTAATGGACCTATCAATGGTTCACACGAAAGGAATTTTGTTTGCGCATTGGTTTCTCTTAAAAAATCAATTCTATCAGTAGCCCTTTCATCTTCTACAGATACTCCCATCCATATATTTTTTGTCCAGGTTAATTGGTCATGTATTTCGTATAACCTTTCTGCTCGTTTGGTAAGCACTTGGTAAGTATGTTGTGGCGTTTCGTTCATTACAAAAAACACTTTTTGTATAAATTCAAAAGGTACTTCAGGATGAAACAGATCGCTCATAGAATTTACAAAAACTAGTTTAGGTTTTTTCCAAGAAAAAGGTGTTTGTAAAGAATCTTCGTGTGTTCTTACTTCAAAACCATCTTTGTATTTTTCTATACCCATTGCGGTAAGTCTTCTTGTCATTACTTCTGCATAACAATACTTACAACCTGCCGAAATTTTGTTACAACCCGTGGTGGGGTTCCAAGTCATTTCTGTCCATTCAATTGATGATTGTGCCATGGTTAATTTATTTTAAAGTAAACTTTTTTAAATTCATTTTTATAATTCTCATAATTGATATAAAACGCCCCTTTTCTAACTTTAATACTAGTGTCAGAAAGCACTTCTATTCTATTATCGTTCTGCAACGAAGTCAAAATTTCAGTTGCATGTTTTGGTAAAAATCCTTGTCTAAGAGTGAAATCGAATATATCTCCATTGTAAAGCTTAGCATTTTCTTTTAAAAATATTAATAACTTTTCCTCTAATTCATTTGTCTTAATTTGAGAAAACATATCTCCAGTTTTTTCATAGCTCCATCCTTTTCCATTGTCTTGGTCAATTTCCCATTTAGTCTCTAACATTTTTTCAAATCCTCTGATATGACTTGAAAAGAAAAATAAACAATAAACAGTCTTTTCATCTTTCTCAATAGTAAAAGTATCAACAAAAAAATCATTTCCTAGATATTCTCTTAATGCATTATTAAATTGTTCAATAAACGCATATACAGAGTTTGTTGCTTTCCAATCTTTGATATCTACTAACTCTTCTAATATTTCAATTAATGCTTGCGGAGTGCCCTTTTCATCAAATCTATACATAAACTGCGTCGGAAGAAACAACAAGACTTCAGATTTTTTTGATTCTAGAAGAGATTTTATTTCACTTGCCCTAATTTCTTTATAGCCATAAGGGTCAATAAATATAAAAGCCTTTTCATTTTTAAGCCCTTTGAAGTACTCGGAAAGTTTAGGAACAATTTCTTTATAATCTTTATTTCTAAAATTTAGTTTACCAAAATCTTAATAATGTAATTTTTTTTGAATTATCGTTTCTTTTAATTTTTCAATTTTATTAATGTTTGTATCATTAAAAATCAAATCAACTTTTGGGATTTTATTATTCTTTGCTTTGTTAATAAAATGTAGGTCTTTTAAAACTTTTAAGGCTACTATTGGACTACCTTCACCTCCATTTTCATAAATTCCTTCGCCGCAAAACAAATCAAATAAGTTTATTTTTTCTGTAAACTTATCATTGGAAATAATACTCAAATACTTTTGTAAATATTTTTCAAGCAACTCTACTTTTGCTTTCGAATGGTCCATCATTATAAGTTGAGAACTTTTTTTCTTTGCCATATTTACAGTTAGTTTTTATAAATATAAATTCTTTTTCTCAAAACAACTTCCCCTGCCCACCAGGCACCCTAAAAATACTCGTATCCAAACTCCACTCTTCTGCATTCATATTATACAACAAACCATATTTTTTATATTGCTGTGCTACCATTTGTGCAATATTTCCTTCGCCACGCATGCGCACACCAAGGCGGGAGTCGTTAACTTTTCCGTCGTGGCTTTGCTCTATCAAGTGCCACACTTTATCTGCATGGTTGGGAAAGTTTTTAAACAACCAATCATGAAACAAAAATTTAATAGCACCATTTAGCCTAATAAATGTATAAGCCGTAAACGTAGCGCCATGGTCTGCCGCAGCTTTCATAATGCGTTGCATTTCGTGTTCATTAAGGCCTGGTATCATGGGTCCCATCATAATGCCCATGCGCACACCAGCCTTGCTTAGTTCTTCTATTACTTTTAATTTTTGTTTTGCTGTAGTAGTCCGTGGCTCCATGCTACGGCGCAGGTCTTCGTTAAACGATGTAATAGAAACCATGGCAGATACAATATTTTTTTTAGCCATTTCTTGCAATACATCTTTGTCTTTTAGTATCCACGAGTTTTTGGTGAGTATGCCAACGGGTTGGTTAAATTCGTTGCATACTTCTAGCAAAGCTCTTGTGAGGCGGTACTGCTGCTCTGCAGGTTGGTAGCAATCTGTATTGCCGCTAAGCATTATGGGGGCGCATTGCCATTTAGGGTGCATCAAAAATTTACGCAACAATTGCGGTGCATTTTTTTTATCAAAATTTTTTGCTCAAAATCCATGCCTGCGCTGTAGCCCCAGTACTCATGCACATTGCGTGCGTAGCAATAGATGCAACCATGCTCACAACCTGCATAGGGGTTCATGCTATAGCTCATGCCCACATCTTTGCTCTCCACTTTATTTACAATTGTTTTAGATTGCATTTCTATGTACTGTGTTTTTATATTCGATGCTTCCCAATCATCAATTGCTTCTGTATTTTCCTGTGTTATTTCATCTTTTAGAAAACGATTTTTGGTATTAAATTGTGCACCACGTCCGTGATGGTATTGCACATTTTCTTCTTGCTCGGTGGCTTTTACTTTATGGTGGTCTTGTTGTAGCATGTTATTGTCCATAGGTTGCACCCATGTTTACTCAAATTGAACCCCGTTGGCGTTCTGTGTTATGATTGTGTTGTGGTCCATGAGTTGCACCCATAGTTACTCAAATTGAACCCCGTTGGAGTTCATCGTAATCACAACTATTTCTTTGCTATCATCCGCTTCAATCTTCTAATCAATCTTCCAGTCGGTCTTCGATTCCTCCCTCTCCGCTTGCGGAGAGGGTAAGGGAGAGGGTGGAAAGGTCAAAACAACGCCCCCTGCGCTACACCCACATCTAAATTTTCAAATGCAAACCTTGCGGCTATTTCATATTTTATTTCTCCTACGGGCCGTTTTAGCAGTAGCATGGCATCTGCAATAAAGCGACCAGTAAAATGCCGATGGCTAAATTCCAACCAACCTTTTTCGTATTGCCATGGCTGTAATTTTCTGGCAATGGTAATATATGGTTCCAACATAAAATGGGGCTTATGGTCATCATCAAACTTCATGAGCTTTTGTGCTTCTGTTCTTATTTGCTTTACCAAATTTTGTATGGGCAGCTTGCTTACTACATTTATATATATGGTATGGGCCGGAAAACTGCCATAATCTCGTAATTCTATTTTTACAGGTTTAAAACCCATGGCAATTGTTTTGAGGCGATTAATCAACCGCTCTTCTGTAATTTGGTATTGCGTAAAACTTACCAATGCCACATGCGGCTTACTAAACAACGCTATAGATGATTTGTATTTTTCATAAAAAGTTTGCTTCGTATGCATGATTTTATTTCGTAAGTCTTCGTGCGGATTGAGCACTAACAAATACTCATACGCTTTGTACCCTGGTATCATAACTATATTTTTCATAGCTATATTTTTAAGATTAATTTTTTTAGGTAATTATTTTAGCATAAATTTACTAAATATTTTAGTAAAACAAGTATTTTTTTATGGAAGTGGAAAACTTTTTTGGCAGCAGCTATACAGGTACGAAGCGCTATACCCAGCACAATGTTGCTACCGCAAATGCCACAGGATTTGGTGCAGCGGCCGATGATTATGCAGAGCGTGGTATAGACCTCAACGAACAATTGATTAAAAACAAGCCCGCTACCTTTTTTATGCGGGTGAACGGGAATAGTATGATAACGGCAGGTATTTTTAGTGATGATGTGGTGATTGTTGATAAAAGCATAAAACCTACCAACGGTAAAATCGTAATAGCCGTGGTAGATGGAGAAATGCTCATACGACGATATGAAAAAACATTTAACAATCTTTTTCTAACGGCAGAATCGCCAAGGGTTGCCAAGATAGAGGTAAATGAAACAACGGACTTTAAAGTATGGGGTGTGGTTACTTGTATTTTGAGGATGTTGTAGCGTTTTTACCAATAAGATTGAATTGCCCAGAATGTCTTTTTTGCCGAAAAGGCGTTAGGACGTCTTATGAATAGCCCTGTGCTTTAGCACAGGGAAAAAAATGAATTGAATAATAAAAGGGGCTTTAGCCCCCACACCCACCGATATAAAGGTCGAACCTATTAAACGAGCTTCGCCCCGCCTTTGCCTGTGGGTCTCGGCAAAATAAATTTAACGGCAACAGCATGAAAGCCATCATAGATTGTAACAGTTTTTATTGCTCCTGCGAAAGATTATTTCTGCCGCATTTAGATAACAAACCCGTTGTGGTACTTAGCAACAACGATGGTTGCATCGTGTCTCGTACGGACGAAGCAAAGAAACTAGGCGTAGCCATGGCGGGTCCATATTTTATGGCAAAACCGATTATAGAAAAATATGGTGTAAGTGCTTTTTCATCTAATTATAATTTGTATGGCGACCTTAGTTGGCGAGTAATGGAAACATTGCGCATTATGTTGGGCGAAGAAAATGTAGAAGTTTATTCTGTAGATGAAGCATTTTTAGAACTAAAAGAGTTTAAAGAAAGAGATTTTTTTGAAGTAGGATTGTACATAAGGCAAGTAGTAGAGTTATGGACGGGTATTAAAGTCTCTATAGGTGTAGCACCCACAAAAGTATTGTGTAAAGTGGCCAATCATTTGGCAAAAAAAAATAAAGTAGAAACACAATGCGTAGTCGTATTGGATACCAAAGAAAAAATAGACAAAGCCCTACAAGCCACGCCCGTAAACGAAGTATGGGGCATTGGTAGGCAATATGCAGAAAAGCTAAAAGAGATGAATGCTGTTTATACCGCCTTTGACCTTAGTAAAAAAACGGCTCCATGGGCGCATAAAAATTTGGGCGGTGTAATAGGCACACGAATGATAAAAGAATTAAACGGCGAACCAGCAATAGAAATGGCCAGCGAACAACTTACCGAAAAAAAAATGATTGCCTGCACACGCATGTTTGGGCAATCTGTAAGCCGTATAGATGAAATAAAAGAAGCAGTAGCCACGTATACTTCACGTGCTGCAGAAAAACTGCGTAGGCAAAAAAGTGCAGCTACTACCTTAACCGTTTTTGTGGTTACAAAAGAGCCTTCCAATATTGGGCACTTTAGGCATGGCAATACAATAAGCCATTATACCATATTGCCGGTAGCTACCTGTGCTACCAACGAACTTATAAAAGCTGCAGTAAGTGTAGTAGATAAAATTTTTATAAAAGGAAAGCAATATAAAAAAGCCGGTGTAATGCTTAGTGGACTTGTGCCAGATGAAACAATACAGGCAAACCTATTTGTGCCAGAAAAGGACAATGGCAAACGCATGCTCATGGCGGCAATAGACAATGTAAATTTTTCTATGAGGGATGATGTGATAAAATTTGCGACAAGCGGCACCAAACGAGATTGGAAGATGCGGGTAGAAATGCGCAGCCCACGATATACAACGAGGTGGAACGAAATGTTTGTCGTGAAATAAAGGCAAACCCTGACGGCGGGTTTATCCCCCGTCAGCGGTTAAATGGAAAAATACATCAGTATTTAACTTTCTCTATCATCTTCTTCGATTTTACAAAAGCTACAATTTTTTAAAAAAATAATGTGGGGGCTCTCAACATTAAAAATAATGCAGCAGTAGTTCGGGCTCTTTTGGGCTCCGCTTCGCTGCGGTACTACGCTATCGCTTCGTACTAAACCCGTCAGAGCCCGCAGCCCATCTGCAGTAAATCTTTTATCAACTTTTATAGAAGCGAAGATGGCCATAATCTGCAAAATCATTTTCCCGTAATAGAAAATAAATCATTTCCCAAATCATTTTTGTTATACTTAATATTGCAGAGAAATTATGGTTGTAAATTTTGTTGTTGCAAAAAATATTAATTCATTGCGTATATCTATTTTCATATTGTTGCTATTCCTTTTTTCGTGTAATACGGCACCAAAGCATGATGTAAGAAACGTAGAGCATTCGTTTTATTACTGGAAATCTGTTTTCAAATTATCTGACACAGAAAAGCAAGCATTGGATATGCTGCAAATAAGAACACTCTATCTAAAATTTTTTGATGTTGACTGGGATGATAATACTAAAACAACCATACCCTTTGCTCAATTGCAGGTAAGCGACAGCGTTTATCTGCAAAAAAGTAAATTGAATATAGTACCTACCATCTTTATTACCAATGAGTGTATGTATAAAATTGATACCGGGCAAACAAACTTATTGGCCGATAAAATATTGATCCTAGCCAGAAAAATAATTTCTATTAACGGATTAAAAAACATACAAGAAATACAAATAGATTGCGATTGGACAGCAACCACAAAAGAAAAATATTTTAGCATTTTAAACAGATTGCAAGCGTTAGAGAAAAGTATACCTTTTTCTGTAACCATAAGGCTACACCAAATAAAATTTGTAAGTAGTACAGGCGTGCCACCCGTAAAGCGGGGTATGCTCATGTGTTACAATATGGGAAATCTCACAAATATAGAAACCAATAATTCTATCCTAGAACCAAAAGAACTTCAAAAATATATAGGGGATTTGCAACATTACCCTTTACCTTTAGATGTGGCTTTTCCGCTATTCGATTGGAAAGTATTGTTTCGTAATGGGCGTTTTAAAAGCCTGATAAATAATTTGCCAGATAGTTTGTTGACGAAAGATATTTTTAGCAGAAAAGGCAATAAGTATATAGTATTGAACGATACAGTGCTCCATGGGTACGAATTTAAAAAGGATGATTTGTTGCGAAATGAGCAATCAGATTATGGGCAAGTAGTAAAAGCTTCGGAATTGATAAGTGAAAAACTTTCAAATAAAGACCTTCGGGTTTCCCTCTATCATTTAGATACAGTAACTTTAAAAAAATACACAAAACATGAAATGGAAAATATTTATGATGCTATGCATTAGCAGTTTTTTAATTTCTTTCCCACAAAATATAATTGGCTGCGGCCCAGGGGTAGATTCGTATGATTATTTTACGAGTTTTTTTAATCCCGATATTTCGGAGAACAAAGTATTAAGGCCTTTTTATTATACTAGCTACGAATTTTTATATACTACAGAAGAGCAGGCAAGCACAACAGATGTATTGGCAGAAGAATGGAAATCCTACTGTGGAGACAACGTAACCGTAAAAGATGCCAAGGCTTTTGTAATGGGATATGCCCAAAAAGATATTTCGAATTTATACAACAGTATAGAAAAGAAGCAGCCTTTAAAATTAGCCGATAGTGTGAAGCGAAATAGTATGACCAATTACTTTATTTCACAAAAAGATTTAGAAGCATTGGGGTATATCGCTTATGCTAAAAAAGTGGAGCCCTTTGTTACGGGAGATTATAATAGTTGGGATGCAATAAAAAGGGACAAGGCAGCAATGGAAAAGCTAATAAAAAATGGATTGCAATTATACGCAGCGGCTAAGAAAGATTTATTTAAACTAAAATATGCTTACCAAATCATAAGACTTGCGCATTACAGCGAAAACTATGCGGGAACTATAAAATATTATGACGAATTTATTCCCCAAAATAATACAGAAAGTGTTTTAAAACCACTTGCGATAGCTTTAAAGGCAGGGGCATTATATCGTACAGGAAATAAAAAGGAAGCAGTATATCTTTTTAGCAAAGCGTTTAATGGTACAGATGCTAAAAAAGTTTCTAATTATATAAGTTTTAATTGGGCAAAAGAAGCGGGCGTAGATAGAAACGAATACCTAAAGCTTTGTAAAAATGAAAAGGAGCAAGCCAATATGTTGTCATTATTTGCAATGGGTAGCACTGTGAATGAAACGCAAACTATTGAAAAAATTTTTAGTTTAAACCCCGATAATAAAAATATAGAAACACTTGTAGCACGAGAAATAAATAAATTTGAATCATCTTATTTTAGTCCTTTGCTTAATAAGGAAAAAGGCGGAAGATTATTTTATTATAGCTGGGAAGAGAGTGCTTCAGATAGTATGATAAGAGCAGGAAGAGTTGCTGTGGATGGATTGACGAAACTTTTAATAAAAATGAGTGAAGCACAAAATAGCAATGTTCCATTTTATACTACCACAGCCGCATATTGTGCATTGATGACAAAAGATTTTGGTACTGCGAATAAGTATTTGGCAGCTGCAAAAAAAATGGGCCTTAGAAAAAAATTAAATGACCAATGGATGCTTTCCAATTTGCTACTTGCTATCAACGAAACGAATACAATAGATGCACAGGCAGAAGAAAAAATGTTGCCTTCTATAAAGTGGCTACAACAAAAAGCCATCAATGACCCATCCGTGAAAATCGGCTGGACCGATATTACCCAGTGGAAAGTGTTTTATAGAAACATAATGACCGTTGCATTGGCAAAAAAATACCATGCGCAAGCAGATGTGTATAAAGAAGCACTGTGTGTAGGTGCTGCAGATAAAATTTATGGTAATGAAAGCAACTATGCATCTTTGGATTTTTTGCACAACGAAACAGATTTAAAAGACATTGAAAAATTGTATGCTTTAATGACAAATAAGCTGGCGAGTAATTTTGAAAACTATTTGATAAAAAACAATGCGATAACAGTAGCCCATGTAACCGATTTCGCAGGTACCGCTTACTTGCGCAATTACGATTATAAAAACGCCATTGTATGGTTACAAAAATCGGGAGCATCTAAAAAAGATACGATTTTTAAAAGTGCATTTATAGAGTTGTTAGATGATAGGATTGAAAGATTGCCAACAGAGAAAAAAACAACCTCCAAATTGTTGTTTGCGCAAGAAATGCTGCAAACAGAGAACTTAGCACAAACGGATAAAACCAATGCAGCCAAACATTATTATAAAATGGCTACAGGGCTTTACAATATGACATACTACGGCCATGCTTGGGAACTAGTACAATATTACAGAAGTGGAAGCGATGGATATGCAATACCAAAAGGGGCAACCGAATTTCAAAAACAATATTATGGCTGCTATGCCGCACACGATATGTTTAAGAAAGCCATGGAAGCATCTGCCGATAAAAATTTTAAAGCAAAATGTTTGTTTATGATGGCCAAGTGTGCACAAAAAGTGGTGGGCATGCCAAAGTATGAGGATTTTGGTAGCAATTATGAGCAGTATGACCAAGCCAGTAAAGATTATCTGCCAAAGTTTAAAAGCAATAAATATTTTCCTGAGTTTATGAAAGAGTACAGTAATACGGCATTTTACAAAGAGGCATATAGCAGGTGTAGTTATTTAAGAGATTTTGAAAAAAGAAAATAAGTAATATTGAAAGCAGTCCTACAAAGAGTTTCGTCCGCATCTGTAACAGTAGATGCTCAAATCATTTCTACTATCAACAATGGATTATTGGTGCTGGTAGGTATAGAAGATGCAGATACCAATGAAGATATTGAATGGCTTAGTAACAAGATAGTAAACCTCCGAATTTTTGATGATGAAAATAAAGTGCCCAATTTATCTGTAAAAGATATTAATGGAGAAATTTTATTGGTGAGCCAATTTACACTACAAGCTTCTACCAAAAAGGGGAATAGGCCATCTTATATAAAAGCGGCCAAACCAGCTATAGCCATTCCTTTGTACGAAAAATTTATTAATCAATTGGAAATTGATTTGGCAAAAAAAATTGCCACCGGAATATTTGGAGCAGATATGAAAGTGAACTTGGTAAACGATGGACCGGTGACTATAATTATTGATACAAAGAGTAAAGATTAGGATATTAATTAAAGGAACACGAATTAAAACAGATTACACGAATTACACTAATTAAAGGAACACTAATTAAAGCAGATTACACGAATTAAAACAGATTACACGAATTAAAACAGATTACATTAATATTAACTGATTTTTATGGCAGATTTGTTATTTAAGGATGAATCTTTTAAAATAGTAGGAATTTGTATGGAAATACACAAAACATTGGGAATGGGTTTGAAAGAAATTAACTATAAAGATGCAATGGAAATTGATTTTATAGAGCAAGATATTTATTTTGAAAGAGAAAAGAAGTATGTTGTTAAGTATAAAGATAAAATTTTAAAAAACCCTTACTATGCTGATCTTGTAGTTTTCGGCTCAATAATAATAGAAATAAAATCTGCATCATTTATTGTAGAAGCACATATGGCACAAACCTTAAGCTATCTTGCTGTTTCTGGATTAAAATTAGGTATGGTTATTAATTTTGGAGAGCGCTCATTGACTTGGAAAAGAGTTTTATTATAACAGATTCGTGTAAAAATAATTCGTGTAATCCGTGCAATTAGAATAATTCGTGTAAAAATAAAAAATCATCAATATGGAAATCTCCCAAGCACAACAAAAAGTAGATGAATGGATAAAAACCTACGGTGTAAAATATTTTGGGGAACTTACCAACCTTGGTATTTTAATGGAGGAAGTGGGAGAGTTATCTCGTTTAATGGTGAGAACATATGGCGAACAATCATTTAAAGAGACAGATAAGGGAAAAGATTTAGGGGATGAAATGGCAGATATATTGTGGGTACTCATTTGCATTGCAAACCAAACTGGTGTTAATCTTACCGAAGCCTTGCAAAAAAATTTTGAGAAAAAAACCAATAGGGATGCCGATAGGCATATAAATAACGAGAAGTTACAATAGGGTGCTGTATTTAAAAATGTAGCAAGGGTTGTCAACCTTTATTGGAAATTTTCGAATATATGTATCGTAGAAAGGTTGACAACCCTATTTGCAAGATATTCTACTCTAAATTTGTGATTCATTATTTTTGCAAAAATATTTTTTATGGTTCGCTTTACATTTTTATTGCTATTTATTTTTTCTGCCAGTATTTTATTTGCACAACAAAATAAACTGGTAAGTGGCCCATGGGCAGGCAATGTAGGCTTGCGTATAGCTACCATTAAGGCAGAAGTATCTCCCGAGGTAAAAAAAGTTTCTTTAAAATATTATGCTAGCAATAATTCTAAAAAGGTATATGTAAAAATTTTTAAAGGAGAATTAGGCAAAGATTTTAATCCACTCAAAATTGAATTAAATGGATTGGATTTTAATACAACGTACAAGTACAGCTTGTTTATAGACGATAAAGAAATACCTACAGGCTTTTCAACAAAATTTACCACCCAAGATTTGTGGCAATGGAGAAAGCCTGCGCCCGATTTTAGTTTTCTTGCCGGTAGCTGTGCATACTTTAATGAGCCAATATTCGACAGACCTGGAAAGCCTTATGGCAGCGACTCTTCTATTTTTGAAACAATGGTAAATACGCCCGCAGCCTTTCATGTATGGATGGGCGACAATTGGTACACACGAGAAGTAGATTTTGAATCGGCATGGGGATTAAACTACCGAGCATCGCATGATCGTTCTTATAAAGTGTTGCAAAAATTTATGGCAGCAATGCCGCAATATGCCATATGGGATGACCACGATTATGGACCCAATGATGCAGGAAAGAGTTATATTTTTAAAAATGAAAGTAGGGATGTATTTAAGAATTATTCGCTCAATTCCAGTTATGGCGAAGATGGAAAAGGCATATATACAAAAATAAGTTACAGCGATGTAGATTTGTTTCTTACAGATGATAGGTATTTTAGAAGCGAGGATAAAATGCCAGATAGTGTAAATGGAATGCCTTCTATAGATAAACATTTTTTTGGGCCAATGCAAATGGGATGGTTAAAAAATTCGTTGTTGTTTAGTAATGCTACTTTTAAGATAATTGTAGTGGGTAGCCAAGTAATGAATCCGCTAAATAAATATGAAACCATGCAGAAGTACAGCTATGAATACAACGAATTATTGAATTTTATAAGAACACAAAAAATAAATGGGGTTGTATTTTTCTCAGGCGATAGGCACCACAGCGAAGTCATAAAAGTAGAACAACCAAATTTTTATCCATTGTACGATGTTACTATTTCTCCCTACACAGCGGGTATTAGTAAACCGAGCGGTGCAGAAAAAAATCATCCAAATAGAATAGCGGGTACACTGGTAGAAGAACAAAACTTTGGAAATATATCAGTTAGCGGCCATAAAAATACTAGGGTATTGAAAGTAGATTTTATTGGGTTAAAGGGGCAGGTTTTGGGTACATGGAGTGTGAGGAGTAGTGAGTTGAGGGTGGGGGAATAGAGGTTCAAGAAGTTTAAAAGGTTGAAGAAGTTTAAAAGGTTTGGTGAATGTTGGGTTATCAAAAAGAATTTGTTTCTAATTATGAGAAGAAATGTATGCCCCGTATCTTTGCCATATGACATCTACCCTGTTTACTTACAACAAGCCTAAAGTTATACAGGCATTGCGTTACCATTTTTTGAGTAGGCCCGAAATAAAAATAATGATGGTGGTAGTAAATTTATTTGCCGTAGCTGCTGCAGCATTGTTTTTCTTTAAACAAATAAGCCCACTCGCATTTTTGATAAGCTCTTTTTTGTGGTTCTTTTTAATGGTTCTTTTTTGGTATATGCTTCCACAAATAATTTACAGGCAATCTGCTACTTTTAAAGATTCGTTTAGGGCAGTGCTAGGCCCCGAACAATTTGCCATTGAAAACGACAGAGGCCACAAAGGTTGGGATTGGAATAATTTTAGTACATGGATGGAAAGTCCCCATTTTTTTCATTTATACTTTAACCCACGTTCTTTTTTCATTATACCAAAAGCGGCTTTTGAAGGGGATGAAGAACATGAAGCAAGAAAAATATTTGCTGATAGGATAAAGAAATCGTAACAAAATAATTTTACAAAAGAGTACAACATGAACAACGCATTTGCACAACGAATAGGTACCGAAATAGCCGAAATAAAAGAAGCAGGATTGTTTAAAACAGAAAGGGTAATTAGCAGTCCACAGGGTGCAGAGATTACCGTAAATGGTAAACAAGTTTTAAATTTTTGTGCAAACAATTACCTCGGTCTATCTGCACACCCAAAAGTATTGGAAGCTGCCAAAAAATTCATAGATGAACGTGGGTTTGGTATGAGTAGCGTGCGCTTTATTTGCGGTACGCAGGATATTCACAAAGAATTAGAGCAAAAGCTTTCTGCGTTTTTGGGTACAGAAGATACCATTTTATATGCCGCAGCTTTTGATGCAAATGGTGGCTTGTTTGAGCCTTTGTTTAATGAGCAAGATGCTATTATTAGTGATTCATTAAATCATGCAAGTATTATAGATGGTGTGCGTTTGTGTAAGGCACAGCGGTATAGATACGAGCACAACAATATGCAAGACCTAGAAGAAAAACTAAAAGAATCTGCAGGATTGCGTAGCCGTATTATTGTAACAGATGGCTCGTTTAGCATGGATGGTACGATAGCACAGTTGGACAAGATTTGTGAACTGGCAGATAAATATGAAGCCATTGTAATGATAGACGAATGCCACTCATCGGGCTTTTTGGGAAAAACAGGAAGGGGAACACATGAGCATAGAAATGTAGTAGGCCAAATAGATATTATTACTGGTACATTGGGTAAAGCATTGGGCGGAGCTAGTGGCGGTTTTACGAGCGGAAAGAAGGAAATTATAGAAATGTTGCGCCAGCGTAGTAGGCCATATCTTTTTTCAAATACCCTTGCACCAAGTATTGTAGGCGCTTCTATTGCCGTGTTGGATTTGCTTACAGAAACAACCGAGCTAAGAGATAAATTGGAATACAATACAACTTATTTTAGAGAAAAAATGACTGCAGCTGGTTTTGATATTAAGCCTGGCGAGCATCCAATAGTGCCCATCATGTTGTACGATGCAGTGATTGCACAAAACTTTGCCGCCAAATTATTGGATGAAGGAATTTATGTTATTGGTTTCTTTTTTCCTGTGGTGGCAAAGGGGCAAGCTCGCATACGTGTACAGCTAAGTGCAGCGCATGAGCAAGCGCATTTGGATAAAGCCATTGAGGCCTTTGTAAAAGTGGGGAAGGAATTGGGCGTAATTAAATAATAAAATTGACAATAAAAAAACTACAGGAATTAAAACTACGTTGTTTTTTAAAATATAACTTACAGATATGTCTGCAACCTCAGAATTATTTATAGAAAAAAGTAGCCTAAAAGCCGTGGATATGCCGCATAGGCAAAAGATTAATTTCAATATTGGCAGATACAATGCAGTAGTGCCAAAGGGAAAAGAGCAATTTGCCGACGAACACTTGGCAAGGGAGCGGGCAAAAAATACCAAATGGAGGGCTATAGAAACCTTGGACCAGCAATTAGAAGAATTTGAATTGAATTTTACCAAACGTGGTGGGAAAGTTATTTGGGCAGAAACGGCCGAACAAGCAATGGCAGAAATTCTGAAAATATGTGAGGCCAAGAATTGCAAAACATTGGTGAAGAGCAAGAGCATGGTTACAGAAGAAATTCACTTAAATGATAACCTAGAAAAACACGGTATAGAGAGTATAGAGACTGATTTGGGAGAATATATACAACAGCTTGATGGAGAAACGGCCTATCATATTGTAACACCAGCCATGCACAAAAGCAAAGAAGATGTTGCAAAATTATTTCATGAAAAATTGGGTACGCCCATCGATTTTACACCTGAGCAACTTACCCTAAAGGCAAGGGAAATTTTGAGAGAAAAATATGTAGCCGCAGAAGTAGGTGTAACCGGTGCCAATTTTATCATAAGCGATATTGGTGCAATTGCCGTTACTGAAAATGAAGGTAATGGCAGATTGAGTTGTGCATTCCCAAAAACGCATATTGCTATTGTGGGGATAGAAAAAGTAATTCCATCGCTTACAGATCTAGGGTTGTTTTGGCCATTGCTAAGTACGTTTGGTACAGGGCAAAAAATAACTGTGTATAACAGCATTATTGCAGGTCCTAGGCAAGCAAATGAAAACGATGGCCCCGAAGATATGTACGTAATACTCCTCGATAACGGCCGTACAAATATTTTAAAGAACCCAAAACAAAGAGAAAGTTTGTATTGTATCCGTTGTGGGGCTTGTTTAAATGCTTGCCCTGTGTATAAGAATATTGGTGGGTTTAGTTATGGTACAACATACAGCGGGCCCATTGGAAGCGTTATTACGCCCAACTTACAGGGCATGGAAGATTTCAAACACCTGAGCCATGCATCTTCTCTTTGTGGAAATTGTACCGAGGTATGTGCGGTAAAAATAAACTTACACGAATTGTTGTTGGACAATAGAAAAGAAGCTGTTGATGAAGGGTTGGTAAGTTTTGCCGAAAAAGCTGCTTGGAAAATTTGGAAATTTGCGAGTTTGCATCGTGGGATGATGAATTTGGGCAATGGTCCGCTTAAGAATAAAGTGGTAAATGGTATTTTTAAAGATTGGACAAAGCATAGAAGTGATTTAAACTTTAGTAAGAAGACTTTTAATGAAATGTGGAAAGAGCGGAATAAAATTAAATAATAATCGTAAATTTATTTTTATGGGTACAATAGAAATAAGGGAAAAATTGCATCAATACATTGACAACAGCACCGATGATATTGTTGCTGCGGTATTCGCTTTTTTTAAAACGTATAATAGGATTCCCAAAGATGAGGATTTAGATATTGCTGAATACAATAAAGAATTGGAGGAGGCTATGGCAGAAATTGATAATGACGAATTTTATACTCAAAGTGAAGTAGAGTCAATAATCATGAAAAGATATGAGAAACCTAATCTGGTCGAGGAGGGCTACAAAAAGTTTTGAAAAAATTCTTGATTTCATTGAAAAAGATTCAATCCAAAATGCAGAGAAGATTGCCTTTGAAGTATTGAAAAAGGTAAAATACGCAATTACGCATCCAGAATATTATAGACGGGATAAATACAAAATAGGGAATACAAAAGGTAGTTTTAGGGCATTTGAAATATATGGTATTAGGGTTTCTTTTTATTTTGATGAAAAGGTTGTAAGGATTATCAGAATAAGGCATACTAAACAAAAACCTCTAAAATATTAAATTGTATGCTTCTGATTTATACCCCACAATCTACCACACGCTTGCAATACAGCTGCAAATTTATTTTTGAAGAAGTATTGGGCACATCTTATACACTTACAGCTGATCAAGAGAATTTTAAAGACTATGATGGATTTAAAATTAATTATAGCGATATTTTTTTAGAAGAAATTTTCCAAATTAAACCACATTCAATACTATTTGAAACAGGAATTAGTGAGCAAGATGTAAACTGTTTTGTTTATAGAGAACAAAAAGCTTTTTTTAAGAAAGAAAATGCGCATTATCCATTTGATGTTTTTGCAGCTACTTTTTATTTGATAACCCGATATGAAGAATACCTTCCACATCGTTTGGATATGTATGGCAGATATGCGCATGAAAATTCAATAGCATATGAAGAAAATTTTTTAAATATTCCTTTGGTAAATATTTGGCTGGCTCATTTTAAGGAAACTTTACAACAACATTTCCCTACTATTATTTTTAAACAAAAGCCATTTAATTTTTTGCCTACTTACGATATTGATATGGCATGGTCCTACAAAGAAAAAGGGCTTTTAAGAAATGCGGGTGGATTTTTGAAAAGCCCTTCCATAGGTAGACTGTCAGCGTTGCTCGGCTTGAGCGATGACCCATTTGACAGTTATGATTTTTTACATGAGATACACCAGCAATATGATGTAAAACCATTGTACTTTTTTTTAGTAGCAACAGAAAATGGGGTATATGATAAAAATATTTTGCCAGATAATGAAGCAATGCAAAATTTGATAAAAGCGCATGCGGAAAAATATGACATTGGCCTTCATCCTTCTTGGAAGAGCAATGATGCGATAGAAATATTAAAAGATGAAAAAGCAGTATTGGAAAGCATATCCAATAAAAGCATAAAATCATCTAGGCAGCATTATATTAAATGTACCATGCCAAAAGCATTTCAGCACCTAATTGAAACCGGCATTACTGAAGATTATAGTATGGGATATGGTAGTATCAATGGATTTCGGGCATCGGTGGCCTCTTCTTTTTTATGGTACGATTTATCCACTGATAAAATCACCAAGCTTCGTATGCATCCTTTTTGTTTTATGGACGCAAATTGTTTTTATGAACAAAAATTATCTGTAAAAGAATCTGTAAATGAATTGATGCATTATTACAAATATTGCAAACTAATTAGTGGAACACTAATCACAATATTCCACAATAATTTTTTAGGGGTAGATAAAAAATTTATAGGGTGGAGTAATTTATATAAGGATTTTATATCTCAGGTTCAAGAATAATTTTACCTGCTTTTTTTACAGAATAGTTTACCAAAAATACACCTGTAAGTGTAACCAAGGATCCCCAAAGTATATAACTACTCAGTTTTTCATTTAAAAAAAAGTACCCGCAAATCATTGCCACCAGCGGGTTTATGTATGCATACAACGAAGAAATAGCTGGCGGTAATTTTTTTAAGCTGTATATAAAAGCTATAAAAGCAATGAGTGAACCCATAATGACCAAATAAGCTAAGGCAAGCCAAAATGTAAGCGACATATTTTTAAAGGCAACAACCGGCAAACTTGTTTCTGCAATTATAAACAATAATACACTACCAATAAGCATTTGCCAACCTACGCCATAGTAAGGATTTATTTCTACCTTATTTCTTGCAATAAAGATGGTACCTACACTCCATGAGAGCATAGCAACAACGGATAGAAAAATTCCAAAAAGAAATGATGGTCCTGTTGTGTGAAAAGCATTCTCATAAAATACAATGGCAATGCCGCTTATACCTAAGAAAAGGCCAATAAAAGTAAGTGCAGTCATTCGCTTACTTTTAAAAAATACTTTTTCTATTATAACTACACAAAGCGGGTAAAGGGCTCCTATAAGTGCTCCTAATCCTGCGGGTATGTATTGTATGCCCCATGTACTTAATCCATTTGCAGATACAAATAAAATGATAGACATGATGAATAGCCAGCGAAATTGCCTAAAACTTGGCAGTGGAATTTTTTTATAAAATAAAAAGAAGGATACAAATATTGAACCACCCATAAACTGCCGCATATAGGCCATTTGCAAAGCAGGTACTTCTGACACGCCAATTTTGCTCACAACCCATGTAGTACCCCAAACAATACTTGTTATTAAAAGTGCAAAATATCCTTTTGCTTTAGATGATAGTTGCAAGTTATTAATGTTTAAAATGTCTAGTACCTGTCATCACCATGGCTAAGCCATTTACTTTACAATATTCGATGCTGTCGTTGTCTCTCATAGAGCCGCCTGGCTGTATGAATGCATCTATGCCCGCCGTGTGTGCTATACGTACACAATCATCGAAAGGAAAAAACGCATCGCTTGCAAGTGCAGCACCTGTTGTATCTGCACCAAATTGTTTTGCTTTGTCAATGGCATTTCTTAAGGCATCTATTCGGCTTGTTTGCCCACAACCTTTGCCTATTAGTTGATTGTCTTTTACCAATGCAATGGCGTTGCTTTTTAAATGCTTACATATAATATTAGCAAAAGCCAATGATTTTTTTTCGGTTGTTGTTGTTTCTCTTCCGCCTACTTCTTTCCACTCAGCATAATTTCCTTCATCGGTTTGTTGCACAAGTGTTCCATTGAGCAATGATTTTGTTTGTAATTTTTGTTCTGGATATTTTAGTGCTTTAAGCAATATCCGGTTTTTCTTTTGTTTCAAAATGATCAACGCATCTTCATTAAATGATGGAGCTATTAACACCTCAAAAAATATTTCGTTGATTGCATTGGCGGTAGCTTCATCTATTTCTGCATTGCAAACCAATACGCCACCAAAAGCACTTTCCGGATCACCAGCCAATGCTGCTTTCCATGCAGCGGATACGTTTTCTCTAATGGCGGCACCACATACATTGGTGTGCTTTATGATACAAAACCAAACACCAGTTTCAGAGCGTTCGTAAGCCCCTCCTTCGGAGGGGTTTGGGGAGGCCTCCTTAATGATTTGTATCGCTGCATCTACATCAACCAAATTGTTATACGATAATTCTTTGCCATGTAATTGTGTAAATATTTCGTTTAGGTTACCATAAAATCCTGCCGATTGGTGTGGATTTTCTCCATAGCGTAATGAACGATTTTCTTTATTGAAAGGAGTAGAAACATCAAGCCCATTAAAATAAGCAGATATAGCATTGTCATAATGGGTGCATACATCAAATGCTTTTATGGCAAAGGTTCTTCTTTGTTCTAAACTTGTTTCGCCTTGTTGATCTTTTAATAATTGCTCTAACAATGCATAATCTTTTTTAGCTGCTATTACCACTACATTTGCATGGTTTTTTGCTGCTGCACGTATCATACTTGGTCCACCAATATCTATCTTTTCTATGATTGCTTGCTCTCCCTCCTGTGGAGGGAGTTGGAGGGAGGCCGCTACCGTTTCTTCAAATGGATATAAGTCAACTATTACTAAATCTATTTCGGGTATGGCATGTTCTTTCATTTCTGCCACATGTATAACATCATTTCTTTTACCTAAAATACCACCAAATACTTTTGGATGCAATGTTTTTACCCTGCCTCCTAGTATGGAAGGGTAGGAAGTTAAGTTTTCTACAGGAATACATGGCACCCCAAGTTTTTCAATAAATTCTTGTGTGCCCCCAGTACTGTAAATGGTTATGCCAAGATTATGTAAGGAATGAATGATTGCTTCTAATCCATCTTTGTAAAAAACAGAGATAAGAGCCGATTGAATTTTCTTTTGCATGGTTTTTTTGCTAAAAACCTGCCTGCCGGTAAAGGCAGGGTCGGTAAGATGTTTTAAAATATATTGACCTTACCAAAGGAAATGCTAGTTGGCATCCAATACAAAAGCGCCTTGCTCCCCTGTAATAAAGTATTGCAAATGTAGTTCTTCACATTCTTTTTTCCATTGTGCAATTTTCCACAGGCTGTTAGAAGCGTCAAACACAACAGTGGTGGGCATTACAGCGTTTGTAATATCCGAGATATTTATTTTTGGCTTTTTGCAAATAACCAATACATCTATTTTCATTTTTTGTATGAGCGGCTCGTAATTTACAGCACTATCTATTATCATTATTTTTTTATCATAAAACTGCCATATTTTTCCTGCATTTTTCAATATTGCTAAGCTGTCTTTGCTTTCTCTTACTTGCAATGAAACCCTTGCCGGTTTCAAATTGAAGTTTTGTAATGCGCCGTCTTGTTTAAATGCATCATCGCCATAAAACCAATATTTATTATTTGATATGAAATCGATAGCGGTATGCCTGCTTACATTGTAAACAATCATTTTCTTTTGTTGTTGCAATTTAATTTTTCCATATGACCAGGTTGCTACAAACAACAATAAACTTCCCAAAGCTATTTTTAATAATTGCTTATTTCTTCTAAGCAAGCTGGCGCACAATAAAAATACAAATGCATACAAAACCCATGTTGTAAACGGCGTTGCATAAATTTTATCAATAAGTGACAGCGGAAGCGTATTAAAAAAATCAATGATGGCATTCATAATCCATGTGAGTACATAAATAAATTTACCAATAACGGTTGCCAGTGCAGGGAAAAAAGAGAACAGTAATAAACCAACTTCTGAAAATAAAATTAATGATGAGAGTGGTACACAAATAAGATTGGTAAAAAGAAATGTTGTAGGTATTTGATGAAAATAATAAATACAAATGGGCAATGTAAGAATTTGCGCTGCTATAGTGATAGAACACATTTGCCATAAATATTGTAAAACTTTATACTTGCTGTATAGTAAATCTTGAATAGGTTTTTGCAACCAGATAATGCCTATAATGGCAAGATAGCTTAGTTGAAAACCAACATCCCATAACAAAAAGGGATTGTAGCAAAGCAACAAAAATGCAGAAGCAGCCAGTGAATTATATATGCTAGCTTGTTTAAAAAATTCTTTGCCAATAATAATGCAGGTAAACATTACAGCACTTCTAAGTACAGATGCCGATGCGCCTGTTATTAAACTAAAAAGCCAAAGGCAAGTAAGTATAAGTATTACCCTTGTGAGGGCAGAGCGTTTTACATAGGGTAAGCGAGAAAACAACCATACGAGGCCTACATAAATTAACCCTAAGTGCATGCCAGATATGGCTATGATGTGCACCACACCTGTATTGCTGTATGCTTGTACCACGTCTTTATCTAAGTCTTCCTTGTAGCCTATAAGTAAAGCTTCCGTTATACCAGTTACTTTATTATCACCATGCACATAATTTTTTAAAGTGAGTATGGTGGCTGCTCTTGCCCAAAAAATAAATGAATAAATCGGATTTTTGGCATGCTCGTTTAATAAAAAATATTTTCCTTTTTTTAAATATACTTGATGAATCGTTTGCTGAAAAGTCATATAACGGCTGTAATTAAAACCACCGGGATTGCCTGCATTTTTTATTTGTTGTATTCCTCCCGTTATCAAAACCTTGTCACCATAATTTGGCAAGGCAATTGTATCGTCTTTAGAAAAATAAATTAATATTTTTCCATTTACTTTTTTATGTAAGCCATTGGTAATAATTTCTTCAATATTTCCTTCTGCTTTAAATGATTTTTCTTTTTCTATGGGAGGCTTGTTCATTTTTATTACAAGCGAACTACTATCAGTATAATAGTTACCATACCAATTTTTATCATTCCTACTATCTTTACCCCATGTGAGTATTATGCCAATAAAAAAAATAAGTAGGTTTATGGTAAACCCTTGTAGCCATTGGTACTTATACCGGAAATCAATAGGCAGTAAGTAAAACAAAAAATACAAGGATATAAGAATAATGCTGAGCCATGCAGAAACGAGTATGGGAATTTGTACATACCATTGAAAAGTTATGCCTACAAGAAGCGGCAGCAATAACCTTACAAAAGGAGAAGATTTCCATAGAGGTATATTGTACTTAGTAGCCATTAATTTATTTTGGTAGATGAATAATCAAATACATTTTAGTAAACTAATTTTTATTTTCCCGACAAATGCTGGTTCGAGATATGGGATATCCATAGGTGCAATTAAGTGTAGCTTTTACAAAGCCAATAATCTTAATTATTACATCTTATGTATTACATCTCATGTCTTATATCTTACATCTTACTTCTTACATCCATCATCTACAATTTCTCCTTTGGGTCTTCCAATTTTCCTCTTTTGTAAATGATAAGTCCGTTTAAGAAATTGCGCAGCACCTGGTCTTTTGCTTCTACATACCCAGGATGATCTGGGTTACGGAAAAAATCACCCAAAGCCCCTTTGGTAATTTCAAAATCTACCAAGGAAAGTATTTCTATGATATCATCGTTGCGCAGCGAAAGGGCTACACGAAGTTTTTTAAGGATGTCGTTGTTGTCCATGTTGTTTTTGTTTGGGATATAAATATAGTAATTTCAAAGAAATGTGGTAGAAAGTGTTTGTATTACACCAACATATCAAAGACTAATAAATTTCCATATTTTTTCGAAAGTTAGAATCCAAAGAATGCAGAAAAATCTTATTTGTATTTTTCCTTTTAAATAAAAGTTAACATTTATTTGGCATTTAAGTAATTTTTGTTGTAATTTGAATTGTCATATAAAAGTCAGCTTATTGCTACTGCTATTATTAAGTATTAATATTTTGGATAATTAGAAAATTTGAAATAATACATTAAGAAAATATTGACTTTTTTGTACAAAACCATCAAACTACCATTACACAAAAGAAAACAAAACTATATGAGAAAACTAATGCGAATTTTATTTTGCCCGGCACTGCTTTTTATAAGTAGTAGTGTTTTCAGCCAAAATACGACGATATCGGGTGTTGTTATAGGGGATGATGATAATGAACCGATGCGAAATGTAACCGTAACAGTAAAGGGTACAAAGACAGCAACCAAAACAAATGAAGTAGGGTATTACTCTATTATCGCACAAAAGGGTCAAATATTACAATTTACATATGTTGATTTCGCCCGGCAAGAAATTGTGGTAGGGGGAAGCGATGCCAAGATAAATATAAGGCTAGTGCAAGCGCAAAAACAGCTAGGAGAAGTTGTAGTAACTGCCTATGGAATTAAAAAAAGTAAAAGGGAGCTTGCTTATGTAGCTCAAGAAGTAAAAGGGGAAGATATTGCTCAAACCCAAAGAGATAATTGGTTAAATGCGTTAACTGGAAGAGTGGCTGGCGTAACCATTACACCAACTGCCGGTTCGCCAGGCGCTTCTACTTCCATCGTATTGCGTGGTGCGGTATCTATTGGAAATAGTAACTCCCCTCTTTTTGTAGTAGATGGTGTTCCTTATGATAATCAAACAATGAATGGAGAAAATCTTGCATCTGCAGGAGGTGTGGTATTTAACAACCGAAATTCAGATTATGGAAACAGGGCAATGGATTTAAACTCCGAAGATATTGAAAGTGTTACCATACTAAAAGGGCCTGAAGCAACTGCGCTTTACGGGTCCGATGGAGCTTCTGGAGCTGTTGTGGTGGTAACCAAAAAAGGAAAGTCTGGAAAAGCAATTATGCGTTACAGTAATTCTTTCCGTACAGAAAAATTGTATATGTTTCCAGAAATACAAACTACTTATGGTAGAGGTGCTGTGGGAGTGTATGATGCCAATGCTACTGTAAATCCATTTGCTATAGGGAGTATTTATGGTTATTTTGGACCTAAATACCCAGCAAATACGAAGTTGTACGATAATATTAAAAACTTTTTTCAAACAGGCTTCTCACAAAGGCATGCTTTAGATGTAGATGGCGGTAATGATATATCTACCTATAGATTTTCTGGAAGTTACTTCAAACAAAAGGGTGTAGTGCCAAATGATGGGTATGAAAAACTTACATTTGGCTTAACAGGGACAGCGAAAATTTCAACAAAATTTAATATAAGTACCGGGATAACGTACTCAAACTCTACTACAGATAAATCTTCGAGGGGTGCGGGTGGATATTTATTAAACTTATTAAATTTCCCAAGTGATATTGATATCACAGATTACCAAAATCCCAATGGCACTAGGAAATTGTATAGGACAACTTCTACTACACTTGGTGCAGAATTTGACAATCCATTGTGGGATGTAAATAAAAATAGGGGGCAAGACAAAACCGATCGTTTAGCCACTACAGTAACTTTAAATGTAAATCCATTTAAGTGGTTAAATTTTACCAATATTGTTGGTTTAGATGTGTATAGCCAAACAGGGGATTTTGTTTTTAATCCTAATAGCCGCCTTGCATTTTCATCAAACGGGGTATATTCCGTGTACGAACAAAATACTAAAAACTTCAACAACGTTTTTAGAGGTACTATTAAGAAAAATATCGGTAAGTTTTCAAATACACTAATTGGTGGTTTTACAAACTTCGACAATACAACACAAATTGAAGCACAAAAAGGAGAACGTTTTTTTGAACAGAACTTCAAATCTTTAAACAATACTGACCCACTTACATTATTTGCAAAAACGACAAAAATAAGGACTAGAAAAGTTAGATTCTTTGCTAACTACAATTTATCGTTTGATAATTTATTATACGCTTCATTTGCTGGATCGCATGAAGGCACAAGTACTTTTTTAAGTGATGTAGTTGAAAAAGATCCATTCTACAGTTATGGCTCAGCAGGGTTGAGTTTCGTATTTGGGGACCTTAAAGTTTTTGATAAATTAAAATGGTTTAGTTATGGTAAAGCAAGGATAAGCTATGGAACTACGGGTAAAGGTCCGACCAACCCATATATTATCGATCCGCAATTTGGCCAAGCCACTACAACGGGGGGAGGGTATGCATTTGGTGTAACAGGTAGTAATTTACGTTTAGGGCCAGAAACAACCAAGAATTTAGAATACGGTGCGGAGCTTAAGTTCTTTAAAAATAGATTGAGCCTTGATTTTACTTTTTATCAATTGAAAAGCAATAAGCAAATTATATCAAACCGTGCTAGTTATGGTACAGGTGCCATTTTACAATATTTTAATGGAGGAGAAGTGGAAAACAAAGGGCTAGAAGCTACACTAATAGCCAACGTAATAAAGAATAAGAAAGTTAATTGGGATGTAACGGTAAATTTTGATAGAAACCGTGGTAAAGTTATTTCTTTGCCGCTCGGTTTATCTACTTATTACGATGCAGATACATGGGTATTTGGAAATGTAAGAAGTCAGGTATTTCCTGGTTCTTCAATAGGAGCGCTGGCTGCAACACCATTGGGTAGAAATACTGCAGGTCAATTATTAATTAATCCAACTTCTGGTTTGCCTACTGTTAATGGTGCATCAGATTTTATACCGGTTGGCGATCGGCAATCAAAATATAAAATTGGGTTGATTAACTCAGTTTCTTACAAAAATTTTAGTTTTAGTTTTAATCTTGATTTTAGAAAAGGTGGCGATGTGTTTAATGGTAATGAGTATTATTTATATGTATCTGGCTTAAGCAATCGCACTTTAGATAGGGAAACACCGATTGTTGTTACTGGTGTATTGAACAATGGATTACAAAATACAACCAACCCAACCAACAATACAATTACTGTAAATCCATATTATAGGGCAGATTATTATGCAGCAGGTAATACCTCAGAAGCTGATTTTATTGAAACAGTAGATTGGGTAAGGTTGAGAGATGCTACATTAAGTTATGCTTTTCCAAAATCATTATTAAAAAGGCAAAGGGTAATTAGCAGTGCTTCTGTTTTTGTAACTGGTACAGACCTATTTATCATTACAAATTATACGGGTGCAGATCCAAGTGTAAATGCCAATACTGCATTCTCAAGAGGGTATGGAGGATCAGGAATAGATTATGGGTCAGTATCTACACCTAGAGGATTAAATTTCGGATTCAAATTACAATTTTAAAAAATTAAAATATACTGTATGAAAAAGTTTAGTTTTATTACAATTATTACAGCACTCGTACTTCTGGTTGCAGTAAGCGGTTGTAAGAAATATTTAGATATAAATAGGGATGAAGACACGCCACAAAACCCAGATGCATCTTCCGTTTTTCCTGCTATGCTGGGAGCAATTCCTAGAGGATTACAATTTGATGCCCGTTTTGCAAGCAAATACGTACAAAACTGGGTAGCAAGTACAAATTTGACTGCCACATTTGACGCAATGAGCTATGCTGGCGGTAGCGATAATAATGGCGATATTTGGAGACAATGTTATTTTGGTTTGGGTAAAAACCTTGATTATATCATTGAAAATGGAACTACCAAAGGGCAATGGGATTATGTAGGCGCTGCCCAAGTACTTAAAGGAATGATGTTTCAATACGCAACCGATTACCATGGCGAAATAATTTTTAAAGAAGCATTTTTACCTGATAAAGCATTTTTTAAATACGATGATCAAGAAACTGTTTATGCCGGCGTAGACTCATTGCTTAGGTTAGGTATTAAAAACTTAAGTAGAACAGATAATGAAGTTTCAACTACCCGTTTAATAAAAGGCGATTATGTATATGATGGAAACAATGCAAAATGGATAAAGTTTGCTTGGGGGCTAATGGCTCGAATTGCACACCGCATAACCAATAAAGCAACTTACAATGCAGATTCTGTTATTGCATTTTGTAACCGCTCATTAACAATTACAGCTGATGATTTTTTAGTTCCATTTGATGCTGCAAAAAATGACGATGCCAATTTCTTTGGTACATTTAGAAATAATTTAACTGCTTATAGGCAATCAAATTTTATTGTAAGTCTTTTAGATGGTACTACATTTACAGGTGTTGCACCAACTCCAGCAACAGCGTTTAATCGTGATCCTCGTATGAGACATTTGCTAACATGTTCAGAAGATACGGCAAATGGAAATGGAGGCTTTAGGGGTGTTTCGCCAAGTGTAGGCGACCCAAATGTATTATTAACTGGCACATACGCCGTTGGTTCTGCAAACTGGTTAAATGCAAGGAAAAGGGTGCCTGTGCCATGGGCGGATAGTACCTATGTTAATCCGTCGAGCTCCGTTTTTAATCCTTCTTATAGGCATTATCTTTTTGCCGATAAAGTAGTAATGCCCGTAATGACTGCTAGTGAAATACAGTTTATTAAAGCGGAAGCCGCCTTGAGAAAAGGGGACCCTACAATGGCTCATGCTGCATATTTAAATGGAATCAATTTACATTTCGATTTTATAAATAGAGGTACGATGCCAAGGAGTAACGCTGTTTTATTTTATGGCAATTCAATTTCTGCTGCAGAGCGAACTGCATATTTAGCTAGTGCCAACGTAAAAAATTCTCCGGCAACGTTAACACTTACCGATATTATGTTACAAAAATATATTGCATTGTGGGGCTGGGGCTTTTTCGAAACATTTGTAGATATGAGACGTTACCACTGGACCGATGTGGATCCAATTACTACTTTGCAAGTGTATAAAAATTTTACACTTCCAGTATTGGCAGCAGAGAATTTTGGTAAACCTGTTTATAGGGTTAGGCCGAGGTTTAATAGCGAATATGTTTGGAATAGGGACGAGCTATTGCGAATAGGAGCACTCAATGGAGATTACCATACATATGAATGTTGGTTTAGTAAGCCGTAATTGTAAACAAAAAATTATATAATTTATGAAACATAAAATATCAATTTCTTTTTTTCTAGTATTTGCAATAGGGCTTGTAAGCTGTGAAAAAAATACGTATAAAGTAGTAGAGAGAACAAGCAGTGAGGGTTCTGCACAGGTTAAACTTGGCTATTTTTCTGCATACACTATTACACCAAACACTATTTTGTATATTAATGACGTTCCAGTAAGCAATACCCTCACTGCCCCTATTAGTTTCCCAGGTGGCGGGCTTAATATGGGAGGATTAAGTAATGGCGATTATTTATTCGTTACGCCAGGCACAATTAAAATTCAAGGGTTTAGGCCTATACCTGCTACAGGTAATATTATGACAAAACTGTTTGAGTTTAGCCAAGCTTTTAGCGCCAATACAAACTATACATTTTTTATAACAGATACAGCAGCAAGTACTGCTGGTTTTAGCTTAGAAGATACTAAAGTGAAACCTGATAGCGGATTTGCTCGTATTAAATTTGTAAACGCTATGCCAAATGTAACAGCCATAGATTTGTATAAAGGAACAAATAATGCTTCTGCAACTTTATACCAATCCAATATTTCTTACAAAGCTGCTACTGCTAATTTTGATTTGCCAGTACCTGTAGTAGATTCATTTTTTATAAGACCTGCTGGCGCAGCAGCTACTACAGTGCCTATGGCTCGAAGGGCATTTACCTTAACAAACCAAAGAATTTACACAATGCTTGCAAGGGGGTATATGGGAAGTGCCATTGCAACACTTGCTCCTAATATATCTGTAATTATAAATCAATAAAAAATTATTTATGCGTATTAATATTAAGAATTCAGTATTATCTACATTGCTTTTATTGCTTACCAGTATTGCATTTGTACGATGCAATAAAGAAGATGAAGCAGCGCCAGTATTAGAATTCATAGATGCAAAATTAGCAGCCGACCCAGAACTTAGTATTTTTAAAGCGGCTATAGCTCAGGCTAAATTGGAAACTTTTACCAAAGGGCCGGGACCATTTACGATACTGGCCCCAACCGATGCAGCGTTTACCGCTGCAGGTATTACTGCGGCCACTTTACCCTCTATCGATTCCATAACGCTTACGGCATTTGTATTAAATCATTTCCAAAATTTGAATCGTACTAGTTTCGAATTTCCAGTAGGGCCTAATGCTCCTATGATCTCTATCGCTGGGTTTAATAATTACTCCTCTAAAAATGTAGTATTAAATAAAACGTATGTAAATGGAGCTACTGTTACCTTAGCAGATATTAGTTGCGGAAATGGTGTAATACATAAAATTGATAGAGTGCTCATTATTCCAACTACACCTGTAAGGACAATATTGAAAGGTAATCCTAATTTCACTTTGATGGATTCTGCCATATCAAGAGCTGGTTTAACAGCAAGTTTTGCTCCTGCAACTAATTCTGCAACTACAATTTTTGCAATAAACAATGCAAGTATGATTGCAGAAGGATATACAAGTTTTACTGCTATTGGCGCTTTAACGGCTCCCCAAGTTACCAGCTTATCTAATATTTTAAGATACCATATTGTGCAAAGCCGTAACTTTTCTGTAGCGATGAAGGCAGGGAATTTAAAATCTTTATTTGGGCCCAATATATTAGTAGGCACTGGTACCACTGTAACGGTGAAAGGCATTTCTAATGCAACGCCATTGAATTTAGTTACACCAGATATAGTTGCCAGCAATGGTATTATTCATGAGATTAGCGGAATGTTAAAGCCGTAACAAATGATTTAATTGCTTTGATATAGCGTTGCATTTTGTAACGCTTTTTTTATATTTGGTAAATTATATTTTTCGAATGGCAAAATATTTAGTTACACTTACACTTTTACTTTCCCAATTGTTTTTGCAAGCACAAGCTGTACCTGATAAAATTGTAGCGGCATTGGATACCTTTTCTTTTATAGAGCCACAAGAAAAAGTATATATTCAAACGGATAGAAACAGTTATTTAGCTGGCGAAGCAATATGGCTTAAAGCTTATTGTATCTTTAATGAAAAACCTACCATACTTAGTAAAATAGTATATGTTGAGCTAGTAAATGAGGACGGTAAATTAGTGGAGAAAAGAATGTTGAAATTGGTAGATGGCAGTGCCAATGGGGTAATTGATACCAAATCAATACATGCGTCTGGTAATTACACATTGCGTGCTTACACATTGTGGATGCTAAATTTTCCAGATTTTATTTTTGAAAGGAAGATTGCTATCATAAATTCGTTAACTCCAAAAGGTAGCGTCAAAAAAAATGTTGAGCTACAAGAAATTTCGTTTACTATTTTCCCCGAAGGAGGTAATCTTATTAGTACAATTAAGAATAATATCGCTTTTAAAACAATAGACCAAAATAGCAATCCTATTGATGTAAGTGGATATGTATTGAATGCTAAAAATGAAAAAATAGTTTCGTTTTCTACTGTAAACGATGGCATGGGCAAATTTGAATTTATACCAGCAGAAGCCGAGATTTATAAAGCTGTTATAACTACCAAAAATGGAAAACAAAAAACAGTAACACTTCCAAAAGCGTATAGCGAAGGCGCCCTTCTTTCAGTTGACAATAGTAATATCAATAAAACTTTTGTAAGTGTTTCCCGTTCAGAAAATAATAAAGCGGCTTACAATAACTTAATATTGGTTGCACAAATAAATTATCAAATTGCCTATATTGGTAAAATAAATATCGATGAAGGGTTGGATGCTTTGGCAATAAATAAAAAAAACTTACCCGCTGGAATTATGCAAATTTGCCTCCTCACTGAAGATGGCAAACCCTTAGCAGAAAGATTGGTTTTTGTTGCAAATCATAAGCTGAGTAAAGATTTGATCAAGGGCAATAATATAAATTTTGAAAAGAGAGCAAAGAATACCTTGGAAGTTGATGTAAATGAGTTTAAAAATTTGAGTGCTGCTATTTCCATTACCAACGGGAATAGCAGTACTCTTTCAGATAACAGCATACTTTCTACCTTTTTATTATCGTCAGACATAAAAGGAAGAATTCATAATCCTACACAATATTTTGTAGACAAAGAACAAAAAACACTTGATAATTTAGATTTAATAATGTTATCGAACGGGTGGAGAAGATTTAAACTTGAGAACATTCTTGCTAATAAGTTTTCTCTTTTAGATTATCCTTTCGAAACGGGGCTGACTGTTTCTGGCAAAGTGCTGGAAAGCAACGGAAGATCTTTTTTAAAAGCAGGAAAAATAAATTTGATAATAAATGGAGAGGATTCTACGAAAATAATTTCGCAGGCAAATACAAACAATAGTTCTGGTTTTATAATTGATAAAATTGATTTTAAAAAAGAAGCTACCATTTTTTACCAAGGTACAAATCTTAATAATAAAGAGGCCATTGTTTCTGTACTCTTTAATCCTAGTTTTTTTGATACATTAGCAAGACCTGCTCTTAGGGCAAATAAACCTCTAGTTTCTACCGATACTTTGGCTTCATCAAATTATTATGATCAAATAATTTTGGATAAACAAAAAGCCGAAAATGCAAAGGGTAAAACTCTGGATAATATAATCCTAACAAGTAAAAAAAAATCTTCTGTAGATTCCCTGAATACACTTTATGCAACTGATATATTTTATGAAAGCGATCAAACAATACCGGTAAATACATTGATAAACACGGGGGATATATTGCAGTTCTTAAGGGGCATTGTGCCAGGTATAAGTATAATAAGGTCAGATACTGGAACGCAAGTAAATTTTACTCGTTATCAAGGTGCCGATTATTTTTCTGAAAACGGAGCTACAGGTGTGCAATTTTTCTTAAATGAAGTTCCTGTTAGCATAGATGTTATAGAGTCTCTATTTGCAGAAGATATTGGTTTGGTAAAAGTATATAAAGGTAATACGGCCATTGCAATAGGAGCAGATAGGGGAGCAATAGGTTTGTACACAGTAAAAGGAAAATCTACGAGAGATTGGCGTAAAAAAGGGTTCGACTTTATTAAAAAACTTGGGTACGCAGTAGATAGGGAGTTTAGCGAAATTGATTATGCAAAAATAAATCCTAATAATGAATTTGCTGATGTACGCACAACAATCTATTGGAACCCCTCTATAACAATTAAAGATGGCAAAGCGCTGTTAGCATTTTACAACGACGATGTTTGTAAAAAATTTAAAGTGGTTTTGGAAGGGGTAGATGCAGACGGAAAATTATTGCATGTAGAAAAGGAGCTAAATTAAGAATTAGCTCCTTTTTTTAAATTATGCTATTTAGTTTTAAACTTCCCAATAGCCGCCTTACTAAACTCACTCAAAATTAATTTCCCACTTATTAGTGCACGCTCATGCAACAGCGTATCCCAATGTTCTGTGCCTTTCCAAAAAACTTTTTTAAGTTCGGCCATGGCTTCGGGGTTGGAGTGTGCGAGTGTATTGGCAAGATGCATGATAGATTCGTCCATGTTTTCAATACTTTCATGCACTTCGGCAAACAAGCCTTTTTTTCTTGCCCATTCGCTGGTACGCCATTTGGTAGCATCTATGGCCAATGCACTAAATGCTGCTACGCCTATTTTTCTTTCTACTGCTGGTCCTACTACAAAGGGTCCAATGCCCACGGCCAATTCGCTTAGTTTTATATCTGCGGCATTTACGGCTATTGCATAATCTGCCGCAGCGGCTATGCCTACACCACCGCCTACACATTTGCCTTGTATGCGTGCAATGATAAATTTGGGGCAACGACGCATATTGTTTATCACATGAGCAAAACCACTAAAAAATTTCTCTCCATCTGCGGCATTGTTTATTTGCAACAGTTCATCAAAAGATGCCCCTGCACAAAATGCTTTTTCGCCAGCGCTTTTTAATACAATCACTTTTGTTTCTTCGTGCGTGCCTGCAAAATGAATTTCATTCGCCAATTTTTCCAATTGCTTTGCCGGCATAGAATTGCTATGCGGATGCGAAAATTCTATGGTTGTTACACCTGCGTGGGTTTCGGTAGTTATGGTTCCTTCTTCTATTTTATCTGTCATGGCTTTATTATTTATTAATCGTTTAGTAATTGGTACAGTTTTGTTGCAATACAACATATGAGTTTAGAGAGTTTAGAAGTTTAGTTTGCGTACTAAATTGCAAACTATTAATAATGCACTATTTTCTTCTCAATATCTACGCATCGTTGTTTCGCAATAATCTTCGCTTTAAGCCCCTCCTGTGGAGGCCTGTTCCGATTATTTCGGAAGGTTTGGGGAGGCTTCCACCATCGTCAAAATAGTTCCCACACCCACCGCTTCATTTGCATCGTCAAAGATTTCTACCAGCCATTTTACAATTCCTTTCGGTATATCTTGCCCATGTACAAAAGCTACATCGGGGTTTACTTCTTTCAATTCCTGCGCTATTTTTTCTTTGCAACTAAAACGAATATAAATGGAATTGCCGGCATATACCGGTTTTGTAAAACGCATTTCATCAATACCATAATTGAGTAAAACCGGATTTTTTTCAAAGCTATCTACAAACAAACCGGCAGCAGCACTCATTATAAAATAGCCATGTGCTACTTGTTCGGTAAACATGGTGCCTGTAAAATCGGTGGCAGTTTTATGCGCATAAAAATGATCGCCACTCAATGTTGCAAATGCATCTATATCTTCCGATGTAATCAATCTTTTCTTACTGATAAGTTGGTCGCCTATTTTTAGCTCATCAAAATATTTTTTAAAAGGATGTTTGTCTTCAATAATACCCGTAGCATGTGCTTGGTACACATTGGTAATGGCAGTAATCATATCTGGCGAACCTTGTATAGCGGTGCGTTGCATGTAATGTTTTACACCACGTAAGCCGCCCATTTCTTCGCCACCGCCTGCACGGCCTGGCCCACCATGTACAAGGCTTGGTAGGGGAGATCCATGACCAGTACTCTCTTTAGCACAAGCCGCATTGAGCACCAATATTCTTCCATGCTGTGTGGCTGCACCTATTACGTATTGTTTTGCTATTGCTGCATCTGCAGTTACTATAGATGAGCACAAACTACCTTTTCCTTTTTTACTCAGCGCAATGGCATCGTAGATATCCTTGTATGGCATGAGGGTGCTTACCGGGCCAAATGCTTCTATATTGTGTGCTTCTTCTGTGCCAAAAGGATTGTTGTTTTGCAATAAAATGGGGCTCATAAAAGCACCTGCATGTTCGTCTGCGTCTATAACAGATACACTATCCAATGAGCCATATATTATTTGTGAGGAGGCCAACAGTTTTTGCACTTGGCTTCTTACATCGTTTCTTTGCTCCTGCCCAGCCAGCGCACCCATTCTCACTTTTTCATTTAATGGATTTCCAATGGCTGTGCCTTCCAGTGCTTTTACCAATGCATTTTGTACATCTTCCATTTTATTTTCTGGCACAAATATGCGACGAATGCCGGTACATTTTTGCCCAGCTTTTACCGTCATTTCTTTCTTTATTTCTTTAATAAAAATATCCCACTCTGGCATGCCTGGTACTACATCTGTACCCAATACAATACAGTTGAGCGAATCTGCTTCCATATTAAAGGGAACACTCTCTGCTAGAATAGTAGGGTGCGCTTTTAATTTTACACCAGTATAAGCCGAGCCAGTAAACGTAACCACATCTTGGCTTGTAACAAAATTGAGCATATTACCTGCACTGCCACATACGAGCTGTAGTGCTCCTTCTGGCAAAATACCCGATGCAATTATTTCTCTCACTACTGCTTCGGTAAGATAAGAGGTAACGCTGGCAGGCTTTACTACAGCAGGCATACCTGCCAATAAATTGCAAGCTATTTTTTCGAGCATGCCCCATACAGGAAAGTTATAGGCATTGATGTGAACGGCCACTCCTTCTTTAGGAACTAAAATATGATGCCCCATAAAACTATTTTCTTTACCAAGATTGATAGGGTCGCCATCTAAGCAAAATATTTCATCGGGCAATTTTCTGCGAAGGGTTGCATTGCTAAACAAATTTCCTATACCTCCTTCAATGTCTATCCAACTGTCAACCCTTGTAGCGCCTGTTTGGTAACTAATGGCATAAAAAGTTTCTTTGTGTTTGAGCAAGTGCAATGCAAGCGCACGAAGCATTCTGCCACGTTCTTGAAAAGTCATATTTCTTAAAGCAGGATTCCCTTTTTCTCTTGCATAATTTAAAGCAGCTTCAAAATCCAATCCTTGCGTACTCGCATATGTAATAATTTTTCCACTCACTGCATTAAAAAGTGGGGCTCCTTCTCCGTCACCTTCTATCCATTTTCCGGTAATATAATTTCCTAGTTTTTGCATAGCCAAATTTATGATAGAAAATTTGTTGTTTAAACTATTGGGCAAAGTAAAATATAAAAGAAACTATTTTTGCGTAAAAATATCAATGCATTAAAAGGAAATTATTAGCTAGCTGGGTAGTATTATAGAGAAAGAAAATCCAACTAATGCCATTTTTAAACGAGCCCAAATTGTTTTAAATGATGCAATACATGCTTGTAATGCATCAATACCCACTCATTATAATCTAGCATGCCAAATGCAGGATGCATAGTCTGTCTGTCTTCATTGCCTTCAAAAAATGCAGTAAAATCATTAATAGAATTTGCAAGCCTTTCTTTTGCCTCATCCAAAGATGTGTAGCGAAGTGGTTCTGGGGTTTCACCTACCATTTCGATTGGCGCTTTGGTGTTTTCTCTAAATTGTTTATCGCTCAGTAAAAAAGCTTTATAGGCAGAAAGTTGTTCTGTAGGGGTATACAATTTTGTTTTATTTTTTTCTATTGAAATGGCAAAAACATATTCTACATGCTCTATCATTTCTTGGGCACTCATTACACCCCAGTTTGGTTGAATGCTTTCTGTTAAAGCATTCAATTTTTCTAAACTTTCAACGGTGATAAACTGTAATTTTCCTATGTTCATAAAATAATGCTTTTAAAAAAAGCAGACCTTAAAGTCTGCTTTCAATTTCGGTGCTTAACCTTTCAAAAATATCGTCAATGCTACCTTCGCCAGGTATCATCACTACTTTATCGGAATGGCGATAATAATCTGCCACAGCTTCGGTTTTATTTTTATACTCTGCAACTCTAGCCGCAATTATATCATGGTCGCTATCATCGCTCCGCCCACTGGTTTCTCCTCTTTTTAGTATTCGTTTAATCAGTTCTTCCTCACTTACATCTAAAGCGAGCATTACCGATATGGGGGCCCCTTTAAGATCCAATAATTTATCTAGCGCTTCTGCTTGCGCAGCGGTGCGTGGAAAGCCATCAAATAAAAAGCCCTTTGCGCCAGGATTTACATCCAAAGCAGAACTAATCATACCTACTACTACTTCATCTGGCACCAACTGGCCTTTGTCCATTAGTTTTTTTGCTTCTAAACCTAATGGTGTTTGGTGAGCAATTTGGGAGCGCAATAAATCGCCTGTACTTAAATGCAATAGCCCGTATTTTTCAATGATTTTTTCACTTTGCGTTCCTTTTCCGCTGCCAGGAGGGCCAAAAAGTATTAAATTAAACATAAGTCAAGTAATGTTTTCGTTTCTGGTAAAGATAAGGTAAAAAACAATTTATATAAACTGTTTAGAAAATAGATTTTTTGATAAATTATGAGTTTGTTGGCCATATTAGCACCAATTCTTTATTTTTTTTATATTAAAAATGTAATTCTGCTACCATTTTTTAGATTTTAGATAGAAAATATAAACATAACCAATAAGTGCTATATGATTTTAATAATGTAATGGCAAGCGTATACCTAAACTTTAAGGCTACATATTTAAGGGTTAACAAAAAAGGTATCAGGGAAAATGCTGAATATGATGCTATTGAAACAGTTTAAATTGAAAAATTGTGTGTTCATAATTTTTCATCATTGTATTTTGTACTAAATTACATACTTAATTTTGAACATGTTCAAATACATAAAATACTTAAATCCACTGGTTTTATATGCACTTGCTATTTTAAGCTTTACCAATACTGGTTTATGGTGTTGGTTGCCCATGATTTTTTCTTGGGTTTTTATTCCTTCTGTGGAACTGTTTTTAAACCCAAATACCAAGAATATGACCACTGCCGAAGAAGAATTTGCCAAGGCAGACAAGGCGTATGATTATTTGCTGTACTTGGTTGTTTTTTTACAAATGCCCACCTTGTTTTTCTTTTTGTATTCTTTTGGTGAAGCCGATTTGCGTACAGTAGATATTGTTGGAAGGGTTGCCACTATGGGTATGTTGTGCGGTACTTTTGGTATAAATGTAGCACATGAACTTGGGCATAGGAATAATAAATTTGAACAAACACTTGCAAAAATTTTATTATTGAGTAGTTTGTACATGCATTTTTTTATAGAGCACAACAAAGGCCATCATAAAAATGTAGCTACGCCAAATGACCCTAGCAGCGCACGTTACAACGAATGGATATATTTGTTTTATTTTAGAACCATTGTTTACAGCTATTTATCTGCTTGGCATATTGCTGGGGCAGAAACAAGGAAAAAAGGAAAAGCAGTTATTAGTATTTACAACGAAATGATACAAATGCAATTGATACAAATTGCTTTTGTAGTAATTATTTATTTTGCTTTTGGGCCATGGGTAATGTTGTATTTTTTGGCGGCAGCTTTTATGGGGATATTGTTATTAGAAACCGTAAACTATATAGAGCATTACGGATTGCAACGTAAATCTACCGGAGATAATAAATTTGAGAGGGCTTTACCCCAGCATAGTTGGAATAGCAACCATCCGATAGGTAGAATGATGTTGTTTGAGTTAAGCAGACACAGCGATCACCATTATTTAGCAAGCCGTAAATACCAAATACTCCAACACCATGAAGATGCACCACAATTGCCTACCGGCTATCCAGGGTCGATGTTGTTATCGTTGGTGCCGCCACTTTGGTTTACAATTATGAATAAAAAGATAAAAGCAATTGCCAATTAAGTATACATAGTAATTATTTAATAGTTATCTGCTATTAGGTGCAAGGAATATAAAATCTTAGAAAATTAAATATAAACTGTATAAAAATTCATTCTTCATTTAAAGAATTTACCTCTATAAATTTACCCATATTATCTGTATTCTATTTGTTTAATAGTTAAAAGATCGTATTCAAAACAGCTTTTCTGTGAATCTGAGGCAAAAATATTGCCACAGATTCACAAAAAAATAACAGAAATATCATTTTAATCTACCCCTTTAAAAATCATAAATTGTGAATTTCATACATAAAATTCTTTTGCAACCAAAAACGGATAGGCATTAATTACTTAAAATGCAAGATATCTACTAATAAGAAACAGCAAAGTGCAGCAATTTTAGATAAAATGTTGTCTTCTTTAATGGAGATTGGATATTTTGCAAACAAACCTGTACAATCATTATTATTATAAATTATTAAGGTATTTTTGTACCCTAATTTTAAAACAAATTATTATGAAATTTTTATTTACGTGCTTGGTAAGTCTATTTTGTATAACTGTATTTGCACAGCCTAATAGCAAGCAAGCAGCAAAAGGAGTTAAATATGGTGCAGCCATTACGGAAAAGGGAGCCATAGAAGTAAACTTGCTTGAAGAAAAATTGGTAACGGCAGAAACATTTAAAGGAAAAGTAAAAGGAACCGTAACTAGCGTGTGCGAAAAGAAAGGATGCTGGATGAAACTAGCTCAAACAGACGGTGATGGTATTATGATTCGTTTTAAGGATTACAAATTTTTTATGCCATTGAATATAGCTGGAAAAGATGTGGTACTAGAAGGTGAAGCAAAAAAAACAGTTACTTCTGTTGAGATGCTTAAACATTATGCAGAAGATGCTAAAAAAAGCAAAGAAGAAATTGAGAAAATAACTGAGCCAAAAACCGAAATAGAATTTATAGCAACTGGTGTATTGGTAGTAAACTAAAATATACCAACATTTAATTGTAAAGCCATGAATTTTTTCATGGCTTTTTTTGCGCAAGTTTATTTGGGCTTATATTCAAAAATCAATTCGGCGTTTTGAGAAAGTGTGGCGCTTGACAATAGTTCATATCGCTTGCCACTAGATGTTGTGAAAATGATCAAAGCAGTATTGGGAGGTATGCTTCCTAGGTTCTCCGCAAATAATACGATGCTGTGTGTATTGGTATTTTCATCCAATGTTAAATCAATGAGAAGCGGTTTATCAGAAAGGCGCTTGTGGCTCATTATTATGCGGCCATTGTAGAAAATGCTTACACTGTCTCCATCAATTGTTCCATTATCATACACATTTAATGTAATCTTTCTATCGTTTACAACTATGCGGCTTATTACTTTATTTATCCGCTCATTGGTTTTGTTTATCCGATTGGTATCCAACCCGATTTTTTTTGGTGGGGCTATAATTTTTGTAATAGAATCACTTGGTTTTACAATAACGGGTGTAGTAACTACACTGTCTTTTTTGTTATTTTGTATGGGATTTTTTTGAGGGGGTGTAATTTTTTTTGGCGTAATAACAGGCGGATTTTTTATCTTTTTAGGTGGTTGAATCGATTTTACACATTCTTTCATTGCCTCTGTAATGATGTAAGGGCGATTGGATACTTTTTTTACTTTTACTGGACTTGGATCTCCACCTCCCGAAAAAAAGGTTGGTTTCGTTCTACAAAATCCCCTTAAAATGATATCGCCATCTTCAATCTCATCTCTCAATCTTAATTGCATCAATACATGCCCACCGCTGTTTGCCATAAAAGAATATCCGCTTAAAAACCATACATCATTTTTTTTGTCGTATGAGCCAGTAAAGTAGGCTTTGCAATAGTCCCTCTTTCTCTCATAAATATAGTCCCATGTGTAGCCACATATTTTATCGCCCACTTGAATGATATTTATTTGTAGAAACTCATCTCCACCAAGATCGCCTTCCCAAGTGCCTGTTATATTTTGAGCACAAATATACTTTGATAAAAATATTAAAAACAACGATATGGTAAACAGTCTTTTCAATATTGCATTACTAAAGTTTCGATACTAAAATTACGAATTTATTTTTTTAGGTATGGAGAATAAAATAGTAAAAAAAAAATTAACTTATTGCTTACAATTTCTAATACGCTTTACTACTATTTACTGCATAAAAAAAGCGACTACATTTTCTGTAGCCGCTTTTAAAAAATATTAATTTTTATTATTTGCTTTCTTTCAAAACCATATCTATTGTGATGGCACAAGAAACGATGGCCATCTTTTTTTTGTCTTCTGCGTATTCAGGTACAATATCTACAACATATTTATCTGCTGTAGTAAATGCCTCTTTTAAAATGCCATTCCATTTTTTGCTAATGGTTCCTATTTGATTGTTGTTGTCTATGATTTTAAAATTCCAACCTTTCCAATCGCCTGTAATGCTCGCTATTTCCAAACCTGTTTCATCTGCAATTTTAAATGTAGGTTTTAGTATGGCAAATTTTTGTCTAATGGTGCCAAGTAAATTGCCGGTATTATCAAAGAGTGTAATTTTAGACATCCAAAATGTCCATCCTCTTTTTATCGAAACAAGTGTATCTCCATTGAGGTCTGTAATTTCTAAATGGAAAGGCAGCATGGCTTTTTTTAGCAATAAACGGAGCATTTTTTGTCCGGTAGTAAGGCGTTGTTTAATCAATCCAATTTCACCAACTTCATCATATACTTTGTATGCATTGGTAAATTTGAAGAAGCCAATTTTTTCATCTATAAAAAAGGTATTCTTTTCAAAAAAATCTGGGAATATCATTGACATATAAAAAAATAAAAATGTGGAGTGTAAGGGTTATAATGGAAAGCCCCACTAGGTTTTAGTAGGGCTGACATTTTTTTAAGCAGAATCTATTGTTACTTTAATCATTTTATCGCCGCCTTCTATGCTATCTAAAAATTCTAAACCTTCAGTTATTTTACCAAAGCAAGTATGGTTACCATCTAAATGCTGTGTGCCTTGCCTGTTGTGGCAAATAAAAAATTGAGAACCGCCCGTATTCCTTCCTCTGTGCGCCATGCTCATTACACCTCTATCATGGTATTGGTTAGGTGCGGCTACTTCGCAATTGATGGTGTAACCTGGTCCGCCGGCACCTGTACCATTGGGGCAGCCTGCTTGTACCATAAAGTTTGGTATTACCCTGTGAAAGCTTAACCCATCGTAAAATCCTTTTTCTACCAAGGCTTTAAAATTATTTGCTGCAATGGGTGTTGCTTCATTATACAGTTCAAAACTGAATGTACCTTTGTTTGTTTCTATTTTTCCTGTTGTGGGCATGGTTGTTTGTTTTTGTTTGTGCGGCGAAATTAAGTGGTTTATTTAATTTATAGGGCAGTTATTTTCCAAATCATATCTGCCCCATCGTCTGTTACTAGTAAAGATCCATCGTTCATTACCGCTATCGCTACCGGCCTACCTCTTACTTCATTTTTATTGGGCGATACTATAAAGCCCGTAAGAAAGTCTTCTGGTAGTCCTGCTGGTTTGCCATTAGCAAATGGAACAAATACAACCTTATAACCAGCAAATTGGGAGCGATTCCAAGAACCATGTTGCCCCACAAAAGCACCGCCCCTGTATTTTACAGGAAAACTATTTTTGTTATAAAAAGCCAAACCCAAAGAAGCAGTGTGTGCACCCAAAGAAACATCTGGCACCAAGGTTTTACTTACGAGTTCTGGATGTGAGTCGTCATTCATGCGTGGGTCGGGGTTGCTACCAAAGTATGCATACGGCCATCCATAAAAACCGCTGTCTTTTACACTGGTTATATAATCTGGCACTAGTTCATCTCCCAAATTATCTCTTTCGTTTACGGCCGTCCATAGTATTTTTGTTATTGGCTCAAAGTCCATACCCACCGGGTTTCTTAGCCCAGCAGCATAAATCCTTTCGCCACTACCATCGGCATTTATTTCTAAAATATTGGCACGGCGTATTTCATTTTCCATACCATTTTCGCCATTATTGCTACCCGAGCCTACACTAATGTAAATTTTTGTACCTGCTTCGTTTGCTATTATATTTCTTGTCCAATGGTTGTTGTAACCACCTGCTGGAAGTGCTGTTATTCTTTTTCCTTCCAATGCTAAAGCTGTATCGCCCATAATATATGGATACATTTCTACCCCATCTGTATTGGCTACATAAAAATGATTATTGAGTATAAGCATACCCAAGGGTTGGTTTAAATTGGTAGCAAAGCTGAATCTGCTTTCGTAACTACCATTTTTATCGGCATCTCTAAAAAGTGTAATCCTATTGGCACTGTTACCGTTCTTGCTTTCCCCTTTTTTTCTTACTACTTTTTCGCCTGTTTGTTTTATTTTTTTGTCAACAGATGATGCAGATTCCGAAACAAAAATATCTCCATTTTTGGCTACATATATCCACCGAGGGTTATCCAATTCTTTTGCAAATAAGCTTACGGTAAAACCTGCAGGCGCAATGGGTTTTTCGTTTTCTTTCCAACCTATTACGTTGCTTATTTTTGTATTGGAACCAGTAGCATACGGTGCAGGCAAATTGGCTGTTTGAAATGTGTTGGTTTGTACTACTACAGGCTTGCTGTTTTGTTTGGGTGAGGAGCAGGCGGTTGTAACAAACAAAAATGAAAGTGCTATCGAATATGATATTGATTTGAGCATGATGGATGATTGTTAGTGTAAGTTAAATCATTTTATATGTACAATATTATAACCATTTAACTAGCAAAAAAGCTAAACTATTTAGTATTTTTTATTATCTTTACTCAAATAATATTTATGGGCAGTATAAAAATATTTGAAGAAAAAAAGGTGCGGTCGTTATGGAATGAAGAAGAAGAGAAATGGTATTTCTGCATTACTGATGTAATTGAGATATTGACTCAAAGTCCTAATGCTCGAAAATATTGGAGTGTACTTAAAACAAGACTAAAGGCTGAGGGAAGTCAGTTGACTACAAATTGTAGTCAACTGAAAATGCAGGCGGCTGACGGTAAGTTTTATAAAACTGATGCAGCCGATACCGAACAAATTCTTCGTCTCCTTCAATCCATTCCCTCACCAAAAGCTGAACCATTTAAAACTTGGCTGGCAAAAGTAGGGTATGAGCGCATGCAAGAAATGGCCGATCCAGCGCAAAGTATAGACAGGGCTAGAGAAAACTGGCAAAAGCTTGGGCGAAGCGACAAGTGGATACAGCAAAGAATGACAGGGCAAGAAACCCGGAATAAGCTTACTGATTATTGGAAAGATAGCGGTGTGGAACGAGCTGATGAATTTGCATTACTCACCAACATTATTCATCAAGAATGGACAGGACTAACGGTGAAAAAGCACAAAGATTTAAAAGGATTAAAATCTCAAAACCTTCGAGACCACATGAGCGAAGCAGAATTAATTTTTACTGCACTGGCAGAATTATCAACCCGACAAATAGCCGAAACAGACGAAGCAAAAGGCTTGTCAGAAAATGCAACCGCTAGCAAAAAAGGTGGTGCTATTGCAAAAGATGCAAGAAAAGCGTTGGAAGATAAAACGGGCAAGAGTGTGGTGACGGGGGAGAATTTTTTACCTACTAATGAAAAGAAAAAATTAAAATAAAATTATTCTTACATATATACTTGGTGCAGGCGCAAGCTATCAATCAATACCAATTGTAAATACTTTTCCAAAAAGGTTTAAAGAGTTTGTTGAAAATTTATTTGGCTATTTATCCCGAATGGACGATGATAAAATTTCAAAGAAAAATTTTTTAATTGCAAAAAATATTGGATTTGGTTTGGCAGAATCTTTCGAAAATCACCAATCCTTTGACACATATTTTAAAAAACTGTTTCATACAAATGAAATAGCGCTCATAAAAAAGTATAAAAAACTTTTAAATCTGTATTTTATTTAGGAGCATGTGAAAATTACAGGTGCTCTTTTAGATGAAAATGGCGATGTAATAAAAGGTGAAGATATCTTTTTTAAACAATCTAAAGTAGATAAAAGATATGATGCTTTGATTGCAGGTTTACTACAACCAGTTGCGGGAGAAAACAATATGTTTTGCAAAACAAATTTTATTACTTGGAACTATGACCTGAATTTAATTTCAAGTATAAAAAATTATTTCTTTCCTAATGCAACTTTTATAGAAATGATGGAAGAGATAGGATTCAAAAACCCTGTATGGAATATAAAAGACCAAATTTCTATTATAAATATGAATGGGTTTTTTTATTCAGATGTATTTAATGATGCAAAGGATATTTATAGTTTAGATGCATTTCAGTTATTAAAAACAAGAATGATTGATAGTTATTTTGACGATGATTATATTGCAAAAGATGCTGAATTAATAAAATTTGCCTGGGAAAAAGAAAATAATGATGGTAAACTATCTGTTTTACAAAATGTGATAGAAGAATCAAAAAATATTGTTGTTATTGGTTATACTTTTCCACTTTACAACAGAATTATAGATTCCTATTTTTTAAATAAAAGATTTATTTATGGGAAGTATTTAACTTTTCAAGACCCAAACGCAGAGAACATAATGGAAGATTTTATTTTATATTTTGATGCTAAGGCGAATTTGCCGTATATGAAACCGTTAATTAATTGTAATAATTTTTTTGTACCAAAAGATATTGTTCGATAAGTTGATCTCCGCTTCGCCAAATTGAAAAAGAAAAAGATGAATGGCTGCGCTGCTTAGGCGAAAATCCTTTTGTGAAGAACGAACAAAAGACCTGCCTGCCGGTAGGCAAGTTGAAGACGGGCAGCGGACAAAAGCTAAATAATGGTTTTCCGCCCCAAGCCCCAAAAAAGAATTTAAGATTTAAGGATTGAAGGTTTAAGATTGTTACCTATGTATAGCACCTAACCCGTAACCCGAAACTTTAAAACCCGTAACTCTTTTCCTAATCCCACCATTAAAATTTATCTTTGCAAAATGCCGAATTATTTAGACGAATTGAACGAGCCGCAAAGAGAAGCGGTGTTACACAAAGACGGGCCCATCATGATTATTGCTGGTGCTGGTAGTGGGAAAACTAAAGTACTTACTACAAGAATTACTCATTTGATGAGTTACCATGGGGTAGATGCTTTTAATATACTCGCCCTCACATTTACCAATAAGGCCGCCAAAGAAATGAAAGAAAGGGTGGAGCGTATTTTGGGAAACAGCGAAGCAAGAAATTTATACATTGGTACTTTTCACAGTGTGTTTGCACGCATATTGCGCAGCGAAGCACCCAATATAGGTTACCCCAGCAATTTTACCATCTACGATACGGACGATGCAAAGAGCGTGGTGAAAACCGTTATCAAAGAAATGGACTTAGATGATAAACAGTATAAAGCGAATGTGGTTTATAACAGAATATCAGCTGCAAAAAATGCACTTGTAGGCCCTGCAGAATATGCAAACGATTATGCATTGCAGCAAGAAGATGCTCGTGCAAACCGCCCCATGATTGGGCAGATTTATGATGCCTATGCCAAGCGCTGTTATAAAAATGGCGCCATGGATTTTGATGATTTGTTGTTTAAAATGTACATACTCTTGAAAAATGTGCCTAAGAGTTTGAGTAAGTACCAGCAAAAATTTAAATACTTATTGATAGATGAGTACCAAGATACCAACACGGCACAGTATGAAATTGTAAAGCTCTTGGGTGCTATGCACGAAAACGTATGTGTAGTGGGCGATGATGCACAAAGTATTTACAGCTTTAGAGGAGCAACGATAGAAAATATTTTGCAGTTTGAAAAAGATTACGACGATGTAAAAGTGGTGAAGCTGGAGCAAAATTACAGGAGCACAAAAAACATATTGAGTGTAGCCAACCAGATAATAGGCAACAACAAAGGGCAGATAGAAAAGAATTTATTTACCAACAACGACCAAGGCGAAAAAATAAAACTCGTGCGTACCATGACGGATAACGACGAGGGAAAAATGGTGGCAGATGCTATACAAGAAAACAAATTGCGCAACCATTATTTTAACCAGGATTTTGCCATTTTGTATAGGACCAATGCACAGAGCAGGAGTTTTGAGGAAAGCCTCAGGCGCATGGGCATTGCCTATCGTATTTACGGAGGCGTAAGTTTTTACCAACGAAAAGAAGTAAAAGATTTGCTCAGTTATTTACGAATTGTTGTAAACCCCAGGGATGAGGAAGCCCTAAAAAGGATTATCAATTACCCAGTTCGTGGCATAGGCAAAACTACCATAGATAAGGCAGTTTTGTTTGCAAATGAAAATAACCTGAGCATGTGGGATATTTTGTGCAACGCTGCTATGTATGGTTTTAAAAGTGGAACACTTGAAGCAATAGACAACTTTGTAACCATGATAAAAATGTTTCAAAGTGAAATGCCCAAAAAGAATGCATACGACCTTGCTTTTCTGGTAGGTAAAAATTGCGGATTGGTAAAAGATTTGTTTAACGATAAGACTACCGAAGGCTTGGCAAGATATGAAAACGTACAGGAATTGCTTAACTCTATTAAAGAATTTACCGAAACACCCATGAATGAGGAAGATGGCGAAGTGGGTGATAAAAGTCTAGGTGGATATTTACAACAAATCGTTTTACTCACCGATGCCGACCAAGGCGACGATAAAAACCAAGATGTGGTAAAACTAATGACCATACACGCTGCAAAGGGTTTAGAATTTCCAGTGGTGTTTGTTGGTGGATTGGAAGAAACCCTTTTTCCCAATGCCATGAGCATAAATAGTAGAGAAGAATTGGAAGAAGAACGCAGGTTATTTTATGTAGCCATTACAAGGGCTAAAACAAAATTATATTTGAGTTACAGCAATGCTCGCTACCGTTTTGGGCAATTGCAACAGAATGAACCGAGCCGTTTTATAGATGAAATGCCCGAAGATAATTTAGACAAAAGTTATGCAGGAGCAGCCGCTAGAAACAATGCCAGTAGCGCAGGTAGCCGTGGTAGCGCATTTGAGCGCATGGGTAGGGGATTTGAAAATACGGGTGGAAGCCAAGGTGGTTTGTTTGCTAAAAAGGAACCTAGCAAACCTTCTTATGCTGCACCGGCAAGGCCACAAACAAAAGAACACACTGCATCTACAAATTTTGTACCTAGCAATACAGCTGACTTAGCAGAAGGGCAAAAAATTGAACATCAGAAATTTGGCTTTGGTGTAATTGCAAAAATGGAAGGAGCTGCACATAATCCGATAGCCACTATAAATTTTGAATTGAATGGCGAGAAGAAAATAATGTTGAATTACGCCAAGTTGATGATAGTGGCAAACTAACTACTTTTAATTATCGTTAATTTGGTATTGTTTTTGCCATTATTTGAAAACAAGGCAACTAAATAATTCATTTGTTCGATTAATTTTTAAGCAATCCTTTGTTATGAAAAAATATATACTCGCTGCAATATTTTTATTTGGAATTTTTTTGTTGGCATCTAGTTTTAAGGAGAAAAAGCCTACCCCTTATCATCATGCTTATAGAAGCGCTGGTGCAGCAGCATCATTTGGTTGGGGGCTTACCGGTGCTTCTTTCGATCAGCCGTTTACCTGCTCTGCTTGTCATAGCGGAGGTAGTTTTACTCCTGCGTTGACCGTTGAGCTGCTTAATGTTTCCAATAATCCAGTAACATTTTATATTCCTGGTGCAAGTTATACTTTGCAGATAAGCATTATACCAACAAGCGGGTCGCCATCTTTTGGTTTTCAAACCACCTGTGCACAAACCAGTACAAATAATAATTTGAATAATTGGGTAACTGCCTCTTTGCCATTTTATGCGGCCAATGTGCAAATAGCTTCTGGAAGAAATTATGTAGAGCATGTAGCTACTTTGGGTAACAGCGTAATAAATATCCCTTGGACAGCCCCGGCAACGGGTTATGGTTCGGTTAGTTTTTATTCTATTGGTAATGCGGTAGATGGTACAGGTGGTACAAGTGACGATAATCCAACTTCACCAAATGTTTTAACGATTACAGAAGGCGTGTTGCCAGTTACATTTACTGCTTTTAAAGGAGAAGAGACAAAAAGCGGTAATCAATTGTATTGGGAAACAGCACAAGAAATAAACAACGATTTTTTCTTAGTAGAACACAGTAGCAACGGAAGAGATTTTACAGCTATTGGTAAGGTAATTGGAAACGGAAATTCTACCTCAGCACATTCCTATTCTTTTAAACACGAAGGAATATCGAGTGGCAAAAATTATTACAGGCTTGCACAAACCGACTACGATGGTAGGGTAAAATATTCGCAGATTGTAACCATTGAAAATAAAACCAATTTTTTTTCCATCAATATTTCACCCAATCCTGTAGTAGATAAAATTAAATTGAAAGGAACTGCAGGGCTTATTGGTAATAAATATTTCATTCTAAATAACCTTGGCGCTACTGTTTTATCAGGGATATTACAAGCCGATAATATTAATGTACAACTATTACCAAAAGGTTCTTATTTTATACGCATCTTGCAAAAAGATAATGCAATACTTACTGGGCAGTTTGTGAAATAAGATTCGCAGATATGCATGTTAATGATATCGAATGGACAGCTAAGCTTTAAAAATTGTAATGCAATTCACTTTTTTTAAATATAGCTGTCCATTTTTTCTACAGGGCTTTCGGGAAATATTCGTTCAGGTATAAGAATAGCTATTTCGAATAAATTGATGGAATGATTTATAATAATGAATAGCTGTTTAAGCACATACATTGGTTTACAACAGTAAAGTAATGTATAAATGCTTAAAATATATTTTCCACATCCCACAAACATCCCATTTTAAAAAAATGTAATTTTGTACTATGGATGAAACATTCGTAAACAAAGTAGCAGATAGTGGTATTATTACGCTCAATTTAGAAGATTTTTACCCAAAAGAAGCCGTGGCCGTTTTTGATATGAAAGACCATCTTTTTATGGGCTTGATATTAAAGGAAAAAGATTTTAGGGAAGCGCTTAAAAACTTGGATACTTCTATTTACGAAAACAAAATTGTAGCACTCACCTGCAGTGCAGATGCGGTAATACCCATGTGGGCATATATGCTAGTGGCAAGTTTATTACAACCCATTGCCAAAGAAATTATTTTTGGTACCGAAGTTTATGCAAAAGAAAATACACTCCTTAGTAATATAGATAAATTAGATATTGCTTTATACACTGATGCAAGAGTAGTAATAAAAGGCTGTGGTGAATTACCCATTGGTGAAGTAGCCTACATTGCCATTACAAAAAAACTACGCCCTGTGGCAAAAAGCATCATGTATGGTGAGCCTTGTAGTACAGTGCCGGTGTTTAAGAAAAAAGCAGTTCAAGCCTCCTCTATCTCCTCCACAGGAGGAGGAAATCTGGAAGATAAAAGCGAATAAAAAGCATACCCGAGATTAATTGCTGTCTTTTCAATTCAATTTTGATGGGGCCTAAAACCACTCTATCTCCTCCATAGGAGGAGAAAACCTTGGAGATAAAGCGAATAAGATACATGCCCTAGATTAATTGCTGTCTTTTCAATTCAATTTTGATGGGGTCTAAAACCACTCTAACTCCTCCACAGGAGGAGAAAATCTGGAAGATAAAAGCGAATAAAAAACATACCCTAGATTGTTGCTATTTTAACCTCCATTTTCACATTTGCCCGTTTTCACATTTGCCTATTTTCACATTTGCATATTTGCCTATTTTCACATTTGCACATTGTCTAAAACCACCCCCTCTTTCTAAAAGATCTTATCATAAACAATGGTATAAAAAGCATAAGCCCAACAGATACAAAAAAGCCCCACTTATTGTGTAATAGTGGAATAATATCAAAATTCATCCCAAAAATGCCACCAATAACAGTTGCGGGAGCAAGCAAGCAAGTTACTACAGCCATCACTTTCATTACCTCATTCATACGAAGGTTTACATTGCTCAAATATAAATCTTGAAGCGTCATTATCATATCTCGGTAGTTCTCCGAAAGGTCGTAGGCTTGTATGATATGATCGTACACATCTTTAAAATACTTCTCCGTTCTGTCATCAATAAGGTCACTTTCACTTCGTAAAATGCCGCCTATTAATTCCCTTACTGGCGCAATACTTCTTTTTAATACAATCATTTCTTTGCGAAGCGTATTTATTCTTACTAGGCTACGGCTGTTTGAGTGCTTAATAATATCTTCCTCTAACAATTCAATTTTCTCTCCCATTTTTTCCATTACCAAAAAATAATGATCTACTATATAATCCAGTAACGAGTAAAATAAAAAATCGGCCCCGTTCTGCCTTACCTTGCTACCGCTTATTTTCAGTTTTTCCCTCAAAGAGTTAAAAGGGTCTCTCAATGCATCTTCCTGAAATGAGATAACGAAATTTTTTCCAAGAATAATACTTACTTGCTCCGTTTCTAGTGAAGCATTTTTTACATCAAACGAAAGCATGTTGAGCAAGCAGAATATAATTCCATCCATTTCATCTGTTTTGGGGCGTTGCCCTATACTCAAGATATCTTCCGCAATGAGTGGGTGAATATTAAAATGGCTGCATATTTTTTCTACATTGTCTTTTCTAAGTCCATCTGTATTTATCCAAGTAATGGTTTCAGTATCTAAATATTGATAAGTTTCTTCTACCTGCTTTACTTCATATTGTTTTACAATTTCTTTGTTGTAATCAAATACAGAAATAAGTGATTGTTCTGGCTCGGTACGAGTAGGCTCGGCTGTTGGATTTACTTTTAGTACTTTTTTAGTACGCAGTAGTTCCATTGGGTTTAATATGTAATCGAGGTATTTTGAAGGGTTCATTGTGAAGTATTTAACACAAAGTAAGTAAGAAATTTAAGTTAGCAAACAAAGTCTTAAAACATATTAAACTTGCTGAACTAAATTGTTATTTCCTATTTCCCGTGTATGAACTATTTTGAGCCAGTAATTAGTTTTACATCCTCGCCATTTCAATTTTCTTAAACAAGAAAAAGTGCTAACCTGTTAAAAAATAAACAAAATACATAATGTGTGATTATTTTTCAAAATATTGATTTTTTGTAATGGTTAAACTTTTTTGTCGAAACGTCCCTCTGTAATTCTTATTGTATCACAATTAAAATTTAGGTCCTTCATCTCAAATTGAAAAGTACCAGAAAAAATACCATTAGAAATATCATATCTAGTTATGTTCAAACTTCCTTTAAGATAACAATTTGCAGATTGATTAAAGTTGCAATTTCCATTTTCGCTGCTATAGTCAATAAATAAAGGGCCATTATTTCCCATAACATTAAATATTCCTATACTGTGAATATCATTAGAATTAATATTCATCCTTTCGTATTTAGAATTTTGAAGACTGTAAATTCTTATTTGAAAAGAACCATTCTGAAAAGTTGGATCTACAAATAATCGGTAATTGGAATTATTTCCATCATTTCCTTTATTTATAAAAACTACACCATTTACCAAACACCCAAAAGTATTAGCACCTGATTGTGTAACAGGAGGAAGTTGGTCAACAGGGTCGGCAGTATTTTTATCTTTTTTGCAGGCTGCTAAAATATTCATGCAAGCAAAAATGAAGAGTAACAATTTTATCTGTTTCATTTTATTTATTTTAAGGGTATAAAAATTGCACCCAAAAATCTATTTTCGAGGAGGTAATGTAGTAATAGTAAAAATAGTGCTGCGTATCCCTACACTTGTATAGGGACAGGTGCAGTGGCTTAAGTGTGCACTTATTCTATTTCCTTTTATTTGGCGGGGGTTTACCATTGTATATTTATGATGTTGTAAGTTAAATTTTATTTTTGATAAGAGAATTGACAAAAGTCAATAAATTGAAAATTTGCAAAAAAATTTACATACGTAGATTTCTAAAAAGAGCAAGGCTATTTATCTCATTACTTTTGGCAGACTGGTTTTCGTATAGTACTTTATTATTGAGGGATGCTAATGGCGAAAATTCAGCAGAAATGGCAATCTTCAATTGCTCCCTCGCCATTTTAATTCTTCCACAAAAAAAAGAGCAAGTCTTTCAAACTTACTCTTGCTTTATTTTATTTGTGTTCTTTGTGTATCACTTTGTGCCTTTGTGGTTCAAAACCCTAAAACGCCGCACTCTTCGGATACCTAGGGAAAGGAATCACATCCCTAATATTTGTCATGCCTGTTACAAAAAGTATCAAGCGTTCAAAGCCAAGCCCAAAGCCTGCGTGCGGACAAGCACCAAACCTGCGAGTATCCAAATAAAAACTCATTTCTTCGGTAGGTATGTGCATTTCATCCATACGTTGTACCAATCTATCTAGGCGTTCTTCTCTTTGAGATCCACCCACCATTTCGCCTATGCCAGGTACCAATATATCCATGGCTGCTACCGTTTTGCCATCATCATTTTGGCGCATGTAAAATGCTTTTATCTCTTTTGGATAGTTGGTAAGTATTACTGGTTTTTTAAAATGCTTTTCTACCAAATATCTTTCGTGCTCACTTTGCAAATCAATCCCCCAGCCCTCAATCAAATATTGAAATTTCTTCTTTTTATTGTGGTTGCTTTCTCTTAATATATCAATGGCTTCTGTATAAGTAAGTCTTTCAAAATCATTGTCCACCACAAAATTCAATTTTTCCAGCAAGCCCATTTCGCTGCGCTCGTTTGTTGGCTTTTGTTTTTCTTCCTCTTCTAGTCTTTGTGCAAGAAATGCCAAATCATCTGCGTTGTGCTCCATCGCATAGCGGATAATGTATTTGATAAAATCTTCTGCAAGGTTCATGTTGTCTTCCAAATCATTGAACGCTACCTCGGGCTCTATCATCCAAAACTCTGCCAAGTGGCGGGTTGTATTGCTATTCTCTGCTCTAAACGTAGGCCCAAATGTATAGATATCGCTAAAAGCCATGGCGGCCAATTCTCCTTCCAATTGTCCACTTACGGTAAGGTTGGTGCTTTTGCCAAAAAAATCTTCTTTAAAATTGATACTGCCATCTTCATTTCTTGGAGCCGTTCCATCCAATGGCAAAGTGGTTACCTTAAACATTTCACCTGCTCCTTCGGCATCGCTGCCGGTAATAATGGGTGTGTGCATGTACACAAAACCACGATCGTTGTAAAATTTATGAATGGCATATGCAAGGCTGTGGCGCACCCTAAAAATGGCACCAAAAGTATTGGTACGCATACGCAAATGTGCTTGCTCACGCAAAAATTCCAGGCTGTGTTTTTTGGGTTGCAATGGAAATTTCTCCGCATCACTATCGCCCAATATTTCAATGACAGTTGCTTTCAATTCAAATTTTTGCCCCTTGCCAAGCGATTCTATTATTTGCCCAGTAGCTTTTATACATGCCCCTGTGGTAATACGTTTCATGGTTTCATCGGATAGCAAACCAAGCTCGGCCACCACTTGTAAATTATTATTGGTACTACCATCGTTCAGCGCTATGAACTGGTTGTTCCTAAAAGTGCGAACCCATCCCATAACCGTGGCTTCGTAATTTGCTGTATCGCCTGCTAGCAGCGCTTTTATCTTTGTTCTTTTGTTAAACATATAACTTTTTTGTGGCTGCAAATATAAAGATTAAAAAAGTAGGAGGGCTTGGGTGGTAAAAATTAGTGCATTTGGGAGCATTGGTTCGGGCTATTCGTTTCAATCTTTTTGTTCGCTTTAAAGCTAACAAAAAGGATTTCCACTACTATCCCGCCGCTTTTCAGCAGTATATCTTTTCTCAACTTTTTAGATGGAGTAGATTTACTCCATCTAACCGAAAAAAGCAATAAATGAAATGCTGAAAGATTAAAAGCCCGATATGTGCAATGATTAATTAAAATAATGAAATGAATGTATTAATCAGTGTAAATCCATCAAATCCGTGCCATCCGTGTTCCAACAATCTGCAACATTTCCCTTTTCCATTAGCCATTTGCAAGTTGCAAAGACGGTATTTGTTTTTGAGCTAAAGCAAACCCTCCAAATAATACCACAGAATAGATTAAATCACCATATAAAGTACCTTGAGCAAAAGGAATAGCAGCAGTATAACAAAGCATTAAACCGCTAAAAGTTTGAGGGTAGCCAGTGCTTCCAATCCATACACCAAAATTAGAAACCAAGAAAAATATAACGGAAGATACAAGTGCACCTATTAAAACATTTTTGGTAGTTACTTTTCTTAAAATAAAAAAAGCTGCAATGGCTATCAACACATAACTAGCATACTGCCAATAAAATCCTTGGTAAAACCAAGTAAATGTTGGAAAAAACCTAGCATAAATTACATTATTTATAAACAAATCACTCAACCAAGTAGCTACCAAAGGAATAGCAATAGCTTGCCACTTTTTTGTAAAATGGGCTGCTCCAAATAATGCAATGGCTCCAAGCGGAGAAAAATTATGAATTGGCAACAAACGGCTAGCAGCAGCCAAAAGTATAAGCCCAGTTATTACTATAAAACGAAGATTAATTTTTTGAGATGTCATATTGCATTTTTTATATTGCCGTTACAGTAGGTTGCCCTACCGTAATATTTAGCTGCAAATATAAGAAATACAAAACGCTCATATCAAAATTTATGACTTTTCCTAATTTTCAATAAATGATTGCATGAAATTAAACATTTGTAACCACCAAATACTCAGCTTATCTTTATAAAAAAATAATGACTATCCGTTATTGGGTGCAAAAGAATTTTATGTATGAAATACACAATGTAGGATCTTTAAAGGGGTAGATTAAAATGGTATTTCTGTTTTTTTCTGTGAATCTGTGGCAATTTTTTTGCCACAAATTCACAGAAAAGCTGTTTTGTATATGATCTTTTAACTATTACACAACTTCATTACAGATAATATGGGTAAATTTGTAGAGGTAAATTCTTTAAATGAAGAATGAATTTTTATACAGTTTATATTTAATTTTCTACAATTTTATATTCCTTGCACCTAATAGCAGATAGCTATTAAAAAAATGATATGCGTTATTTACTTTTCCCTATTTTAATGTGTTGGCAAATTTCTGCCATTGCCCAAATTGCTACAGAAGAAAAGACGCTTACAACTACAACTGGCGAGCTTAAAGGAACGCTTGTATTGCCCCAAAAAGCGAAAAATTTTCCGTTGGTCATCATACAAGCTGGCTCAGGCCCTACCGATAAAAATGGGAACAGTGTGCTAGGAGTAAAAGCAAATACATATCGGTTAATGGCCGAAGCTTTTGCTGAAAAAGATATTGCTACTTTACTTATAGACAAAAGAGGTGTGGGCACCAGTATGAAAGCTATGAAAAGTGAAGCTGAACTTAGGTTTGACGATTATGCTGATGATCTTGCAGCTTGGACAAAATTTATTAAAGAAGATAAACGGATAACTAAAATATTTTTAGCTGGACACAGCGAAGGTTCCCTAGTAGCCATGATAGCTGCACAAAAAGAAAAAGTAAATGGCTATATTTCTATTGCTGGGGTTGGCGAAAGTATAGATAAGATAATAACCTGGCAATATGCACAACAATTACCAAAAGAAGCCATAGTAGTAGATTCTTTATTTTCTAGAATGAGAAATAGGCAAAAACTAGATTCGGTGCCTAAAAGCCTACTGTCTATATTTCGCCCATCTGTACAGCCTTATATGCTATCGTGGATGTTGCATGACCCATGTACAGAAATAAAAAAGCTTACCATTCCAGTACTTATTTTGCAAGGCACTACCGATATTCAAGTAACGGCAAAACAGGCAGACTTGCTAAAAACTTGCAAACCATCTGCTACGCTAAAAATAATGGAGGGTATGAATCATTGTTTAAAACTAGCTCCTGAAGATAAGGTCAAAAATTTTGCAACTTATTCAGATCCTTCTTTGCCATTAATTGCAGGCCTAATAGAGGAGATGGTAAAATTTATAAATAAGAAAAAGTCGTGAATTATCTTGCCCATGCTTATTTATCGTTTAACAATGCCGATGTCCTCGTAGGTAATATGATCAGCGATTATGTAAAAGGGAAAAAGCAATTTGAGTATCCCGCATCTGTTCAAGTAGGTATTCAATTGCATAGGGCTATTGATGCGTTTACAGACACACATGCAGCTACACAAGAAATAAAAAATTTTTTTAAAAAAGAGTATAGATTGTATGCGGGAGCTTTTGCAGATGTAGTGTATGATTTTTTTTTGGCAAACGACAAAAACGAATTTATAACAGCAGAAAATTTAAAATTATTTTCTCAAAGCACTTATCAGTTATTGGATAAGCAACAAGCTCATTTTCCAGAAAAGTTTTCAAATATGTTTCCCTATATGCAATCGCAAGATTGGTTGTATCATTACAGAACAGACGAAGGAATGCAAAAAAGTTTTGGCGGGCTGGCAAGGAGAGCAAAATATATTACAGAAACAGATACGGCCTTCAATATATTTTTAGAAAATAAAGAAGCGATAAACTATTGGTATCAGATTTTTTTTCCGGATATCAAATTATTTGCAGCCGATAAATTGAAGTTACTTTTAAAAAATGATTTTTATCTTTGAAAAAACTTTTTATGAAATTTTTGTTTTTATTATTATCTATAGTTATATTTTTTTCAACAACGGCATTCGCCCAGCCTACGCCTATTATTCCACCAGTGGATAAATCACCAATGGATATGAGTACTTATCCAATGGGTTACCCATTGCTAAAAATACAAGACAAAGCTACTGAGCCGCTAATAGCAAGGGTTGTGTATAGTAGGCCACAAAAAAATGGCAGGGTAATATTTGGGGAAATGCTTGCATACAATGAAGTATGGAGGTTTGGAGCAAATGAGAATACAGAAATTGAATTTTTTAGAGATGTAAAAATAAACAATACCCTCGTTAAGAAAGGAAAGTATGCTCTTTTTGCAATACCCAATGTAGATAAATGGACCATTATTATTAACAAAGACCTGAACACATGGGGTGCTTTTAAATACCAAGCCAGTAAAGATATATTAAGGGTAAATTTGCCAGTAAACAAAATGCCAGAGATTGCTGAAACGTTTTTTATTTATTTCGAAAAAACGGCAAAAGGATTTTCAATGGTCGCAGGCTGGGATGATGTAGAAGTTATTTTACCAATATCAATGTAAAGAAATATGAAGCTTAAAAATAAAATCGTTGCTTTTACTTTTGTGTGTTTTATCATGTCCTGTAAACAACTTGGTGATAAGAAAGAATCAAAAAATTCAGCGATAGATACTGCTGGCATTATGAATGTGTATGTAAAGTCTGACCAATCTGAAATGGATATGAGTTGGTGTCCTACAAATTATCCAATGGAACATATGCAAGGAAATGCAACACACAAACTCATTGCAAGGGTTATTTACAGTAGGCCACACAAAAAAGGAAGGCAAATTTTTGGCAGTACAAATGAAAGCCTTTGTATGTATGGGAAACCATGGAGACTAGGGGCAAATGAAGCCACTGAATTAACTTTATTTGAAAATGTAACAATAGCTGGTAAGGCCATTGATAAAGGTTCTTATGTTTTATACTGCATTCCACAAGCAGATAAGTGGACCATTATTTTGAACAGTAATTTATATACTTGGGGTTTACATATCGACGAAACAAAGGATGTTTTTAAAACGGATATACCCGTAACCATACAAAGCCCCAAAGTAGAAAATTTTACCTTGTTTTTTAGTGATACTCCAAATGGTGCAGATATGACGATGGCATGGGATGATGTAAAAGCAATTTTACCAATACAATTCGATAAATAGCTTTTAGTTTTATTAATTATTTGTAGGTAAGATCTGATTAATCAATTGTCATTATATTTACAACATGTGTGGTATTGCAGGTATAATCTCCAACAACAAATCGGTTGTAAATGTACATTCATTAAAAAGAATGACAGATTCGCTTGCCCATCGTGGGCCAGATGCTGAAGGCGTATTTATAAATGTAAGCAACTCAGTAGGCCTTGCACACAGAAGACTCTCCATTATTGACCTTTCAAATGCCGGGGCGCAACCTATGCATTTTGCCGAGCGATATTCCATCATTTACAACGGTGAAATTTACAATTACAAAGAGTTAAAAATTTTACTGCAGCAAGAAGGGTATCATTTTAAAACCAATAGCGATACAGAAGTTATTTTGGCAGCATTTGATTTTTACAAAGAGGAATGTGTAAAACACTTCGATGGTATGTTTGCCTTCGCTATTTGGGATGAACAAGCACAAACACTATTTTGTGCAAGGGATATTTTTGGAGAGAAACCCTTTTATTATTTCATGGATAAAGATGTATTTGTCTTTGCTAGTGAAATGAAAGCACTTTGGGCTATTGGTATAGATAAATCAATAGACGAAAAAAGGATGATTAATTTTTTGGCATTAGGACAAGTGCAAAATACTGCTAAAAAATCCAACACTTTTTTTAAAGATATCTATTCAATACCCGCTGCACATACAGGGTTGTTTTCGTTAAAGGATAACCAATTTGTAATTACAAAATACTGTGATGTAAATAAAGAAAATGCCATAAAGATTTCTGAAACAGAAGCAATAGAAAAAATGGAATGGTTGTTTGCTTCATCCATCGAAAGAAGGTTGCGCAGCGATGTGCCAGTTGGCGCTAGTTTGAGTGGAGGTATAGATAGCTCCACCATTGCATATTTTGTAAATCAACAGCACAAGGGGAATGTATTTAAAACATTTTCTGCTGTTTTTCCTGGATTCGAAAAAGATGAAAGTAGATTTATAAAAGAATTGAGTGAGCAGTTTCATTTAGATAGTTATGCTGTTACACCCACTTCTGCTGGTTTGATAAATGATTTTGAAAAGCTGTGTTACCACCAGGAGGAACCATTTGCTTCGTCGAGTATTTATGCGCAGTATAAAGTGTATGAATTAGCTGCTGCAAATAATATAAAAGTTTTATTAGATGGACAAGGCGCAGATGAAATTTTGGGGGGTTATACAAAATATATCCATTGGTATTTGCAGGAACTTTATCATAAAAATAAATTTGGATTTTCAAGAAAAGAAAGAGGGGCATTTAAACGCAATAATGTAAGTGTAAACTGGGGTATTAAAAATGTACTGGCTACGTTTTTACCTGCGTATACCGCCACTAGGTTAGAAAAAATGGAATACAATAAGATTGTGCATAGCAGCATAATCTCTCAAAGTTTATTGCACTTAATTAAGGGCGAGGAATCTAATGGAATATTCAAACCGGTAGTTACAAAGCTGAATGATATTTTATATTACAACACCATGCAGTATGGTTTAGAAGAGTTGTTGCGCTATGCAGATAGGAACAGTATGGCTCATGGTACAGAGGTACGTTTGCCTTTTTTGAATAAGGATTTGGTAGAATTTATTTTCTCACTTCCTGCTACTTTTAAAATGAAGGATGGTTTTACAAAATATATTTTGCGTAAAACAATGCATGGAAAATTGCCTACACAAATAGTATGGAATCCCATAAAAACAGGTTTCGAGCCACCTCAAAAAACCTGGATGAATGATATAAAAATGCAGGAGTTAATTGAAGCTTCCAAACAAAAACTAGTGCAAGAAAAGATAGTAAGACCTAGTATACTTCAAAACAAAGTGGAGCCAAAGCATGCGCACGAGGCAGAAAATATGGATTGGAGGTATTTGAGTTTAGCACAAATAATATAAATACTCCCCCTTGTACGATTCTTTCAGTTAATTTTGCAACGTACAAAAGAAATATTTATATGAGCAATTCTTCGCACAAAGCAGCTACAAAATTTATACATGCAGGAACAACACCCGATCCTAGCACAGGAGCAATAATGACACCTATCTACCAGACAAGCACTTACGTGCAAGAGGCGCCGGGTATAAACAAAGGGTATGAATATGCACGGAGCCAAAATCCTACCCGTAAAGCACTGGAAGATGCCTTGGCTATTATAGAAAACGGAAAACATGGTCTGGCTTTTGGGAGTGGAGTAGCAGCTACAGATGCAGTAATAAAATTATTGAACCCTGGCGATGAAGTTATTTGTGCAAATGATATGTATGGCGGTACTTATAGATTGTTTACTAAAATATTTGAAAAATACGGCATCAAATTTATTTATGTAGATACGACCAATGCCGAAAATATACAAGCTTCGGTTACAGCAAAAACAAAATTGATTTGGATAGAAACACCTACCAATCCGTTGATGAATATTACGGATATAGAGGCAGTATCACATATCTCAAAAGCAGCAGGGGCTTGGCTTTGTGTAGACAACACTTTTGCATCTCCTTACTTACAAAACCCTTTGGACTTGGGAGCAGATATTGTAATGCACTCTGCAACCAAATACCTTGGCGGGCATAGTGATGTTATACAAGGGGCATTGATGATGAACGACGATAACTTACGTGAGCAATTGTATTTTATACAAAAAAGTTGTGGCGCTGTACCAGGCCCTATGGATTGTTTTTTGGTTTTAAGAGGTATAAAAACCTTGGCAGTACGTATGAAACAGCATTGCGAAAATGGTAGGATTGTGGCGCATTTTTTACGCAATCATCCAAAAGTAGGAAAAGTATATTGGTGTGGTTTTGAAGATCATCCTAGTTATGCTATTGCAAAAAAGCAAATGAGGGATTTTGGCGGTATGGTAAGTTTTACTTTAAAAGACGATAGCATAGAGGCCGCTACAAAAGTACTGACTGCCACAAAATTGTTTGCATTGGCAGAGAGTTTGGGTGGGGTAGAATCATTGATAAACCATCCTGCAAGTATGACCCACGCTAGCATTCCAAGAGAAAAAAGAATTGCCAATGGCTTATCAGATGGATTGATAAGGCTTAGTGTAGGTATTGAAGATGCAGAGGACTTGGTAGAAGATTTAAACGTGGCGATTGCATAAGTTGTTATGTGAAGACATGGTTTGGATATTGTTAAAAAAAATTCTACTTTAATTTTATATCCAATCTTTTGTATTTTTAATAAATAATAATTAAGAATATGTCGTACAACAAAGAAGAATTACTGAAGCTACCTGTTGCCGAAAGGTATGATATTGCAGTGGCATTATGGGACAGTATTGAAGAGGAGGACTTGCCAGTAACAGACGAGGAGAAGGCATTTGCAGAAATGCGATTACAAGAACATTTGAATAACCCACAGGATGTTATAAAGTGGGAAGATGCTAGAGCTCAAATAAAAAAGGAGTATGGTATATGAAATTGTAATTACAAAAGCTGCTTTAACAGACCTAAAAGTTGCAATAAAATGGTACAATAAAAAAGGGGCAACGATTGGGTTAAGGCTAATCAATAACTTTGAACGTTCAGTAGAAAAATTAAAAAGTAATCCTCAGATTTATACTTTAATTGCAAAAAACATTAGGGGCATTGGAGTAGCAAAATTTCCTTATAAAATTTTTTACTATTTCGATGAAAAAAACATTGAAATCACCATAATAGGTCTAGTTCATACCAAAAGAAGTGAATCGTATATTCAAAAAAAGTTAAAGGGTTTTTAAATAATTTTCTCTTATTGATTGACAAAAAACTAATACTATTCCTAAACAAAAAGGTTGATGAATACAATCAACCTTTTTTCATTGAAGCTGATCCCATTTGCATACCACATGCGTTCTCTAAAAAACAGGATATTGAAATTGCCGGTTTTTTTGCTGCCATATTTGCATGGGGTAATCGTACAACCATTATCAATAAAAGTAGGGAATTGATGAGCTTAATGGACAATGCACCACACGATTTTTGTGTAAACCATTCCGCTAATGATTTGAAGAAACTTTTACACTTTAAGCATCGCACTTTTAATCCAACAGATGTATTGTATTTTGTAGATTTTTTTCAGCATCATTACAAAGTAAACAATTCGTTGGAAACGGCATTTACCCTTTCTATGGAAAAGAACGATATAAATATTGAAAATGCTTTAAATGGTTTTTATCAATATTTTTTTTCTTTGGAACATGTACCAAAGCGTACCATGAAACATATTGCATCGCCTGCTAAAAAAGCTACCTGTAAACGACTAAGTATGTACTTACGTTGGATGGTGCGAAGCGATAAAAAAGGAGTAGATTTTGGACTATGGAAAAACATTTCCCCTGCTCAATTGATTGTACCTTTGGATCTGCATGTTGCAAGAGTAGCTAGGCATTTTAATTTGATAGACCGCAAAGCTACAGATTGGCAAACAGCTGTAGCACTAACCAATACAATGAAATTGCTTGATAAAAATGACCCGGCTAAATATGATTTTGCCTTGTTTGCATTGGGTGTTTTAGAAAAATTTTAAATGATGAAAAACGAACTCGTACATATCGTAAATGATAGCTTTAGCTTGGAGGCTACGGAAACTAATTTAGTAGCTTACCTCACAGAACGAATAAATTATTTGATTGTAAATGATTTTAATAAACTCATTTATATTTTATACAGGGCAGATATTAATGAGGCGAAATTAAACAAACTGCTTTCCGATAAAAAAAAAGAAGATGCAGGAAAAATAATTGCAGCATTGTTTATACAACGGCAATTGGAAAAAATAAAATCGAGGGAAGAAAATAGAATGAATAAGAGCGATTTTGAGGAGGAGGAAAGATGGTAATTTTAAGACGCTTTCTTTTCATACATCAATTCCTTTACTTTTTCTTTATCCTCTTTCTCATTCTTCAAATCATACATAGTGCCAAACACATGATCCCACAAAGTACTACTTACACCAAAGCCTAGGTCACTATGCTTGTAATGGTGTAGGTGATGGTTTCTCCACAATCCTTTCATCCATTTAAATGGAGGGTTCCAAGCGTGTATGGCAAAATGCATGCTGCCATAAATAAGATAGCCCAACATAAATCCTGGAAAGAAACTAAAAACATATTTACCCATAATTAGGTAAAATAAAAAGAAAAAGGCAGAAGCTAAAATTAGACTCGGTACTGCAGGCATGAATAGTCGCTCTTTGTCCCTTGGATATTCGTGGTGATTGCCATGCATAATATAATTTATTTTTTTTCCTTTCTCCGTCTCTGGATGATAATGAAAAGCAAATCGATGTAATAAGTATTCTGTAAGTGTCCAAAAGAATACACCAACTATAAAAGTTAGAAAAATAGTAATATTAGAAAAATGAATTGTTGTGCTAGAATAGTAAGGTAGAAAAATGAGGATGGGCAAATAAAGGCCCCAAATTACCAACGGGTGTGTCTTAGTCAAATATTCCAAGTAATTGTTTCTAAACAATTGCGCTTGACCTTTATTATATATTTTTTTAAATTCCATCTATAAAATAATAATAAGCAAATGTACAAATACATTTTTTTATTTGAACCACTTAAGCCTAATTTTGTTTTTTAACTTAATAAAGTTAACTAAACAATTTTAATACCATTATTTCTTATCGGTAATTATGTCATAATCAAACATTAATATGAAATTAGTCACTTATTTAAAAGATGAACACGAACAACTTGCCCTTTTGGTAGATGGCAAATTATATGATACCGATACTTTACACCCAGATTTGCCTATAAGCATGGCAATGTTTCTTGTTTATTGGGAAGATGTATATCCCATTGCCAGAGCGGCAGAACAGCGCATTTTAGACGGAGGGTTTGACGGCAAACGTAAAAGAGACTTTTCTGAGGAAGTAATTTTGGCCCCTGTGCCACATCCAACTAGTTGCAGAGATGGGTATGCTTTTAGGCAACATGTAGCGTCCGCCAGGCGCAATAGGAAGGTAGATATGATACCGGAATTTGACCAATACCCTATCTTTTATTTTACCAATCACAACAGCATACAAGGCCCAGGAAGTATACATTGCATGCCCGACCATTTTGAAAAACTAGATTTTGAATTGGAAGCTGCCATTGTAATATGCAAGCATGGCAAAAATATAAAAGCGGCAGAAGCCGATGAATATATTGGCGGGTTGATGATAATGAATGATATGAGCGCACGACGTTTGCAAATGGAGGAAATGCTATTAAATCTTGGCCCAGCAAAAGGAAAAGATTTTTCTACAGTAATAGGCCCTATGCTTGTTACATTAGATGAGTTGGAACACCTTGTAGTGCCTTGTAAAGAAAACCATACTGGTAAAAGCTGGAACTTGAAAATGACTTGCAAAGTAAACGGGGTACAAGTAAGTGAAGGAAATGTATCTGATATGGATTGGACATTTGCAGAAATAATAGAACGGGCAAGCTATGGCGTAGATATGTATGCAGGTGATGTGATAGGAAGTGGAACGGTAGGAACCGGTTGCTTTTTAGAACTAAATGGCACGGGCAAATTAAACGACCCTAATTACCAAGAACAATGGTTGCAAAATGATGATGTGGTAGAAATGGAAATTGATGGATTGGGCGTATTGACAAATAATATTGTTGCAGAAGAAACGGATTGGAGTATTTTGGGATTGAAGAAATAATAGTGACGAGTTGATAAGTGGCGAGTTTCGGGTTTTATAAGATTAAAATTTTTTATAAATGGCTACAATAAAAAGTTTTGAAGATTTAGATATTTGGAAAAAGGCTCAAGCGCTTGCAAAAATGGTTTATGATTTGTGTAATAGCAATCAAAAAATTGCAAAAGATTTTGAATTTAAAACCCAAATTAAAAAAGCAGCGCTTTCAATATCAAACAATATTGCAGAGGGTTTTGAATATAATAACAATGCTGACTTTCATAGATTTTTACGAATAGCGAAAGGTTCTTGTGGGGAAGTAAGAAACTGCTTACTTTTTTCTGTGAATATTAATTATACACAACAAAACGATGTTGTAAAAGAAATTGATCTAGCTATATCATTGGGAAAACAAATTGGTAGTCTAATGATTTACTTAAAAGCAAAGATTTCAGAAAAGAAGCTTAGCGCTAAACAAACCCGTAACCCTTAAACCCGCAACCCGCAACCATATGTTTACACTAAACTTTAAAAACCTTCCAGCCTCCGACGTACAAAACTACCTCCAACATGCCGTAGCTCCACGCCCTATATGCTTTGCGTCTACCATAGATCTGGAAGGAAACGTAAACCTTTCTCCTTTTAGTTTTTTCAATTTATTTTCTTCAAATCCTCCCGTGGTTATATTTTCTCCTGCAAGACGGGTAAGGGACAATACCACCAAACATACCCTGCAAAATGTATTGGAAGTAGCCGAAGTTGTGATCAATATGGTGGATTATGATATGGTACAGCAGACATCGCTGGCCAGTTGTGAATTTGCCAAAGGCGAAAATGAATTTACAAAGGCTGGCTTTACTGAAGAAAAAGCAACACTTGTCAAACCACCCATGGTAAAAGAAAGTAAGATAAAACTAGAATGTAAAGTAATAGAAGTAAAACCATTGGGCACAGAAGGCGGCGCCGGCAACTTGGTAATATGTGAAGTGCTTTGCATGCACATAGATGAAAGTATATTGGATGAAAATAAAAAAATAGATCAAACAAAATTAAACTTGGTAGCAAGGCTAGGGGGCGATTGGTATTGTAAAGTAGATGAAACAAATCTATTTAAAGTAGCCAAGCCAAATGTACAATTAGGCATTGGAATAGACGCCCTGCCAGAAGCCATTCGTAAAAGCAATATCTTATCGGGGAATCACCTGGGCCAGCTCGCAAACGTACACGATATGCCTATTGTAGATCCAAATTTTGAAAACGAACCGCTTAAGCAAATAGTACAATATTTTAATTTGGATCCTGTAGAAATGGAAACCGAAACACACAAACTAGCCGCTCGGTATTTAAATGAAGGTAATGTGGCAGATGCCTGGCAAGTTTTGCTCGCTAATGATGTGATTTAACTTTATGGAAACAGTATCTAAAAAATAGATTGGTATTTTTACAGATATGAAAATATTTCTATTATTGTTATTTCCCGTTGTAAGTATTGCACAACCTATTACTAATTATAAAAACTTAGCACTCGAGGGCGGGGGAGTTAGAGGAATAGCTTATGCGGGAGCTTTTAAAGTATTAGAAGAAAAAGGTATTATAGAAAAAATTGAAAATGTTGCTGGTACTTCAGCAGGAGCAATTGCAGGCTTGATGTTGAGCATTGGCTATACGGCAGCAGAAATGGATAGCATTTTAATGTCACTTCCATTTCAAAAGTTTAATGATGGCAAAGGCGGTTTACTGGGAAAATATAGAAGGGTAAAAAGAAGGTTTGGAGTATATAAGGGAGATAAGTTTGAAGATTGGATAAAAAATATGTTGGATAAAAAAACGGGAAATGAAAACCTTACTTTTCGGGAACTACACGAAATGAAATTAAAAGATGCTAAGTATAAAGATCTATACTGTACCGGTACCAATATTAGCAAGCAAAGGCTCGAAGTCTTTTCATACAAAAACACACCAGATTTTCCCCTTGCTACGGCCGTTAGAATAAGTGGGGGAATTCCAATTTATTTTACACCAATAGCTTTAGACGATTCGTTGCGAAGCATTAAACCACAGGACACATCAAGCTATGTAAATTATTATGTAGATGGGGGCTTGCTTTGTAATTACCCAATAAGCATGTTTGATAGTTCTGCATCAGGTGGTAACCCGCTATTGAGTTATGATTTGCTGTTTAATAAACAAACACTCGGCATAAAATTAGAACGCAAATCACAAATAGATGCTTTCCTTAATAACTCAATTGAAATACCACCATACAACCCCAAAAATGTAAATGATTATATGAGTGCATTCGGCAATCTTATGATGGAAACCATGGAAAGGAAATACCCTGGGTTGGAAAACGAAAAAGGGAGAACTATCTTTATCAGTTATGGTAACATCAAATCAAAAATAAAAAAAATAAGTGTCAAGAATAAGAGAATGTTATTTGAAAATGGTGTAGCTGGGGTAAAACAGTTTTTTGAATTGAAAGACGCCAATATCAATGCTACTTTGTAATTTCTTAATCTTTTTGTTTTTCAATTTCTTCTTCCATTGCCATTTTATTTACCCTTGTTGCGTGCCTACCACCTTCAAAAGCTGTAGCAATAAAAGTATCTACCATTTCTTTAGCAAGTTCAATACTTATAAATCTTGCAGGTATGCATAAAATGTTTGCATCGTTGTGCATGCGTGCAAGTTGGGCTATTTCATTTTCCCAGCAAATGGCAGCACGAATATTTGCATGTTTATTGGCTGTAATAGCTACACCATTGGCACTGCCACAAAGTAAAATACCAAAGCTATATTCTTTGCTTTCTACCGCATTGGCTACTGGATGAGCAAAATCCGGATAGTCTACAGAATCTGCACTGTATGTTCCAAAATCCCTTAAGGCTACACCTTTCTCATCTCTTAAATAGTTTACAAGTTTTGTTTTGTATTCAAAGCCTGCATGGTCGGAGCCAATAGCAAGTGGTTTAGTTAAATCGAATTGCATTGTGAAAATTTAATTTTAAATATGGTTGATAATTTTCGTTAAACTCGTTTATTAGCTCATTTTCACATTTGCATATTTGCACATTTTCACATTTGCACATTGCTTTAACTCCATTCCTTTTCTTCCTTCTCTCTTTTCTTGTCTATTTTGGCACAAATTAATACACTTATTTCGTATAATAAAAACAAAGGTATTGATACAATCATTTGGCTCGTCCAATCTGGTGAAGGGGTAATAATTGCTGCTAAAATAAGTATTACTACAAATGCATACTTTCTGTATTTCCTTAAAAAATTGGCACTTATCAACCCTATTTTACCCAATACATAGGCGAAAATTGGTAACTCAAATGCTATACCACAACCGAGAATTATATTATTGAGGGTATCAATATAATCATCCAAAGTAGGACGGTACAAATAAGCTTTTGTAGTGCCTAGTGTAAAATTTCCTAAAAAATTAAAAGTAAATGGTGCCAATAAGAAATAGCCGAAAGCTCCTCCTAAAAAAAAGCACAACGACACCCAAAAAATACTCCCTCTGCTGTATTTTATTTCTTTTGGAGAAAGCGCTGGTTTAATAAATTTCCATAATTCCCAAAATAAGTAAGGGAATGCAATGATAAGACCACCAGTAATAGCTATAGAAATGGCCGACATAAATGGACCACTAATGGTATTCCCTTGTAGTTCTATGTTGATGGGTGGCATACACAATGCTTCTCCAAGGTGGAGTTTGTGGCTAAGATTGCACAAGGTTCTGTAACTGATAAAATCAGATTTGGCAGGAGCGTAAATGATATGATCGAAAACCCAATCTATTTTAATAAATATACCAATAACAGCTGCCAGCCAAACTATTACTGAACGAACCAAGTGCCAGCGTAATGCTTCTAGATGGTCTATAAACGTCATCTCTTTGCCATCCTCATTGCCAATTCTTTTAAAGGAAGAAATCTTATCTGCTAATAATGCCAATGCTTGTTTTTTTTAATATGTACCAAATTCATAAAAATAGAGCACGAAGATAATAAAGAACAGACTTTAAATGGCTATGGTTTGATTTACATTTCATTTGAGTACACTATATTTAAGTTGTTAAGTATTTCAATTAGAACTATAACAGGCACTAATGAAATCGATTTCTTCATTAGTTTACTGATAATAAAGCAACTACACCAAAGTTTTTCTATCTATGATAAAATCAATAATGTTTTATTCTTCGTATATACATTGATTCTATTTACTTTGGTAATAATCTGAATTTGTATAACCAATAAACATTCTACATATATAATAAACAATGAAACCACTATTCGGCTTACTTATATTTTTATGCCAGCAAGGTTTTGCGCAACAATCTTATAAACCCAATGACCTTGTAAAAAATATGTATGCAAATAAAATCATTAATTACAGCACTGCTTCCGCTTCGTTAAAAGACCTACAGGGCAATATTACTATTATAGATTTTTTTGGTACATGGTGTATTCCTTGCATAAAAGCGTTGCCAGAATTAAAGATGTACAAACAAAAATTTAAAGATGATGTAAATGTTGTTCTAATTTCGTCTGAAACAGAGGTAAAGCTTTCTTCGTTTGTTAATAGCAGAAAGCCATTTGATTTTCCTATTATAGTTGATGAAGATAATTTGTTCAGCAATGCTTTTGCCCCGCCATCTTACCCTTACACAATAATTTTAGATAAAAATTTAAAAATACTTTCTATTACCAATATGGCAGATTTGACAATGGAAGTTTTAAGTAAATTTGTTCAAGATCAAAAAACAACTATTGAACCTACAAAAACAATACAAACCGTTGATACAATACAAAAGCCGATGATTGTAATGCTAGCGCCTATGTTACAAGAAAATGCACTTTTACAATTGTCGCAGGATTTTGTATATGCTGCAAAAACCAATGAGCAAGTTGCAAGCTATATTACAAAATTAAAAGAAGTAAATTATGATAGCTTATTAAATAATTTAAGAACGGATGATGACAAAAAGGCTTTTTGGATAAATTTGTACAATGCATATACCAATACATCTTTACATCAAAATCCTGAAAAATACAAAAGCCGAAATAAGTTTTTTAAGGCAAAAAACATCAACGTTGCTGGTAAAATATTTAGCCTCGATAAAATTGAGCATGGTATTTTGAGGAGAAGTAAAATTAAATGGAGCTTGGGTTATCTAAATAAATTATTTCCAAATAAAGTAGAGAAACAATTAAGGGTAGCGCAATTGGATAACCGTATTCATTTTGCTTTAAATTGTGGAGCAAAGAGTTGCCCGCCCATTGCCTTTTACAAGTCCGCTACTATAAATAATCAATTGGATGCCGCCACTACCGTTTTTCTTACCAGCGAGGTATTGTTTAAAAAAGAAAAAAATGAAGTAGAAGTCCCAATTTTACTTAGCTGGTTTCGCAGGGATTTTGGGGGGAAGAAAAAAATTATTTCTATGCTGCAATCAATGAAACTAGTACCAGAAAATATTCATCCAAAAATAAAATTTAAAAAATACGATTGGACACTTTATCTTGATAACTTTAAAAATTAAATTATGAAACATGAGTAACCATTATTACAACGAAGAAGATTTAAAAAAATTTGGTAAAATAGGCGAGTTTCAAAAACCAATGGCAGATAAATTTTTTGATTGGTATGGAGAAGTTTTTGCAGAAGGTACATTAACTGCCAAAGAAAAATCTTTGATAGCGCTTGCAGTGGCGCATGCGGTACAATGCCCGTATTGTATAGATGCGTATAGCAGTGATGCGTACGAGAAAGGTTATAACGAAGCTCAAATAATGGAAGCCGTGCATGTAGCTGCTGCTATCAAAGGAGGTGCGGCATTGGTGCATGGGGTACAAATGATGAATAAAGTAAAAGAAATATCCATGTAAGCATGAAATCATTACTAGCAGCGCATAATAAATTAGCTATTGCAAGCGAACAAATAGAAGTATTGGAACATGGCGCCACCGGACTTTTTACTTTAATTCCTTTTCAACAAAAGTTAATAGAAAGTAATTTGTATCCATTAAAGCCCACTGCTATCTCTGTATTTCAAATTAATGTAGGCAAAATGTGCAACCAGGTTTGCAAGCATTGTCATGTAGATGCCGGACCAGATAGGAAGGAGATAATGACAAAGAAAACCATGCAACAATGTTTGGAAGTATTGGTAGCAAATACAAATTTACAAACAGTAGATTTAACAGGTGGTGCTCCCGAAATGAATCCAAATTTTAGGTGGTTTGTAGAAGAAATAAAAAAATTGGATAGGCATATTATTGTAAGATGCAACCTTACCATTATTAGAGCCAATAAAAAATATTATGATCTGCCGGCTTTTTTTAAGTTACATAATATGGAAGTAGTTTCTTCGCTTCCTTTTTACAGTAAAGACCGTACAGATAAGCAAAGAGGCGATGGTGTTTTTGAAGATTCTATTAAGGCGTTGCAAATGCTAAATGAAGTAGGTTATGGAATAGAAGGTAGTAATCTAAAACTGAATTTAGTGTATAACCCTGCAGGATCTTTTCTTCCTCCGTCTCAAACAGCGCTGGAAAAGGAATTTAAAACGGCATTACAAAATGATTTCGGTATCTATTTTCACGAATTGTTTGCAATAACCAATTTACCTATAAGTCGCTTTTTAGATTATTTATTACAGAGTGGTAATTACGAAAAGTACATGGAGAAATTATTGGATGCATACAACCCAATGGCAGCAGCAAATGTAATGTGCCGTTCCACTATTTCTGTAGGCTGGGATGGCTTTTTGTATGATTGCGATTTTAACCAGATGTTAGAAATGAAAGTGGATTCTAATAGCAACCACATTTCTAATTACAACAATACAACTTTGCAAAATAGGGATATTATAGTAAACCAACATTGCTATGGTTGTACCGCTGGTGCAGGAAGTAGTTGTGGAGGTACATTGGCTTAATTAATCAAAATATTAATTTTATAGAATGTCATTAGAATATTTAGAAACTACACGAAATGTATACAAAGAAGCAGCCGAAAAACCATCGATTGGATTGTGCTGCACCACTACACCCATATGGCAATTGCCAGGTTTAAACATGCCTGTAATAATGCAACAAATGAACTATGGTTGTGGCAGTACAGTTAATCCGAGAGATCTAGCAAACAATCCCAAAATTTTGTATGTGGGTGTAGGCGGAGGAATGGAGCTGCTCCAATTTGCCTATTTTAGTAGACAAAAGCATGGCGTAATAGGCGTAGATGTGGTAGATGAAATGTTGGCTGCTAGTGAAAGAAATTTTGACGAAGCAGAAAAATTAAATCCTTGGTTTGATAAGAATTTTGTTGATTTAAGAAAAGGCGATGCGCTAAACTTACCTGTAGAAGATAATAGTATTGATATAGCAGCCCAAAATTGTTTGTTCAATATTTTTAAGCAAGAAGAATTAAAAAAAGCATTGGAAGAAATGTATAGGGTATTAAAACCCAGCGGAAGGTTGGTAATGAGCGACCCAACTTGCGAAACAGATATGCCAGAAGTTTTAAGAGAAGATGAAAGATTGCGGGCACTATGCCTGAGTGGCTCATTGCCTTTAAAAGATTATATAAAAATGATAACCGATGTAGGTTTTGGAACAATAGAAATAAGGGCAAAAAGACCATACAGAATTTTGGATCCTAAAAATTATGCTACAGAAAAATTAATTTTTATTGAAAGTGTAGAAGTGTGTGCTATTAAAGACCCAATGCCCTCAGATGGACCATGTGTGTTTACAGGTAAAACCGCCATTTATTTTGGTGACCAAGATTTTTTTGATGATGAAAAGGGACATGTTTTAATGCCAAATCAACCTATGGCTGTTTGTGATAAAACAGGAGGAAATCTTGCTGCACTTAAGAGAGAAGATATTTTTATTTCTGAGTCTACTTATTTTTATGATGGTGGGGGATGTTGTTAATTAAATAATAAAAAGAACTATAATGAAGTTATTAAACGAAACAAAACAGTTTTTAATAAATAAAGGAATTGACAATCCAGTGGTAGGCGTTGTGTTGGGTACGGGGTTGCATAAAATACTGGATCACGTAGAAATTTTGCAAACATTGCCCTACAATGAAATTCCAAATTTTCCTATAAGCACGGTTGAGTTTCACAAAGGGAATTTAATTTATGGAAAAATTGCCGACAAATTTGTATTGATTATGCAAGGCAGGTTTCACCAATACGAAGGATATGCAATGGAGCAAATTGTGTTTCCTGTAAGAGTTATGAAATTGCTAGGCGTAAAAACAATGTTGCTCACCAATGCAGCCGGTGGAATAAACCTGCATTTTAAAAAAGGAGATTTGGTGTTGTTAGATGACCATATAAACCTACAAAGTGGCAATCCTTTGACTGGACAGAATTTAAACGAATTGGGCGATAGGTTTCCAGATATGAGTGCACCATACGATGCGGGTTTAAATAAATTGCTTAAAGAAAAAGCGGCGGGTTTATCAATAGATTTGAAAGAAGGCGTTTATGCAGCAGTAAATGGCCCAAACCTCGAAACAAGGGCAGAGTATCGTTTTTTAAAAGTAATAGGTGCCGATATGGTAGGCATGAGTACCGTACCAGAAGTGATTGCAGCAAACCACTGTAAAATGGCTTGTGCAGCTATTTCTGTAATTACAGATGAATGTGATCCCGATAATTTGAAGCCAGTAAATATTGCCGAAATAATTGAAGTGGCTGGACAAGCCGATATAAAAGTGGCCGCACTTTTAAAAGAAACCATTACTGCTTTAAAATAAGTTAAGATGAATAATGCCGTTATCATTTTTGTAAAGAACCCGGTACTAGGCAAAGTAAAGACCAGATTGGCTGCTACCATTGGCGATGAAAAAGCACTGGATATTTATTTGCAGTTATTGTCACATACTTTGTTATCAGTAAAAGAAATAATGGCTGATGTATTTGTTTATTTTTCTGATACAATCGACGAAGCTATTTTTAAATATGAAAATATTTTTTTTAAGAAAACCCAAAATGGAAATAATTTAGGTGAACGCATGCAACATGCTTTTGAAGAAGTATTTGACTTGTGGTACGATAACGTTGTTATCATTGGCACAGATTGCCCAGGTATTGATTTAAATTTATTGGATGAATCATTTGAAGCATTGGACAATGCAGATGTAGTTATCGGGCCTGCTGCCGATGGTGGGTATTATTTGCTTGGTATGAAAAAACTTTACCCACAATTGTTTGAGGATATTAATTGGAGTACGGCATCTGTTTTAAGTTCCACTATAGATTCCTGTAAAGCGCAAAACCTTACCCATTTATTACTTCCGATTTTGCATGATATAGATGAGGAAAAAGACCTGGTTCATTTTACAAATATGATACAATAGAAATGGTATGATCAGCATTATTATTCCAACTTACAACGAAGAAAAGAATATTGGAGCGCTCATTTTATATCTACAAAATTGCTGTAGGAATAATGTGGTAGAGATAATAGTAGCTGATGCTGCAAGTACGGATGATACTACTGCCATTGCAGCTTCAATGGGTGTAAATGTTGTAATGTCAACCATTAAAGGCAGGGCCGCACAAATGAATAACGGTGCTGCGGCTGCAAAATTTGATATACTTTATTTTGTACATGCAGATACCAAACCACCCGCTACATTTTATACAGATATCGTAGATGCTGTAAAAAATGGCTATCAGCTAGGGCGGTACAGAACTACATTTGAAGGCAACAAATGGCTGTTAAAGCTGAATGCTTTTTTTACAAGGTTTGATTGGTTTATGTGTTATGGTGGCGATCAAACATTGTTTATAACCAAAAACCTGTTTAGTAAAATAAGCGGTTTCGATGAAAAATTCTTACTCATGGAAGAGTTTGATTTGGTTTCAAGAGCAAAACAATTTTCGGCATATAAAATTTTTCCAAAAGCCACGATTGTATCTATTAGAAAATATGATTCTAATTCGTGGTGGAGCGTGCAAAGGGCAAATTACAAGGCGGTACAACTTTACAAAAAAGGCGTTTCGCAAGATGAATTGGTAAAAGCGTACACCCGTTTTTTACGGCAATGAATTAACTATAATAAAGAAGCCCGTTGATAAAAATCAACAGGCAATTACCTCTACGAAAACCATCTTTAATGTTTTTTACGCAGCTAACCTTTTTCTAGCAACCTCTTAATAGTCGTTTTTTTTCTTCTGGCTACTTCAAAGGTTGAGTTGTCTTTTAAAGTAATCATTTTATTTTCTTTAAAACAAAAATGACTTATCTGTCCAATGTTTATAAAATGGCTTCGGTGTATTCTTGCAAAATTTTCTTTGGGCAGCAAATCTTCAAACCAATGAAGCACTTTAGATACTACCAATGTTTTTCTATTGGTAAAATGTATTTTACTATAATTACTAAGTGCTTCTATTCTTACTATTTCATTCGTAAATATGCACTCTAATGCCATGTTTGTTTGAATAAAAATTGTTTTATGTTGGCTCTTTTTTGATAAATTTTTATGGCCATACAGGCAATGCTCCACAGGTTGCCGCTATCAGCAATATCCTATTGTTTATGATAGAAAAATTATTGGTTGTTTTTGCTCGCACACTTGCGGCAGACGCATTTGCTTAGCAACCGCCAGCCAGTAACTTCAAAGCAATAATAACTACCCAAATGATCCAGCCATAGTTGGTATTACCAGTTGATGAACTGCCCTGTGTGTAAGCCTTATGGTTATTTGTTATTAGTTTTTCGAGTTCTTCTGGTAAATCTCTAATGCAAGTAAGTACGGTACTTATTCTTTGACAATCTTTTCTTTCTGTTTTTTGTATGGCTACTGTAAGGTTGATTAAATAAAGTGCTAGGTCAGACTTTTCAGTGTATAATTCATGTGGTAAATTGCTTAAAAAATTACCACCTCCGCTGGTAAGCCATTCTATTATCTCTGGCCGCTTGCTTACAAACGTATCTTTATTTACATTTCTTAAAACACGAAGTTTTTCTTCCACAAATATTCTTATGGTTCTTAAGCCTTCTTCTCTTTCATCGGGTTGTAAAAAATCATCAAACAACAGCCAATCTCCCAAATCGCTAAATTGATTTTCGTTAATATATTTTCTAGACACATAATTAAATGGAATAACGAAATATGGAGAAAAAAGCTTTTCGAAAGAAGTATCATTGGCAAATGTTTTTATTTGATCTCTTAAATCAAATAAGTTTAAAGCATTGTCTTCTAAAATTGCGAGCACAGCTTTTTTCTCCCATATTTTTTTATGGTGAAATAACCTTTCTGTAAAATCTGGTTTTTCAATTTCTTCAAACACATCGTTTTTATTATAGCTATAGCCATCTATTTCTATAAAGCCATCTTTTGCAAAATCAAATTCTGCATTCAGTTGTTTTTTTATACGAGTTACATTAATGTCTCCTTCTACAGAAACATCACAATGTTGAAATAATCGAATAATGGAAATGTATTGTTTACTAGCCAATGCCTGTGCCTTTAAAGTCAATATTATTGTTAAAATCTGCCCTTCTTAAAAGTCCTGATAAACTAAAAATATGTCTTCTAAATTCTACATATTTTTCTTGTTCTAACACAGCATCCGCTATTTTCATAATCGATTTTGCTGCACCATAATCTTTAAAATCTTTGGCATCATATGTTTTGTATTCTATAAATCTTGATATTAAAAAACTTGTTGTATTGCTCAATCCTCTCCAATATAAATCATCTAGCTGTTTAAGCCTATTTTCTATTACCGATACACTTTTCGATTTTAAAGTAGATGCTTCTGATTGTTCAATTTTTTGATATTCTTTTCGCAAGTCATCTTTTACAAAATCTGCCATGCTTATTGTTTCCAATACGGTTTCTTTGTAATTTAGATATTCTTCTAACAGCAATGCTATTCTTTCATTGCCGCCAAGCTTATCTGCTTCTTGAGATATGCGGGTCATTTTTTCTGCAATGATGTATTTTTCATCCGATTTATCTTGTTCTTTTAGTTTGAAAAGTGTTGGTTTTATGCTCAGCAAATCTTGCATCAACTCATCGCCTTTTATTTCCCAAATTTTATCGTCGTTATATTGAAATTGCCTTATCGTATCTACCAATTCACTTTCTAATTGCAAAAATTGCTCTTTTAACCTTGCAATGTTTATTTGTTTTTCAGAAACTGAAAATACATTTTTAAATTCTTGCTGTGTCATTACCAAATACACCGTAGTATTCAATACCCGAGAATCGCTTAACTGAATTTGTATTTCAATATCAGATCCCCTTATTAAATCTGACTGTAAATCTTTTCCAGAAATTTCAATACAACCTATGGTAAGATTTGATGACGCCCTGCTATTTCTATCGCCCTCCAAAATGCTAATGATGATGGAGTCTTTAGAACCCTTTGTAATTGTTTTAGAAATCTCTCTGTACAAAGTTCGCTTTTGTGGTAAAAGACTATTTCGTTCAAAAATTACTTCTAGTTTTGTCGTTTTATTTTCTACATCATCAATTTCAATAGAAATATCATGGGGCAAAGGTTGTCCATCAATATTGTAAATACCTTGTGCAATACTAATCTCTTTGCTTAACGATTTAATGGCGTTTTTGTTATCATCATACACGGTTAGCGCAAATAGATTTGTAGTACTAGGCAATAATGGAAGAAACTCCGTTTTCTTTGCTTTTAATGATATAAACCCAGTATCAAAGCCACCATCCGCCCTAGTAATTCTGTAAAAACTATTTTCATATTGCCCACTACATGCTATCAGTAAAACTTCTTCTTTATCTCTGCTACTTCTGTTATAAGAAATATCTAGCTCAATGTTTACAGGATTAAAATCTATAGATGCCAGCAAATCTTTTCCTATTTCTTCGTCGGAAACAATTTTCTCAATTACAGCAGGTTCATAATATTTATTAGCAGCATAATATGCTGCGCCAATAGCAATAGAGTTTGTAGGGTCTATAGAATGGTTTATGGGTATGCCAGTTTGCGCCGCTAGTTGCTGGCGTACTTGCGGTAAAAATGTACTCCCACCTACTAAAATTATTTGATGAATATCCGAAGCAGATAATTTATTGTTTTCAATAATTTTATAAACCAGTTTTATGGTTTCATTTATGATGGGTAAAAATAAAGCATCAATTTGTTCTTTGGTAATGGTAAAATAGAAATCATAATTTTTATCATTCAGTATTGCACCAAAATCAATTACGGTGGAAGCAGTATTAGACAATTCTTTTTTTGCTTCTTCTGCATAATACATTACTTGATAATACAGCATTTCATACTTGCCGTATTTTACCCTAAACTCTTCTTCAAAATTTTCTATACCTGTTTGTTCAATAATTTTGGGCACAATAATTTTATCTATGATGGCAAAATCTAAATCCATTCCACCTAAAAAATTATTGCCTTCGTGGTCTATTACTTTTAAATCATCTTGGCTAGATTTTACCAACGCCACATCAAATGTGCCTCCACCAAAATCATATACCAGCCAATACCCATCTGATTGTATGGCTGCTTCAGCAGAAGCATTAAAAAAAGCAAGGCTTGCTGCAATGGGCTCTTGCAATAAAAACACTTCTTTAAAACCCGCTTGCTGCCCAGCTTTTAGCGTGGCATTGCTTTGCATGCTATCAAAAGAAGCTGGCACGGTTATTACACAAGCTTCTAGCGGCTCGGCAGACTGTTCAAAATTTTTAAGTTCTTTTAAAACAAGTGCAGAGAGTTCTACAGGTGTTACATTTTCATCAATGTTAACTACATAATACTTTTCATCGGTGCCCATTTTTCTTTTAAAACCACCAAATACATTTATAGCATCTTTGGTAAGGTATTCTCTAGCTTTATCGCCTACAAGTATTCTATCTGTACGATATGCCACCACCGAAGCCAATGTTTCTTTTTGTCCAATGGGGTTTTTATACACACGCACTTTATTGTGCTCATATTTTGCAATTAAGGAATTGGTGGTTCCCAAATCGATTCCAACGTTTACGGATTTCATTTTGATATTTTAAATTTTCTCTACCAGCACTACTGCTTTTTGTATTAATTGCAAATTACCATCTACATTTTTATAAATGACGGGTTTTAGTGTTTTTGTTATTTTCATTTTTGATGAAGCATTACCAACAATACTTGCTTCACAATCTGTTCTAGATTCTGCATACGTTTCATTTGTTGGATCTTGCACAATGAAACCTTCATCTGTAAATATGGAAAAAAGTCTGTTGAAATTTCTTTCAAAATTATCAGCTTCTCCTATTGATTTTATTTTTCCATGTATTTCAAATATTTGATTGATAATTTGAAGGTTTACGCTCATATGGTTGGTTTAGAAATATAAATATAATGGATTTATGCTTTTAGCAAAATAATAATGAATTTGTGCAATAGAAAAGCCCTACTGAAAAAGTACAGCAGGGCTTTTTTCTATGAAAACTTTCTTTGCAATTTTTTGAAAGGAATTAAGCAACTATTTTATTAAGCATTATTTTCATTCTTGAAATTGAGTTAGTTTTAAATTTTTTAAGGCCACAAAGGCAGCGCCCCACAACTTGCCGCTATCAATAATATTCTGTTATTAATGATAGCAAAATTGCTGTTTGTTTTTGCTTGCACACTTGCGGCAGATGCATTTGCTGTACTTATTATACATGGGTTTGCTGTGCCCAAAGGTATAATCACATGAATGGTGGAATCAGGTATTTTATTGCCATTCCAATTCGCTGCATTGTGCCAGTCGCTGCTTACAGCACCTGTCCATACTGCTAATTCTTGTGCTACTGTTGCTTGGGCAGTATCTTTAAATCCAAAGCTACTCGTTGCTATCAAACTATAGGTGCCTAATGGTGCAGCAGTTGGCGTAGCCGCACTCCACGATGTAGCCAAACTTCCCGTGTTGTACAATGGTAATAAATTGTATGTATTGTTATCGCAAATAATATACACCGTTGTATCGGGCCCTAAATGTGGTCGCACTGGTACCAATGAATAGCCCAACATGTACTCGCTGTTTCTGCCAGTTGTGAAATATGTTTTTGCAATAGAATCTATAGGGGCGGTGATATCCAAAACCCATGGGGCATCTGCATTGTGTTTGCGCTTGTACAATAAAAGTTGATCATGATACATGCCGCCAGTAAAATGTGGATTTGCTGCATAACTGTATTTCAGGTTGTAATTAAGTTGGTTTGTATCGCCCACTACAAACACGCCAGCATACCTGTTGTTATTTGCCAATACCAATTGCCCGCTTTGTGTGTTTGGTTTTTCGTTTACAGCATACACATGCAACCCTTGAGCATTGCTACCAGTAAGTATAGTAGCTTCAATAGTATCTTTGTTTGTAATACCCGCTGCAACTTTTGCAAACGAACCTACACCGTTGTAGTCAAATCTACTCGTATCGCCTATTAGAGCAGAGGAAGTAGGTAAATCGATATAATAATGTGAGGGAATTTGGTCTTGAAAGAATGTGCCACCACCAGCTCCTGTTAACCTGTAATCGTATAAAAAAGGCAAACAATAAATACCATGTGCTGTTCCTGCATAATCGCTGATAAAATTGTTGGTACTCGTTGTGTTATCAAATCTATAATAGTGCAAAACATTGGCATAGTTAGCCTGTGTAGGATTTATTTTGCTACACATTTGTTGCCTTATTTCTGATAGCGATAAAATCTTATTCCATTCGCTTATTTCATCAATTAAACCATCCCAAGCGTAGGCATAGCCTGCTACAATGCCAGATCCTGCTTTTACACTTTCAAATGTTGTTGGTAAAAAAGAGGAAGTACCCGATGCAACAGCAATACCATTTATAAATACATTGTAGCTATTGGCACCTGCATCCCAATTAAATGTTAGGTGATACCAGCGACCTGTATTAAACCCATTCATTACCGTTACGGTATCTTGGTATCCGGTAACAGTTGTATCGGTACCAATGGTTAAAAGTAATTTGTTGTTTTTAATAAATACATTGAAAGTTTTGTGTTTTCCAGCTTGATTGCGAAAATGGGTTGTAGATAAAAGAACAGCATTGTTTTTTATCGTATTTGCATTAAACCAACAAGTAATACTTCCTTGAGTTGGTGCATTTCCCCAATTGCCCAACTCCGCAAATGCTGAACCGCTGAGGGCACTATACAAACCACTGCCTGTAAAAGTTAGCATTTTTCCACTGCCTGGCAAGCTATCTTTAGGCACATTGGTTGTGTTGGCACAAGTAAACAATGGTGTGTAATTTGAGCCTGCTGTTTTATAAACAATACTACTAGCCAAACTTCCAGCGCCAGTAATTATTTGGTTATTACCATTAGTTGTATTGCTTCCAAATTTATACAAGCTTACCAGATTGGTTTCAGCGCCGGTAAGGTTTACGTTTATATTGTTTCTAATTTGATCGCTTGTACGTGCAATATTCCAAACCCTTACTTCGCTCACATAACCAGCAAAAGCGGACGATAATGCAGAGGAATAACCTGCTAATCCAATGCTTGGGTGCAATATATATCCACTTGCGGCAGCCGAGCTTTTTAGTGCACCATTTACATATAATTTTAACTTGCCATTTTCGCTTACCACTGTTATATGCGACCAATCTGGTGTTGCTCCATTATATACGGCTGGGGCCTGTAAATAACCAGTAGAGCCTTCATACACGCCTATGCCATTTGTACCCAAGCTAATGCCTACGCCTGCATGGCCAGCTCCTAAACTATTTCCATTAGAAGGATATATTACAAATGACTGCCCTGCTTGCCCATTTTCAATGTAATGCCCCAGAGGCCATATTGGATACCCACTTGTGCCCGAGCCACGTTTTTCTAATAACGGTTTGGTCACAATTTCCATCGTGAAATTTTGGGTAATGGTTGGGTAAGTAAAATCACTTGTTCCATTAACAGCTGTAACGGCATCGGCATAACCATTCAATAAAATAGAACATGGAGGATCGTTTATGGGTATTTCGCTACATGTAAATTTGGGTGTAGTGGTAGTGCCAGCAAGCTGTGCTTTTAATACGCTGCCGGTGTTTGTGCAGGAATTTGTAACAAACGTTGGTCCATTTACACCATCAGTAAGCATTCCGCCAAAATTGTAATAGGCAACCAATCCACTTTCATTGCCTAGCAAACGCTGCCCAACAATGCTTGTAATTTCTGCTGAAGATATAGCTCTATTCCATACACTCAATTCATCTAAACTTCCATTAAATTTATTGCTGCCGCCATTATCAGCTCCAATGTTTAACGCATTGACACCTGTAATGGGCGTTGTTGCGTTTGCAGTGGTAGCTTCTAAAACCCCATCTACATAAATTTTTAGATTGGCCCCATCATAAGTGCCTACCGCATAATGCCAGTTGCCATCTGTAATGGTTGTTGTACCAATTGCTGAAACAGTAGTGAATGCTGTATTTACAAAACTTATTTGCGCTTTATTAGTGGTAGAAAGGGAAAGTTTGTAATTATTATTTGTACCATCTACATCTTTCAGTAATATACATTTTACAGCACCAGTATTGGTCGTTTTAAAATAAGCACCTACCGAAAATTGAGCTAGATATATTGCTGCATTATTGGCTACTTGTGCATAATCGGTTGTACCATTTAAAACCATATTGCATTCGGGGTTGGTAAATGGAGGCGGAGCACATTCAAATGTTGGTGTAAGAGCTGTGCCGTAGGTTGAGCCATTTAATACAGTTCCTGTTGCGGTGCAAAAATTTGTAACATTCCTATTTTGTCCACTTCTGCTATTATCATTAAAATGGTAGTAAGCCACCAAGCCAGTTTCATTACCAAGCAACGAACCATTCATGGCAGTTTGAATTTGAGATAATGTTCTGCTAGTATTCCAAACCCTTAGTTCATCAATTTTTCCTATAAAAGGATAAAGATTTAAGGGTGAATTATAACCAATATCCAAAGGACTTGCGTTGGTTGTAATTGTTCCAGAAATCGCTAATGTTCCATCCAAAGTACCGTCTACATATAATTTTAAAGTAGTGCCATCGTATGTAAATGCAGTATGATGCCATTCATTGTCGTTAATGGATAAAGATGAAGTAACAATTTGTTGTACGCCATTTATTAGCATACCAGCAGATACCTTTCCTGTTGTTTGTTGTACATAAATACCTGGAGCTTCTTGTGTGCCATTTCCACCTTTACCAATTATTCTTCTGTAAACTGCTACATTGGTACTTGGTTTTACCCAGGCCTCGTAAGTTACATTAGTAGTACTATTGAATGCTGCATTGTGTGGCACTTGCACCCCTTCGCTTGCTGCACCACTTAATGTAATGCCACAGGTTGGTGGATTAACCGTACAAGGGAATTTTACATAGTTTACTGTTGTACCATTTAAAGTAGCACCCGTTGCTGTAGCATAATTTGTAATTGTTTGTCCAGCACCATTAATGCTATTATCATTAAAACGATAATAGGCTTGCAAACCAGCTTCATTGCCAATCAAAGTATCGGATGCTTTGCTGATAAGTTGCGCTTGTGTTCTTTCTACATTCCAATACCTTACTTCATCGAGCGTACCATTGTAGTACCTACCAGCATTGAAACCTGCGCCCAAAGTAAGCCTTGGCAGTGTTGTTGGATAATAAATAAGCGGCTGCACAAATATTAACTTGCCATTTAAAAAACCTTTAAAAAATCCCGCTGCAATATCCCATGTTACTGCAATATGATAATTCGTATTTGGGGATAAATTGCCGTAGCTAGCATAGCTCGAATTAAATCCATTAATAGATGTTATACCCCCAAATGTAACATCTAAATTCCCCGAGGCATAAGTTTGAAAAAATATTCCATCGGTAATATTAGTATTAATGGGAATTGTAGTAACTGGCATTTGCCAATTGCTAAATGATGGTTGGTTCATCCAAAATTCAATGGTGCCCTTATTGGGCATTGTGCCTAAGTTGCCCACATCTACCCGGCTGTTTGTACCATTAAATTTTGCAGCACATGTTGGTGCAATAAAAGCTGGCAAATTTGTATTAGGGCAATCGAATATTGGGTTTGTTGAAGAAGTACCTGTTGTAAGGCCATCTAATATGGCTCCAGTGTTTGTGCAATTATTTGGCACTACAAAGCCGCTACCATTATATATGCCATTATTAAAATTGTAATAAGCAGCTAATCCAGTTTCGTTGCCTGCCAAACTGTTATTCATTGTTGTAGTAATTTGTGTAAGGTTTCTTGCCACATTCCAAATCCTTACTTCATCTATTTTACCAATAAATTGATATCTGCCTTGTTGATAGTTATAACCAATGCCAAGTGGTGCAGTGACTATAGGAATTGTGCCAGTTGCAGCTATACTATTTTCCAAAATTCCATCTACATACAACCTCATATTTGCTCCATCGTATGTAGTGGCTACATGATGCCACTGGTTATCATTTACTACTGATGTGCCATAAAAACTTCTCCTTACACCGCCACTCCAACAATCTACAAATATTTTACCTGCTCCTCCGCTAGGGTCGTAGCCTGCAGCAATATAAATATGAGGAGTGTAAGCATTATAATCCCTGTTTATAATTGCTCTGTAATCGGTAATATTAGTAGAAGAAGTTTTAAACCAAGCTTCGTAGGTGTATGCAGTAGTTACGTCCATTGCAGTGGAGGAAGGTACTTGTACCGACTCGCCTGCCACACCACTTAAATTTAAAGCACAAGTTGGTGGTACTGGTGTAATAGCACTTGCTAAAATATATTCAGTATTTTGCCCCGTAGCGGTTATTGTTTTTGTACCAGCATTTAGTGTTTGATTACCTGCCGCACTCCAAGCAGCAGCATTATCAATACGTTTATATAATTTTAAAGTAGGCTCATTTACAGGCGTAACTGCTGTGTTGTTAGTATAATTGTATGTTGCATTGTATGCTGCTGTACCATTACCATTAATTACAAATACACCGGCATATTTATTGTTGCCAACCAAGCCTGGGAAATTTTGATTGTTGGGTAATTCGTTCACCGCATATACCTGTACACCTGCGCTGGTGCCTGCATTCATGGTTGCTGTAAAATTATCTGCTGGGCTACCAATATTTATATTGGCGGTAGCTACATTTGCTGTATAGTCATAAGCACTGTTATCGCCAATGGGAGCACCACTGGTTGTTATTAAGCCACCATTACCATAGGCCTCGGTTACACAATTATTTATTTGATTACCAAAAATCGTTTCGCTGGTTTCGTCAAATTTGTAATATCTGGTAAGCGATGCATGATTGGGATGAGCTGCGGTTTCTTTTTTACACATCCAATTTCTGATGGTAGTTTGCGAAAGAGCTGTATTCCAAATACGCAATTCATCTAAATTAGAATTGTTGCTGTAGTAAGGAGAAGCTGCTATGTATCCCATGGACATAAAAGTACGAGCCGCTACATTGTTTATACTCGTACCTGGTGGGATAGCAGTTGTGCCTTCTAATATGCCATTCACATAAATTTTTAAATTATTGCCTTCTCTTACCCCAGCAATATGATACCATTTGTTGATTGGTAAACTTGTTGTAGCATCGGCTTTATAAATGGTAGTACCACTTTCTATATTAAAACTGGGTATATTGTTAAACCCATCCGATGAGGTAGCTATAGCCCATTCGTTAGATCCTGGTACATTGCCACTATTCCATTTGTTTACACATTGGCTATTGTACACACTGCTCGTTAAAGCTCTTTTCATTGTCCAAAACTCTACAGTAAAATCATTGTTACCAAAATCTATATCGGCATCATCCTGCGCAAAAGCTCCAAAATTGCCCATTTGCAAACAATTGCCGCTGCCTGGCAATGGCGTATTTACATTGCAAGTAATATTGTATTTTGTATTTAAGTAAGCTTCTATGGTTGTTTTTTCGGCAGGGGTAAGTTTGCGATTGTATAAAATAATTTCAGCGATATCGCCACTTAGTGGATATGCTAAATTTGACCCTCTGTTACCAATGTACAAAGGATTGTTGGCAAAAGTTCCAGAGCTAGCTGCACTCGGTTGGTCATACAATGTTATATCTTTTGAATTGATGCGCAGGTTTACCTTTGCACTTGCAGCTGCGGCTTTATCAAAACTGGTATTCACCATTTTAAATTCATTGGCTTTAAATGGATAATCTTTGTGATTGTATCCGCCTCCACTCATTCCAGCAAACATTCCATTGTATGCTTGGCTTTGTGTATTTTCCAATAAATTAAATCCAATAATGCTGTTGTAATCTGCCCCATGCTCTGCTACTATTTCCCAGTTTGTATTGGGGGCAACAGATTTATATACTACATACATATCCGTTTTATCAGTTGTGCTTAAATCAATATTGGGTGTTTGCAAAAAATTATTGGTAAAACGTACTACAGGCTTTCCATTTATTACATTGGTTACAAAGGTTGGTCTGTATATGGTTGGTGTGCAAATGGCATGTGCAGCATTGCCGCTTTGGTCGTTCCATTGTGCTACAGTTTGTCCGGTGGAAGCAGGGGTTGTTGCGGCAGCATCTGTATATACTGCAGCATCTGCTTTTAGCCAAAGCACATTCCCAGTAGTTGGTATTTGTGCATCAATACTAAGCGCAAAAATGCTTAAAATGAATAGGTAAATGAAGCGCATTGTCGTAGGGTTTTATAAGATTGTAAAAATGCCTCTATTTAGACTTGATTCATATACCGTGAAATACGTAATTTTTTTTGCCCCAAGTTGATAGCATATGGGTATGCGTATTTTCAAAAAATTAGATAATATTATCCATTTTTTGGGCTCAGTTTTATTTAATGGGGACTAAAGTTATCTTTGGTTAAAATTTAAATCGATTGGATACAACATTACTAGCCCATTTTTTACCCAAAGGCTTACTAGAGCATTTTACCATTACTTCTATAAATGATTTAGAAGAT